>NZ_JAKSYO010000134.1 GCF_022829635.1 Methylobacterium sp. E-066
AATTGCGATGTGCCGGTCTGGTGGCTTGAGCGGCGTGCCCAGAACCCGATCCCATCTCGAACTCGGCCGTTAAACACGCCAGCGCCCATGGTACTGTGTCTCAAGGCACGGGAGAGTCGGTCGCCGCCAGACCTGCACATCGCAATCCGAACACGTTCCCTCATCACGATCACCGCTACGGCCCCGGAGCCCGCCCACACAGGCGAACAGCCAGCCCGGACCAGCCGCACAACCTTGGCGCGGGGTGGAGCAGCCCGGTAGCTCGTCAGGCTCATAACCTGAAGGTCACAGGTTCAAATCCTGTCCCCGCAACCAAATCTTT
>NZ_JAKSYO010000165.1 GCF_022829635.1 Methylobacterium sp. E-066
GACCAGTCGAGCTCGATCCCGAGGCCCGGCCGTTCCGGCACCTGCACGAGGCCGCCGCGGATCGCCAGCGGCTCCCGGGTCAGGGCCTCCCCGTCCTGCCAGATCCAGTGGGTGTCGATCGCCGTGACCTTGCCCGGGGCCGCCGCGGCCGCGTGGGTGAACATGGCGAGCGACACGTCGAAGTGGTTGTTCGAGTGCGAGCCCCAGGTCAGGTCGTGATCGCGGCAGAGCTGGGCCACCCGGACCGAGCCGGCGAGCGTCCAGAAATGCGGGTCGGCCAGCGGGATGTCGACGGCGCCGAGCTGGATGGCGTGGTTCATCTGCCGCCAGTCGGTGGCGATCATGTTGGTCGCCGTGGGCAGACCGGTGGCGCGGCGGAACTCGGCCATGATCTCGCGTCCGGAGAACCCGCCTTCGGCCCCGCAGGGATCCTCGGCATAGGCCAGCACGTGGCCCTGGCCCTTGCAGAGCCGGATCGCCTCGTCGAGGGACCAGGCGCCGTTCGGGTCGAGGGTCACCCGCGCCTTCGGGAAGCGCTCGTGGATGGCGGTGACGGCGGCGATCTCGTCCTCGCCGCGCAGCACGCCGCCCTTCAGCTTGAAGTCGTTGAAGCCGTATTGCGCATAGGCCGCCTCCGCGAGTCGGGCCACGGCCTCCGGCGTCAGCGCCTCCTCGTCGCGCAGGCGGAACCAGCCGTCGCGGGCACTCGGCGCCCGGTAGGCGAGGTCCGTGCGCGTGCGGTCGCCGACGTAGAACAGGTAGCCCAGCATCTCGACGGCGTCGCGCTGCTGCCCCTCGCCGAGGAGGGCGGCCACCGGCACCCCGAGGAACTGGCCGAGCAGATCGAGGAACGCCGTCTCGACGGCCGTGACCGCGTGGATGGTGATGCGCAGGTCGAAGGTCTGCAGACCGCGCCCGCCCGCGTCCCGGTCGGCGAAGCGCGTCCGCATGGCGTTGAGGACCGCGTTCCAGGCCCCGAGCGGCCGGCCGATCACGAGGTCCCGGGCATCCTCCAGCGTCTTGCGGATGGCCTCGCCGCCGGGGACTTCACCGAGGCCGGTGGCGCCGGTCGAGTCGGTGAGGATCACAAGGTTGCGGGTGAAGAACGGGCCGTGCGCGCCCGAGAGATTGAGGAGCATGCTGTCGTGGCCGGCGACCGGCACGACCTTCATGTCGGTCACCATCGGCGTGTTGCGCGCGGCGTGGCCCTGGTCGTTCAGCATGGCGTTCCTCCTCGATGCATGGGGTGGTCGAGCCGCGCGGCCGGTCTCCGCCGAGCGCACGCGGTTCTGTCGGAGCGGGACCGGATCGATCCGGTCTCGGAGGTCAGCTCGCCTTGAGCTCGACGCGGCGGATCTCGCCGACAACCACAAGGTAGCAGAAGCAGGCCACGAGGGCGTTCAGGCCGACGAAGACCAGGGCGCCGTTGAACGATCCCGTGCTCTGCACGATGTAGCCGATCACGATCGGCGTGGTGATGCCGGCGGTGTTGCCGAAGGTGTTGAACAGGCCGCCCGAGAGGCCGCCGCTCTCCCGCGGCGAGGTGTCGGCGACGACCGCCCAGCCCAGCGCGCCGATGCCCTTGCCGAAGAAGGCCAGCGCCATCAGCCCGACGACGACCGCATCCGTCTGGACATAGTTGCAGCCGATGATGCTCATCGAGAGCAGCATGCCGCCCACGATCGGGATCTTCCGGGCCGCGGTCAGCGAGAAGCCGCGGCGCAGCAGCATGTCGGAGATCACGCCGCCGAGGATTCCGCCGATGAAGCCGCAGAGCGCCGGCAGCACCGCCGCGAAGCCGGCCTGCAGGATCGACAGGCCGCGCTCCTTGACGAGGTAGACCGGGAACCAGGTCAGGAAGAAGTAGGTCAGCACGGTGATGCAGTACTGGCCGACATAGATGCCGAGCAGCATCCGGTTGGCGAGGAGTTCGCGCAGCGTCTTGCCGGCATGGCCCTGGGTCTGGGTGCCCTGGCCGTCCATGTCGAGCAGCGCGCCGCCGGCCTCGATGTAGTCCCGCTCCGCCTGATTCATGGACGGGTGGTTCTTCGGGCTATCGACCACGCGCAGCCAGATGACCGCGAAGGCGATGCCGAGCAGGCCCATGCTGGTGAAGACGTGGTGCCAGCCGAAATTGTGGACGATCCAGGCCATCAGCGGCGTGAACAGCACCGTCGCGAAGTACTGGGCCGAGTTGAAGAACGCCGAGGCCATGCCGCGTTCGCGGGTGGGGAACCACGCCGCGACGATCCGGGCGTTGGCCGGGAAGACCGGGGCCTCGGTGAGGCCGACTGCCAGGCGCAGGGCGAACAGCATGACGACGGCGGTGAGGCCGGTGAAGAAGCCCACCGCCCCCTGGGCCAGGGTGAAGCCGGACCAGAGGGCCACGGCCGCCGCGTAGACCCATTTGACGCTGTAGCGGTCGAGGAGCCAGCCGCCGGGGATCTGCGCGAGGACGTAGGACCACGCGAAGGCCGAGAAGACGTAGCCCATCTGCACGGGCGTCAGGCCGAGCTCCTTGGCCATATCGGGCCCGGCGATCGAGATGGTGGCGCGGTCGGCGTAATTGATCGTGGTGGCGGCAAACAGCATCACCACGATGAGCAGGCGGACGCGGGTACGGCGCGCCGCATCGGCAGCGTCGAGCATGGTGGTGCTCGCCGTGCCGCTCGTGAGGGCACTCATGGACGTTCTCCCAGGATGGATGCCGCCCGATTGCGCCCGGGCGGCGGGTCGGGCCGCCGTTGGTTCGGCAGCTCCGGTCTTGGCGAGGGTGGAGGGTCTCAGCGGCGATCGCCGATCAGCGCCTTCAGCTCAGCGTGTTCGGCGGCGTCGAGTTCGGTGAGCGGCGGCCGAACCGGACCGGCATGGCGGCCCACGGCGGTCATGCCCGCCTTGACGATCGAGACGGCGTAGCCGCGCTTGCGGTTGCGGATCGCGATGTAGGGCAGGACGAAGTCGCGCAGCTCCCGGTAGACCGCGTCGCGGTCGCGCCGGCGCACCGCCTCGTAGAAGGACAGCGCCCATTCGGGCAGGAAGTTGAAGATCGCCGAGGAGTAGGTGGTGACGCCCATCTCCAGATACGGCAGCGCGAAAGTCTCGGCGGTCGGCAGGCCGCCGACATAGGTGAGGCGGTCCCCCAGGCCGGCATAGATCCGCGTCATCAGCTCGACGTCGCCGACGCCGTCCTTGAAGCCGACGAGGTTCGGGCAGCGGTCGCACAGGCCGGCCAGGGTGTGCTCGTTGAGCTGGGCGTTGGCCCGGTTGTAGACGATGACGCCGAGCGCGGTAGCGCGGCAGACCGCCTCGATATGGGCGGCGAGGCCCGCCTGCTCGGAGCCGACGAGATAGGGCGGCAGCAGCAGCAGGCCGTCCGCGCCGGCGGCCTCGGCCGCCTGGGCGAGCTCAACCGCGAGGGCGGTGCCTTGGCCGGCCGGAGCGATGACCGGCACGCGGCCGCGGGTCTCCTCGACGGCAGCGCGCAGCACGCGGTCGATCTCGGTGGGCGTGAGCGAGAAGAACTCGCCGGTGCCGCCCGCCGCGAACAGGCCCGAAACCTTGTAATCGGCCAAGCGGCTGAGATTGTCCCGGTAGGCGGTCTCATCGAAGGCGAGGTCGTCGCGGAAATGGGTGACCGGGAAGGAGAGCAGGCCGGAGCCCAGCGCGTGGGCCATCTCGGCCGGGGTCATTCTGGACATCCGCTTCACTCCCTGATCTGCGCCATTCAGCGTTGCATCAGGGGTAGATCGGCGATTTAAATGCGTCCAACGCTCATTATAGCTGGATTATCCCGGATCCTGCATCAATGTTCGATCTTGGCCACGCCCGCAGCTTCATAGCCGTCGCCGAGGAGATGCATTTCGGCCGGGCTGCGGCGAAGCTCAACCTGACCCAGTCGCCGCTGTCGCGGCAGATCCAGATGCTGGAGCAGACGCTCGGGGTGACGCTGCTCGATCGCACCACCCGGGCGGTCCGGCTAACCCCGGCCGGACGCACGTTCCTGGCGGAAGCCTACCGGGTCCTGGCGGCGGCCGAGAGCGCCGCGCGCATCACGCAACGCGCGGCCCGGGGCGAAAGCGGCGTGATCCGGCTCAGCTTCACGGCGGCCTCGGCCTATCGCACGCTGCCACATGTCGTGGCCCATGTCCGGGCGAGGCTGCCCGAGGTCGATCTCGTGCTGGCGGAGATGGTCTCCGACGAGCAGATCCTGGCGCTTGAGGAGAACCGCACCGATCTCGCGATCCTGCGGCCGGCCCCGATCCTTCAGGATCCCAAATCGTCGATCGCGACGGCACCGCTGGTGAGCGAGCGGCTCCTGCTCGCGGTGCCCCGCGGCCACCGCTTGGCGACGGGCCGCGTGCCAACGCTTCAGGATCTCGACGGCGAGGCGTTCGTGACCTGGTCGCCGAAGGGCGGCCGATACTTCATCGATCTGCTCGACACGCTGTTCGAGACCGGCGGGGTGACGCCGCGGATCGTGCAGCGGGTGAACCAGGTCCACGCCATGCTGGCCCTCGTCGGAGCCGGCATCGGGATCGCGCTCGTGCCGGCGAGCACCCGGGGCAACAGCATGGCGGACATCCGATTGCGGCCGATCTCGCTCCCCGCAACCGCCCGGCCGGAGCTTTTGCTCGCGTGGCGCCGTGACAATGCCAATCCCTGCCTGGTTTCAGTCAGGACGATCGCACTTGAGACCGTCGAGGGCTAATAAATACATTTGCCACTGCGTCTTCGCGTGTGAGACGGGAATTGCCTGCCTCCGCTGCGCGCTCAAGCCCCGCTGCACGCCGGCGGAGACGCGCTGTGTGCACGAGGGCGTGTTCGATGCGATGCGGGAGCGGCTCGACCGGAGGCCGGACGCCATGAAGATCCGTCACCAGACCGTGGAGCACCTGTTTGGCACGCTGAAGGCCTGGATGGGAGCAACGTAGTTCCTGAACCGGAACTTGGCCAAGGTCAGGACCGAAATGAGCCTGCAAGTTCTGGCCTACAACATGAAGCGGATGATTCAGATCTTCGAGGTCGGTCCGCTGATGGCGGCGATCCGGGCCTGAGGCCCGCGACTTCGATCTGCGACGCTACTCCGCGCGTTCCCTCAAACCCTGAATGATCTGCGTTCTCACACGGCTTGGTTGGATTTCCGCCGGTCAGCTATCGGGAAGCTACATCGAGAAACCGGACGCTCGCTGGACTAGCGACGCATGACAGCTTCGCGCCCAATTCTGCAGTAGCAGGCAGGGCATCCCGTCCCCGATAACGGACGAACAGGAAGTCACCCAAAGCAGTCCTTCCCACGACCAAGCGAATTGATTTCAGCTGCGGAGATAAGCCTTCACGTTGAGCTGATCGCGACCCGCCGGCCGACGCAAGCGTCGGGGTTCCAGGTCTCCAATAGCCATGGCACGCGCGAGCCAGGCATCGGCTTGGCGTAGAGGTAGCCCTGAGCGTCGTCGCAGCCCATCGCCGCAAGGTGCTGCGCCTGCTCCACCGTCTCGACGCCTTCCGCCGTGACTTTCATCCCGAGGTTCCGGCCGAGGCCGATCACGGCCGCGACGATCGCCGCGTTGTCCGGGTCCCGTTCCAGATCGCGCACGAAGCTCTGGTCCACCTTGATGTGGTCGACGGGGAACTGCTTCAGGTGCGTGAGCGAGGCGAAGCCGGTCCCGAAATCATCGAGCGCGATGCTCACGCCGCGGGCGTGCAGCCGTGCCAGCGTCGCGGGCACGGTCTCCGCCCCCGCACCGAGGAACACCGTCTCGGTGACCTCGACCTCGAACTGCGTCGCCGGGACCCCGAAGCGGCTCAGGACATCGAGGATCATGCCGGCCAGATCGGGCTTGCGGAACTCGGCCGCGGCGAAGTTCACCGCCACGCGCCCGAAGTCGATGCCGCGCACGGTCCAGGCGCGCATGTCGGCCGCCGCCGTTTCGAGAATCCTGTCGCCGATCGCGGTGGACAGCTCCGGATCCTCGAAGGCCGAACCGAAATAGCCCGGCGTCAGCAGCCCCCGCTCGGGGTGCCGCCAGCGGGCCAGCGCCTCGAAGCCGACGATCCGGCCCGTCGTGAGGCAGACCTTCGGCTGGTAATACGGCACGATCTGCCCGGCCGCGAGGGCGGCGCGCATCTCCGCGGCGATCCTCAGCCGGCGCAGGGCATCGACCCGCATCGCGGCCGAGAACACGACGACGCGGTCCCGGCCCCGCGCCTTGGCCTGGGACAGCGCGATGTCGGCGTCCTTGAGAAGCTCGCGCAGGTCGCTGTGGTGATCCGGGCAGGCCGCCACGCCGATGCTGGCCTTGCAGGTCAGCGTCTGGTCCCGGATCTGCAACGGCTGGCGCAGGCGCTCGATCAGCGCTTCCGCATGCTGGACGGCGTTGGGCAGGCGCAGCGGGTCGACGAGGATGAGGGCGAACTCGTCGCCCGTGAGCCTCGCCAGCGTATCGCAGGGCCGCAGACCCTCCCGCAGACGATCGGCGACCTCGTAGATCACGGCATCGCCGACGTCGTGGCCGAGGGTGTCGTTCACGTCCCTGAGATGATCGAGGTCGATCAGAAGCAGGCTCACGCAGGTGCCGTCCAGCTCCGCCGTCGCGAGCGCCGCCTCCACGCGCCCACGGAACAGTTGCCGGTTCGGCAGACCCGTGAGCGCGTCGAGGTTGGCCGTCTGCCACAGCTTCTCCTGCGCCAGCTTGCGGTCCGTGATGTCGAAGGTGATCCCCACGATCCGATCCGCATCGACCCGCTCGACCGACGAACACAGCCATTGCATGCGTCCGGCGGGTGAGACGTACCGGAACTCGCGCTCCTCGCGCGCGCCGCAGGTTCGAATGAAGTCCGCCATCTGAGCGCGATCGTCCGGGTGTACGAGATCCAGGAACTCCGATCGCAATTCCGCCGCCAGACCGAGGATGTGGGGGGCATTCTCGGTTTGGGTAACCCGACCCGTCTTGAGGTTGCGCTCCCACGCCACCATCCGGCCGGCGCGCAGGGCGAGACGCAGGCGCTCCTCGCTGGTGCGCAGCGCGGCGATCGCCCGCCGCTGCTCGGTCACGTCGCGCACCGCACCGACCATGCGGACGGGCCGCCCCCGCGCGTCGCGGACGACGAAGGCCTGGTCGATCACCTCCTTGTAGCCCCCGGCACCGCTGCGGTAGCGGTACTCGGCCTGCCACCGATCGTCCGTGCCGGCGACGGAAGCGGCGAAGCTGGCCATCACGCGCGCGCGGTCCTCGGGATGGATCCGGGCCGCCCAGCGCGACCACGACGGCTTGCTCTCATCATCCGTGTAGGTGCGCACCTCGCCGGTCGCCTTGATCCAGGCGACATCATCCGACGCCACGTCCCAGTCCCAGATGCCGTCCTGCGTGGCGCGCACCGCCAGGCGATACCGCTCCTCCTGAATCCGGATGGTCTCGGCGGCCTCGTGACGCTCGTGGATGTCCGTGATCGTGCCGACCCACTCCCGGACCCGGCCCGTCTCATCCTTCAGCGGCACGGTCCGGCCCAGAACCCACCGGTACCTGTCCTGTGCATGGCGGACCCGGTAGGTGGCGCTGCCCGCCTGCCCGGTCGCCATGGTCGCCTGCCAGATTGCGGTGATCGTCTCCCGGTCCTCCGGGTGCACAACCTTCAGCCAGCCATCGCCGAGATAGGCGTCCGTGGCCTGACCCGTGTATGACGCCCATCCGCGGAACTCGATGATGCTGCCGGCAGCGTCCGCGCGCCAGACCATGGTGCCGGTGGCTTCGATCAGGGCCTGATAGCGCCGCACCGTCGTTTGCAGGTCGGCATCCAGCGCGACCTGTTCGGTGATGTCGCGGGACACGGCCAGAATGCGCTCGGGGCCGTGTCGGCCGCCCGCGAGCGGGCTGAGGTTGACCGCCCACCATTTCGGCTGCCCCGAGGGCGTCGGGCAGAAGCCGCGGAAGCTGGCGCCGCGCCCGGCCCTTGCGTTCGCGAGCGCGGCCTGAGCCGCTTCGTGATCCGCCCCGTGCCAGAACCCGAGCCAGGATCGTCCGAGGAGCGGCTGGCTGTCGTCGATCTCCATCAGCGCCTGACCGCCGGCGCTCATGAACAGGAGGTCGCCCCCCGGATCGACGAGGGTCACACAGTCCGTGCTGCTCTGGAGAAGGCCGCCGAAGAGCGCGTCGAACAGCCCGTGCTCGGTCGGATCCAGACGTGCGAGGTCCGTCGTCGGATCGAGGGCTTTCTCTTCCGCGAGTCCGGGAGGCCCAACCTCCTCGGTCCCGTAGATGTGATAGCCGCCCCGCCCGGCGGCCTTGGCGCGATAGAGCGCCTGATCCGCGAGCCAGAACAGGCGGTCGGGGTCGAGCCCATCGTCCGGCGCGCGCGCGATTCCGATGCTGAGGCCGATGCGCGCCGGATAGCCGCCGAGATCGACCGGCGCTGCGACCGCCGCGAGGAGCCGCTCGGCCAGTGCGCCCGCTTCCTCGACGCAGCCCGTCCCGGTCTGGATGATGACGAACTCGTCGCCCCCGAGGCGTGCCACCATATCCTCGGCGCGCACGACGTCGTTCAGCCGCTGCGCCACCGCGCACAGCACGCTGTCGCCGGCCTGGTGGCCGAGGGTGTCGTTGATCGGCTTGAACTGATCCAGGTCGAGGCAGAACAGCGCGAAGCCGCCGCCCCGCTGGGTCCGCGCGATCTCCCGCGCAAGCTGCTCGCGGAAGAGGAGCCGGTTCGGGAGGCCCGTGAGCGGATCGTGACGCGCCATATGCGCCACCTGCCGCTCCGCCTCCTTGCGCTGAGAGATGTCCCGGATCACGGCGACGTAGCCGTCCGACGCCCCCGTTGCCGGGTCGGTGGTCAGATTGAACGAGACCTCGACCCAGACCCACGCGCCGTCCTTGCGGCGGTACCGTTGCTGGCTGACGGCTTGCTTGAGCGTGCCGCATCCCACCTGTTTGAGCAGACGTGCGAAGGCTCTGGCGTCCTGCGGATGGACGGAGTCGATCGGCTTCGTGCCGACGAGCTCCTCCGGCTCGAAGCCGAGCAGCCGTCTTGCTGCGGGCGACACGTAGCGACGCGTCCCATCGAGGTCACAGCGGACGATCACATCGGTCGTGTTGTCGGCCAGCAGCCGGTACAGGGCTGCGCTCTCACGAGCCTCGCGCTCGGCCCTGCTCATGCGCAGCAAGGTGACGGCGATCTGCGCCAAGCTCCGAAGCTGGCCCTGCTGCTCGGCCGAGAAGGTGCGTGGCACCCGGTCGATGATGCACAAGGCGCCGAGGTGGATGCCTGGGGCGAGCACGAGCGGCGCGCCGGCATAGAAGCGGATGTGCGGTTCGCCCGTGACCAGCGGATTTGCGACAAACCGCTCATCACGCGTGGCGTCCTCGACCACCATCACCGCGTCGGACAGGATGGTATAGGTACAGAAGGAGACCTCGCGCGGGGTGCTGAGCGTGTCCAGGCCGCATCGACCCTTGAACCGCTGCTCCCTGTCGCCGATGACGCTGACGAGAGCGATCGGAACTCCGAACATCGCCTGCGCCGTCTGGCAGAGCGCGTCGAACTGCGGCTCGGCGGATGAGCCGAAGACGTTGAGATCATGCAAGGCCTCAAGACGCCTGACCTCATTCGGATGAACCGGGTACATGTCTGATCCACTTGGGTCCGCTTGCACCCCCCGGGGTGCCCCATCTCGCTCAACTCGACGATCAGACTATCGAGCATATTTCGATCGATCGGGCTATTGGATGCCTTTACCAATTGTATCGAATGCAATCTATATTCACAAGAGAAGAATTAATCCAAGAAACGGGCGGAAATGTTTCAGATATGATTGCAATACTGTCAACTCGCATGATGCTCGGATTATAAGAAGCAGCGATCATTGAGCTGGCTGCTCGGAGGAGATGGTCTCCGTCAATCTCGAGAGCGCCCTAGCGTTCGCGGTGCGGTTGACATGAACTTGACTGTATTGCGCCCGGTAAACATCGCGCCCCTCTCGCCCGCTGGGATCCGGACGATCCGGGACGGGGCCCACAGCCGCCAACCGCGTCCGGAGACGCGGGTTCGCCGGCAAGCGGCTGCAGCGGCCCCATCGTTTCCGTCATCACCGACCGCCGCGCATATCCGTCTTGCGTGTCTCGACCGGCGCTCTCGGCGTTCCGAGGCCGATGGCTTTGGCAATCTGGGAGCGTTGCTCGGCGTAGCCCGGGGCGACCATCGGGTAGTCGGCAGGCAATCCGTAGCGCGCGCGGTAGCTGCGCGGGTCTAGCCCGTGGCCCGCCAGATGCCGCTTCAGCGTCTTGTAAGCTTTGCCATCGATGAAGCTGATCAGCGTATCCGACGTGATCGACTTACGGATCTGCGCAGGTGTCGCCTTCCGATCGCTTTCGATAGGCGTGTTGGCTGCAACTCCGTTCAGAAGTCCGCTGACCGCCGCATGAATGCGACCTATGAGTTGCGGAAGCTCGGATATGGGAACCGCATTGTTCGAGACATAGGCCACGACGATATTGCCAGCCAACCCAACCGAATTAACGGGACGCCACCCGTCGCCTTCTAACATAAGCTCTCTCTCCGCGATGAGCCGGACATCGATAGTCCGACTGAGGCCGTTGCAGGACTTATAGTAAGTCTTAGTATTATAGACTCCGGCACTAGCCGCCGCCCCAGCTCAAGCCGCCAGAGACGTAATTTTTGCTCATTGTCTGGTTCAGGCGCATCATTATTGGGACGACGTGATCGATATTTAGCTCTTCATTATTATTTTAACGACGAGCCGTAACTAATTATCCATTATTACAAAGAAAATATGGAAATTTAAGAATTAAATAATCTCTCAGCATTCGTTTTAAAATCGCGATGGTTTAAAGATTTACTTCGCGCATTCAGTTTTTGTCGAGCGCCGGCTCAAACGTGGCTCGGATCGTCGTGTTTCGGACGCGATCCCCCCCTCTGTCCCTCATCTCCACTGCCATTGCGATTGCATTCGGTCGCGACACCTTCAGCACAAAGACCTTGTCGATCGTTCACGGCGACTCGGCGCGGGAGCGGTTGAATTCGGTAGGTCCTGCCAGGCCATGTCCCGTGAATACCCGATCTTCGTATGCGTTGAAGGAGTCGCGTCGCATGCGATTTCTCAAGGCGTGATCTGGCGGAGCCGGGTGCCTTCGGCCTACTGGGGTACAGTAAACCACGACGGTGCGGCTTCGAATCGGCTATGGCAGCGCTTATCGTCGGCTATTCGAACGGGCGAGGGCCAGGTGAAAACCGTTTTCACGACAGAACACGTCCACCCGCGCGATCGGTTCGATTTCTGGCACGACGTTGCCCGAAAGGATGTCGTCGATCACGCCTCCACGCCGCGATGCCGGAACACATTTCGCGCTCAGCTTCGCTCAGGGTCGGTCGGCTCCATTGGGCTTGTTTCGTTCCAGAATTCGGAGATGTCGGTCACTCACACACGCCATCACATCGCGCACGCGAACACCGACGAGCTCTTCGTCTGTCGGCAATTCGGTGGTCGGATCGCTCTGGAGCAAGACGGCCGCCAAGTCGTACTCGAGCCGGGGGACATCACGCTGATTGACCCAAGCTTGCAATACCAGGGACGGTTTTCCGAAGCGTCAGAGGTGCTTGTGTTGAAGGTTCCACGGCAGCTCATGGAGGCCCGGCTCGGGCAGACTCGGGAGATGACGGCGCGCACGATCAAGCCCGGCACGGCCGAGACCGGTCTGCTCTCGGCAAGCCTTGCGATGCTGCCGTTCCACACGCCGGAGGCGGGCTCGACCGCGGAAGCGCTCCTGGAGCCGCACCTGCTTGATCTGATCACCCTGTCGGTCGGTCAGACGATGGGGCAGGACAGGGGGCGGACGTCGTCGTCCCGCTCACTCGTCCGCGTGCGACTGCGGGCCGTGATCGAAGCGCGCTTGGCTGACCGAACGCTCGATGCCGGCTCGGTCGCAAGCGCAGCCGGGGTCAGCGTGCGATACGCCAATGCGGTGCTGGCCGACGAGAGCACGTCGATCGTGCAGCTCATCCAGGCGCGGCGCCTCGCGCGTTGCCGGCAGGCGCTGGAAGACCCCATGCAGAAAGGCCGAACCGTCAGCGAGATCGCCTATGGCTGGGGGTTTTCGGACATGACCCATTTCGGCCGCCGGTTCAAAGCCGCCTATGACGTCTTGCCCAGCGAGCATCGTCGGCGCGCAGCACGGAGCGACTGAAGGTCGGTCTCGCGCTTCGAAACGCATCCCCCGGACGAGCCCCTGTCAGGCCGCAGCAGACGTCTCGGTCTGGCGCCGGCGGAGGTGGTGTCTCGTCAGGTCGGTGGGCTCGGCCCTGCGGCCCAGCTTCGACGGCGACGCCCGCGAGAGCGGGAGCGGCGGCAGGAGCGACAGGGCGCAGGGCGGCCCTCCTTCAGGCCATCGGTTCAGGCTGTTCGTCTGCGCGCCACGAAAAGCGCTCGGATCCGGCTGATATGCGTCAGGGCTCAAGGGCTCGGAACGTGATTGCTGAACGAAGCAAGACGACGGCCGACCTCCGGAGTTTTCTCATGCTTCAGCCCTCCGGCGCAGTGGACCCGAGCGGCACCCCTGGGTTCCGGCGCATGTTCGCCCCGGGCCGCCTGACGGTCGGCGTCTTCTTCCCCATCGAGGCCTTCCAACGCGACCAGCCGACCATGCGCGATCAGGAGCGTCTGGCGGTTCGGGCGGAGGAACTGGGCTACGCGGCGCTCTGGACCCGCGACGTGCCCTTGCGGGATCCCAACTTCGGAGACCTCGGGCAGGTCTACGACCCATGGGTCTGGCTCGGCTGGATCGCCGCGCAAACACGCGCGATTGCCCTGGCGACGGGGTCGATCGTCCTGCCTCTCCGCCACCCGATCCATACCGCCAAGGCCGCCGCCTCCGTGGACCGCCTGTCCGGAGGCCGGCTCGTCATGGGGGTGGCCTCTGGTGACCGGCCAATCGAATTTCCGGCCTTCGGCGTACCCGCGGACGAGCGCGACGTCTTGTTTCGCGAGAGCTTCGCCGTCATCCGGACACTCCTCGAAGAGTCATTCCCAACTCTGCGCTCGCGCTTCGGAGATATGCTCGGCACCGTCGACCTGGTGCCGAAGCCGATCGGACGGCTGCCCCTCCTCGTCACCGGATCGAGCCGGCAGAGTCCGGAGTGGATCGCCGAACACGCGGACGGCTGGATCACCTACCCCCGCTCGATCGAGCGCCAAGCCGAACTTGCGGCGCGATGGCGGGCCACCGCGGCAGAGGTGGCGCCGGGCACCTTCAAGCCCTTCGCTCAATCCCTCTACGTCGATCTGCACACCGATCCGGATCACCCTCCGCAACCCATCCACCTCGGGTTCCGCAGCGGTCGCAAAGTCCTGCTCGACTTTCTCGTCGCGCTCCGCTCGATCGGCGTCCACCACGTCATCCTGAACCTCAAGTACGGCGCCCGCAGCGCGAGCGAGGTCCTTGAAGAGATCGGCCTCGAGGTGTTGCCGCAGCTGAAGGCCTAGCTCGGCCCGCGCATCAGACCGCCGCTCATGCGCTGAAGGGCGCCCGGATTCAGGAGGGTCACGTAGCGACCCTGCGTGGTGATCAGCCCGTCGCGGCGCAGCGTGGTGAATGTCCGACTCACGGTCTCGCTCGAGAGGCCGAGATAGTCCCCGATGTCGGTGCGCGACATCGGCAGATCGATCGATCGCGTGGTGGAAACTCTGCCCATGAAGTCGAGCAGGAAGTACGCGAGCTTCTGAGCGGCGCTGGCGCGACCGATCACTGAAAGATCCTCAGCCCGCTCGGCCATCCGCAGAAGCCATGACCAGAGCGCGTTCGCGATCTGTGAGTCCGATGCCGCAAGCGCGTCCAACTGGGAACGGGAACAGCGTACGGCCCGCGTGTCGCTGACCGCCTCGGCGGACGAGGCATGCCGTTGGGCGCGCTCCATCCCGAAGAACTCCCCGGAGAGATGGAAGCCGCGCACGACCCGATTGCCATCGCGGCTGACATTGATCGTGCGGACCATGCCGGCAACCACGCAGTAGACGAAATCTCCGACATCGCCTTCGGCGTAGAGGGTCGCGCCAGGGGAGAAATGGTCGACCCGCCCGAGCGACGCGATGCGAGCGAGTGTGAGATCGCCGGTGCCCCAAGCCAACGCGGGTGGCCAAGTGCCGTGAGGGCCGGGAGCGGGCAATACGTGACCATACTGCAGCATGATGCTCCCCTGTGGTGGCATTCATAGATCGAGCATTGTCACATTTCGCACAATGCGGAGAACACCTAGGGACTATCCCGGACCCGACCGCATCACCGTGAGCGCCACGCTCTTCGCTGGCGCCCCGGTCCGAGCCGCATGCACCCGAAACGGCAAGGGACTGACGCCCGTCAGGGCGACGCGCGCGGACCGGAGCAACATTCCCCGCGTCTTCGCCCTTCCTGGCAAGGACAGCCCAGTGATCAACGAGCGGATGTCGGATGCAAAGCGCCGGAGCCGTGGCATTCCGGGTGTCGCGCAGCGCCATGTTGAAGCCCGGCAGCAACCTTGCCATCGCAGCCCTGGTCGGGGCGACCGCGCGCGCTCGCACGCCGTCGAACGCCGCGGCGTCGACGTGCCTGCAAGGGCGCTGAAGAAGGGGCTTGAATCCCCTGACCGCGTCCGAACTTCGCGCCGAAACGGCGTAGCTTGCGCCGGTTCAGACGTATCCGAAGGCGCCGGAACTGATGCGTGTCAGTGTTGTGATCCCCCATCTCGTAGTTGGATGCGGAGTGACCGCTCTAGAGCGCTCGCCGCCGAAGTGGATGCCGGTTCGGCGTCAGCGAGCGCGTCACAGCAAGAACTTAGAGGCCTTCAAGGAGATTCGGGATGGGACAAGTCTTGGCACCCGGGGTTACGGCGCCCGATTTCACGCTCCGTGTCACACCCGATCAGACTCTATCGCTCGGCGATCTGCGCGGGCGGCCAGCTGTTCTCGCGTTCTATCCCGCAGATTGGAGCCCCGTCTGTGGAGATCAGATGGCGATCTACAATCAGGTGCTGCCGGAATTCAGGACTTACGACGCCGAAGTCGTCGGAATTTCCGTCGATAGTGCCTGGTGCCATCAGGCCTTCGCCGAGACACGCCACCTTCATTTTCCGCTGCTCGCAGACTTCGAGCCGAAGGGCGCCACCGCCAGGCAATACGGCGCCTACCGCGACGGCGAAGGTGTCTGCGAGCGGGCGCTCTTCGTCGTGGATCGCGACGGGATCATCTTCTGGAGCTACCGCTCCCCGATCGCCGTCAACCCCGGTGCAGACGGCATCCTCGATGCGCTGGAACGGCTTGAGACCCAGGAGAAAAGCCATGGCCGAACTCAGAGTGCCGGTTTCGGCCGCTGACCACACCCGAGGTGGCGCCAACGGGCGGGTGGTGCTCGTCGAATACGGTGACTACGAATGTCCGTATTGCCGTCTCGCGCATGTCCAGGTCCTGCAACTCGGGAAGCACTTCGGCGACGACCTGACCTACGTCTTCCGCCATTTCCCGCTGACTGAAATCCACCCGCATGCGGAGCCGGCTGCGGAAACCGCCGAGTTCGCGGGTGCACAGGGTCAGTTCTGGGACATGCACGACGCGATCTATGCGCATCAGGATCAGCTGAGCCTGCCGTTCCTGATGGAGGCAGCCCGGGCGCTCGGCCTGTCGGCGCGCAGTCTTGAGGCCGCCCTTGTCGAGAAAATCTTTACACCGAAGGTGGCGCAGGATTTCCGCGGCGGCGTGAGAAGTGGCGTAAACGGAACGCCAGCCTTCTTCATCAATGGCCATCGGCATGATGGTCCGTTCGACTACCAGCATCTGGCGGATGCCATCCAATCTGTGCGTTTCAGGTCGTGACCCCCGCTCTTGGCGGCAGAACCACGCCGGCGGGACCAAATTATAGCGCTCGATCTCTTCAAATCCGTTGGCGTCTCGCTGCCCAGCCGCCGGACAAAGCGGTTCGCGTTTTTTTTTGAAGACCAAGGTTCCGACGGCCGTGCCTGCCGGCGCCAATGCCTGCCACGTGCCAAGACATCGCAAATACCAAGTCTTAAAAATTCAAGACATCAGAGCAAAACTGATCGGCGTCATACCCGCGGGCGCCGCAGGATGTAGCATCGACCCGACGCAGCATGCGGCGCCTGCGATAAATACCGGTTCGATTTCGGCCTCGATGTCGATCGGTCTGTCTTGCTCAGACATGAAGGAGTATCTCCCATGGCGAAGGCGATCGGCATCGATCTCGGCACAACGAATTCATGCGTCGCCGCGATGGATGGCAGCAGAGCAAATGTCATCGAGAACGCCGAGGGTGGCCGCACGACGCCGTCGGTGGTGGCCTTCACGGAGTCCGGCGAGGTTCTGGTTGGGCAGCCGGCCAAGCGGCAGATGATTACAAATCCGGGAAACACCGTTTTCGCGATCAAGCGGCTCATCGGGCGGCGTTACGACGATCCGATTACCGAGAAAGACATCGCGATGGTGCCCTACACGATCGTGCCCGGGCGGAATGGCGACGCCTGGGTCGAGATCAAGGGCAAACCCTACAGCCCGAGCCAGATCTCCGCCTATGTCCTGCAGCGCATGCGTGAGACGGCCGAGTTGAAGCTCGGTCAATCGGTCACGCAGGCCGTCATTACGGTCCCGGCCTACTTCAACGACGCGCAGCGCCAGGCCACCAAGGATGCCGGCAAGATCGCCGGCCTCGAGGTGCTGCGCATCATCAACGAGCCGACAGCCGCCGCGCTCGCCTACGGCCTCGACAAGAAGGGCAGCGGCCGCGTCGCCGTCTACGACCTGGGCGGCGGCACCTTCGACGTCTCGATCTTGGAGATCGGCGACGGCGTGTTCGAGGTGAAGTCCACGAACGGCGACACCTTCCTCGGCGGCGAGGATTTCGACAACCGCGTGGTCGAATACCTCGCGGCCGAGTTCAAGCGCGAGCAGGGCATTGACCTGACCAAGGACAAGCTCGCGCTGCAGCGTCTCAAGGATGCCGCCGAGAAAGCAAAGATCGAGCTGTCCTCGGCGACCCAGACCGAGGTCAACCTGCCTTTCATCACGGCCGATCAGGCCGGACCGAAACACCTCACCGTCAAGCTCTCCCGAGCCAAGCTCGAAGCCCTCGTCGACGACTTGATCAAGCGCACGATCGGGCCGTGCCAGGCGGCGCTCAAAGATGCTGGCGTGCTGCCGTCCGACATTGCGGAGGTCGTCCTCGTCGGCGGTCAGACTCGGATGCCGAAGGTCCAGGAGACGGTCCAGAACCTCTTCGGACGCGAACCCCATCGGGGCGTCAATCCGGATGAGGTCGTCGCCATCGGTGCCGCGATCCAGGCCGGCGTGCTCCAGGGCGACGTCAAGGACGTGCTGCTGCTCGACGTGACCCCGCTGTCGCTCGGCCTGGAGACGCTCGGCGGCGTCATGACCAAGCTGATCGAGCGCAACACCACGATTCCGACGAAGCGCAGCCAGACCTTCTCGACGGCGGAGGACAACCAGAACGCCGTCACGGTCCGGGTCTTCCAGGGCGAGCGCGAGATGGCGGCCGACAACAAGATGCTCGGCCAGTTCGACCTCGTCGGCATCCCCCCAGCCCCCCGCGGCCAGCCGCAGATCGAGGTGACCTTCGACATCGACGCCAATGGCATCGTCAACGTGACGGCCAAGGACAAAGCCAGCGGCAAGGAACAGCAGATCCGTATTCAAGCCTCCAGCGGCCTGGACCAGAGCGAGATCCAGCGCATGGTGCGGGAGGCCGAGGCCCATGCCGAGGAGGACAAGCGACGTCGCGAACTGGCTGATGCCCGCAACCAAGCCGATGCTGCGATCTACGCGGCCGAGCGCAGCCAGGAGGAGGCCGGCGAGCGTGTTCCGAGCGACCTCAAGAACGCGTTGCAGCAGGCAATCGCGGCTCTGCGTGACGCGATGGGCGGCGAGGTCGTCGACCGCATCAAGCAGGCAATGGAGCCCTTGTCCAAGCTGGCCCAGCGTCTGGCGCAGGTCATGAGCGCTCCGCCGGAGGGAGCGGGTGCCGCCGGTGCCAATGGCGGCGGAAGCGCCCCGCAGCCGGAGGTGGTCGACGCGGAGTTCGAAGAGCACGGCCGCCAGGATCAGGGCGGGCACTAGAGCCGTTCCCGATCGCGTTGCAATCGGGCTCGCCTCTAAGTCCTTGATATGACGCGCTCGCTTGCGCCGAACCGGAATCCATTTCGGCGGCGAGCGCTCCAGCACAGCTTCGTACGCAGCATCGCAGCGCGAGGTCTTTGTGCCCGAGCAGGTTCAGAGATTTGTCCGCACTTTATGCGGTAACCATCCGAGGTGAGCGATGCGGATCGACACTTACACCGATCATCTCAAGGGCTTGATCCAGGCGGCGCAGAGCTTGGCGCAGCGCAAGGGCCACCAGCGGCTCACGCCGCTGCATCTCCTGGCGGCGCTGCTCGATGACGAAGACGGCCTGGCCAAACGATTGATTCAATCCGCAGGCGGTCGCCTCGATGGGCTCGCGTCGGCTCTGGACCGCGAATTGGCAAAGCTTCCGAGCATCGAGGGCGGGGGGGCCGGTCAGATCTTCATGGCGCCCGAAACCGCGCGCCTGTTCGACCAGGCCGAGGAGCGCGCGCGTGCGGCCGGGGACAGCTTCGTCACGGTCGAATACCTGCTCCTCGCCATAGCGGAGGCCTCGGACAGGCCCGGCGAACTGCTTCGGGAAGCTGGCGTGACGCCGGCGGCCCTCCATGGCGCCATCGCCGAACTCCGCAAAGGGCGCCGGGCCGACACCGCGTCGGCCGAAGACGGCTACGATGCGCTGAGGAAGTACACGCGCGATTTCACCGAGGATGCCCGCCAGGGCAAGCTCGATCCGGTCATCGGACGCGACGAGGAGATCCGGCGAACCATCGAAGTTCTGTCACGCCGGACGAAGAACAATCCCGTGCTGATCGGCGAGCCGGGCGTCGGCAAGACCGCGATCGTCGAAGGGCTTGCCCAGCGCATGGTCAACGGCGACGTCCCCGACACCCTGAAGGATCGGCGTCTGCTGTCCCTCGATCTCGGGGCTCTCCTGGCCGGCGCGAAGTATCGGGGCGAGTTCGAGGAGCGGTTGAAGGCTGTCCTTCAGGAAGTCACGGCTTCGGGGGACGTGATCCTGTTCATCGACGAGCTGCACACCCTCGTCGGCGCCGGAAAAGCCGAGGGGGCGATGGATGCCTCCAACATGCTCAAGCCCGCCCTGGCCCGGGGCGAGCTGCACTGCATCGGAGCCACCACCCTGGATGAGTATCGCAAGAACATCGAGAAGGATGCCGCGCTCGCCCGCCGCTTCCAGCCCGTGTTCGTCGGCGAACCCTCCGTCGAGGAGACAATCTCCATCCTGCGCGGTCTCAAGGAGAAGTACGAGCTCCATCACGGCGTGCGGATCACCGACAGCGCGATCGTCGCGGCCGCCACGCTGTCCCACCGCTACATCGCGGACCGGTTCCTCCCCGACAAGGCGATCGACCTCGTCGACGAAGCCGCGAGCCGGCTCCGGATCGCAGCGGAATCCAAGCCCCGGGAACTCGACGAGATCGACCGCCGCGTGATCCAGCTCAAGATCGAGCGGGAGGCCCTGAAGAAGGAGACGGATCCGGGCGCACGGGAGCGCCTGAAGAAGGTCGAGGCAGAGCTTGCGACCTTGGAGGCGCAGCAGGCCGAGCTGACGGCACGATGGGAGGCCGAGAAGGCGAAGCTCGGAGAAACAAAGCAGCTGAAGGAGCAGGCTGAGCAGGCCAGGATCGAACTTGAGCAGGTCGAGCGACGGGGCGACCTCAGCCGCGCAGGCGAACTGCTCTACGCCGTGATCCCACAATTGGAGAAACGCCTCGCGCTTGCGATGCAGGCGAGCCAGGGCCGGCTGATCAAGCAAGAGGTCGCGGCCGAGGACATCGCCGCCGTGGTCGCGCGCTGGACGGGCATTCCCGTCACGCGGATGCTCGAAGGCGAGCGCGACAAGCTGATGGCGATGGAAGACAAGCTCGGGCAGCGCGTGGTCGGCCAGGGACCGGCGGTCGTGGCCGTGTCCGACGCGGTCCGGCGGGCTCGCGCGGGCCTCCAGGACCCGAACCGGCCGATCGGCTCCTTCCTGTTTCTCGGGCCGACCGGCGTCGGCAAGACCGAGTTGTGCAAGGCACTGGCTGAATTCCTGTTCGACGATGAGCGGGCGATGCTGCGCGTCGACATGTCCGAATTCATGGAGAAGCACGCGGTCTCACGGCTCGTCGGCGCGCCGCCCGGCTATGTCGGCTATGAGGAGGGCGGCGTCCTGACGGAGGCGGTCCGGCGGCGACCCTATCAGGTGATCCTCTTCGACGAGGTCGAGAAGGCCCACCCGGATGTCTTCAATATCCTGCTGCAGGTGCTCGACGACGGGCGGCTGACGGACGGGCAAGGGAACACGGTCGACTTCCGCAACACGATCATCGTCCTGACCTCGAACCTCGGCGCCGAGTTCCTGGCCGCCCTGATGGAGGGCCAGCCGGCCGAGGCGGCCCGCGAGCAGGTCATGGAGGTCGTGCGCAGGGCATTCCGGCCGGAATTTCTCAACCGGCTCGACGAGATCATCCTGTTCAACCGACTGGGCCGCAGCGACATGCGCCGGATCGTCGACATCCAGCTCGAAGGCCTCGAAGTACGATTGGCCGAGCGGAAGATCGCCTTGCGCATCGAGGACGCGGCCAAGGACTGGCTCGCCAATGCCGGTTACGATCCGGTCTACGGCGCGCGTCCCCTTAAGCGCGTGATCCAGCGCCATCTGCAGAACCCGCTGGCCAAGATGCTGCTCACAGGTGCGATCAAGGACGGCGGCACGGTCCCGGTTTTGATCCTGAACGGACAGCTCACCGTCAACGGCTCGAGCTTGGCGCAGGCAGCCTGACATCACCGGCGTTGGAAGGAGGCATGGGATGGCTGAGAAGCCTTTGGATCACGCGAGCACTCCGCCCGCATCCGCCCGCCAGCCCTCACCTCTGGAGGCTCCCGAAGCGAGCGCGGCCCCCGAGTCGGGCACGGGCAAGACCGCAGCACTGCAGGCCGAGAATGCTGCGCTTCAGGACCGCGCCCTGCGGGCCTTGGCTGAAGCCGAGAATACGCGGCGTCGAGCGAAGCGCGACTTGGAGGACGAGCGGCAATTCGCAGTGACAGGCCTCGCCCGCGAGCTTCTGCCCGTCCTGGACAATCTGCGCCGGGCCATCGTCGCGGCGGAGCAGACGTCATCTCAGGGCGCGTCGCTCATCGACGGTGTGCGGGCCACGGAGCGTCAACTCATGGGGGTCCTGCAGCGCGTCGGCGTACAGCGGGTCGATGCCCTCGGCGCGCCGTTCGACCCGTCGCGGCATGAAGCGATCATGGAGGTCGACGACCCGTCGACCACGCCTGGGGCCGTCGCTGACGTCATGGAGGAGGGCTACGTCATTCACGACCGGCTGCTGCGGCCTGCCCGCGTCATCGTTACCCGCCGCGGAACGTCTCCGGACGATCATCAAGAGCCCAAGTCATCGCAGCAGCAGTAAGGCGTCTTGCCCGGCGTGTTGCGCGGCTCGCCACAAGACGGCGCAGGGAGGAAGCCTTGAGCGACGATCCCTATGCAATTCTCGGCGTGAAGACCGATGCCGCCCCGGATGAGATCCGGAAAACCTACCGCAAGCTCGCGCGCAAACTGCATCCCGACCTGAACCCCGGCAACACGGAGGCAGAAGAGCAGTTCAAGAACGTCTCGCGCGCCTATCATCTGTTGAACGATCCGGAGAAGCGCGCCCGCTTTGATCGCGGCGAGATCGACATCTCCGGCGTTGAGCGGCCCCGACAGCGCTACTATCGTGACTTTGCCGAGCCATCAGCCGACCACGCTTATACGAGCGATGCAGGCTTTGCGGATTTCGATGCCGACGACATCCTCTCCGAGTTCTTCGGACGCCGGGGTCGGTCGAATCTCAGGCGCCGGGGCGCCGATCCCCGCTATCACCTGAGCCTCGACTTTCTCGATGCGGTCAACGGCGCCACCCACGCGGTGACGCTGCCGGACGGCGCGACGCTCGACGTCCGGATCCCGCCGGGCACACGCGATGGGCAGATGCTTCGCCTGCGCGGCAAGGGGGAACCGGGTCAGGGCGGCGCGCCGCCTGGCGATGCCCTGATCGAGATCGGCGTCCGTCCGCATCCGGTCTTCCGGCGCGAGGGCGACGACATCCATTTCGAACAGGGCGTTCCGCTGCACGCGGCGGTGCTCGGTGGCCGGATCGCGGTGTCGGCCCCGGCCGGGCCGGTGACCCTGACGATCCCGAAGTGGAGCGATTCCGGAAAAGTGCTTCGCCTCAAGGGCAAGGGCGTTCCGCGGACGGACGGCACAGCTGGCGACGCCTACGTCAAGCTGCTGATCAAGCTTCCGGACAGGCCCGATCCCGAGCTCGAACGCGTGGTCGCCGCGTGGCATCGGCGTGTGTGAGGAGGGACGGTATGGACGAGCGCGAATTCCTGGCCCGGGCGGACCTGCGCCCCGATCGACTTCAGATCTGGCTTGAGACCGGCTGGCTCGCACCGGCCTTCCGGGAGGGCGCCTGGCATTATGTCGAGATCGATCTGGCCAGGGCTCAGCTGATCCAGGATCTGCAGCACGATCTTGGGATCAACGACGAGGGCATCGCGGTCGTGCTCGACCTCGTGGATCAGGTCGGCGGCTTGCGGCACGTGCTGCAGGCGGTTCTGCGAGCCTTGCGGGCACAGCCCGCCGCGATCCGCCGGCAGATTGCCGATGACTGCGCGGCGCATGGTCGAACGTGAAGTCAAACTGACCGGCGTCAGGGTTGAGATGTGCTCGATCCCCTAATCCAACGCTCTTCCGCCGCCCCGACCGAGGACACGAGCTGGGACGAATTCCGCAAGGCTGGCGGAGGCCCCCGACCCGCACGTGTCGGCCGGACATCGTCCGATCCGGCAATCTTGAAGCATTCGCCGGCTTAGAACCGGTGCACGATCGTCATCCGGGGCGTCATCGCAATCGTCTTCGGCATTCTGGCGGCCCCAGGACCAGTCCCGACGTGGTGCAACAACGGCGTTCACGCCTGCTGTCCCCCGGCCCACCCGGAAGGAATACGCACATGGTCACGTCAGCATTGCTCGTCATCCTGGACGCCACGCCCGGGAAGGAAGCGGAGGTCGAGGCGTTTCTGAGAAACGGCCAGCCCATCGTTCAAAACGAGCCGGGAACCGTCGCGTGGTTCGGCGTCCGCTTCGGCCCCTCGACGTTCGGGATCTTCGACGCGTTTCCCGATGAAGCGGGACGGCAAGCGCACCTCTCCGGCCTGCTGGCGGCGGCCCTGAGCGAGCGGACGCCCGAGCTTTTCGCCTCGCCGCCCCGGATCGAAGCGCTCGACGTGCTCGCGGCGAAGCTGCCCTGAGACGCCGCGCCGAGGGGAGCGCTGAACCCCAACCGTTCGATCCAGAACTGAGAGAAGGAGAAACCGTCATGGCATCAAGCAATCGCGTCATCACGTACATTGGTCCGAGAAAAGTCGAGGTCCAAAACTTCGAATATCCGAAGCTCGTCGACCCCAAAGGCAACAAGACGCCGCACGGGGCGATCCTCAAGATCGTCACCACCAACATCTGCGGCAGCGATCAGCATATCTACCGCGGCCGGTTCCCCGCGCCCGCGGGCATGGTGCTCGGCCACGAGATGACGGGCGAAGTGATCGAGACCGGGCCGGACGTGCATTTCATTAAGAAAGGCGACCTGTGCTCGGTCCCGTTTAACGTCTCATGCGGGCGGTGCCGCAATTGCAAGGAGCGCCATACCGACACCTGCATGAACGTCAACGATGCGGTCGATTGCGGCGCCTACGGATTCAATCTCGGCGGCTGGCAGGGCGGACAGTCGGACTATCTCATGGTCCCGTTCGCCGACTGGAACCTGCTTCGCTTCCCCGACAAGGATCAGGCCATGGCCAAGATCAAGGACCTGACCCTGCTCTCCGACATTCTGCCGACCGGCTTTCACGGTTGCATTCAGGCCGGCGTCAAATACGGGTCGACGGTCTATATCGCGGGCGCAGGCCCCGTCGGCCGGTGCGCCGCCGCCTCCGCCCACCTCCTCGGCGCCTCCTGCATCATCGTGGGCGACACCAACAGCAAGCGTCTCGCGCTCGTGAAGGGCGCCGGATATGAGACCGTGGATCTGTCTTCCGAAACACCGCTCGCCGACCAGATCGAGGCGATCCTCGGCGAACGGGAGGTGGATTGCGGCGTCGATGCCGTCGGCTTCGAGGCGCACGGGAATGGACCGGGCGCCGGAGTGGATCCGGCCGCCGTCCTCAACGCGATGATCACGGTCGTTCGGGCCAACGGCGCCGTCGGCGCGCCCGGCATCTATACGGCGGGCGATCCCGAGGCCGTCGACCCGGAGGCCAAAGCCGGTACGTATCGCATCGATTTCGGCAAGGCCTGGATCAAGTCGCCCCACATCTCGGCGGGCCAAGCACCCATCATGCACTACAACCGCGATCTGATGATGGCGATCCTCTGGGATCGCATGCCGTATCTCGGAAAGGTCGTGAACGTCGAGGTCATCCCGCTCGAACGAGCGCCCGACGCGTACCGGATGTTCGACCAGGGCTCGCCCAAGAAGTTCGTCATCGATCCGCACAACACGACGAAACTGTCGGCCTGAGTTACTGGCGGATTCCGAGGGCTACTCTGACCTGACCGGTATTTTGGACCTGCTCCTCTGGTCCTAGCTGATCCTCTCAATCAGCCCGGTCCAAGGCCAGCCGGTCAGGTCGTCACTTGCCAACTCGACGCCTCATACCGTTGCTGGGAAGGTCGTGAAAGCCTTCGAGGCTGGTTGATCGGGCTGGCAGCATCCAAGTGGCGTAGGTGGCGATGGCGTCAGGCACGTCGTGGCGAGCGCGGATTCATCGACAAGCCGACGACGAGGGAATGCATCGCACATGTTCGATGAGTGCCCGTCCTGAACGGTCCACGCCCTGCATCCGAGGCGCCATGCCGGATTTGAAAAGCCTCGACGTCTATTACTGGGCCGCGACCCTCGGCAGCTTCAGCCGCGCGGCCGAGCGATTGAACATGACGCAGCCCGGGGTCTCACAGCGGATCGCCGCGCTGGAACGGGAGTTCGGCCTGCCGCTGTTCGAGCGCGGCGCCCGTGCCGTCGTCCTCACGCCCAAGGGCCGCGAACTCCTGGGCTATGCCGAGCGCTTCCTGCGCCTACGCACTGAGATGATGGGCGCGGTCGCCAATCCCGCGGCGACGACCGGTGTGCTGCGGCTCGGCGCTTCGGAGACCCTGGTCCACACGTGGCTCATGCGGTTCATCGAAGCGATGAGCCGAACCTATCCCGGCGTGGCCGTAGACCTCTCGGTCGATGTCTCACCGAATATGCGCGACGCCCTCGCCCGGCACGAACTCGACCTCGCCTTCCTCGTTGGGCCCATCACGGCGCCGAACCTGATCAACCTCCCGCTCTCCCGATTCGCGATAGCCTGGATCGCCGCGCCCGGCCTCGATTTCGGCGACGGCGAGATCGGCTTGGCCGAACTGGTCCGATACCCCGTGATCACTTACCCCCGTAACACCAATCCCTATGCTCAGCTACGCGAGCTCCTAGCGCGCTCGAACCTGCCGCCGCCGCGGCTCTACAGCAGCGCCTCGCTCTCGACGATCGTACGTATGGCGGTGGAGGGCATCGGAGTCGGGGTAATCCCGGCCGAGACCGTGCGGGCTGAACTGGCGGACGGACGCTTGCGCGTCGTCGAGACGGCGGTGCGCCTGCCAGACATCGATTTTACCGCGACCTACGAGAACGTTCCGGACAACCGCCTCACGGCGGCGGCCGCCGAGATCGCACGCGACATCGCCCTCGACTGGTGTAGAGACCCATAAGCCAGGTTTATGAACTTCGATGAGAAAAGATAATTCGACCTCCGCTGCCTAAAGGATAGGCTTGCCGCATAGAGAGGCAGAGGAGGCTGAACATGGCGTCCACGGCGACAATGCGCGCGAGCGATCTGGGGGCCCGGGCGACGTGGAGTGGGCGCGAAAGCCGACTCGCCTGCCGCGCTGGAACGATCGCCGGCAGCACCGCGGGTGTCGCCGACGGCTACGTACAGGGAAATCTTGCCGTCTTCCCCGAGCGACTGGCCGACGATTTCCGCCTGTTCGCCGAGCGCAACCCGAAATCCTGCCCGGTGATCGGCGAGTCGCAGCCCGGCAGCCGCACGATCCCTGAACTCGGTCTCGACCTCGACCTCGCCACCGATGTGCCGGGCTACCGCGTCTGGCGCGATGGCACGGTGGTCGGGGAGCGGACGGAGGTCGCCGACCTCTGGCGCGACGACCTTGTGGCCTTCGTCATCGGCTGCTCGTTCTCGTTCGAGGCGGCCCTCGTCGAGGGCGGACTGCCCCTGCGCCACGTCGAGATGGGCGTGCGCGTGCCGATGTACCGGACGAGCATTCCTTGCACCCCGGCCGGCCCGTTCGCGGGGCCGATGGTGGTCTCGATGCGCCCGCTCACCCCCGCGCAGGCGATCCGTGCCGTTGAGATCACCGCCCGCTATCCCCGGGTGCACGGCGCCCCTGTCCACCTCGCCCGGCCAGACCTGATCGGCATCCGCGACCTCAGTGCCCCCGATTACGGCGACCCGGTGCGGATCGGCGCGGACGAGATTCCGGTGTTCTGGGCCTGCGGGGTCACCCCCCAGTCGGTGATCGCGTCGGCCCGGCCGGACTTCGCAATCACCCACGCGCCGGGCTGCATGCTCATCACCGACCGACTCAACGCCGAATTCGCGATGGCGTGATTCCCGCATTCCGGCTCCCGCACCTTTCGGAGAACGCCCCATGCTGCGTCGTCGCGAAATTCTGGCCGCTGGCGCCCTGGCGCTCGCGGGCCTCGGGTCCCACCGCGCGATCGCTGCCGACGAGGTGGTGGTCGGCGTGCTCTACGCCCTGTCCGGCGCCAGCGCCCAGAACGGCGTCGATGCCCGCCGCGCCTTCGAGACGGCCCTCGACGTGATCAACGAGAGCCACGACCTCGACCTGCCAGCCGCCAAGGGCGTCGGCCTCGAAGGTCTCGGTGGCGCCAAGATCCGCCTCGTCATCGCCGACCACCAGGGGGACCCGCAGAAGGGCCGCGCCGAGGCGGAGCGCCTGATCACCCAGGACAAGGTCGTGGCGATCGTCGGCGCCTACCAGTCCAGCGTCTCGGCCACGGTGAGCGCGGTATGCGAGCGCTACGGCGTGCCCTTCGTCTGCGCCGATTCCTCCTCGCCGAGCCTGACCCGGCGGAACCTGAAATACATCTTCCGCCCGGCCGCCAACGACGAGATGTTCTCCGCGGCGATGTTCGATTTCATGGACGGCCTGCGCAAGCAGGGCACGGCGATCGACTCGGTGGCCCTGTTCTACGAGGACACGATCTACGGCATCGATTCGTCCAACGTGCAGCGCAAGCTCGCCAACGAGCGCGGCTACAAGGTCGCCGCGGACGTGAAGTACAAGAGCAACTCCCCCTCGCTGACCGCCGAGGTGCAGGCGCTCAAGACTGCCGGCGCCGACGTGCTGCTGCCGACCTGCTACACCAACGACGCGATCCTCCTCACCAAGACCATGGGTGAGCTCGGCTACAAGCCGAAAGCGATGATTGCCCAGGCCGCGGGCTTCTCCGAGAAGTCGGTGTTCGATGCAGTGGGCGAGCGGCTGCAGGGGCTGATCTCGCGGGCGAGCTTCTCGCTGGATCTGGCCGCCAAGCGCCCGTCGGTCGGCATCGTCAACGACATGTTCCGCAAGCGGGCCGACCGCGACCTCAATGACAACACCTCGCGCCAGTTCACCGCGATGCTCGTGCTGGCCGACGCCCTCAACCGGGCGGGCTCCACAGACGGCGCGAAGCTGCGGGCGGCGCTGGCGGCCACCGACATCCCCGGCACGCGCACGATCATGCCTTGGAAGACGGTGGCCTTCGATGCCGGCGGCCAAAACCCGGACGCGACGCCGGTGCTGATCCAGTACGTCGGCACCAAGTTCGTGACGGTGTTCCCCAAATCCGCGGCCGTCGCCCCGGCCGTCTGGCCCATGAACGCTTGAGCGTACGCCTCACCCCCTCGGCAGCCGCGGGAACCCACCAATGACGATGCAAGCGCTGGTGCAGGTGCTGGCGAGCGGCCTGCTCACCGGGCTGATCTACGGCCTCGTCGCGGTCGGCCTATCGCTGATCTTCGGCCTGATGGACGTGGTCAACTTCGCCCATGGCGAGTTCCTGATGCTCGCCATGTACGCGACCTTCGGGCTGGTGATGGTCTCGGGCCTCGATCCCGTCGTGCTGATGCCCCTGGTCGCTGCCCTGATGTTCGTGCTCGGCGGCACGGTCTATGTCGGCGTGGTCCGCTTCGCGATGCGCGCCCGGGCCAACCAGGGCATGGTGCAGATCTTCGCGACCTTCGGGCTGGCGACCCTGCTCCAGGGCGTCGCGCAATACCTGTTCACCCCGGATTACCGCAGCCTCTCCAACTCCTGGCTCGGGGGCAAGACCCTCGACCTCGGCGGCATCTTCCTGCCCTGGCCGCAGATCTTCGGAGCGCTGGTGTCGCTCGCCGCCTTCGGTGGCCTGTTCCTCCTGATGACGCGGACCGATTTCGGCCGGGCGCTGGAGGCGACCCGCGAGGACCAGGGCGCCGTCGCCCTGGTCGGCATCGACTGCAACCGGGTCTTCGCCCTCGGCTGGGGACTGGGCGCCGCCCTGGTCGGGCTCGCGGGCGCCGTGCTCGCGGTGTTCTATTACATCCATCCCGGCGTCGGCGGCGCCTTCGCGCTGATCGCCTACGTCACCGTCGCGCTCGGCGGCTTCGGCAGCGTGTTCGGCGCCCTGGCAGCGGGCCTGATCGTCGGGCTGGTCGAGGCGGCAACCGCCCTGATCCTGCCGCCCTCGCTCAAGTCGGTGGGCGTCTACGCCCTCTACCTCCTCGTGGTTCTGGTGCGGCCCCAGGGCCTGTTCGGGAGGCTCTGAAATGGCCGGCACGACGATCACCGCAGCCCCGACCGGATCGCTGCCCCTGGACGAATCGGCCCGCCGCTTTACCGCCAAGCGCCGCCGCAGCCTCTATGTGGGCGCGGTGGTCTTCGCGGCGCTCGCCGCCCTGCCCTACGCGATCCGGGACGTCTACCTCCAGAACGTGCTGGTGCTGACCCTGCTCTACGCGGCCCTGTCGCAGAGCTGGAACATCCTTGGAGGCTATTGCGGCCAGATCTCGCTGGGCCACGCGCTCTACTTCGGCATCGGCGCCTACGCGACCAGCATCCTGTTCGTGAATTACGGGATCACCCCCTGGGCAGGGCTGGGTCTCGGCGCGGTGATCGCCGCCCTGGTGGCCCTGGCGATCGGCTGGCCCTGCTTCCGCCTCGGCGGCCACTACTTCTCCATCGCCACCATCGTCATCGCCGAGGCCGGGCTGCTGCTGGTGCAGAACTGGGACTTCGTCGGCGGGGCGATGGGCGTGCAATGGCCGTTCAACCCCGATGCCTGGGCGACCCTCCAGTTCGCCCAGGACAAGGTCCCTTACGTCCACCTCGCCCTCGGCCTGTTCGTCGCCACCTGGCTCGTGACCTACGGAGTGGCGGAATCCCGCTGGGGCTACGGCTGGCGGGCGGTGAAGGACGACCCGGCCGCCGCCCAGAGCCTTGGTGTCGAGGTGTTTCGCTCGAAGATGGCGGCGGCGGCGATCTCGGCCTTCTTCACGGCCATCGGCGGCGGGCTCTACGCGGCCTACGTCTCCTATATCGACCCGGAGAGCGTGATGAGCTTCCGCTTCTCCCTGCTCTTCGCCCTGCCGGCGGTGCTTGGTGGGGTCGGCACGCTGTGGGGCGCGCTGGTCGGGGCGGTGATCCTCATCCCGATCACCGAGATCAGCCGCTCCTATCTCGGCGGCACCGGCAGCGGGATCGACCTGATCTTCTACGGTGCCCTCGTGATGATCGTGTCTTTGGCCCGGCCCGAGGGCGTGCTGAGCCTGTTCAAGCGCACGCGCAAGGCGCGCAACGCGGAGATCTGACCGGTGAGCGCGAATACGAGCGGTCCGATCCTGCGCGTCGACGACGTGACGCTGGCCTTCGGCGGCCTCGTCGCCAACCGCGACGTGACCCTCGACGTGGCCCGCGGCGAAATCCTCGGGCTGATCGGCCCGAACGGGGCCGGCAAGTCGACCCTGTTCAACCTGATCTCCGGTGTCTACCGGCCGAACCGGGGCCGAATCCTGTTCGAGGGCGCCGACATCACCCGGCTGCCCCCGGCCGAGCGCTGCCGGCGGGGAATCGCCCGCACCTTCCAGGTGCCGCGCTCGTTCGACTCGATGAACGTGCTGGAGAACGTCACCGTCGGCGCGCTGGCCCGCCATCCGACCGCCGCCGCCGCCCGCCGTGCCGCTCTGGAGACCCTGGAACGGGTCGAGCTCACTCACCGCACCGAGGCGGTGGCCGGGGAGCTGACGCCCCCGGAGAAGCGCCGCCTCGAGGTCGCGCGGGCGCTCGCCACCGGCCCGAGCCTGCTCCTCCTCGACGAGGTGCTCACCGGCCTTACGCCCTCCGAGGCCAAGGCCGGCGTGGGGCTGATCCGGCGTGTAGCGGAAGCCGGCGTCACCGTGATCATGGTCGAGCACGTGATGGAGGTGGTGATGCCGCTGGTCGACCGCGCGGTGGTGCTCCACCTCGGCAGCGTGCTGGCCCAGGGGCTTCCGGCCGAGTTGGTCCGGGACGACGCGGTGATCACCGCCTATCTCGGGGAGCGTCACCGTGCTGCTTGAGGTCGCGGGTCTCTCCACCGCCTACCAGGGGCTGCTGGCGATCCAGGACGTGTCGCTCGCCGTCGCCGAAGGCGAGATCGTCGTGGTGGCGGGCGCCAACGGGGCGGGCAAGTCGACCCTGCTTAAGTCGATCGCCGGCCTGGAACGCCCACGGGACGGCGCCGTGACCTTCGACGGCGCCCGCCTCGACGGCCTGCCCGGCCACGTCATCACCGCCCGCGGCGTCGCCTACGTCCCTGAGAACAAGCGGCTGTTCCCACGCCTCTCGGTCGCCGACAACCTGCGCCTTGGCAGCTATCTGCACCGGGGCAAGGACGACCGTGAGGCCCCGCTGGCCCAGGTCTTCGCGCTGTTCCCCCGGTTGAAGGAGCGTCTGCCGCAGCGAGCCGCGACCCTCTCCGGCGGCGAGCAGCAGATGCTGGCCATCGGCCGGGCGCTGATGACCCGCCCCCGGCTGCTGATGCTCGACGAGCCCTCGCAGGGCATCATGCCCAAGCTCGTCGACGAGATCTTTGCCGCCGTCACGGCGATCCGCGACGCCGGCGTGACCGTTCTGCTGGTCGAGCAGCGGCTCGCCGAGAGCCTCGCCATCGCCGACCGCGCCTACGTCCTCCAGACCGGGCGCGTCATCCTCTCCGGGCCGGCAGCGCAGGTGCGCGACGATCCTGAGGTGCGGCGGGCCTATCTCGGAATCTGATAGCGTCCCACGGCCGGCATCGCCGGCACACGGTAAGTCGGGAGCCCGTTCGATGACCAGCGTGGACCTCAACTCCGACCTCGGCGAGGGCTACGGCGCCTATGCCTGCGGCGACGACGCGGCGATCCTCGACGTCGTGACCTCGGCCAACGTCGCCTGCGGCCTGCACGCGGGCGATCCCGAGATCATGGCCCGCACCTTCGCTCTGGCGAAGCAGAGGGGGGTCGCGGTGGGCGCTCATCCGGGCTTCCCCGACCTGTGGGGCTTCGGCCGCCGCCGCATCCCGTTCAGCCCGGGCGAGATCGAGCGGCTGGTGGCCTATCAGGTCGGCGCCGCCCAGGCATTGGCGGCCTATGCCGGGCACCGGCTCACCTACGTCAAGACGCATGGGGCGCTCGGCAACGTCGCGGCGGAGGAGCGTTCGGTGGCCGACGCGGTCGCGCGCGCGGTCAAGGCCGTCGATCCGAACCTCGCCCTGCTCGCCATCGCGCTGAGCGCGCAGGTGGCGGCGGGGGATGCCGCGGGGCTTGAGGTCCACCAGGAGATCTTCGCCGACCGCGGCTACACCGAGGATGGGCTGCTGATCCCGCGCAGCCAGCCCGGCGCCTTCGTCACGGACCCGGACTTGGCGGCCGACCGGGTGCTGCGCATGGTTCAGGGGGGCATCATCCTGACCGCGTCGGGCCGGGAATTGCCGACCCCGATCCGCTCGATCTGCGTCCACGGGGACACCGCCCACGCGGTGGCCACCGCGCGTGCCGTCCGCGCCATTCTGGAGGGCGGCGGCGTGACGCTCGCCCCGTTCCGGCCATGAGCGCCCCCCGCCTCCTCGACGCGGGCGAGGCGGCTCTGATCGTGGAGTTCGGCACCACGGTCGATCCGGCGCTCAGCGACCGGGTGCTGGCGCTCGACGAGGCGCTTGCCGCCGATCCGCCACAGGGTCTGCGCGAGCGGGTGCCGACCTACCGCTCCCTGATGCTGCACTACGACCCTCTCGTTCTCGACCGGGCGCGGCTCGCCGACCACGTGATGCGGCTGGCCGGGAACGCTGCGGAGCGCGCAGGAGCGGCCAGCCTGTGGACGCTGCCCTGCTGCTACGACGCCCCGCACGGGGAGGACGTCGCCGAACTCGCCGGGCGTGCTGGGCTGTCGCCCGAGGCGGTGGTCGCGCTCCATGCCGGGGCGACCTACCGGGTCTACATGTACGGTTTCGCTCCGGGCTTCGCCTATCTCGGAGGTCTCCCGAAGGACCTCGCGACACCGCGGCGCGCGAGTCCGCGACCGCCGCACCCACGCAACGCCGTGGTGGTGGGCGGCGGCCTCGCCGCGGTCGCCACCGTGCCGATGCCCACCGGCTGGTACGTGGTCGGCGCCACGCCGTCCCGGCTCTACGCCCCCGAACGCGCGGAGAGCTTCTTTGTGGCGGCCGGCGACGCGATCCGGTTCGAGCCGGTGGACGCGGCGACCTTCGATGCACTCACAGCTCGCGAGGCGTCGGGCGAGCGTGTGGCCCGGAAAGGGGCCACCGCATGAGCGCCCTCATTATCGAGGCCGCCGGTCCTGCCATCACCCTGCAGGATGGCGGCCGGCACGGCTACCTGCGCTACGGCTTCACCGCCGCAGGGCCGATGGACCCGCTGATGCACGCCACCGCCAACCGGGCGGCTGGCGCCCCCCTCGACGCGGCGGCGATCGAGATCTCCACCGGCGGGGTCACGGTCGCGGTCGAGGGCGGTCCCGTTGGGCTGGCGCTCGCCTCCACGGGGTTCCGCATCGCCCTCGACGGCGAGCCGCTGCCGGCCGCCGTCGCGCTCACGCTGGAGCCGGGCCGGAGCCTGGTCGTGCGCGCCGGAGACATCGGGTCCTGGGGCTACCTCGCCGTCCAGGGTCGGCTCGACCTCGCCCCGGTGCTGGGCTCACTGGCGACCCACACCCGCTCCGGCGTCGGCGGCCTCGACGGCCGGGGGCTGGCTGCCGGCGATCGCCTCCCGGTGGCCGAGCCCCGGGCCGGCGAGGTCTCGCCACATCGCCTGATCGTCCCGTGGCTCGACCGGAATCCCGAAACAATCCGGGTCGTGCTCGGCCCCCAGGACGATTACTTCGCTCCCGACCAGATCGCCGCTTTCCTCGCCGGTCCCTGGACCGTCTCGCCCCGCGGCGACCGCATGGCCTGCTTCCTGGACGGCACACCGCTCAAGCACGCCAAGGGCCACGACATCGTCTCCGACGGCGTCGCGATGGGCGCGATCCAGGTGCCCGGCAACGGCCTGCCGATCATCCTGATGGCGGACCGGCAATCCACCGGCGGCTATCCGAAGATCGCCACGGTGATCGGCCCCGATCTCGGACGGCTGGCCCAGGTCCGCGGCGGCACGCGGATCGCCTTCTGGGCGGTATCGGTCGCTGATGCGGTCGCGGCCCGGCGCGCCGAGGCGGAATTCCTGCGTGGCCCGGTCCCGCGCGAGCCGGTGGTGCGAACCGATTTCTCGTCCGACTTCCTTCTCGGCCTCAACCTCGTCGACGGAGTCACCGACGGGCGGGGTTGGGGATACGATCATCGATAGGCGTGTCTCAGTCCGGTTGCACTTGTGTGCCGCCGCCGTGTTCCGAAGCGAGATCAGGCTGCCAGGCCGGACGCCTCGGATGAAGCCGGCGCATGGACTAGGAACTCGTTCCTACGAAGGCCACCTACTACCTTGGCTCCGGCTTAGACAAGCCGAGGTGCGCTCGCAGGGTCGAGCCTTCGTAATTCGTCCGGAACAAGCCACGTTCCTGAAGCAGCGGCACCACCTCACGTACGAAGTCGCTGAGGCCGTCCGGGAAGAAGGGCGGCATCACGTTGAAGCCGTCCGCCGCACCGCCCTCGAACCAGGCCTGCATCCGGTCGGCAACGTCGGTGGCCGTGCCGACGATCATGTGGTGTCCGCGTCCGGCCGCCACCCGGAGGGCGAGCTGCCGGATCGTGAGTTTTTCCCGGCGGGCCAGCTCGGTGAGGAGTTCGGCCCGGCTGCGCAGCTGATCCGAGATCGGTAGGTCCGGGAGCGGGCCGTCGAGATCGTAGGGTGCCAGCGAGTGGCCGAGCCGTTCCTCGAGAAGCGGCATCGCGCTGGCGATATCGGTCCATTGGTCCAGCTCGATCAGCTTGGCGCTCGCCTCTTCCAGCGTCCGGCCGATGACCGGCAGGAGGCCCGGCATGACCGCCACCGTGGACGGATCGCGGCCGAAGCCGGCGACGCGCTGCCGAAGGCTCGCGTAGAATGTCTGCGCCTCCTCGATGGTCTGCTGCGCGGTGAACACCACGTCGGCCCGGCGGGCGGCGAGATCCTGGCCCGGCCCGGACGACCCGGCCTGGATCAAGATCGGGTGGCCCTGCGGCGAGCGCGGGATGTTGAGTGGGCCCTTGGCGCGGAAGTAGCGGCCGACATGGTCAAGCACCCGCACCTTTGCGGGGTCGGCGTAGACGCCGCGCGCCTTGTCCTTCACGAAGGCGTCGTCGTCCCAGCTGTCCCAGAGGCCGCAGACCACGTCGACGAATTCCTCGGCGACGGCGTAGCGCTCGTCATGCGCCGGATGCTCCTTGGAGAAGTTGTTGGCCGTGCGTGCGTACGAGGTGGTGACGACGTTCCACGCCGCGCGTCCGCCGCTCAAATGGTCGAGCGACGCGAAGGCGCGGGCGGTGTGGTAGGGCTCGCCGTAGGTGGTCGAGGAGGTCGCGGCGAGGCCGATGCGGCTCGTCACCATGGACAGCGCGCTCAGCAGCGTCAGCGGCTCGAAGCGGGCGATCATCGAAGGGTGGGCGTCCACGGCACTGGTCAGTCCGTCCGCCAGGAAAACCATGTCGAACTTGGCGTCCTCGGCCATCTGCGTCACCCGGCGCAGGAGATCGAAATTCTCGCTGCCGGCCTCGGCGCGCGGGTGGCGCCAGCCCGAGACGTGATGGCCGGCTCCCTGCAGGAACAGGCCGAGATGCATCTGTCGCGGAGTCGTCGTCATGGGCGGGCTCACGGCTGGGGTTCGGGGGCGGCCGGGGTCACGTCCGCCGCGGTTGCGCGAGACAGGCGAGGAGGCGGGCGAGATCGCTGACGTCGTGCATGCTGCGCACGAGGTCGGGCACCGGACGCAACGCCTCGGATCCGGCGGTTGCGTCCCGGAACTTGTCGTCGGGATCTGTGAGCCCGGGCAGGCCGTCGATGCGCTGGCGGTGCGTCTGGCCCTGGGCGTCCGTCATCTCCACCACGACGAAGCGCGTGCTTGGATCCGACGAGAGGCGGCGGGCGGCCTGATCGGTCTGGCGCTCGACCCGTGCTGCGAGGGCCACGAGGTCGGGGCGGACAGGACGCGCGTCGAAATGGTCGATCCGAACCGCCCCGTCCACGAGGGCGGCGGCCAGGATGTATTCCGGGCTGAACCGAGCCTCGATGCCGGTGCGCGGCGTCCGGACCACCAGCGCGGCGTCGCCCCCCAGCGGGAAGGTGATCGTCGCCCGCGTCAGGTCGCGGATGCCCTCGCGGTGGAGGGCGAGGCCGGCTACCGCCACGGGATGGGCCGCCGTGCAGCAGGGGAACGCTTTCAGGGTCAGGCCGGGCCGGACGATCTGCCAGGGGGCACCCCAACCTTCGAGCACGCGCTCGGGCGCCTCTTCGCCGAAGCCGTAGGCCTGCAGGAACCCGTTCGCGCCGTCGAGGCAGTCGTCCGCGCCGGACAGGCCGGCTTCGGCCAGGCGCGCCGCCGCCAAGCCGTTGCGGGCGGCAAACCCGGCGTGGAGCGGCTTCGCGTCGGATCCGAATTGCAGCCGTAAGCCCGCCGCCTGCGTCGCGCCGAGCCCCAGGGCGATCGCGGTCGTCCCGACGCTGAAGCTGCGCAGATGCGCGACCGCCGCCGCGGCCCCCAGAGGTCCGAGGGTGGCGGTGGCGTGGAAGCCGCGCTCGTAATGGGCGGGGCCGATCGCGCGTCCGAGATGCGCCATGGTCTCCAGCCCGACCAGGTAGGCGGCCAGGAACGCGTCCGCGGTAGGGAGCGCGTCCGGATCGAGAGCGGCCAGCAGGGCCGGGACGATCACCGTGGTCGGGTGTCCGCGCACGCTGGCATGCACGTCGTCGTAATCGAGCACGTGGCCCGCATGGCCGTTGAGGAGGGCGGCCAGGAACGGGTCGGCCGGCTGCGCAGCGCCGATCACCAGGGCGCGGCCGGGCGCATCGCCGAACACGCTGCGCAGCGTCGCGAGCGACGGGTCGGTGCTGCCCGCCAGCGCGCAGGCCAGAAAATCCACGAGGGCGATCCGCGCCGCACGCATGGCGGCGGGGTCCGTCTCCGGGCGAGACGCGACGATCGCCTCGGCGAGGGCGGCGGTGCGCGGGTTCGCCATCAGATTCCCTCCCGGTCCTGCACGGCGTCCCGATAGCCCTGGAAGCCGCCGATGAACTGGCGGATGCGCGGATTGCCAGACCGGTAGAACAGCTCCGCGGGCGGTGCCTGGGCGACGATCCGGCCGTTCTCGGTGAACGCGATCGTGTCGCTGATCTCCTCGGCGAAGCGCATCTCGTGGGTGACGAGAATGCTGGTCAGCCCATCGCGGACGAGCTCGCGGATGACGGCGAGTACCTCGCCGACCATCTCGGGATCCAGAGCGGACGTGACCTCGTCGAACAGGACCAGTTCCGGCCGCATGGCCAGCGCCCGGGCGATGGCGACGCGCTGCTGCTGGCCGCCGGACAATTCGCCCGGATAGGCCGAGACCTTGTCGGCGAGGCGGACCCGGGCGAGCAGGTCGCGCGCCAGGGCTTCGGCCTCGGCCCGCGGCACCTTGAGGATGCGGGTCGGCGCGATCGTGATGTTCTCCAGCACCGTGAGGTGCGGGAACAGGTTGTATTGCTGGAACACGATGCCGATACGCTTGCGCAGGGCGATCCGTTCGGCCTCGGTGCGCAGGGTGTCGACCCGCGTGCCGGCCACCGTGATCCGCCCCGCCTTCGGCTGGGCGAGGCCGTTGATGCAGCGCAGGATCGTGGACTTGCCCGATCCGGACGGACCGATGATCGAGACGGCATCCCCCTTCGCCACCGTCAGATCGATGCCCTTGAGCACCTCGGCTGCACCGAAGGACAGGTGGACGTCCTGGAGTTCGACGAGGATCGGCCGAGGGATGTGGTCCTGTGCCATGGGGCGGCGTTCAGCTTTCAGCGCGGGGCGAAGCGGCGTTCGAGACGCCGCGTCAGGCGCGAGATCGGGAAGCAGAAGAGGAAGAAGGCAGCGAGCACTGTCAGGTAGATCGCGATGGTGAAGTCGTCGCGGCGAACCGCCGTGCTCGCATCGGTGGCGGCGTGCAGGAGCTCGTGGACGCCGACCAGGGAGGCCAGCGCCGTGCTCATGGTGATCGAGGCGTAGAGATTCATCCAGGGCGGCAGCGCGCGGCGCAGGCACTGGGGCAGGATGATCCAGCGCAGGGTCTGGCCGCGGGACATGCCGACGCCCTTGGCGGCGTCCCATTGCGTGGTCGGGACCGACTGGATCGCCCCGCGGACGATCTCGGCCACATAGGCGCTCGCCGGGATCGCGAGCCCGAGCACCGCCTTCAGCCAATCGGGAAAGGGCAGGTAGTTGCCGGCCACAACGATCTCGAACGGGAAGATGTAGGTGGTGGCGAAGATCAGCACGAGATGCGGCGCGTTGCGGAAGACCTGGACGTAGGCCACAGCCGGCCCGCGCACGAGCCGCGAGGTGGATAGCTCCATCGTCCCCAGCGTGACGCCCGCGAGCGTGCCAGCACTCATGGCGAGCACGCTGATCAGGATGTTCATGGCAAAGCCCGAGGCGAGGTAGGGCAACCAGTCGAGCAGATCGCGGGCAAGCCGCGCGTCAAGCATGAACCACAGGAGCCAGCCGGCCGCGGCGAGCGCCAGCCAGGCCCAGGCCGGGCCGAGGGCGGCGCGGCCGCGCGCGGAGAGCGCCGCGGTGCTCAAACGCCGTATCCCGGAACCGCCAGCCGGCGCTCCACGTAGCGGCCGATCTGCGACAGCACCGTGTTGATCAGCCCGAAGAACAGCAGGATCACGATCATCAGCTCAAGGACGTTGTCGCGCTGCGTCCAGATCATGATCGACGCGTAGGTCACCTCGCCGACCGCGATCGCCGACCCGATGGTGGTCAGCTTCACGAGGTTGACCAGGTTGTTCACGATGGCCGGCATGGCCGTGCGCAGGGCGAGCGGGAGCGTCACGTAGCGCAGGATCTCGAAGGCGGAGAAGCCGATGGCATGGGCGGTCTCGACCATCGCCGTGGGCACGGCCTCGATCCCGCCGCGCAAAGCCTCCGCGTGGAAGGCGGCGATGTGGAGCCCGGTCACCGCCACCACCCAGAAGAACGGCGTGAACGGGTTGTTTGCTGCGCCGCCGAGCGCCTTCGACAGCAGCATGTTGAGCGCGAAGAATGCGAACATGAGCTGGACGAGGGTCGGGGTGTTGCGGGTCAGCTCGACATAGGCCCGCACCGGGCCGGCGAGCCAGGGTCGACCCGAGGTCAGGGCTGCAGCGAAGGCCACGCCGGCGGCGAGGCTCAGCGGGATCGCCAGGAGCACGAGCAGGAGCGTCGTGCCCATGCCGGCGATCCAGGGCCGGACCTCGGACGCGCTCAGGAGGAAATCGTAATGCAGGCCGACCTCACCCGCGAGGGCGACGAAGGTCCGGACGGCTTGGTCGATCATGCCGGCAGCGAGGCGGTCACGGCTTGGCGGGCGCGGCGTATGTGCGCCGCGCCTCCTCCAGGAAGGTCGGATCGACCAGGCGGTTCGCCTTGGCCATTTCCAGCATCGCCCCCGACGCGTGCAGCTCTCGCACCGCCGTGTCGAAGGCCGCGCCGGTGTCGCGCTCGCCCTTGCGCAGCCAGATCACCGAGTCGGCCGGCTCCAGCTCGGTCGGGATGACGATGGCGTAATCCTTCCAATCGTTCGGGCGGTCGGCGAGCAGCAGCTTGATCGTCGGGGCGACGTGGACGGCGACGACACAATTGCCGCCCTGGAGCGCCAGCATCGATTCCGGCTGGCTCGGGATGCCCTTCACCGCGGCGCCGTAGGTGTCGGCCAGAGGCTGCGCGTAGTTGGATCCCTGCGAGATGCAGACCGGCTTGCCCTTTAGGTCCGTCCAGTCCTTGATCCCGCTGTCCTTGCGGCCGAGCGCGGCACCGCCGGCCCGGTCGTACGGGGTCTGCACGTGATCCATGATCTTCGCGCGATCCTCGGTGAACTGCATGTTAGCGATCAGGATATCGACCTTGCCCTGCTGCAGGAACTGCACGCGGTTGGGTGGCGTGACCGTCACGAGTTCGACCTTGACGCCGAGCTTCTCGGCCAGCGCCCGTGCCAGATCGATGTTGAAGCCCTTCTCGGCGCGGCTCTGCGGGTCGATGTAGCCGAACGGGGCGCCGGAGAGGATAATGCCGACCGTGAGCTTCTGCCGACCCTTGATCCGGTCGAGTGTCGCGTCCGCCTGTGCCGCCCGGCCGGTGACCAAGCCGAGGGATGCCAGCGCGACGACGCTAAGACAGGATCTGAACGATGAGGTGCGCGCCATGACGGCTCCGGTGTGATGCGCGAGGCGAGCCCATCCATAGTGGGCACAGGCACGCGCGGAAAGCCGGAACGCTTCGCGACACCGAGTTCGTCCGAACCAAAGAAGAATTTGCCATCGCCGCCGGCTGTACAAATAGACAAAGCGTCGGTCCGCTATAGGCGTGCACCGCCGGGCCAGGCACCTGGGCCACCTGGGATGCGCTAGGCTGGACTGGGGCGACCGTGCGCTGGTGCTGGTCGCGACGGTGCTATGACTGTCGCGTGATCGTCGCGGACTGGGTGCCGTGGCGATGGCGATGCTGATCACGGCCGGGGCTGCGATGCCGGCGGTGAGAGCCGGGCAATGGACACCTGGATTCACGGGCCAATGGCGCATTTTGCCGTCACGGTCCATTGATCAGGCGTCGATCCGATGGTGCGGAGCCGCTTCTTGGTGCAGTTGACCCCGGATACCCGTCACGCGGCCTGATGAGGACACCATGCGACTTTGGATCTCTCTGCCGGTCGTGCTGATGCTCGGCGCCGTGGCACCGGCTCATGCACAGGGCTTGGCGCGCGGCGCACAGGATGGTCGCGAGCGTGGTGAAGCCATCGCAGGGCCGCTCGGCGCAGTGGTCGGAGGGGCGATCGGAGCGGCCGTCGGTACGGCCAACAGCATGCTCGGCATCGACCGGCGCGAGCGCTTCCGCATCTACGTGATCGGCGAGCGACGTCCATCGTTCGCCTACGCGGGACTGGTGCGGGTCGGAATGGTGCTGCCAGAAGACGGCGTCGTCTACTACGACGTGCCCCCCGAATTCGCATTGCCAAACTACACTACACCATCGTCAACGATCATCCCGTGCTCGTCGAACCGCAGACGCGCCGCATCGTCGAGGTGATCGAGTAGGCTGGTTCTGGATGCTTCGACTTCGGCGCAGCCTGGATGCGACCCGCAAACGCGGGCGCGCTGCTGTCGTTGTTAGCGACCGTCTGTGAGGCGTTTGGCTTCCCAATCGCACATTCATCCACTTGGTTCAGCAGTCGCGCCAGAAACCGCACATCGTTCGATAGGATCTTCGCGTCCCAGGCGACGTCCCGAGCCTTGCTCGCTCCATCCCTGCGCCAGATGACGGTCGCGTTCACCTTGCGCGTGGCAGGATCTATGAGGGGAGCCGCGTTGGCCCCAAGAACGGGCCGGGACGGTTCGGCGACGGCCGGCCCAACCATGATGGTAACGGCGAGCATTGTCGAGCGCAGCATGGTGACAGGGGCCTAGCCTAAAGCCCGACAAAAACGAGCCGCCGATGAGAAAGCCAAAGAATGCAACTGTAATGCTAGAGGAGAATCGCCAAACAATTGCCGAGGCCTTGGCTACCCCCGATGTCGATAAGGTGGCCGTCATGAACCATGCGTTGTTCGCCCGGCACACAATGAACAAGCGTCTGCGGCGAACCACCATGTCCGTTCACCAGTCGGACGGATATAGCTCCGAGCATGTCAGGAACGTCGATTGGTTTCTGACCGCGGTCAGGCAGTGCCGCGAGTTCGATGACGTCTCGGAAATGCGTATGGTGGTCGCCGTTCAGGCAACACTGGGAATCGCACGTGCCTTGACGGACAATGCTTATGACCGTGACCCGCTAACACTCGGGATGATTGAAAACGAAACGGTAGCTCTCATCAAAAAGGCGCGGCTCCCGTAAAACGATCTTTATGAAGAGCGGGGGTGCGAGGGCATTGCACGGGGCTACCTGTGGCGAAATCACCCCTTTCAACAAACTAAGGTCGAACGGGCAAACCGGGGCGTGACGGTGGTGTCGTTGCCGCCGAATGAGCCGCTTTCCCAAAACCTGTTCCTGATTGAGTTTTCCCGAAATTGCCTGCCGGACATGGAGAAACGGGAATCGTGTGGGCGGCTCGAATGGCCGGTTTCAGGATTGTGCTCGAATAGACTGAACGACCGGGAGGGGTCGTGAACGAAACGTCCGCTTCTGAATGCAGCACCGCGGTCGGATTGCGACGCTCAGACTGATCGTTCGCATAACGCGCGCTTATGGAGCATGCTCCCGCGGTTCGGTCAGGAGCGTCTATAAAGCTTGGATTGGATTTATAGACTTTTCGTAGCGGCGCTCGTCCACAAACCGCTGTGCAACCCCTGCTTTCTCGTCGATAGCGAATCGGAATGCCACCTCCTGCGCCGACAGAGCATAGTCCGAGAGCGAGGCCATCGCCTTGTGCATCTTGTCATCACACGGCCTGCTGAGCCTCCAGATAGCCACGCCATCCACCGTGCTCGGTGATGTCTTGCGCTGCGGCGACACTCTCTGCCTCGGCCAGAAACCCCTTTGGGGTCGTTCCATCCGAGAGCCGCAGGGTTCCGATCGTGAGCGGCATCGGGATGGCCGCCACGAAGGCACCGAACCCGGCGGTCGAAAGCGCCCAGACCTCCGTCTCGATCGAGGCGCCGATATCGGGCGCGACCCGAACCAAGCCCGGCCGCGCCGGCGGACCGCCCGGAAGTGCGTGGAGCCGATACTCCGCACGCGTCCTGACCGCGCGAAGGAAGCGCCCGCCGAGCCCGACGAGCTCGCCGTTCAACGGCAGCCCGGACATATGCGCTCCGACCACGGCGATCTCGATCTCGTCATCCTGGGCACGCGCGACATTCGTCTGCCCTGCTGTCTCGAGGGAAACCGGCATGGTGCCGACGCCGAGCCTCAGGTCCGCCGCCGCGTGCAGCCGTGCGCCGAGGTCGGCGATCAGACCGTCTGCGCCACGCTGAGCGATCAGCGTCACGCCCGATGGGAACCCATCGCTGCGGAAGCGCCCCGGCACCGCGAGAGCGCAGAGATCCAGCAAGTTCACAAAATTGGTGTAGGTGCCCAGTTCGCTGTTCGGGCCGATCGGGTCGGCGGTCAGATCGGCGATCGTGCGGGGCCGCGGGTAGGTCGGCACGATCAGCACGTCGATCCGCGTCCAGACTCGCTCGGCCGCGCGGCGCAGCTCTGCCAAGCGATAGAGCCCCGCGAAGGCGTCGGCTGCCGAGCGTGTCGTCGCCGATGCGATGATCGCGCGCGTCGTCGGATGCAGTGCCTCGGGCTGATCCTCGATGAAGGTGCGGATCGCCTGGTAGCGCTCGGCGACCCAGGGGCCCGCATAGAGGAGATCCGCGACAGCCATGAACGGTGCCAGGTCGATCGGCACCGTCTCGCCGCCCATCACGGTCCTGAGATCGGTCAGCGTGGCCTCGAAGGCCGCCTCCGACAGGGCGTCGCCGCCGAAGTGCCGGCTCGCTCCATCCGGTACGCCCACGCGCAGCCCAGGCGGGCACGCGCCAGGCCGCGGCGGGACCGGCAAGGCGCGGGAGAACGGGTCGTCGGGATCGTAGCCGAGCATCACCCGGTAGACCGCATCGGCATCGCCGACGGTCCCGGCAAACACGGACATGGTGTCGAGGGTGCGGCAGGCCGGCACCATGCCGCGCGTCGAGATGCTGCCGAGGGACGGCTTCAGGCCCACGACGTTGTTGAGACCGGCTGGCACGCGGCCGGATCCCGCCGTGTCGGTGCCGATCGCGAACGTGACCAAGCCATGCGCGACCGAGACGGCCGAGCCCGATGAGGAGCCTCCCGGGACCATGGTCGGGTCGAAGGCGTTCCTCGGGACGGCGTAGGGGGTCCGAATACCCACGAGGCCGGTGGCGAACTGGTCGAGGTTGTTCTTGCCGATCAGGATCGCCCCGGCTGCGATCAGTCGCGCGATCGCCGGTGCGGTGGCCGCCGGCAGGTAGGCAAAAGCGGGGCAGGCGGCGGTCGTCGCAAACCCGGCGACATCGATATTGTCCTTGACGGCGAAGGGCACGCCCCAGAGCGGCTTTGCGACCGGGTCGAAGGCCCCGAGCGCCCGCGCGGCCTCCTGGGCCTGTGCCTCCGGCACGAGCGCGAGGAACAGACCGGGATCGTCGACCTCCGCGATCCGCCGGTAGGTCTCGGCGATTACGGTCTCGGGCGCGAGACCCTCGGCGTAGGCGGCATGAAGTGCGGGCAGGGTCGGGAAGGGAGGAACCGGCATGTGCGCTCTCCAGCGACGGATGGCCTACAGGCGTGTCCGCGACGGCATTCCGCCCCGGAGACGCTCGGGGTGGTGCCCGTTCAGATGTGGCCGGCGCCCTGCGCCGCGAGCACAGCGTCCTCGTTCGCCTCGTCTTCGGTGGTGCGGTTGAAGTAGGCGTTCAGGAGCACGGCCGCGATCGAGGTCAGGATGATGCCGTCACCGAAGATCGGCTTCAATTCCGCAGGAAAAATCCGGAAGAAGTTCGGCGAGACGATCGGGATCAGACCGAAACCGATCGCGATCGCCACGACGATCGTATTGTGCGGCGCCTTGGCGTAGTCGACGCTCTTCAGGATCTTGATGCCTGTGGCGGCGACCATGCCGAACATGATGAAGCCGGCTCCGCCGAGCACACATTGAGGCACCGAGGCGACGATGAAGGCGAGCTTGGGCACGAGGCCCAGAGCCAGCATGATCACGCCGCCCGCCGCGCAGACCCAGCGGCTGTAGACGTTCGTCACGCCGACCAGCCCGATGTTCTGCGAGTAGGACACATAGGGGAAGGTATTGAAGAGGCCGCCGATCAGCGTGCCGAGCGAGTCCGCGCGCAGGCCGCGCTTGATGTCCTCGGGACCGACCGTACGGCCGGTCATCGCCCCGAGTGCCAGGAACATGCCCGTGGCCTCGATGAACACGATCGTCATCACCAGGCACATCGTCAGGCACGGGATCAGGTAGAAGGTCGGGAAACCGAACTGGAGCGGCAGCACGATGCGGAGCCAAGGCTCCTCCTGGATGCCGGAGAAGTCGGTCCAGCCGAGCGCGATGGTGACGAGGTAGCCGGCGGTCACGCCGAGCAGGACGGCCATATTGGCCAGGAAGCCGGTCCCGAAGCGGATGATCAGGAGGATCACGGCCAGGACGAGCCCCGCCACCGCGAGGTACCCGCCAGCGCCGAAATCGGCCGCCGCAGCTCCGCCACCGGCCCAGTTCACGCCGACGCGCATGAGCACGACGCCGATCATCGTGATGATCGTGCCCGTGACCACGGCCGGGAAGAAGCGCAGCACGTATTTGACGAACGGCGCGACGCACAGCCCGAACAGACCGCCGACGATCACCGCACCGTAGATGCCATTGAGCCCGACGCCCGGCATGGCGGCCATTGCGAGCATCGGCGAGATCGAGACGGCGGTCACGCCCATGATGACCGGCAGGCGAATGCCGAACGGCCCGAAGCCGATCGTTTGCACCAGCGTCGCGATCCCGCAGGCGAACAGGTCCGCGTTGATCAGCATGGCGATTTGATCCTTGGGCAGCTTGAGGGCCGCGCCGAGGATGAGCGGCACGGCCACGGCGTTGGCGTACATGACCAGGACGTGCTGCAGGCCGAGCACGAAAAGACGCGGTGCTGGCAGGACTTCATCGACAGGGTGCACGGGCTCGGCCATGGCCTTCTCCAACGGCATGCGACCCGGGCAATATTGCATGCAGTTTCTATATTCTGCATGCCACAATGTTGTGCGGCATTGCACAAATCATGACTGCATACAGGACTTGCGTTGGGCAGTTGCTGGATCGATGATCATCCCCATCGTGAACGAGACCGCTCGATGACGTCGTCGAACAAGCAGACGCAGACGGACAAGCTGGCAGCCGAGATCGGCGACGCGATCCTCTCCGGGGTGTTGACGCCGGGAACGCGCCTCGACGAGCATCGGCTGGCGGAGCAATACGCGGTCTCGCGTACACCGGTCCGCGAGGCGATCCGCTCCCTGGCCGCCACGGGTCTGGTCGAACTGAGACCGCGACGGAGCGCCGTCGTCGCCGAGATCACGCCCGCGCAACTGGAGATCATGTTCGTCGCGATGGGCGAGCTGGAAGCGACGTGCGCCCGGCTATCGGCGATGAGCATGACGCCGATCGAACGCAGGCGCCTTCAGAACCAGCACGAGCGCATGGGCGCACTCGTCGAGAGCGACGATGTCGCCGGGTTCATCGAGGCGAACCTGACCTTCCACGGTCTGATTTACGCAGGCAGCCACAATGGCATCCTGGCGGATATGGCCGTTGGCCTGCGCCGGCGCCTCGGCCCCTATCGTCGCGCCCAGTTCCGGAGTCCCGGACGCTTGCCGCGCTCCCAAGCCGAGCACGACCGCATCATGCAGGCGATCGTATCGGGCGATGCCGCGACGGCGCATGCGGCCATGCTGAACCATGTCAGCTTGGTAGAAGATACGTTCATCGGTCTCACCGCGACGCGTGCCGCCTGATCCGGTCGAGCGGACCTGGCTGCATCACAGACGCGTCTGCTCAAGCGAGGCCGCGGAGATGATGGCGCTCATCGCTCTCGCGACATGCGCGCCGGCCTGAGAAGAGTTCCCGCCTGACCGCGGCACGGTACGCCGCCCCGGGAACTGCCAAGTCAGGACTTGACGCGCTTCGGTATCGCGCGGCCGCGACAGGCGGCGCGGTATTGCTGGCGCGGCAGGCCGCGCATGTTGCGCCGGTCCGCCTCCTGCGTGCAGGCGGTCTTGCGATCAGCCTTGTTCAGCTCCCGGGTGCCGGAGGACGGCACGTCGGTCGGCGCGGGCGCGGTGTAGCTTTGCGCGGCTGCGGCACCTGGAAGAGCAATGAGAAGGGCGAGCCCGAGATACAACCGGCGCATGATCTTCCCTATGAACGACAGCTAAGCTTAAGCAAGCGCCGCGCCAGGACGAATACTCAACGGCGGCGCGCGGTCGCCCGTTCAGGCCATGGCGTCCGGCGCGGGATAGCGCAGCGGGTCGCCCGGGCGGCGATTGTCGTAGACGCATTCCCCCGCGACCCAGGTGGCGCGGACCGTGCGGTGGTCCCCCAGCGTCATCAGCACGAACAGGAGTTCCTCGATGCCGCCGCAGGTGCCTGTGCGGAAGCCGAGAAGCGGCGTGGCCGCGAGGTCGAGCACGCAGAGGTCGGCGTCATGGCCCGGCGCGATCCGCCCGATCCGGTCGTCGAGGCGGAGGGCTTCGGCACCGCCCAGGGTGGCAAGCCAGAACGCCCGGACCGCATCGAGCTTGGTGCCCCGCAGGGCCGCGACCTTGTAGGCTTCCCCGAGGGTCTTGAGCAGCGAGAGCGTGGTGCCCGCGCCGACATCGGTGCCGAGGCCGACCCGCACGGGGCGCTTCGGATCGAGGGCGTCGAACAGCCGGAACAGGCCGCTGCCCAGGAAGCCGTTCGAGGTCGGGCAATGGGCGAGCGCCGCCCCGCTGGCGTGGCAGGTGCAGAAATCGGCCTCGCTTACGTGGATCGCGTGGCCGAGGACCGAGCGCGGACCGACGAGGCCGGCATGGGCGTAGACGTCGAGGTAGCTCTTCCGCTCCGGAAACAGCTCCCTGACCCAAGCGATCTCGTCGGTGTTCTCGCAGAGATGGGTCTGAAGGAAGAGTGCGTCGTGCTCCCGCAGGAGCGCACCGGCCGCATCGAGCTGCGCCTCGGTGCAGCTGGGTGCGAAGCGCGGCGTGACGCAGTAATGCTGCCGACCGCGTCCGTGCCAGCGCGCGATCAGCGCCTTGCTCTCGTCGTAGCCGCGCTGAGCCGTATCGAGGAGAGCCGCTGGGGCGTTGCGGTCCATCAGAACTTTGCCGGCGACCATGCGCGTATTGAAACGCTCCGATTCGGCGAAGAACGCCTCGACCGAGCCAGGATGCACCGTGCAATACACCACCGCTGTGGTGGTGCCCGCGCCCAGGATCTCGCGGAAGAACAGCTTGGCGACCGCTTCCGCATGCGCCGCGTCGGCGAACTGAAGCTCGGCCGGGAAGGTGTATTTGTCGAGCCAGGCGAGCAGTTGCTCACCGTAGGAGGCGATCATCTGCAGCTGCGGGTAATGAACGTGGGTGTCGATCAACCCCGGCAGGATCAGGGCGTTCTCGTACGCCACGACCTCGACGTCGGCGGGGAGCATGCCCGCGAGCTGCGCATACGGGCCGAAGGCCGTGACGCACCCGTCCTCCATGAGGATGAGCGCGTCGGCGACGTGTTCGAGGCAGTCCTCGCTCAGGAACGGGTTGCCCCGCAGGCTGACGGCCTGTCCGCGGATCGCCTTCATCGCCCCCTCAATGTGCGCCGCCGGTCTCGACGAATTTGAACAGGAAGACCGCCGCGATCACCCAGACCACGGGCTTCACGTCCCGCGCCCGCCCGGTGAGCAGCTTGAGGAGCGCGTAGGTGATGAAGCCGAACGAGACCCCCGTGGCGATCGAGTAGGTGAACGGCATCAGCACCGCCGTGACGCAGGCGGGGATGACCTCGGTCAGGTCGTCCCAGTCGAGGCCGACGAGTTCGTGAAGCATCAGACAGGCGACGTAGAACAGGGCCGGTGCGGTGGCGTAGGGCGGTACCGAGCCGGCCAGGGGCGAGAAGAACAGGCAAGCCAGGAACAGGCCGGCGACGGTCACCGCGGTGAGCCCGGTACGGCCCCCCTCCTCGACGCCCGATGCGCTCTCGAGATACGCCGTGGTGCTGGAGGTGCCCAGGAGGGAGCCGAAGAAGATCGACGCCGAATCGGCCATCAGGGCCTTGTTGAGACGCCCCGAATGACCGTCGGTGACGAGGCCGGCGCGGGTCGCCACGCCCATCAGCGTCCCGGTGGCATCGAACAATTCGACCAGGAAGAGGACCAGCACGACGTTGAGCAGGCCGCCCGACAGCGCGCCCTTGATGTCGAGGGCGAACAGCGTCGGCTCGATCGACGGCGGCATCGAGATCACGCCGCCGAAGCTGTTCCCGGCTACCAGGAAGCTCAGCATGGTAACCGTCAGGATCGAGGCGAGAAGCGCCCCCTTGACCTTCCGCACGGAGAGCACCGCGACCATGATGAAGCCGATCACCGCGAGCACGGTGGACGGCTTGTGCAGGTCGCCGATGGTGACGAAGGTCGCCGGGCTTGCCGCCACCACGCCCGCGTTCTTGAGAGCGATGATCGCGAGAAACAGCCCGATGCCGACCGTGATGGCGATGCGCATCGAGCGCGGGATGCCGTCGACGATGATCGACCGCAGGCCTGTCAGCGTCACGAGCAGGAAGCAGCGCCGGAGATGAAGACCGCGCCGAGCGCGGCCTGCCACGTGTAGCCCATCCCCAGCACGACGACGTAGGTGAAGTAGGCGTTGAGCCCCATGCCGGGGGCGAGCGCCACCGGCCAGTTGGCGTAGAGCCCCATGATCAGTGAGCCCAGCGCCGCCACGAGGCAGGTCGCCACGAACACCGAGCCCTTGGGCATGCCGGCATCCGCCAGGATGTTGGGGTTGATGAAGACGATGTAGGCCATGGTCAGGAAGGTGGTCAGCCCGGCGAGCATCTCCGTGCGCACGGTGGTCCCGTGCTCGGAGAGCCTGAACACGCGCTCCAGCAAGCCGGCCTTCCGGAGTTCCGGGCCCTCGATCGCGTCCCGCTTCATGTCCATGCCCACCCCTCCTTCAGATCCGGATCCGGCGCGCACGCCGTCGCCGTGAGCGGGGCACCGATGGCGCCGCGGATCGCGTTGGCGAGCGGCGCGCGCGAGGTCCACCAAGCGTCGCAATTCGGGCTGCGGCTCGGAGAACGGCCGTCTCCCAACCGCGCGGCCGGCGTCGTCGTCCCGCAGCCGTGGAGTTCCGTCCGGCGACGGGGCTGCAGAAGGGTGTCGATCGTATCAAGGTCCATCGCTACCCGAACGCGAAGCCTCCATCCCGGCAGGCATAGCAATATGCCTGCCGGGATGGAGGCTTAGGGCTGTGCCGATCCGTCGAGGGCGGCGACGACGGCAGCGGAATCGGTGACCCAGCCGAAGATCCCGCCCTGCGCCTTGATCATCGCGAGCCCGGCGGCGTGGAAGTCCGGGATATACGAGCCGCAGGCGTCTGCGACGACGGCGCAGCGGTAGCCGCGGTCGTTGGCCTCGCGCACGGTGGTGTGGACGCAGACCTCGGTCGTCACGCCGCAGACGAGGAGGGTGTCGATGCGCCGGGCGCTCAGGATGCCGGCGAGGTCGGTGGCGTAGAAGGCGCCCTTGCCGGGTTTGTCGATGATCGGTTCGCCGGGTTCGGGCCGCAATTCCGGGATGATGTCATGGCCGGCCTCGCCGCGGATCAGGATCCGGCCCATCGGGCCGGGATCGCCGATGCGGGCGGACGGCTCGCCGCGGGCGAGCTTGGCCGGCGGGGCATCCGACAGGTCCGGCCGGTGACCTTCGCGCGTGTGCACCACCAGCAGCCCGGCGCGGCGGGCCGCCGCGAGCAGTGCCCGCGCCGGCGGGACCGCGCTGGCCAGGAGCGAGACGTCGTTGCCGAGGCTCGCCCCGAACCCCCCTGGCTCGAGGAAGTCGCGCTGCATGTCGATGATCACCAGCGCCGTGCCGGCCGTCTCGAACGCGAGCGGCGAGGGCTCGGCTGCGAGGTGGCGGGTCACCGTGGCCGTGGCGGAGGTCATGGAGGGCACCCTCGGGGAGCGCCCGAATCACCGGCCACCCGGGGGAATGATGCTGTGTGTCGAGAGAGAATGCATGTGTGTCCGCCTGTCCGGTAGCTGTTGCAATTTTATGACGCGTGCGGCGGTCCGCGCTCAGGACCGGAGCGTTGGCATATCGGTTGCGGTCGCTCTCCCAATGCTTTGCGAAGCCGGGGGACCGAGACGATGTTCAGGCGCGGAATCGCGGCTGCTTTAGTGCCAGCCTTGATCATCGGGGCCGCACATGCGGCAGACCTTGAAACCGGGACGAAGGCCAAGGCGCCCGATGCCGCGGCCGTGGCCGATGTGCCGTTCTTCCTGTTTGCCGACACGCAGGTCAGCTATCGCTACCAGTTCCCGACGGTCTCGCCCGGCGTCCAGATCCAGCGGGCGGACGGCAGCTTCGTCTCCCGGGAGGCGCCCAAGCAGATCCTCAACATCGCGCATGCCGACGCATGGGCCTACGGCACCAACTTCTTCTCCCTCGACATCCTGAAGTCGGGCTCGCAGTTCCCGGCCGGCACCACCAACCCGCCGGGCAGCGTCGGCTCGCCGGCCTTCTCCGATTACGGCAATACCGAAGCCTACGGCTTGTATCGCGGCACCCTCAGCCTGAACGCGCTCACCGGCACCAAGGCGTTCGCGATCCCCGGCCTCGTCAAGGATGTGTCGCTCGCCTTCGGTTTCGACGCCAATTCGCAGAACGACGCGTTCGGCTCGAAGAAGCGCGATATCGTCGGCGGCCTGAACTTCTCCTTCGACGTCCCGGCGGGATTCCTCAATCTCAGCACGCACGTCTACAAGGAGTGGAACCGCAACGGCTTCAACCTCCAGCCGGATCGCGACCAGAGCTTCGACGCCGTTCCGGAATTCGAGCTCGTCTACAACTTCCCACTGTCGTTCACCGGGCTGCCGCTCAGCCTGACCGGGTTCAACAACATCGTGCTGCCCAAGGGCCGCGGCGTGCGCAACGTCGCGGCCTTCCAGTTCAACCCGCCGCGCGGCCTCGAGTTTCTCTCGCGCACGAACCTCGTGCTCGACCTCGGCAAGCTGATCTACGACCAGCCGAACAAGGTCGATGTCTTCATCGGCTTCCAATACTGGCTGAACAAATTCGGCAACGTAGAGACCACGACCTTCAAGGGGACCGAGGAGAAGAGCTTCCTGGCCGGGTTCGCCTTCCACGTCTTCTGAGGCGGCGACCTGGAATCGCGGAGCGGCTGGATGACGATCGCGGCGACTGAGCCGACGCCCGCCTCGAACGATCCGAGGCCGCTGTTCGGCGCCTACGGCATCGTGAAGCGCTTCGGCGCCTTCACGGCCAACGACCGCATCGACCTCGAGATCCGGGCGGGCGAGATCCACGCCCTGCTCGGCGAGAACGGGGCCGGGAAATCCACGCTGATGAAGATCCTCTACGGCCTCCTGGAGCCGACGGAGGGCGTCGTCACGCATCGCGGCGAGACGGTGAGGCTCGCCAGCCCGGAGGCGGCCCGCCGGCTCGGCATCGGCATGGTGTTCCAGCACTTTTCCCTGTGCGCGAACCTGACAGTCGCCGAGAACATCGCCCTCGTGATGGGCAGAAGCCTCGGCCGCAGGGCGCTCGCCGAGCGGATCGCGGCCCTCGGCCGGACCTATGGCCTGCACCTCGAACTGGATTGGCCGGTCTGGTCGCTGTCGGCGGGAGAGCGTCAGCGCATCGAGATCGTGCGCTGCCTGCTCCAGGACCCGAAGCTCGTCATCCTCGACGAGCCGACCTCGGTGCTCACGCCCGGCGAAGCCGAAATGCTGTTCACGGTGCTGGAGCGCCTGCGGGATGAGGGCCGGGCGTTGCTCTACATCTCGCACCGGCTCGACGAGGTGCGCCGCCTCTGCGCCCGCGCCACGATCCTGCGCGGCGGCCGGGTCGTCGGCGCCTGCGATCCGCGTGTGGAGAGCGCCGGCTCGCTCGCCGCCATGATGGTCGGCGCGCAGGTCCGCGCGCTGACACGCGAGGCTGCCCCCGCACGGTCGGCGCTGGCGGGACCCGAGCGCCTGCGCCTCGACCGGCTGTCGCTGCCCGCCCCCGGCCTGCACGCCACCGGCCTGCGTGACATCTCGCTCGGTGTCCGCGGCGGCGAGATCTTCGGCATCGCCGGGATCGCGGGCAACGGCCAGTCGGAACTGTTCGCGGCACTCTCCGGCGAGGCCCGAGCGCCGGAGGCCGGCGCCGTCTGCATCGACGGGACGCCCGCCGGCCGCCTCGACATCAACGCGCGGCGGCGTCTCGGGGCGGCTTTCGTGCCCGAGGAGCGCAACGGCCATGCCGCGGCGCCCGGCCTGAGCCTCTCGGAGAACGCCGTGCTCTCCCGGTACGCCACCGCCTCGCTCACGCGCTTCGGACTCGTGCACCGGGCAGCGGCCCGGGCGCTGGCGGCCCGGGTGATCGAGGCGTTCGATGTCCGCAAGGCCGGCCCGGACCCGGCCGCCGGCACCCTGTCGGGGGGCAACCTGCAGAAGTTCGTGGTCGGACGCGAGATCCTGGCCGAGCCCGGGGTGCTCGTCGTCGATCAGCCGACCTGGGGCGTCGACGCGGCGGCGGCCGCGCGCATCCGCCAAGCGCTGATCGACCTCGCCGCGCGCGGGAGCGCAATCCTGGTGATCAGTCAGGACCTCGACGAACTGTTCGAGATCGCCGGCTCCATCGCGGTCCTCCAGGCCGGCACCCTGTCGCGGGCCGTGCGGCGTTCCGAGACCTCCCGCGAGGCGGTCGGCCTGCTGATGGGCGGATCCGGCGGCCCGCCCCCGGGGGGCCACACGGTCGCCCCGCCCGGCCGCCTTCGCGAAGGAGCCGTCCATGCCACGTAATCACGCGAGGTAACCATGCGCCTCGACCTCGTGCCGCGCGCCGGCCGCTCGCCGCTCGCCGCCATCCTTGCGCCCGCCCTGGCCTTCCTCGCCTCCGTGCTGCTCGGCGGCGTGGCCGTGTCCCTGCTCGGCGTCTCGCCGGCAGCGGCCTTCGCGGCCTATTTCATCGCGCCGCTGTCCGAGCTGTGGTCCCTGCAGGAGATCGCCCTGAAGGCCGCGCCGCTCGCCCTGATCGCGACGGGCCTGGCCTTCTGCTACCGGGCGAACCTGTGGAATATCGGTGCCGAGGGCCAATTCGTGGTCGGGGGCCTCGCCGGCGGCTGCGTCGCCCTCGCCACCCAGGGCAGCGCGGGCTTCACCCTGTGGATCCTGCCGGCGATGCTGGTCGCCGGAACGCTTGCCGGCGTCGCCTACGCGATGATCCCGGCCGTGTTGAAGGTGCGGCTCGGCGTCTCCGAGATCCTGACCAGCCTGATGCTGGTCTACGTCGCGGAACTGCTCCTCGACTACATGGCCCGGGGACCGTTGCGCGACCCGGCCGGATACAACTTCCCGCAGAGCGTCCCCTTCGATGCCGCGGCGCGCCTGCCCTACCTGATGGAGGGGGAAACCCTGCATGCAGGCGTGCTCGTCGCCTTCGCGGCCGTCGTGCTCGCCACGATCGTCCTCGGGCGGACCCTGTTCGGGTTCGAGGTGCGGGTCGTCGGCGCGAGTCCGCGCGCCGCCCGGTTCGCCGGCTTCAGCGAGGCCCGCCTGACGCTCGCCGCCTTCGCCGTCTCGGGCGGGGCGGCGGGGCTCGCGGGGATCGCGGAAGTCGCGGGCAAGATCGGCCAGCTCCAGCCGACGATCTCGCCGGGCTACGGCTTCACGGCGATCATCGTCGCCTTTCTCGGCCGGCTCTCGCCGCCGGGCATCCTCGTCGCGGCGCTCGTGATCGCGCTCACCACGATCGGCGGCGAGGGAGCGCAGATCGACCTCAGGCTTCCCCTCGACCTGACGCGGGCCTTCCAAGGCTTGCTGCTCGGCCTCGTCCTGGGGGCGGACGTCCTCACCCGCTTCAAGGTCCGCCTCGTCCCGGGAGGCGCGCGATGACCCTCGACATGGTCCAGATGATCCTGGTCACGGTGCTGACGGCAGCGACTCCGCTGATCATCGCCGCGATCGGCGAACTGGTGGTCGAGCGCGCGGGCGTGCTCAACCTCGGCGTCGAGGGCATGATGATCTGCGGGGCGGCCGTCGGCTTCGCCGCTGCTATCGAGACCGGCTCGACCCTCCTGGGCGCCCTGGCCGGCGCCGGCGCCGGATTGGGCCTGGCGGCCCTGTTCGGGCTGCTGACCGTCGGGCTCGCGGCCAATCAGGTCGCCTCGGGCCTCGCGCTCACGATCCTCGGCCTCGGCCTGTCGGGTCTCGTCGGCGCCCCGTATGTCGGCCTGAAGCGGGATCCCGCACCGCATCTCGATATCCCCGGCCTGAGCGACCTGCCTGGGATCGGCCAGCTCCTGTTCGGCCAGGACGCCTTCGTGTACGCGGGCCTGGCATTGACCGTCGCCGTCTCGTGGTTCCTGTGGCGGACGCGCGGCGGCCTGATCCTGCGCGCGATCGGCGACGACCACACCGCCACGCACGCCCTCGGCCTGCCGGTGCGCAAGCTCCGCTTCCTGGCCGTGCTGTTCGGAGGTGCCTGTGCGGGGCTCGCCGGATCCTACCTCTCGCTGGCCTACACCCCGTTCTGGGCCCCGGCGATGACCGCGGGCCGCGGCTGGATCGCCCTGGCGCTCGTCGTCTTCGCCTCGTGGCGGCCGGCGCGGCTGGTGGCCGGCGCGATCCTGTTCGGAGGCGCCACGGTGCTGCAACTCCACGCCCAGGCGGCGAGCATCGGCCTGCCCGGACAAGTGCTCTCGGCGCTTCCCTACCTCGCGACGATCGTCGCCCTCGTCCTGCTGTCCCTCGGGCGGCGGCAGGGCGGCTCGCTCGCACCCGCCGCCCTGGGGCGCGACTTCACCCCGCACCGCTAGCGGTGCCGTCCACCGGAGAGGACACGAGCGACCATGCGACATTCCTTCTGCGCCGGCCTCGGTGCATTCCTGCTCCTGCTCGGCCCGGCACAGGCCGAGGGCAAGCTCAAGGTGGGCTTCGTCTATGTCGGGCCGGTGGCCGATTACGGCTACTCGTTCCAGCACGATCTGAGCCGCAAGGCCCTGGCCGAGGCCATGCCCGATAAGGTCGAGACCACCTACCTGGAGAACGTGCCCGAGGCCGACAGCGAGCGGGCGATCGAGAAGCTCGCGCGCTCAGGGATGGGCCTGATCTTCACCACGTCGTTCGGCTTCATGGAGCCGACCCTGAAGGTCGCCAAGAAATTCCCGACGGTGAAGTTCGAGCACGCCACCGGCTACAAGCGCGCGGCCAACGTCTCGACCTACTCGGCCCGGTTCTACGAGGGCCGTTACGTCTGCGGGAAGATCGCGGCCAAGCTGTCGAAGACCGGGACGGTCGGCTACATCGCGTCGTTCCCGATCCCCGAGGTGGTGAGCGGCATCAACGCCTTCATGCTCGGCGCGCAGTCGGTCAACCCGAACGTGAAGGTCAAGATCGTCTGGGTGAACACGTGGTTCGACCCGGGCAAGGAGGCCGAAGCCGCCAAGGCCCTGTTGGCGCAGGGCGCCGACATCCTGACCCAGCACACCGATTCAGCCGCCCCGCTGCAAGAGGCCGAGAAGCAGGGCAAGCTCGCGTTCGGGCAATCCTCCGACCAGTATCGCTTCGCCCCGAAGGCACAGCTCACGTCGATCGTCGACGATTGGAACGGCTACGTGATCAGCGAGGCCAAGGCCGTGCTCGACGGCTCGTGGAAGAGCCACGACACCTGGGGCGGGATCAAGGACGGCCTGGTCGTTCTCGCCCCCTTCACCAACATGCCCGCCGACGTGAAGGCCATGGCCGAGGACACCGTGAAGGCGATCGCGGCAGGCCGGACGCATCCCTTCGCCGGTCCGGTGACGAAGCAGGACGGGACCATCGCGGTCAAGGACGGCGAGACCGCCCCCGACCCGATGATCCTCGGCATGAACTGGTACGTGAAGGGCATCGACGACAAGCTGCCCCAGTAGGGCGGCCGGCACGCCGGGTTCGCGCCGATCCCGACGCGGTTCGGGATCGGCGCCGTTCGATGCGGGCGTCAGCGGCCTGCGGGCACCTCGTTGGTACGGGGCGGCGGCATGACGGGCTCCTCGATGGCGACCCCGCCGCGGTTCGGGGGCACCTCCAGGGCATCACCCGACCGGATCGATTCGGCCTCGTTGCGCGGTCCGGCGAGGCCCTCCGTGCCCCCTGGGGCGGTGGAAGGATCGCGCCCGGCCGGCGCGCCGTAGGACTGAGCCGAGGCGGCACCGGCAGTGCCGAGCAGCCCGCAGAGAGCCAGTATGACGGTTGTCTTCTTTCGCATGGCCGCCTCGTTCCCGATGAATTCTGTAATCGGGACGAATGGCGCAGTCGTCGGCTGGTTCCGTCGTGTCAACGGCGATGATGCGGATGCCTATGGAAGAGGCGAAAACCGCGGCGGCGGGCGCTGCGACCGCGCAGGCCGCCGGGCGCCGTGACGCTCGGCTGCCCCGCCGGGGGTGTCAGGGTGCCCTGCGCGGCCGCCGGCGGCGGGATTGCGGGCAGGCCACCCTCAAATGGGGCGCCCAGGCCGAGCCACGCGCCCGCAGCCAGCACCGCGATCGCTCCCAGACGGACGATCCGCATCCGATCTACTCCTGAAGTCTCGACGGGGCTCGCCGGCTTCGCCGCAAACCCTGTGCCGTAGCCTTCAGCTCCCCCGGTACGTTTGAAAGCTCCACGGGGTCGCTGCCAGCGGCACGTGGTAATGCGCCTCCGGCTCCGCCACACCGAAGCGCAGTGGCACAACGTCGAGAAAGGCCGGGCGCGGCAGGTCGATGCCGAGCCGGCGGTGATAGTCGCCGAGCGCGAAGCGAAGCTCGTAGACTGCGATCGGGACCGGGCGTCCGCCGATCAGCGGGGCGTCGGTGCGGCCGTCGGCATTGGTGTGCGTGCGCGCGACCAGCGCGGTCTCCGTCTCCGAGACGATCTCGACCAACTCGACGGCGACGCCCGCGGCCGGCTTGCCCAGCATCGTGTCGAGCACGTGGGTCGAGAGCCGGCCTGTGGTGAGCAACGCACCGTCCCCCTCGACCAGGGCGCCGAGGCGGATGGCGGCAATGCGGAAGACTTCGGCCTGCGCCGTGCGGAACTCGGTCTCCGGATCGGAGGCGAGGCGGTCCTCGAAGGCGGCCATCAGCGAGGCGCGGCCGTGGCGTTTCACGCAGAGGATGAACGGGATGCCGAACCGGCTCCGGTAGGCGGCATTCATCGCCGCGAAGCGCGCATATTCCGCATCCGAGAGCCGGTCCAGGCCGGCCGCCGCCTGCTCCGCAACCGAGTCGGGCGCGATGGCGCCGTCGCGGGCGGCGCGGCCGGCGAGCTCCGGATGGCCGGCGAGCAAGGCGTGGCGCATCGCCTCCGGCGCGGCTTCGACCGCCGCGCACATCGCCGCGTGGAGCGCGGCGACGGTGCCGAACGGGCGCCGTGCCGCGGCGGCCCGGGCGACCCACGGCGCGTGCTCGAAGACCGCCCCCAGCGCCGCGACGAAGTCGGTCTCCGGCATGCCGTCGAGATCTGCGAGGGAAAACGTCATCGCGCCCGCACCGTCCCACTCCAGGGTGACCGTAAAGCAGGCAACGGGCCAGGCGCCAGCCATCGACCGGTCGCCGCCACCATGGCGGGCGTCGAAACGGGGGCGTGGCATATGGCTTGCGCATCCGAGGTCATGGCGCGTCGGGCCGCGATCCGGCTGCCGGCCCGCCGCGCCTCGGGAGAGTCTCCACGATGTCGAGCGCCGTCCGGTCAGAGCCTTCCGCAGCCTCAGGTCCTGTCCCGCTCGGGCCGGCCACCGCCCCGGTGGGCCGGGTCGGCCCTCTCGCGCTCGGCCTCCTCGGCCTCCAGCACGTGCTGGTGATGTATGCGGGCGCGGTGGCGGTGCCGCTCATCGTCGGGCGGGCGCTGAAGCTGGCGCCGGAGCAGGTGGCGATGCTGGTGAGCGCCGACCTGTTCGCCGGCGGCCTCGCCACCCTGGTCCAGAGCTGGGGCCTGCCCGGGATCGGCGTGCGGATGCCGGTGATGATGGGCGTCACCTTCGCGGCGGTCACGCCGATGATCGCCATGGGGAGTAATCCCGAGATCGGGCTCGCCGGCATCTACGGCGCGGTGATCGCCGCGGGCCTGTTCGCGTTCCTCGTCGCGCCGCTGGTCGGGCGGCTGCTGCCTTTGTTCCCGCCGGTGGTGACGGGCACCATCATCCTGGTGATCGGCATCTCGCTGATGCGGGTCGGCGTGAACTGGGCGGCCGGCGGGGTCGGAAACCCGGCCTACGGCGCGCCCGTCTACCTGGCCATCGCGGCCTTCGTCCTCTGCGTGATCCTGGCGATCACCCGATACGGCACCGGCTTCGTCAACTCGGCCTCGGTGCTGATCGGGATCATCGTCGGCATGGTCGTGGCCGGCTTCTTCGGGCTGGTCGACTTCGGCCACGTGGCGAGCGCGCCGTGGTTCGACGTGGTGCGCCCCTTCGCGTTCGGCTGGCCGAGCTTCGATCCCGTCTCGGTGGTCACGCTGAGCATCGTGATGATCGTCGTGATGATCGAGTCGACCGGCATGTTCCTCGCGCTCAGCGAGATCTGCGCCGATCCGGTCGACGCGGCGCGCCTGACCCGGGGCCTGCGCGGCGACGGCCTCGGCACGGTGATCGGCGGCATCTTCAACACCTTCCCGTACACCTCGTTCTCGCAGAACATCGGCCTCGTCGGGGTCACCGGCGTGCGCACGCGCTACGTCGCGGTGGTCGGCGGGATCATCATGCTGGGCCTCGGGCTGGTTCCCAAGCTCGCCGCCTTGGTCGAGGCGGTGCCGCAATGCGTCCTCGGGGGTGCGGGGCTCGTGATGTTCGGCATGGTCGGGGCGACCGGCACGCGCATCCTCGGCGCCGTCGATTTCGCCAACAACCGCAACAACCTGTTCGTGGTCGCGGTCTCGGTGGGCTTCGGGATGATCCCCCTGGTGGCGCCGGGCTTCTTCCGGCAGATGCCCCAGGCGCTGCATCCGCTGCTCGAATCGGGCATCCTGCTCTGTGCGCTCTCGGCCGTGCTCCTGAACCTGTTCTTCAACGGGCTCGGCAGCACGGACGAGGCACGCGAGGCCGCCATCCGACAAGCCAAGACCGCCGAGGCGCATTGAGAGACGCCTTCGGCCCTTTTCCGGAGATCCCCATGGCCCTGACGGCATCGCGATACGGCAAGGGCCGGGTGCGGGTGATGCGCCTGACCCGCGACGGCGACCACCACATCCCGCGCGAGCTGACGCTCACCGTCTTGATGAGGGGTGAGTTCGACGCCGCCTGGACTGCGGGCGACAACCGGGCCTGCGTGGCCACTGACAGCGTGAAGAACATCGTCAACGTCACCGCGGCGAAGAACCTCTCGCTCGACAAGGAGGCGTTCGCCAAGGCCGTGGCCAAGGTCTTCCTCGACACCTACCCGCAGGTGGAGGACGTCGCGATCGAGGCGACGGAGACGCGCTGGCTGCGTCAGGAGATCGGTGGCACCCCGCACGGCCACACCTTCATCCTCGACGGCAACGGCTTCGGCTATGTCGGACTCGCCGCGAGCCGGGGCGGGTCGGTGCTGCGCTCGGGCCTGCGCGGATTCACCTTCATGAAGACCACGCAATCGGGCTGGGCTGATTTCGTGGACGACGCCTACCGGACGCTGCCGGACACGACCGACCGCATCGCCGCAACCAGCATGGACGCGACCTGGACATGGGCCGGTGCGCCGAGCGACTACGCCGCCGCCAACGCCAAGATCCTGTCGCTCCTGATCGAGGTGTTCGGCACCACCTACAGCTACGGCGTCCAGGACAGCATGTACCGGATGGGCGAGGCGGCGCTGGCCGCCGTGCCGGAGATCGACGAGATCGGCTTCGCGATGCCGAACAAGCATTACATCCCGATCAACCTGCAGCCCTTCGGCCTGGAGAACCCGGGTACCGTGTTCCTGCCGACGGACGAGCCGCACGGCCAGATCGAGGCGACGATCCGCCGGACGGGCTGAGGCGCCGCGCACGGTCCGCACATCGCCGTCCTGGATCTGGCCTACATCCGCGCGGAGATCGCTCGCGGCAGCGTAGCCTTCACGCCTCACAGCGAGGCCGCTGCCGTCACACAGATCGCCTCGCCCGTGCGGCGCGTCCATTCCACCGCTCGACCCGGCCGCACATCGCGTCGCCGCGCAGATCGAGGCGACGCTCGACAAGCACAGCATCTGTGACTGCCAGGGCCAAGCTGAAGTCGTTCGGCGAAAGAAGCGTGCCACCACGCAAACCGCGACGGCAGATCCGAAGGTATCGGCTAAGGCATTGACAAATCAAATCTTTATACGACGCTTCGATCGCCCGCCCGCGGAGCTAGCCTCCGGCGCGGGTGTCACATCGTGCGCAAGCGCACAAATAGCGGACAGGCGTTGTTGTTTTTCTCGGCAGCGCTGCACAATCTTGACTCTACAGAAGGCGGGCAGCCCATGCTCGGCACCTTCGCTATCGGATCCTGAGTCATGACCACCCGCATCCTTCTCGGAGCCGTTCTCGGCCTCACCCTGTCCACTGCCGCGCTCGCGCAGAGCTACACCGCGCCCGCCGGGATCCCCGCCACCACCGCGCCGGGCGGCCTGGAAGGGCGCGCGGCCCTACCCAATCTCCTGAACGACCGCGGGCGCACGGTCGGCATCGGTCGGTCCTACGAGACCACGGACGATCTGGTCACCGGCGCCTTGCGCCGCCCGCATCAGAACTACACGGGCGGCGCGCGCTGAGGACGCCCGCCGACGCGCAACGCGACGCCTACGAGCACCGGCTGATCCCTTCACGGTAGCAAAACCCGGTTTCGCTCGAGCGCCGCGTGAGCGGCTTGGTTGCAAGCCTCCTTGCAAAAGAGGTGGCTCCTCGCGTCGGTTCAGAAACAGGACAGCTTAACGCCGCTCAATGCGTTCTCGCATTGGGCGGCATTCGTTATTCTCGACCGCCGATCGGCTTTACGACAGGCCTCCGATGAAGGCTTCCCGGTTGAATCACGGATTAGCGACAGCAACGCACGCGTGGCGCCCGATCGCGCACGAACCGACCGATTCTTGTGCGTCCGCGCGGGTTCGTATCCGTCCGTGTAGTAGCAATCATCCTAGCGAATGCTGAAAATATCGGCTTCACCGCCTGTCTAACGAAGCTCTATATTGACTCGCGTCATCGACCGGATGGCGTGAGCAAGCGGATGCCTGTGGCAGATCTTCCCTTCACGCGCAGGCGTCTTCTCGGCGCGGGCGCCCTCCTCGGGCTCGGCGTCGCTACGGGATCCCGCGCACGCGCGGCCGGCCCCCTGACCGTCGGCGTCATCTATGTCGGCCCGAAGGACGATTACGGATACAATCAGGCGCATGCCCAGGCCGCGAAGGCGTTGAAGGGCCTGCCCGGCGTCGAGATCACCGAGGAAGAGCGCGTCCCGGAGACGAACGCCGTCGAGAAGACCATGGAGAGCATGATCAACCTCGACGGGGCGACGCTGCTGCTCCCGACCTCGTTCGGCTATTACAGCCCCTATCTTCTTGCCGAGGCCAAGAAGAACCCGAAGATTCAGTTTCGCCATTGCGGCGGCCTCTGGACCGAGAAGGATCCCAAGAACGCCGGCTCTTACTTCGGCTACATCGCGCAGGGGCAGTACCTGAACGGCATCGTGGCCGCCCATGCGTCGAAGTCGAAGAAGATCGGCTTCGTGGCGGCCAAGCCGATCCCGCAGGTGCTCAACAACGTCAACGCCTTCCTGCTCGGCGCACAGAGCGTCGACCCGGCGATGACCTGCCAGGTGATCTTCACCGGCGAGTGGTCGCTCGCGGTCAAGGAGGCGGAGGCGACCAACGCCCTGATCGACGGCGGCGCCGACGTCATCACCTGCCATGTCGACAGCCCGAAGGTGGTGGTCGAGACCGCTGCGCGCCGCGGCGCCTTCGTGTGCGGCTATCACGTCGACCAGTCGCCCCTGGCGCCCCAGAAATACCTCACCGGCGCGGAGTGGAACTGGCTTCCGATCTACAAGGGCTTCATCGAGGCGATGCAGGCCGGCAAGACCCCCGAGAACTTCGTGCGCGGCGGCCTCGCCGACGGCTACGTCAAGATGAGCCCCTACGGGCCCGGCGTCGGCGAAGCGGCCCGCAAGAACGCCGACGCGGTCAAGGCCGAGATGCTGAAGGGCGGCTACGCGATCATCAAGGGCCCGCTCAAGGACAACGCCGGCAAGGAGGTCCTGCCGGCGGGTAAGGCCTACCCGGAGAAGGCGGCGGAACTGGAGAGCACGAACTACCTCGTCGCCGGCGTGAAGGGCTCGGTTTGAGCCACGCTGGCACGGTTTCTGCCGGCCGCTCGGCGCCGACCCATCCGGAGGGCCCTGAGACGTGGTCGCGGACACAGCCCCATCGAGCCTGACCGTCGCGCCTTCGCGATCCTCGGCATTCCTCCGAATCCGCGCGTGGCTCGCGCGCCGTTCGGAGGCCGTGGCGATCCCCGTCGGAGCCGCCGCGCTCGGCTTCCTGCTGTTCGGCCTGTTCCTCGCGGCGCTCGGCAAGTCGCCGGTGCAGCTCGTCGACATCGTCTGGCGCGGCGGGTTCGGCTCTCCCTTCGCGCTCGGAAACAGCTTGCAGCGGGCGGCGCCCCTGCTGTTCGCCGCGCTCTGCGTGGCCTTGCCCGCCCGGCTCGGCCTCGTGGTGATCGGCGGCGAGGGCGCGATCGTGCTGGGGGGCCTCGCCGCCGCCGCGGCGGCACAGCCGCTGTCCGCGCTGCCCGCCCTGCTGGCGGTGCCGCTGATGGCCTGCGCCGCCGCCCTGGTCGGCGCCGTCTGGATCGGCTCGGTCGGCTGGCTCCAGGCCTATCGCGGGGTGAACGCCACGATCTCCAGCCTGCTCCTGTCGTATATCGCGATCGCGCTCGCCAACCACCTGATCGAGGGGCCGCTGCGCGACCCGACCAGCCTCAACAAGCCCTCGACCCTGCCCGTGGGCGACGCGTTCATGCTCGGGCCGATGCCGGTGATCGGCGTGCATTGGGGCCTCGGCTGCGGCGTGATCGCCTGCCTGATCGCCTACGGGCTGATGGACCGCACGACGCTGGGCTTCGCCGCCCGGATCGCGGGCGGCAACGTCCGCGCGGCCCAGATCCAGGGGCTGCCGGTCGGCCGGCTCATCGTGGGCTTCACCGCGCTGGGGGGCGCCTTCGCGGCGCTGGCGGGCTTCTTCGAGGTCGTGGCCGTCCAAGGCACCGCCAACGGCACCCTGGCTGCAGGCTACGGCTACACCGGCATCCTCGTCGCCTTCCTCGCCCGGCAGAACCCGATCGCGATCGTGCCGGTGGCCTTCCTGCTCGGCGGCATCGAGGCGTCCTCCGGGCTGATCCAGCGGCGGATGCAGCTGCCCGACGCCACCGTGCTCGTGCTCGAAGGTCTGCTGTTCCTGGTCGTGCTGATGAGCGAGACGCTCTACGGCCGGTTCAAGCTGTTCAACCCGCATCTCTGGGCCGAGAAGCGCGCGCCGGTGCCGTCCGCCCGGGTGCCGGCATGAGGCCCCGCAATGAGTGACGATCTCGGCCTCTGGACGGTGCCGCTTGCGGTGATCGGCGGAGCGATCCGCGTCTCGACACCGTTCCTGTTCGTGAGCCTCGGCGAGACGATCACCGAGCGCTCGGGCCGGATCAACCTCGGACTGGAGGGGACGCTCGTCTTCGGCGCCATGGCGGCCTACGCCACCGCCGTGATGACGGGCTCGCCCTGGGCCGGTGTCGCGGTGGCCGGGCTCTCGGGCGGCCTGTTCGGCCTGCTGCACGGCTTCGTCTGCAAGTTCCCCCGGGTCAACGACGTCGCCATCGGCATCGCGCTGATGCTGTTCGGGTCGGGGCTCGCCTTCTTCCTCGGCAAGCCCTTCATCCAGCCTTCGGCCCCACCGCTGCCGGCGATCGGTTTCGGCGCGTGGTCGGATCTGCCGCAGGTCCAGGCGGCGCTCCGCGTCAACGTGCTGTTCCTGGCTGGCGCCGCGCTGTCCGTCGCCCTGTGGTGGGGCCTGCGCAACACGAGGGCCGGACTGGTCCTGCGCGTCGTCGGCGACAGCGCGGACGCGGCCCGCGCCATGGGCTACGATGTCGACCGTGTCCGGCTGCTGGCGACCGGCATCGGCGGCGTGCTCGCCGGCATCGGAGGGGCCTACCTCTCGCTCTACTATCCGGGCTCCTGGAACGAGGGCGTCTCGTCCGGCCAGGGCCTGATGGCGGTGGCGCTGGTGATCTTCGCCCGCTGGAACCCGCTCGCCTGCTTCGGCGCCGCCCTGCTGTTCGGCGGGGCGGGGGCACTCGGTCCCGCGCTGCAATCGGTTGGCGTCTCGCAGGGCTACTACCTGTTCTACGCCGCCCCCTACGTGCTCACCCTCGCCCTCCTCGTGGCGACCTCCTCGCCCGACCGGGCGCTGGCTGGCGCTCCGGGCGAATTGTCCCTGTCGAAGTGAGGAGCGCCGCCATGAACGGACTCGGCGGACTGAACAAGTCTCCCAACGGCGTCGTGATCGGGCTCGTGCAGCTCCAATTGCCGCGGATCGCCACGATGGCCGACCTCGCCGCCCAGACCGACCGCATCGTCGCCATGGTCGCCAAGGCGCGGACCAACCTCGCGACGATGGACCTCGTCGTCTTCCCCGAATACGCCCTGCACGGCTTGTCGATGGACACCGATCCGGAGATCCTGTGCCGTCTCGACGGTCCCGAGGTCGCGGCTTTCAAGAAAGCCTGCATCGACAACCGGATCTGGGGCTGCTTCTCCATCATGGAGGCCAACCCGGATGGCAGCCCGTTCAATTCCGGGCTGATCATCGACGATGCCGGGACGGTGAAGCTCTATTACCGCAAGATGCATCCGTGGGTGCCGGTCGAGCCGTGGGAGCCCGGCGATATCGGCATCCCGGTCATCGAGGGTCCCCGGGGCGCCAAGATCGCCCTGATCATCTGCCACGACGGCATGTTCCCGGAAATGGCGCGCGAATGCGCCTACAAGGGCGCCGAGATCATGATCCGCACGGCCGGCTATACGGCGCCGATCCGTGAATCCTGGCGCTTCACCAACCAGTCGAACGCCTTCTGCAACCTGATGATCACCGCCAGCGTCTGCATGTGCGGCTCGGATGGTGCCTTCGACTCGATGGGCGAAGGCATGATCTGCAACTTCGACGGGTCGGTGATCGCCCACGGGACCACGGGCCGCGTCGACGAGATCATCACGGCCGAGGTGCGGCCCGATCTCGTGCGCGAGGCGCGCATTCACTGGGGCGTCGAGAACAACATCTACCAGCTCGGCCATCGCGGCTACACGGCCGTGAAGGGCGGCGCCCAGGATTGCCCCTACACCTACATGCACGACCTCGCCGCGGGCCGGTACGCGCTGCCGTGGGAGGACGCGGTGAAGGTCGTCGACGGCACGGGCTGCGGCTTCCCGGCGCCGACCCGCTCCTACGGCGCGGCGCAGACGCCGGCTTCGCGGGAGGCGGCGGAGTGAGCGTGATCCCGCTCGCCAGCGAGACCGCCGCCGGCACCTACGTGGCGTCCGAGCCCTACCCCTGGCCCTATGACGGCGACCTGCGCTCCGGGAACACGGCGCTGGTCATCATCGACATGCAGACCGACTTCTGCGGGCCGGGCGGCTATGTCGACGCCATGGGCTACGACCTCGCGCTCACCCGCGCTCCGATCGGACCGATCGCGGAACTGCTCGCGGCGGCGCGGGCCAACGGTTACCACGTGATCCACACGCGCGAGGGCCACCGCCCGGACCTCGCGGACCTGCCCGCCAACAAGCGCTGGCGCTCGCGCCGGATCGGGGCGGGGATCGGCGATCCCGGCCCTTGCGGCCGGGTGCTGGTGCGCGGCGAGCCGGGCTGGGAGATCATCGCCGAGCTGGCGCCGCTGCCCGGGGAGCCGGTCATCGACAAGCCCGGAAAGGGCTCGTTCTGTGCGACCGACCTGGAGCTGATCCTCAACAAGCGCGGCATCCGCAACCTGATCCTGACCGGCATCACCACCGACGTCTGCGTCCACACCACGATGCGCGAGGCCAACGACCGCGGCTTCGAGTGCGTGATCGTCTCCGACGGCACCGCCGCCACCGATCGCAGCAACCACGAGGCGGCGCTGCGGATGGTGACGATGCAGGGGGGCATCTTCGGTGCCGTCGCCGCTTCCGCGGCGATCCTCCAGGCCATGGGGTGAGCGCGATGGACACCCCGCCCGGCGCCATCGGCGTCGAGACGATCGGTATGACGAAGCGCTTCGGCGCCTTCGCGGCGCTCGACGACGTCTCGATGAAGATCGAGGCCGGCGGCTTCCACGCTCTGCTCGGCGAGAACGGCGCGGGCAAGTCGACCCTGGTCAAGTGCGTGATGGGCTTCTACGCGCCGACCGCCGGCAGCGTCCTGGTCGACGGGCGCGAGGCCGAGATCACCAACCCGAAGGGCGCGCAGGCGCGCGGCCTCGGCATGGTCTACCAGCATTTCACGCTGGTGCCGTCTCTGACGGGGGCGGAGAACCTCGTGATCAGCCGCGCCGACGCGCCGGCGATCCTCGACTGGAAGGCCGAGCGCGCGGCGCTCTCGGCCTTCATGGCCGGGATGCCGTTCCGGCTGAACCTCGACCGGCCGGTCGCGGAACTCGCCGCGGGCGAGAAACAGAAGCTCGAGATCGTCAAGCAGCTCTATCTCAAGGCCCGCTTCCTGATCCTCGACGAGCCGACCTCGGTGCTCACGCCCGACGAGGCGGAGGGGGTGCTGGGGCTCCTGCGCGCCATGACCGACCGCGGCGCCCTCACCGTGCTGATGATCAGCCACAAGTTCCGCGAGGTCGAGACCTTCGCCCGCTCGCTGAGCGTCCTGCGCCGCGGCAGGCTGGTGGGCGGCGGCGCGGTTGGCGATCTCTCGCGCGACGACATGGCGGCGATGATGATCGGGGAGCGGGTCGTGCGCCCGATCGCAGCCCGGATCGGCGTGCCGGACGCGGCGCGGGAGATCCTGCGCATCGAGGCGCTCGACGCCACCGACGCCTCGGGCCTGCGCCGCATCGCGATCGCGGATCTGCGCGTCCGGGCGCGGGAGATCGTCGGCATCGCGGGCGTCTCCGGCAATGGCCAGAAGGAACTCGCCGACGTGCTCGGCGGCCAGATCCGCGCAGCCGGCGGGCGCGTCGCGGTGGCGGGCGAGCCCTATACCGGCCGGCGCGCGCAGAGCCGGGCGCGGCGCGTGCGCTTCATCCCGGAGGAGCCCCTGCGCAATGCCTGCGCCCCGCGGATGTCGGTCGCGGAAAATCTCGCCTTCCGCGCCTTCGACCGGCGCGGCGAGGACCCGTCCGGACCGCCGACCCTGTGGCTCGACAGGGGGGCGATGACCCGGCGCGCCAAAGACCTGATCGCGCGCTTCAAGGTGAAGACCGCCTCCTCCGAGGCGCCGATCGCGACCCTGTCAGGGGGCAATGTGCAGCGCGCGGTGCTCGCACGCGAGTTGACCGACCCGGTCGATCTCCTGATCGTAGTCAACCCCTGCTTCGGCCTCGACTTCGCGGCGGTGTCGGAGATCCGCACACGGATCGTGGCCGCCCGCAATGCCGGCGCGGCGGTCCTCCTGATCAGCGAAGACCTCGACGAGATCCTGGAACTGTCGGACCGGATCGTCGTGATGTCGGACGGGCGCCTAGTCTACGAGACGGCTGCCGCAACGGCCGAGATCGGAACGATCGGCCGGCACATGGCCGGGCACCATTGAACGTGTCCATCCATTCGTTTCGGGTTTTCGCGGGGTTGGGACAGGACCATCGTGACGGCATCCGATGACGGCAACGGGCCGTCGCCCCACCGGATCGATGGAGCCCACCATGAGCCGCCTGCTCGCCGCCTCCGTCCTCGCCGTTTCATAGGCGGCCGACACGGCCGCCGAGGCTCAGAGTTACACCGCCCCCGCCGGCATCCCCGCCGGTGCAGTCTTCGGGCTTCGTCACGGCCCAACTATCAAGTCTTCTTCCCTGGTTGATCTGCGCCGAATCTGCCATTCCGCTCTCGGCCACTTTTATTCCAGTCGATAGGCGCTTCTAAATGGCTGGATCGGGTGAATTTCCGCCGGTCTACTTCCGGGAAGCAAAGTCAAGAAACCGGACGTTCGCTTGGATCGCTACGCATGACGGATTCGCGCCAAACCTCGTCATCCCGACTGTCGTCCCCGATGCCCAAGAGCGATCGTACGTTGTAACGCAATCCGGGCAGCTTCAGCCGACCCACGTGGCCGGAGCGGGTCCGGCGCGGACCTGCGCGTAGAGCGCCTCGCAGCGGTCGAGCCACAGGTCGCGGCTGAACAGGCGCAGGACCCGGGCCTGCGGGACCGTGCGCGGGATGGCGAGCGCCACGCCGATCGCCCGGGCCAGATCGGCATCGTCCCCTTCCGGAACGAGGCATCCGGCCTCGCCGACCACTTCCGGCGCGGCGCCGTTGGCGAGGCCGGCGATGGGCAGGCCGCAGGCCATCGCCTCGATCGCCACCAGCCCGAACGGCTCGTCCCAGCAGGGGGTGAACAGGAACACCGAAGCGCTACCTATCGCTGCGGCGAGCGCTCGGCCGTCGAGATGGCCGCCGTAGCGGATCGGGCCGCCGAGCTGCGGGGCGATCCGATCCGCCCAGTAATCGGGCTCCTCGATCGGGCCGTACAGGGTCAGCGGGATGCCGGCCAGCCTGGCCGCCGCGATCGCGTGATGCGCGCCCTTGATCGCCGCCAGGCGCCCGGACCAGACGGCGCTGCCGTCGCCCCGGTCCCGGAACGGCCAGGCCGCGGGGTCGACGCCGTTGTGCAGCACCGACACCTCCGGCGGTGCGCCCGCGGGCCACCAAGTCTGGAGCTGGGCCTGCGAGGTCACGGTGATCCGGTGCCCCAGCCCAAGGCTGGCGTGCACGAATCCGCGCAGGGCGTCGTAGGGCGGCACGTGCAGCGAGGTGACGGTGGGGACCTGTCCGGTCCGCCGGCGCTCCAGGGGCAGCCGGCTCAGGCTGTTGTTGTGCAGCACGTCGAACCCACCCGCTGCGATCCGGTCGCAGGCCGCCGCGTAGCCGGCATCGACATGGGCCCGCAGCCCCGGATCGCCGCGATGCTCGAGGCCCGGGAAGACGCGCTCGTGATGCACCGGGACCACGGCGTCGATCGCGAAGCGCGGATCGCTGTCGCCGGAGGCGAACAGCACGACGTCGTGGCCGCGGGCCGTCAGACCCTCGGCGAGGTGCCAGCTATGGGCCTCCATGCCCCCCGTGAAGGGCGGCGCGACCGGGTGGCGGATATGGGCGAGGAGCGCGATCCTCACGCGGTCGCCGCCGCGCCGACCCGGGATTCCAGATACCGGATGACGGAGGCGGAGTTGGTGTAGGGCTGGTGGCTCTGCTGCCCGGTCAGGGCGAGGTCGTCGGCATCGGGGCGGCGCAGGATCCGGATCGGCCGGTCGGGCGTGTCATCGATCAGGCCCATGACCCGGAACGCGTAGAGCCAGTGGCCCATGGTCCGGTAGCCCCACTTGGCCTCGAACAGCTCGGCGTTGCGCACGACGCTGTCGAGGTGGTGGATCGGGGGCATGTGGTGCGGGTGGTACTGGTGATAGGCCAGCGCGCCCTTGATCCAGGCGATCGGGGTGCCGCTCTGGTCGAGGATCTTGCCGAAATCGGTGTCCTCGCCGCCATAGCCCGTGTAGCGCTCGTCGAAGCCGCCCAGCGCCAGGAAGGTGTCCCGCCGGATCGCGAAGTTGAGCGACCAGAAGCAGCGGTAATCGTTGCATAATTCGATGCCGGAGGCCGGCGGGCCGCGGCGGTCGGAATGCCGCTCCGCGCTCGCCGCGAGGTCGGCGTAGCGCCAGGCGCCCGCGGTGGCGCGCTCGGGCAGGTGCAGGACCTCGCCCATCAGCAGGCCGTCGAGCTCGGCGAGCCCGCGCGCGTAATCGGCCACGAGGTCGGGGGCCGGGATGCAGTCGACGTCCAGAAAGACGATGCCGTCGCCGATGGCCGCGTCCACGCCGCGGTTGCGGGCGGCGGCGAGCGGCAGCTCGCGGCCCGGAACCCGGATCTGGCGGACCGGAAACGCCGTCTCGGGCAGGTCGTAGGGCTCGTCTTGCATCACCGCGACGATGAACTCGGCGGGGGCCTGGGTCTGGCGCTCCAGGCCGCGCAGCACGTTGCGCAGATGCGCCGGCCGACCCTTGGCCAGGGTCACGACGGAAACGGTGGACATGCGACGGTCGGGCTCCGGCTGATGGGTACGGGGGCGATACGGGTTTCGTCGTCGATCGGGCTTTGACGTTGCCCGGGAAGGGCGCCGGTCCCCCCTCCCGTGCGGGAGAGGGACAGGGTGAGGGGTGCGGCCTCTCCGGAAAGACCTGGTCCCTCACCCCAACCCTCTCCCGCACGGGAGAGGGGGCGCGTCGAGGCCTGAAAAAGCGATTGCGCCTCGAACCTATGTCGGCTGCAGATCCCAAGGGGGGCCCGATCACGGAGGCGCGGCGATGCGCAGGGGGCCGGGCTCCTCGGCGCCCTGCCAGAGCGCGTCGGTCAGTCCTTCGAGCCAGCCGGCGGCGCGCCGGGCGGCGTCCGGGGCGTAGAGGTCGCGCAGCGCAGCGCCGTCCAGGGCGCGGGCGCGGGCCAGGAGGTCGCGCCAGCCCTGGAGGTCGCCCGGCCAGGCGGGGGCCTGGACGGCGGCCCCGAGCCGGACCAGGGCCTCGGCCTTGCGAGTCTGCTCGGCGAAATAGCGCCATTCCGGCATCACGATCAGGCGGCCGCCGACCCGGGCGACCTCGTGAACCGTGTTGTCACCCGCCGAGGCGATCACGATGTCGGCGGCCGCGAGGTAGTCGGTGACGGAGGGCACCCAGCCCAACTCGCGCAGGTTGGCGAAATCGGTCTCGTGGCCCTCCCGGTGGGTCGGCCCGAGGGTCAGCCACAGGGCGTCGGGCTCGGCCCGCGCCGCCACGGTGAGTGGCGCGTAGGGGGTGCCGCTGCCGCCGCCGCCGGTCACCGCCACGACGATCTCGCGCTGCGGGTCGAGGCCGAGCTTCGCCCGCGCCTCCGCGCGGTCGGGGATGCGGTCGAGGCTGGTGCACAGGCCGCCGCTGTAGAAGGTCTTGGCGCGCAGCGCGGACGGGTAGTCGGCCTGCTCCAGCCGGGCATCGAACGGCGCCAGCATCCCGACGCAGGCCTCGTAGGCGCCGACATGGCCGATATCGGAGCGGTCGCCGTGCATCCGGATCTGCACCGCCGGCACGCTGGCGATCCGGGCGAGCAGCGCGATCTCGGCCGAGACGTCGACCACGAACAGGCCGACCGCGCGGTCGTCGAGATGGTCGAGGATGGCCCGCATGGTCCGGCGCATCGGGGCGAGCCCCAGCGGCACGCAATGCATCACCTGCGGGGTCGGCTCTGCGTAGAGGCGCGGGGTCGGCACGGCGGCGCCGATCATGTCGGGCAGCGGCACGATCTCGATGTCGCGGGCGAAGCCGTCGAACAGGTGCGGGCCGGCTGTCAGCACCGAGACCGGGCGATCGCGGGCGAATTCGGCGGCGACCGCCATGGTGCGGTTGGCGTGGCCCCGGCCCTGGTGGTGGACGAAGAACGCGATCGGCTTCTTCATGGTCTGCGTCACGAGAACAGGGCGCCGGGCCGAAGCGCCGCGGCGATCTCCGGGGCGGTGGGCGGGCGGATCAGGCGGATCGCAGGGGCGTCGTCGTTCCAGTCGATCAGCCCGGCGGCGCGGAACTGGCCGAGCCAGTAGGTCATGCACCAGCGCCCGTGGCGCGCACGAAAGCGCGCGGCGTTGGCCAGGATCGGCGTGAAATGCTGCAGCGGCGGCACATGGACCGGGTGGTGCTGATGGTAGGCCCGCGCCCCTGCGGCCCAGTAGGTCGGCAACCCGGTGGCGGCGAGGCGGGCGGCGAAGTCCGTCTCCTCGCCGCCATAGCCGGTAAAGTCCTCGTCCATGCCGCCGACCGAGCGCCAGGCCCGGGCGTGCAGGGCGAAGGACAGCCCCCAGAGCTGGCCAGGATCGGGCTCCCGGCGCAGGCCCGTCTCCGGAACCGGGGGCCGGGCCGGATGGGGGCGGCCGAGGCGGTCGAGGGCCGGATCGTCGAGGCGGACATCGTCGAGATCGGGGCCGGCCTTCGGCGGCAGGTACAGGACCTCGCCGAGGAACAGGCCCTCTGCCCCGGAGGCCGCCGCCGCGTAGGCGCCGACCAGGCCGGCGGCCGGGATGCAATCCACGTCGAGGAAGATCAGCAGGTCGCCGGCGGCGGCTTCGGCGGCGCGGTTGCGCGCGGCGGCCAGCGGCATCGGCTCGCCCGGGACGTGAAGATGGCGCACCGGGCAGCCGGGATCGGGCAGGCCGGGAGCCGGCTCAGGCTGCATCCAGGCGATCACCAGCTCGCGCGGGTGCACGGTCTGGCGGGCGAGGCCGCGCATCAGGTTGCGCAGGCACCCGGCGCGGCCGCGCACCAGGGTGAGCACGCTCGCCGAGGGCGGCTCAGGAGGCCGACTGTCAGGAGGCATGGGCCAGCATCCGGCGGAAATGCGCCACGCCCTCGATGATGCCGCGGGCATGCGAGGCCCGGGCGACGTAGGAGTGCTGCAGCGCCGCGTTGCTGGCGAGGTCGTCGGAATAGTTCGCCACGATGATCGCCTGCACCCGGGCGCGCAGCATCTCGACGTCGTTGCCGGAATCCCCGGCCACGAACACCGCCCGCTCGGGCAGGCCGTAGAGGGCGCGGACATGGTCCACCGCCGTGCCCTTCGAGGCCGCCGCCGGCAGGACATCGAGGTAGCGGTCGTGGCTGTGGATCACCCGGGCGCCGAGGCCGGCCTCGGCGAGATGCGCGCTCACCCGGCGGGCGGCGGCGGCCCCGCCGAAATAGCTCAGCTTGTACGGGCGCTGCTCCAGGGGTCCCTGGGGCAGGAGGTCGTCGATGCCGGCGAGCGCCGCGCGCAAAGCCTCCCGGTCCCAGCCGCCCGCGATGGCCGCGCGCCAGGCGGCATCGGCCGTGTAGGTCACGCCGTTGGCGTCGAGATGGTAGATCTCGGAGCCGACCGAGGTGATCATCACCTGCGGCCGGGGGCTCGCCTGCTGCTCCAGCACCGCCATGGCGCTGTGGAACGAGCGGCCGGTGGCGACCCCGAAGGCCAGGCCCGCCTGCTGGCTGCGCCAGCGCCGGAAGATGCTGAGCGCCGCCTCGCAGCCGACCAGGGTGTTGTCGATATCGCAGACCAGAAGCTGCCAGGGCGTCCGCAGGGGCGGCTCCGGGGCAAGCAGCGCCCGCAACAGGGCGTGGTAGCGCGCGGCGTGCCGGTCCCAATCGTAGGCCGCCGCGGCGCGGGCCCCGCCCGCGACGTAGCGGGCGCGCAGTGCCGGATCGGCCAGGATGCACAGGCAGGCCCGCGCGATCGCCTCCGGATCGCGGGGATCGACCAGGAGCCCGTTGCCGCAGGTCTCGACGATGTCGTTGGGGCCGCCGCTGTCCGTGGCGACCAGCGGCAGGCCGGCCGCCGACGCCTCCAGCAGGGTGAGGCCGAAGGGCTCGTTCAGCGCCGGATTGACGAAGATGCCGCCGCGCGCGCGGGCATAGGCGTAGATCGCCGGCACGTCGTCGGGCCGGTGCGTCTTCGGGTAGGCCACGCGGCCGTAGAGGTCGTAGCGGTCGATCAGAACCAGCAAGTCGCGCATCGTCGCGGCCATGTCGCCGTCGAGGGCGTCGATGTCACCGCGTGTGCCGGCCACGATCACCAGGTTGGCCCGGGCCTGGAGCTCCGGGCTATCGCCGTAGGCCTGGACCAGGGCCGCGAGGTTCTTACGCGCCACCGGCCGGGCCAGGGCCAGGAGCGGCGGCTTGGCGGGATCGTCCAGGAAGCGGTCGATCAGGGCATCGACCCGGGGATGCGGCTCGGCGGCGGCGAAGCGCGCGAGGTCGCTGCCCGGCGGCACGACGCGGACGCGGCCGGGATTGTAGGCGTCGTAGCCGGCATACTGGACCTCGGCCTCGTCCCGGGAGGAGGCGATGACCAGGGTGGCCTGGGCGAAGGCCGCCTCCTCGGTGGCGATCCGGCGGACGAGGTCGGGGGCATGGGCGGCGTCCCCGCCAAGCATCGCGGCCTTGACCCGCCCGAGCGAGTGGGCGGTGAACACGAACGGGATCCCGAGCCGCGCCTCCACGATCGCCGCCACCGCGGCGGCGTCGGCGTAATGGGCGTGGATCAGGTCGGGCGCACGCGTCTGGGTGCCGATCCAGGCGACGAGGTTCTCGGCGAACCGCGCGACCTCCTCATGCATCGCCTCCTTGGACCGGTAGCCCGGCGCCGCGCTCGGGAGCCGCACCAGCCTGACCTTGTCGGAGATCCGCTCTTCGGGCACGGCGTAATCCGGGCCGGGCGGCCCGTGGAACAAGCGCGTCGCCACCACGATCTCCGCCACGCCGAAATCCTGCGCCGAGGCGGCGACGAGATCCAGCAGGTAGCGGATGTGGCCGCCGGTATCCGCGGTGAGGCCGTAGACGACATCGCGCCCGCGCAGGCAGCCCTGCAGGGCGACGTGGAGGACGAACATCAGGCGTTTGCTGAAGCTGTCAGCCGCTCCCGCAAAATTAACGCATGTGAAGAGAGCGCCGTGATCCGTGTAGCCCAGGTCGCACCGAACATTTTTCCCGTTCCCCCAAACCATCACGGCGGCACCGAGCGGGTTGTGCATGATCTCAGCACGGCGCTGCGAAGCTTGGGCGTGGAAGTAACACTGTTCGCACCCTCGGACAGTGCGACAGACTTACCGCGCGTCGGCGATTACCCGAGTCTCGCGGCTCTCGAGCAGCGCCACGGGCGCGTCGCGGCCGGGGTCCCGGCCGCCCTGGATGCCTTGCAACTGGAGGCGTTGCGGCTGCGGCTCGATAACTTCGACATCGTGCATAGCCACGGCGAGTTCGCGCATGCGGCGCTGCTCGGTGCGGCCCGGCGGCGCAGCCTGACGACGGTGCATTGGCGGGTGGACGAGCTCGACCGGGCGTTGTTCTTTGCCGGCTTCCCAGACTTGCCGGTGGCGGCGATCTCGGCGGCGCAGGAAGCCGGCATCCCGGCCTCCAACCGGGCCGGGATCGTGCATCACGGTATCGCTCGGGACCGCTACGCCTTCCAGGCCGAGCCGGAGGCGCATCTCGCCTTCGTCGGGCGCATGACCGACCAGAAGCGCCCGGACACCGCGATCCGCGTCGCCCGGGCGGCCGGGATGCCGATCCGCCTCGGCGGCACGATCGATGTCGGCAACCCGGACTATTTCGACCGGCAGGTGCGTCCGCTGCTCGGACACGACGCGACCTATCTCGGGCCGGTCGACGACATTCAGAAGGGGGAACTGCTGGGCAGCGCCCGGGCGCTGCTGTTCCCGATCGACTGGCCCGAGCCGTTCGGCCTCGTGATGATCGAGGCGATGGCCTGCGGCACACCGGTTATCGCCTGGAACCGCGGCTCCGTGCCGGAGATCGTGGACGATGGCGTTACGGGGTTCGTCGTCGAATCCGAATCCGAGGCGGTGGCGGCGTTGCGCCGCGTCGGGAGCCTGGACCGCGCGGCCATTCGCAGGCGCTTCGAAGAGCGCTTCACCGCCGAGCGCATGGCGCGCGAATACCTCGCCCTCTACCACCGCCTCCTCGCCGCCTGATGCGCACGGCGCTCCTGGCGTGGGATTACCCGCCGTCACCCAGCGGACTCTCCACAGCGGCCCGCGAGATCGCCGAAAGCCTCGCCGAGGCGGGGGCGGACGTGACGGTGTTCACCCTCGATCGGACCGGCCGGGAGCGGGTCGGCGGCGTCACCGTGGTCGGGCTCGCTTTGTCGCCGGCGGGCGGTCTGGCGCGGCTGCGCCGATGGGGAACGGTCGGCCATCTCGCGGCGCCGCTGGCCTTCCGCAGGGCAGTCCTGACCGAGCATGCGCTGACGCCGTTCGCCGTGGTCGAGGCGACGAACTGGTACGCCCCGGCTTGCCTGCTCACTGGACGTCGGGCCCTGCCCCTGGTGACCCGTAGCTCGACGCCCGCCGCCTTCACCCGCGACGGACGCCCCGGCCTGCGCGATCGCCTCGACGGCGCCGCCGCCGATCGCCTGGAGCGCTGGCAGGCCAGGGGCAGCGCCGGGCTGATCGCCAACACGGCGGCGCATGCGGCGGTGATCGCGCGGGCCTACGGGCTGCCGGGAAGCCAGCCGGAGGCGGTGATCGGCCTCAGCCTGCCGCCGGCGATCGCGGCCGCCGCCCGGGCAGCCCCTTATCCGGACGGGGACGGGCCGGTGCGACTGCTATTCGTCGGCCGGGCCGAGGCGCGCAAGGGGTTCGACGCCCTGCTCGACGCGGCGGCGATCCTGGCCGGAGAACAGGCGCGGGGCACCCTGCCGCCGTTCCATCTCGATCTCGTCGGCGTACCGCCTGGCGACCTCCCGGCGGACCTGTCCGAGGCCGCCCGCAGTCGCATCCGGGCCCGCGGCCGGATCGACGCGCAGGGCCTGGCCGCGGCTTATACGGGCGCGCATGTCGTGCTGGCGCCGTCGCGCTACGAAAGCTTCGGCCTCGTCTACCAGGAAGCCCTGGCTTATGGCCGGCCGGTGGTGGCCTGCGCCGAGGATGCGAGCGCCCGGGCCTTCGTGGGCGTTCCGGGGGCGGGGCCGCTGGCGCAGGCGGCCACCGGTCCGGCGCTCGCCGAGGCCCTACGCCCGCTCCTGCGCGATCCCACCCTGCGCTCGGCCTACCGGGTCCGGGCCCTGGATGCGGCCGGCCGGTTCGACCGGGCGAGCCTGGGGCGGCAGACCCTCGACCTCTACCGCCGGGCGATCGCTCAGGCGCGGTAGGGCTGCAGCAGCGCGTCCCGCTCCTCGGGCCGCCCGCGCCCCGGATCCAGTGCTTCATAGCGTTGCGAGCGCGCCCGGACATGGGTTCCGGTGAGCGTGTGGTCGATCGCCCCGTGGAGCGCGATGAAGCTCTGCGGCCAGCCACCGGGCAGCACCGGCCGCTCGTGTACCCGGCCGGCATAGCGGACAGCCGTGCGGTTCAGCCGGTACTGCACGTCGGGGTAGATATCCGACAGGATGCCGTCGACGCAGTTGCGCCGGGGAAGCCCGACCGAGACGACGTCGCCGGCCTCGGCCAGGGCCGCCAGCGCGGGGAGACGCGCGCCGGTCGCGGGATCGAGGGCCTCGTCGGCGTCGAGCTGCAGCATCCATGCGTTGCGGGCAAGATCCTGCAGCGCGTTGCGCTGGGCGGCGAAATCGCCCGCGAGCGGCCTGGCCGCCACCCGCACGGCGCCGGGGGCAAAGCTTGGTACCGGCACGGCCCGAGCCGGGGCCGCGGGTCCGTCGAGCAGGATCGCGACATCCGCGGTCCAGGCGGCCTGCGCCGACAGAGCCGCCAACACGGAATCCCGCTCGGCCGCGCGGCAGATCACGCCGAGCGAGACCAGGCGCTGTTCCGCGCCGTCGAGATCGTACAGGGCACTTTCCGCGGCGCGCAGGCTGTGAGGTTGCAGCAGGGCAACGCGGTCCGCTTCGCCGAGCGGGTGGACACCGCGGCCGAGCCGGGTCGCGGCGCTGCGCAGGGTGTAGAGGTCGAGGCCGTAGCCCGCCTCCGGGTCGGGGACGAAGACGGGCGCAGCCAAGCGCCCAGCGAGATCCCGCCAGCATCTTTCTGGGTCCGCATCCGGCTCGATCAGGACGCCGCAGGAGCCGCAAGCGATTGGGAACAGGCGTTGGCGCCCGCCCGGGAAATTGAGCGCCCGGACGCTCGGCGCCAGCATGGCGGCGGCGCAGACGAAGCAGCGGCGCATCCGCATCACCCCGGCTTCCGGTTTGTCGCGGCGCCCTGGCGGCGCGGAGCCGGCGCCATACCTTGGCTGTTCCTCACGCCCCCGCCGCCCATGTCCTTCGCCATCGATCCCCTCCGCGCGGAGCGTGCAGACCCGCGCGCGTCCCTCGCCATCGTCGGCAACGCGCCCGGGATCGGCCCGGTGGCGCGCGCCATCGACGCGGCCGCGCAGGTCGTGCGCTTCAACAACGCCTCCGGCTTCGGCGGGCCCACCGGCTCGCGCGTCACGCATCTCGCCCTGGTCAATCGGGGCGGCCAGATGCGCGAATGGCTGGCCGACCCTGGGTTTTTGGACCGCCCGGTAATCCGGCAGGCCGAGGCGTTCATCCTGCCGTTCCCAATGCTGCCCGCAGAGGCGAACGAACCCGAGCCGATCTGCTGGACCCGCGAGGCTTTGGCGCTGCTGCGCCCCCTCGGCAAGCCGATCCATCTCCTGCCCGAGACCCTGCACCTTGAGGCGAGGCGCCGGCTCGCGCCCCAGACGAACGAGCGCCCGAACCCGAGTACCGGTTTCCTGGTGAGCCTCGCGCTGCTGCGCGACCGCCCGGCGGATTCCGGCCCGGCCGACATCCACGGCTTCGGCTTCGCCGGCTGGCCCGGCCATCCCTGGGCGGCCGAGCGAGCCTGGTTCGCCGAGGCCGAAGCGGCCGGGCGCCTGCGCTTGCATCCGCCCGACGCGACGGACGCGCCATGACCACGCTGATCACCGTCCTGAAGAGCGGCGGCCGCTACGACGCGTCCTGGGTCGAGCGCCTCGCTCGCGGCGTGCGCCGCCACGCGCCGGCCGTCGACCGGATCCTCTGCCTGACCGACCTGCCGCTGGCAGTGGCTGGGGTCGAGCGGGTGCCGCTGCGGCACGACTGGCCCGCCTGGTGGGCGAAGATGGAGTCGTTCCGCCCCGGCCTCACCGACGGCACGACTCTCCTATGCGATCTCGACACCGTCCTCACCGGACCGGCCGACGCCCTGGCCCGGCCGGGCCTTGCCGCCATGGAGGATTATTTCCACCGTGGACGGCTCTCCAGCGCCCTCATGCGCTGGAACGGGGACGAACTCGCCGGCCTCTACGCGACGTTCGCGGCCGAGCCCGCGCGCTGGATGAGGCCGGGATCCTGCGGCCCCGTGCCGAACGCCGTGCACGGCGATCAGGTCGTCATCGACCATTTGCTCAGCCGGGACGGCCCGTCTCCGGACTTTATCCAGCGGATCCATCCGGGCCTGCTGGACTTCTACGATCCCCGGCGCGCTGAGCACGGCCCGGTGGTGATCTTCATCGGCGCCGCGAAGCCGGATACGGCCACCGGCCCCGTCCACGCGGCATGGGCCGGAACCTGAACCGTCCGCGAGTTATTCCGTTCGGCTGGATCTCACCGCATGTTTAAGCTTCGCCGGGAGGAATGAGAGGCGCCAAGACCGGCAATTCTTCCGCACACCGCCCCGGCGGCCCTCTTTTCGGACGTTGGATTGGGGCAAATCCTCCCGGGTGCAGACAATTTTGCGCCGTCCATTCGCAGGGCAAGGCCTCGTCCAAAGCATCCGTTTTCGACCGCATTTCGCTTGAAAGCCGCCCGTCCGTGTTCGGCCAGCTTCGGGCGGCCGTTCTGCGCCCGTTTCGTACATTCAACGGTTCAAGGTCGTATCTCGAAAACAAATACTCATACGTTGTAGTGAGCCATTTGCTTTAAGATCTTGAATAGGCCGCCGTCGCCTGCTGGGCCAATGATCCGAAAACCCTTGACCCTGTGCTCATCGTTGTCGTCATTCCCCGCCGCCATCCGGCAGGTCGAGGTTACGGCCGCCGAGCACATCATCGAGCGCTTCGACCCGTACCCGGCTCGGATGGGTCAGATGTAGGCTGAGGCGAGGGCCGGCGAGCCTTCGAGGGCGTGGGCGAGCACTTCCAGTCCGTGCGTGATCTGCTGCCGGGTGGAGGGGCCGCCAAGACAGAGACGGACCGCCTCCGGCGGCGTGCCCGCGACGCAAAAAGGGTCGCTGGCGATGACGCCGAGCCCGGCCGATCGACCTTGGCTGGCGAAGGCCGAGCGCGTCCAGCCCTCCGGCAGCGTGATCCAGACGTGGAAGGCATGCGGATCGGCGGTGTAGGTCCCGGCGGGCAGCATCGCGGTTGCGATGCGCTGGCGCGCGGCCGATTCCTCGCGAACGAACTGCACGATGGCCTCCGCCGTGCCGTCCATGATCCACCGCGTCGCCAGGGCCGTGGAGATCGGCGAGGCCATGACGGTTGCGGCCCGGAGTGCGCCTCCGAGCGGCAGGGCGGAACGGGCGCTCGGGGCGACCAGGAAGGCGAGCCGAAGTCCGGCACCCAGGCACTTGGCGAGACCCGCCACGTAGTAGGTGATCTCCGGCGCGAGTTCCGCGAAACTCGGCGGCGGGGTCGGGCAGATGCGGGCGTAGGCGTCGTCCTCGATGATGGTGACGGCGTATCGCCGCGCAACCGCGATAACGGCCTCGCGCCGCGTCCTGGGCAGGGTCGCGGTGGTGGGGTTCTGCAGCAACGGGTTCAGGTAGATGGCCTTCGGGGCCACTTTGGTGCAGGCGGCGGCGAAGGCATCAGGGTCGACCCCGTATCGGTCCATGGGCAGGTCGACGAGGCGCAGGCGCAAATGCGCGGCGAGTGCGCGGATGCCGGGATAGGTGATCCGCTCGGCGCAGATCGTGTCGCCCGGCCGGGCGACCTGCCCCAGGATGCCGAACAGGGCGCTGTGGGCTCCCGGGCAGATCAGCAGACGCTCGCGGGACGTGACGACCCCGCGGCCTTTCAGCCAGCGCAGAGCCGCCTCCTTGTCCTCCTCGGTCCCGCCGAAGCCCTGGTAGCGCAGCAGGTTGGAGAGATTGCCGGACAGGTCCGCGAACGCGGCTTGCATGCGCGCCTGCAGGGCCGGCGCGTCGGGCTCGGGGGGCAGGTTCATGGTGAAATCGACCGGACCGATCCGACGCGCTGCCGCGGCAGCGGTCGAACGGGGCGGGCGCGCCGGATCGACCACGAAGGTCCCCTGGCCGACGCGTCCCTCGATCAGTCCGCGCTTATGGGCCTCGACGTAGCCGCGTGAAACCGTCGTGAAGTTCAGATCGAGCGCCTCTGCGAGGGCGCGCTGGGTCGGTAGGCGCGTTCCCACCGTCAGGCGCCCCGTCCGGATGTCGTCGGCCAACGCCTCCGCAATCGCGAGGTAATGCGGCTTGCCCCACCGCTTCAAATCCGGCGTCCAGGCCCCGGTCCCGCCCCTCTGCGGGTTCGGTCGTTCGTTTCGCTCGGGCGAAGTCATTCGTAGCGGCCCAGATTATGATGCGATCAATGCTTGATTGTATGGCTTGCAATAGCCGTACCGCGATCACGCACCGAATGACCATTCTCCGGCATCCATACAATGCCGACAATCTTGGATCCGTAAATGGGCATCCTTTGGCAATTGTGTACTCGTATCTAGCCCGATAATTAGGCGCTGGGCTCGACGCCGATATGCCCGAGCCAGCCCTATTGATCGCATTATTGTATGAATGTCGCTCCGACACCTTGTATGGCCGATTGATTGAAGTCCTCTGGCACACCGCTTGCCACGAATGGTTTATGGCCGCTCGAAGTTCAGTCTTCCGCGGTCCAATCCTTCGAGGAGAGAGATCAATGCCTGCTGTGAACCGCGAGCCTCACAAGAAGGGCGACTTCCTGGTCGATTACGAGGAGAAGGTCTTCGAGGACGTCAAGGCCGAGCCGGGCCAGAAGGCGCTGGTCACCTTCCATACCGTCGCGTTCGAGGGCTCCATCGGCCTCGTCAACCTGCTCCAGGCCACGCGCCTGCAGCGCAAGGGCTTCGAGACCTCCATCCTTCTCTACGGCCCGGGCATCACGCTGGGCGTCCAGCGCGGCTTCCCACGGCTCGGCGACGAGGCCTTTCCCGGGCACCTCAACTTCAACAACCAGCTTGAGAAGTTCATGGCCGAGGGTGGCAAGGTCTACGCCTGCCGGTTCTCGACCCAGGCCCTCTACGGCCACGGCGAGGCCGCCTTCATCGAGGGCATCCGCATGATCAATCCCCTCGACGTCCTCGACTGCATCCTCCTGCACAAGCGCGACAACGCGGTGATCATCGACACCTGGACCGTCTGACCGGCCCTTTGGCCTCCAGTCCGGGACGTCGCATCCGGCGGCCGCGCACGACGTGGCCGCCGTTCACAGCCGGAGGATCTCCCATGTCAGACAGCCGGATCGTGCGGGCCGCCGCCGTCCAGATCGCGCCCGACCTCGACCGGCCGGACGGCACTCTGGAACGGGTGCTCAATGCCATCGACGAGGCCGCCGCCAAGGGCGCGCGCTTCATGGTCTTTCCCGAGACCTTCGTGCCCTACTACCCCTACTTCTCCTTCGTGCTGCCGCCGGCGATGCAGGGCGCCGAGCACCTGCGCCTCTACGAGCGGGCCGTGACGGTACCGGGCCCCGTGACCCAGGCGGTCTCCGCCGCCGCACGCCGGCATGGGGCGGTCATCGTGCTCGGGGTCAACGAGCGCGATCACGGCTCGCTCTACAACGCGCAGCTGGTCTTCGACGCCGACGGGAGCCTCAAGCTCAAGCGCCGCAAGATCACGCCGACCTATCATGAGCGCATGATCTGGGGTCAGGGCGACGGCGCCGGCCTCACCGTGGTCGACACGACGGTGGGGCGCGTCGGCGCGCTGGCCTGCTGGGAACACTACAACCCGCTCGCCCGCTACGCCCTGATGGCGCGCCACGAGGAGATCCACGCGGCGCAGTTCCCGGGCTCGCTCGTGGGCCAGATCTTCGCGGACCAGATGGAGGTGACGATCCGCCACCACGCTCTGGAGGCGGCCTGCTTCGTGGTCAACGCCACGGGCTGGCTCACCGAAGAGCAGGTGGCACAGGTCTGCCCGGACGAGCGCCTGCGCGGCGCCTGCCGCGGCGGCAACTGCACCGCCATCGTCTCGCCCGAAGGCAAGCACCTCGCGGAGCCGCTGGGCGCCGGCGAGGGCATCCTGATCGCCGACATGGACCTGGCGCTGGTGACCAAGCGCAAGCGGATGATGGACTCGGTCGGCCACTACGCCCGGCCCGAACTCCTCAGCCTGCTCCACGACGACCGTCCGGCCTCGTTCGTGCACCAGCCGATCCATTCCCAGACCGATTTCCGGAGTCTCGACCATGAGCAGCAGCCCGCTTCCGACGAGCCTTCCCGCGTTCCCGCCGGTCGTGGCGGGCCTGGTCGGGATGCCGACGGAGCGCCTGATCAACGCGTTGCAGTCTTACGGCGTTAGGCTCGCCGACAGCCGCGCCGGGGCGCCGAGCCGCCGCGGCGGGGCCGGTCCGTCGGACCACAAGGCCATGACCATCGCGGGCCGGACCGTGATGGTGCCGGTCCACACCGAGGCCGCCTTCGAGTCGCCCTTCCTGGTCCGCCGCCCGGATGCAAACGGGGTCTCTGTGATCGAGCATGACGGCGTGGTGATCGGGCAGGCGACCTTCCCGGGCAAGCCGCGCTTCTACGCGCTCTCGACCTTCGACGGCGTGCCTTACGCGAAGATCGCCGTTCTGCACGGGCGGGACGTGCTCGCCACCACCGTGCTCCAGACCTGTATCCGCTACGCAAGCCGCACGAAGACCTGCCAGTTCTGCTCGATCGGCCAATCGCTCGCCGCCGGTCGCACCGTCGCGCACAAGACGCCCGAACAGCTCGCCGAGGTCGCCCGCGCCGCCGTGCTCCTCGACGGCGTGAAGCACATGGTCATGACGACCGGCACCCCGAACGCGACCGACCGGGGCGCCGCCGTGCTCTGCGAGAGCGCCTTTGCCGTCAAGGCCGCGGTCGACCTGCCGATCCAGGCGCAGTGTGAGCCGCCGGATGACGACCGCTGGTTCGAGCGGATGAAAGCGTCGGGCATCGATGCCCTCGGCATGCACCTGGAGGCCGTCACGCCCGAGGTCCGGGCCCGGATCATGCCCGGTAAGGCGAGCGTGCCGCTGGAGCGGTATTACGCGGCCTTCGAGGCCGCCGTTCCCGTCTTCGGGCGAGGCCAGGTCTCGACCTACATCCTGGCAGGGCTGGGGGACGCCCCGGAGGCGATCCTGGAGATGGCCGAGCGCCTGATCGGGATGGGCGTCTACCCGTTCGTGGTGCCGTTCGTGCCGATCTCGGGCACCCCGCTGGAGAGCCACCCGGCACCCGGTCCCGACTTCATGCACGGCATCCTCAAACCCCTCGCGGACATGCTGGTCGGCGCGGATCTTCGCTCGACCGACATCAAGGCCGGATGCGGGCGCTGCGGCGCCTGCTCGGCGCTCTCCACCTACGAGAGCGCGGGGGCGGTCTCATGATGTTCGAGCCCGTGCCGCCCTACTGGCCGAGCCACTTCCGCATCAAGTTCGCCACGAGTTCATGGGAGCGGAACGCCTGCGCGGCCCTGCGCCGGCAGATCTTCTGCGCGGAGCAGCGCATCTTCACCGAAGACGACCGGGACGCGGTCGACGCGCACGCGATCCCGATCTGTGCCCTCTCGACGCTCGGCGGCGACGCCGACGCCGTCGTCGGGACCGTGCGCATCCACGAAGGTCAGGAGCATCCCGGCGCGTGGTGGGGCTCGCGCTTGGCCGTCGCCGGAGCGTTCCGCGGCACCGCCGCCCTGGGCGCCGGGCTCATCCAGGTCGCGGTCTCCTCGGCCCATGCCCGGGGCTGCACGCGGTTCCTGGCCCATGTGCAGGATCGGAACGTCCCGTTGTTCCAGGCCCTCCACTGGACGAGCCTCGACGCGATCGAGCTGCACGGGCGGCCGCATCACCTGATGCAAGCAGACCTCGCGGCCTACCCGCCGATGCACGACCCGGAGCACGGGCTCGTCACGTTCCGCAGGGCCGCGTGATGAATGCGGGCTTCGACCTCCAGGCCCTGGCCGGCCAGATCCGTGAGGCGCGCGGCGTCGCTCACAAGCGCGACATCGATGCCGTGGTCGAGCGGCTGGGACTGAACAGCCGGCACGCCGCGGTGCCGGTCGGTGACGATTGTGCCGCGATACCGGATGGCGACGGACACCTGCTGTTCGCCATCGAGGGCTTCCTCGACAGCTTCGTCGCGGCCGATCCGTACTTCGCTGGCTATTGCGGCATCATGGTCAACCTCAGCGACATCGCCGCGATGGGTGGGCGCCCGCTCGCGGTGGTCGACGCGCTGTGGAGCCGGGACGCCGCGGCGGCGGACCCGATCCTGGCTGGCCTGTCCGACGCGGCCGCGCTCTACGGCGTCCCGATCGTCGGCGGTCACACCAATACCCGAGCCCAGGCGGGCAACCTCGCGGTCGCCGTGCTCGGCCGGGCCGGCCCGCGCCTGCTCACGAGCTTCGACGCGGCGCCCGGCGATGACCTCGTCGCGGCGATCGACCTGCGCGGACGCTTCCGCGACCCATACCCGTACTGGGACGCCTCGACCGGCAGGGCGGGCGAGCGTCTGCGCGGTGATCTCGCGTTGCTGCCGGGCTTGGCGGAGAGCGGTCTGTGCCGGGCGGCCAAGGATATCAGCATGGCGGGTGTCGTCGGCACCGCCCTGATGCTGCTGGAATGCTCGAATGTCGGTGGTGTCATAGACCTCGACGCGATCCCGCGGCCGGCCGATGTGCCGCTCGCCCGCTGGCTCACCGCCTTCCCGAGCTTCGGCTACCTTCTGAGCGTGCGCCCGGACTGCACGCCCGCCGTCCGCGCGCGGTTCGCCGAACGGGACATCGCCGTCGCCACGGTGGGTCAGCTCGATGCAAGCCGGGTCGCCCGGGTGCGCGACGCCTCCGGCGAAGAGGCCGTGGTCTGGGACTTCGCGGTCAGCCCGCTGATCGGCTGTGGCCAGGATGGCATGGGTGCCCTCCGATGACGGCCCTGCGCATCGCCATCCTGACCCATTCCACCAATCCACGGGGCGGCGTCGCGCACTGCCTCGCCCTGGCCGAGGCCCTGTGCGCGCTCGGGCATGAGGCGGTGGTCCACGCGCCCGATCCGTCCGGGCGCGGCTTCTTTCGCGCGGCCGCCTGCCCGACGGTCTCGGTGGCCGCAAAGCCGGTGGCCGGCACGACGGTCGACCGCGTGCGGGCGCGCATCGCCGATTACCTGCGCCACTTCGCGTCGCCCGCCGCCTGTGACTTCGACGTCTTTCACGCCCATTGCGGCATCGGCGGCAATGCGCTCGCGACCCTCAAGCACCGCCGCTTGATCCCCGGCTTCGTGCGCACGGTCCACCACGTCGACAGCTTCTCCGACCCGGTGCTGGCGGACTGGCAGGATCGCTCCATTCGTGAGGCCACGCGCCTGCTCTGTGTCAGCCGCACCTGGGCCGACCGGATCGCGGACGATCGCGGTACGGAGATCGGCGTCGTCGGGAACGGCGTGGACCTGGCGGCCTATCGAGAGGCGCCGACCGAAGCCGACGCGATCGTGAAGGAGCGCTGGGGCCTCGGTGCCGGGCCGGTCGTCCTGAGCGTCGGCGGCTTCGAGGCGCGTAAGAACACGGCCGGGATCATCGACGCTTTCGCGCTCCTGCGTCGACGCCACCCCCAGGCGCAGCTCGTAGTTGTCGGCGGCGCATCACTCCTCGACCACGCCGCCTACGGCGCACGCTGCCGCGCCGCGCTGAGGACACATGGGCTTGTGGTCGGGGGCGGCGAGGCCGTGATCGAGACCGGACCCGTCTCGCAGGAGGAGATGCCGGCCTTCTATCGCAGAGCGGACGTTCTCGCCTTTCCATCCTGGACGGAGGGCTTCGGGCTCTGCGTGCTTGAGGCGATGGCCTGCGGCACCCCGACGATCGTCTCGCGCCGGCCGCCCTTCACCGAGTACCTCCGGAGCGACGACGCCCTCTTCGTCGATCCCGGCGATCCCCGGGACATCGCCGACGCCATGACGGCCGCCCTGGCACCGATGACGCGCGCGCGGCTGCGCGCGGCCGGTTCGACCCGGGCCGCCGCGCATTCCTGGCGCGCCTGCGCCGAGCGTCACCTCGATACCTACGCGGCCTGCGCCCGCGTCGAACGGGAGCCGATCCATGCCTGAGATGCACTTCCACATCCGCTGGCCCGATGGAAGGCGCGAGGCCTGCTATTCGCCCTCCCTCGTCGTGAAGGATTTCCTCGCGGTCGGCGAAAGCTACGCCCTCGACGACTTCGTCGAGAAGACCCGCACGGCCCTCACCATCGCGAGCGAGCGGGTGCGCGAGAAATACGGCTTCGCGTGCGCGTCGGCGATGGCCCAGTGCGCCCGGATCGAGACCGCGGCGAAGCGGCAGGACCCCGGGGGCCTCGTCACGGTCGAGACCTTCGAACCCTGAACCCGGCGCCTCCCCTCGGAACATCGCGGAGTTAGAGCCATGACGTCCACGCCCCGTCACGTCCCGGTCGCCATCGTCGGCGGTGGCCAGGCCGGTCTCTCGGTCAGCTATCACCTGAAGCAGCGCGGGATCGATCATCTCGTCTTCGAGAAGCATACGGCCGCGCACACGTGGTCGAGCCAGCGCTGGGACACGTTCTGCCTGGTCACGCCGAACTGGCAGTGCGACCTGCCCGGCCATCCCTACGATGGGCCGGATCCGGACGGGTTCATGAAGAAGGACGAGATCGTCGCGTACCTGAAGGGCTTCGTGGCGAAGGTGAATCCGCCGATCCGCGAGGGTGTCGCGGTCACACGCGTCGAACGGCGCGAAGACGGCGTCTTCTCGGTCCAGACCTCGGACGGCGACTACACGGCGAACGAGGTCGTGGTTGCCTCGGGCGGCTATCACACCCCGATCATCCCGCGCATGGCCGAGAAGCTGCCGGGCTCGGTCACGCAGATCCACTCGAACCAGTATCGCAACCCGGCCCAACTGCCGGAGGGCGAGGTTCTGGTGGTGGGCTCAGGTCAGTCCGGCGCGCAAATAGCCGAAGACCTGCATCTCGCCGGCCGCGCGGTGCATCTCGCGGTGGGCGATGCGCCGCGCTGCGCCCGGTTCTACCGGGGCCGCGACGTCGTCACCTGGCTCGCCGATATGGGCTACTACGCGATGACCGTCGACAACCATCCGCTGCGCGACGGCGTCCGCGACAACACCAACCACTACGTGACCGGCCGCGACGGTGGCCGGGACATCGACCTGCGCCGCTTCGCCAAGGAGGGCATGACGCTCTACGGTGTGCTGGAAGATTACGATGATGGCAGCCTACGCTTCCGCGACAACCTCAAGCGCTCACTCGACGGCGCCGACCGGACGTACAACGGCATCAACGCGGCCATCGACAAGTACATCACCGAAAACAACGTCGATGCTCCGGTGCAGGCGCACTACACCCCCGTTTGGGAGCCGGGCGAGCCCATCACCCGTCTTGCCCTCGCGGGCTCCGGCATCACCGCGATCGTCTGGTGCATCGGCTTCACGCCGGACTTCCGATGGCTCGACGCGTCCGTGTTCAACGGCGCGGGAAACCCCAAGCACAAGCGCGGCGTGACGCAGGAGGACGGCGTCTACTTCATCGGTCTGCCCTGGCTGAATAGCTGGGGCTCGGGCCGCTTCGGCGCGGTCGGCCGCGATGCCGAGTTCGTCGCGCAGACCATCCAGACGCGCCTCGGCGCTGAGCGGTTCGCCCTGAAGTTCGCCGTGTAGATGGGTTGCCGTCGGGGCGGCCGCTTGTACGGCACCGATGGCTGCCTCGGCCCATGTTTGAGCCGCCCTCGCCATACCCTTCCTTTCTGGAGCGGGTTGACTAAGCCTCGAAGCCTGATGCCACGCTGCCCCTCACACACGCTGAGGGGATAGCCTGTGAGTTTGCACATCAGGCTTGATGGGGTTGGTTCATCCCTGTCGAATGCTGCCCGCTACACCTTGGGTATCCGCATCTCCGCGCGAACGGTCTGTCGGAGACTTGGCTCTTGAAGGAGTTGAGACACCGCCATTGGGCGTTGATCGCTCAGGCGCCCGGTAGAGTGACGGCTAGGTTCCAACTGATGTTCAGTCCCTCGGATGGCGATACCAGCCCGGCCCCGAGGGCGATCCAGACGAGGTGGGCATCCGTGCGTGCGCCGAGCTTGGCGCGGATCACGGAGAGGTTGTTGTGCACGGTCTTAAGGCTCAGGCACAGCGCCTCGGCCACCGCCTGCGCCGTCGTACCCGCCGCCGTCAGGCTCAGGATCTCGAGTTCTCGCGGGCTGAGGTCGTCGAGGGCTTCGCGCCCGCCCGCCACCTCGTCCACCGCGATGGCCCGCGCGATATCGGCGCTCATCGCGCCCTCGGCCCGCAGCACCGCGGCCACCGCCGCCAGGAGCTCGCGCGGCGGACTGGCTTTGCTGACATAGCCGCACGCACCGGTAGCGAAGGCTTGACGTGCGACCACCGACCCCGTGCGCATACTGAACACCAGGATGCGCGCTGCTCCATCCCACTGGCGGATGTGCCAGATGGCTTCGATGCCGCTTCGGCTTCTGGTGGTGGATGACGGTCAGAGGCGTGGTCGGACGGGCCGGGGGAACGAATTGCCCTGGCCGCAGCACGCCTCCTATCTCAGACCCGCGAGTCTTTCAAAGCATCGCGGCTGGATCGGATGTGACGCTTCAAGGCCTCCATGATCCGGTCGATGTCCTGAGCCGAGAGGCAGCCGACCTCGGCAAGTTCCGAGGTGATCGCTTGCAGCGCCGCCGTTTGCGCCTCCAAGACAGGCTGTCATTTCTCATAAAAGTTTGCCCCGATTTCGCATGGCGTTAAAGGGAGGCTCTCAACGAAAATTATCTCGAATCTCTAAGAAGCTTGTTCTCACCCACCCGATCTCTCAAAGAACTTTGCCCCTGCATGCAAAAGCCCTATTTTGGTCTTACATCTCGCTTCACAAGCGTTCTGATTCCAAATCGAGAACGCCGACGTCGAGTTTCAACCGCGGGATCGGCGCACCACTTCGGCGGATAATTCAAACATAAATTTGTTTATCATTGATACCGAAGACTGATAGCTATTGTATTTCTATGAAATCTTACAAACTATTCAATAATATCTATATCCGCGGCGAGCACAAGCCATAAATTCATCGAAAACAACAATAATGTCTTCACGAGCAAGCCGTCGCGAAGTGGGAATTGGTCAGAACGTAAAGAGAGGATTGTTAAGGCAGCCGTCTACTGCAAATCATCGATCCGCAGCATGCTCTTTCTCTACTTGAGGGTCGTGACATAATTGGTTCCCGTCGTCGGAACCTACCGTCCGGCTGGATCGAGTCTTCATTGACACTGCACGGGCTGTGAGAAGCGAGGGACTATACCGGGCTTTCGATTCCAGTCTGCCATCAGAGAGCTAAGACAAATCAGCAGCTCGTCAACTAGATATTTATTGATTAAACTTGCATTTTTGATCAACATATTATGATGCAATTATCGTAGTTCAGACCAGAATTTCAAGGTGAGATCGGACCGCCGCCACAACGTCGCAACTTTACCGCCTTTGATAACAAGAGCTGGTTTAATGTTTGCATCATCGCAGGCCTTCCGTACCGACCGCACGCCAGATCCTACGGTCCGGGCGATTTCACCAGTAGTAGCGTAATTGGCCCTGAATGCCTCTAACACATCTTCCTTCACGAGAATTTCACCGCTACTTGTCAAAGTGCCTGTCATTAATCCACTTCGAACAATCAGGCCGACGATATCAGTGGGGATACCAATGTGTAGCCCGACTTGACGGAGGGTAAGACCGCCTCCATGGATCAAACGACGAGCCACTCTGATATCCTCTGGGTCGACGAGAAAGCCCGCGAGCCCTGGCGCACCCTTCAGAATTGCCCTGACCTCAAGCTGTCCTTCTAGGATCATTCCGCAGATTCCCCGTACACCGTCGACCCGGGTGTGCTTGCTAGCGCGTGCAAGCGGGAGAAGCCCTGTTGGGGCGGTCTCGACTGTTGGAGCGGCGCCACGAAGTTGAGCTAATACAGCAGCTATCGCCTCGCGGTCGAATACGTCGACCTTGACGCCAGCGCGACGGTGAATTTCAGCCGGCGCAAAAATTCTGGCCGCTACCAGCGTGCTGGTCTGGCGTTTTGCCAATCCAAGTACGGCTGGTAGCTCGTCTGCGCGGACTGTACGATCGAGAATGACGCAAATTTCGTCCGCTATCTCTCGGGCGATAGCAATGGGTGTGCCTTTTTTGGTTCTTTCCGGCCAAGCTCCTAGAGCCCTGATATAGCCAGTTAGCATCTGCGGCGTGCGTCCGCATCGCTTAGCGAGATCTGAGAGGCCGATTGGAGAAAGGTCGGCGTGTCGAACGATGATTGAAGTCTTGTGAACAGGGCCTCGCGCTGCACAGTGCTTGAAAAGGACTTCTCTGATCGCGTCTCCACTTAGCCCTTTGGGTAGTTGCTTTGCCCACAGGTACAAATAACCGTACACCTGTTCCGCACCCCAAGCACCAATGCCGACGTGATCGGCTCGGGCCATCTCATCGAGCATGGCATTGAAGGCGGTTGGCCAATCCCGGGCGATCTCAAACCCAACTGAGTGTATTTCGGAATGACGCTCGGGCGGGAACTTCGAGAGGGCTCCGGTTGCGCCCCCGGCAAAAGCGACGCCAAACCGCTCCATCGCGTCGCAAGCTTCGGCTAGTATTAGACCATCGAGAATTGGGATATTCGCTCGATCCATACCGCCTAAACGTCCGACAATGTAGGCGTCTGCCAACGTTTCGCCGGTCGAGACTGATACGCCGTTGCAGCCCAGCAGGGAGTGGCCGTTCCCGCAACGTGTAAGTGAACCGGCGTCCCATGTGACGTTCACGCCGCAAACTGGGCACGAGGTGGCTAGGCGAACCTTATGAAGCGGGCAGGTCTCCACGGCCGCCACGTCCCACCAGAAACGGCGATAGATGTTCCAGTGACCATGGCGTCCCAACGATGGTTCGCAAAGATCATTCTTCCAGCAACATGGGCACCATCGTCTCTCGCTCGTAGTCCAGTCGTCCCTGTGAAGTTGCTCGCTCCCGATTAAAACCTTTCGTTTCGTCACCTCGGCGGGCGACCACTTTAGGAACTCTTTCTCGCTACGTCCCAATCTGTCCGCCAGCGGTTGGTCAGCGCGCCCCTGCAGTATGTCAGTCAGTGAGTGCCCGACTTTCTTCAGCCGTTCTCGGCTCCATGGCTCTCCGTTGATGTCGAAGGCACGTAACAGGTGCGCTGCGGCGGATTCTCCGTCCATGACGGGTGGGATGATTGTCAACCGCATCGATGTCCTCCTCTAAGCCGCGTTGTCCTGTGTCTCGTCACCTGCTTGTGCAGTCCCAATCAGGCGAGTAAGTTTTCCGAAGTCAGCTTCTTTCAATTTTGGAAATTTCGAAATGTCGGGCACTAAAAAAGGATTTCGACGTTCTCCTAATTCATAGATTTCTTCGAAAACAAAACCGAGATGTTTAACTTGATCAATACAATTTGAATTCGATTGAATTGCGCGGAATGATGCTCTTTTAATGAAACGCATCATGCGACCTGTGTATCCATTCGAAGCTTTGAGCATACGCTGTATCATGTCAGCTTCCGAAAGCCGACTCGGGGCAGTGAATTCTAGCTTAGATTCGACGAGAGAAAGAAATGCTTTGGCTTTCTTCAGGCAAAGATTTGACTGTTTCAACGGTTTGATCGAAGCGAATATACAACGGTCCTTAAGCTGTGTGTCTTGCATGAGAACGTTCCGGAACCACGGCATGCCAGAAAGCACCAACGAGACCGGTCGCAATTCCGCACCTGGTGGGCGAAGTGGGTCGTCGGGATCCGGAAGGATGAGGTTCTTCAGAGTTTCAGCAACAAGGCGCTGTTGCTCGCCGGTTCGGCCGTAGAGAGCGTGGTGAAACTCGTCAATCATTATAACCGAAACAAATTGAGCATGCAGCTGATAGACTACCTGTCTCCAAATCGCATGATCGGTCAGGCGTGCACTAAGTTCTTTTCCGGTCAATGTGAAATACAAAGTGAGACCTAATGTTTTAAGCGTACACGGACTTGGAGCCTTTATATGAATAAGCGGACGTATCGGTCCAGAATTATCATTAAACGATGCCAGTCTTGGCTCTAATCTTAGTCGTCCGAGCAGGTGTGACTTACCGGCCCCAGAAGCTGCGGGAATGGCAAGGCACTGACCTTCCGTGGCCCCGTCAAGATCGTCTAGCATTTGCTTGAATCGTGCCGCAGTGTTGATCACAATGTCGGTGTTGACATGGATCATCTCCACGCGTCGCTTCCAGGCACGCCGTTCCAAATCCTGTTGGCTAAGGCGGATCGCGAACCGCTCACGGCGATCAGATTCAACCTCGCGGCTGCAGACGAGACTGATATCGGATCGGATGTTGTCTGCGTTCTCGCTTTGCATGTAATGCTTCCTATTCAACGGTCCAGTTGTCGGGATCATCCGCATCAAATTCGATGTCGCCGTCTGTAGCCTCAATTGTTTGAGGGGGCGCCGTGACGATTGACGACGATTTCGGCTCGACAACGATCGAGGCGTCGTCCGTTGCGTGGATTGAGCAAAGCTCGGTCGTCCTGCCGCCATGTCCTACGCGGTGTGCCGTCGCCGCTTGCCCCTTGGCTGCAGCCGATCGTTGGGCCTTTCGGGGGCGTTGGCTCCGCAGCCGCTCGGCCATGTAGGCGTCTTCGTCCGCGACGTCCCAAGCCACTTCGAACATCGGGTCGTCCGCGTGCTCTCGGAACCAGTCTATGTCGATACTGGCTAGTCGTTGGGGCTTAACGCCGGCCTTGCGGCATTCCGCGCGAAGCAGTTCCATCGCGCGGACGAGGGTCGCACGTGCAACTCGCTGGCCTTCTCGCGTCATCCGACGTGCTGTTTGGACAACATCTCGCCACTCTACCAAGGAGGTTCCGTCCGCCAATCCGTCTTCGCACGGCACCGTGATCCATCTGGCCTCTTCGTCCACCAGAACGAGCAGGCTGCTGAGGTCGGACGCATCAACTTTGATTAGGAATTCGTCGCCGAAGTGGAAGCCCTTCCCGCGACGGATGCCCTTCAGATCGTCGGACTGGTATGTAAGTCCGAGGAAAGTTATCCCGTGGCGTTGGATGGTCCTTGGAACCACCAAGGCAATGAGTGGGGTGAGATCATCGGCCGAAGGCGGCAGGCGTGTGCCGTAGCCTGCCAAGTCCTCCCAGCGCTGCAGAGGCGTGCGCCCGAGCAAGCCGCCATGTGCGCGGTTATGGTAGATATCGACGACCCAAATCGTGAAAAACTCGATGAGTTGGATAAGGGTCAAAGCTGCTTGCCCGACACTGTCGTAGTCGCCGCGCTCGCGCACGTCGCGGAATGTCCGGCCCGGCAGATAGGCACAGAAGTCGCGCGCGATTGTGCCGAGAACACGCTCGACTTTGCCCTTTAGGTGAGGCTTGCCTCTGGGCATGTAGCGGAGCTCAAACCGTAGCTGACCAGCGGCCGCCTTCATCGACCGGGAATGGAATTCCCGCCCGTTGTCGAGCTTGACGACCTCTGGCACACCAAACACCGGCCATGACGTCAGGACGCGAAGGTGGTCGAGGTCTTTCGGAAGCACCGCCATGCGCAGGCAGTGCATCACTGAACTCCAGGACGGGCGCTCGGTGCTAATATGGAAGCCCACGATCATCCGAGTTGCGGCGCAGATGGCGATCGTGAGCCACACCCGTTTGGTACGCTTATCTTCGCGACGCTTATCCCTAGCCGGCGCTCCATCCCCATCGAGAATCAGTACATCGAGGGGCGTGTGGTCGATCTCGACAATTTCTAGAGCGTGTTATGAGCCTGTCATCAGTCGTTCGGCCTGTTTCAGCATGAGACAGACGAAGGCGACCATATGAAGTCCTGCCAGCGTGCTGGCATAGCGCTCGTAATCCTTGACCAGGCGCCGGCGGCGCGTCGCCCAGGCGAAGGACCGCTCCACCACCCAGCGACGCGGCAGCAGGACGAACCCGCGTTTGGCCTCGGGCGCCTTGACCACCGCCAGGGCGGTACCGTGGGCATGGGCCGCGTCCGCCGCCCGCGCGCCGGTTTAGCCCTGATCGACGAAGCCCGTCTTCACGCTTCCGTCCGTCTCCGCTTGCACCGCGCCGGTCAGTCGATCGACCTCGCCGCGATCGTCGGCATCGGCCGGGGTGACATGTAGCGCCACCACGTGGCCTGGCGTGTCTACCGCCAGATGCACC
>NZ_JAKSYO010000167.1 GCF_022829635.1 Methylobacterium sp. E-066
GGCTCGCCTTCGGGACGAGCCTGCGGGACGCGGTGGCCGAGGCCGACGCGGTGTTCATCGCAGTGGGCACGCCCTCGCGCCGGGGCGACGGCTTCGCAGACCTGTCCTTCGTGTTCGACGCCGCCCGGGAAATCGCCGGCCATGCGGCCAATCACGACCATTGAGGGCGATCGCGTGGTGAGCGTGATGTAGGCGAAGGTCGCCAACCCGAACGCAAAGGCGATCGGCACGCCGGAGAAGACCAGGGCGCCAACGCCGAGGACGAAGAACAGCAGCAGG
>NZ_JAKSYO010000141.1 GCF_022829635.1 Methylobacterium sp. E-066
GACCCAGGCTACCGTGGCGTTCGTCCCGCACGAGAGCATGCACGACCTCACGGCCCGCTTCCCGACCATCGCCGCCGCGCTCTGGCGTGACACGCTGATCGACGCGGCGATCTTCCGGGAGTGGTTGATCGCCATGGGCCGTCGTCCAGCCTTCGAGCACTTGGCGCACCTCCTCTGCGAACTGTACCTGAAGCAGGAGGCGGTCGGGCTGGCGGGTGATCATCGCTGCCCCTTGCCAATCACCCAAGTCGATCTTGCCGATGCCACCGGCATGACCAGCGTCCACATCAACCGCGTATTGAAGGAGATGCGCGGTCGCGGGTTGATCACGCTGCACCGGCAGACGCTGGTGGTGAAGGCGTGGGACGAGCTTGTCCGCGCCTCCGAGTTCGACGCGACCTACCTGCACTTGCAGAAGCGAGCGGCGGGATGACCCTGCACCTCCAGCCGGTGCGTGTCGCCACCGGCAGTGAAGACGGCGACGGTCAGCTTGTGTTCGCGGACGGGTTCCTCGTGGCGGTGCTGGTGCAACTCTCCGGGCAGCACGGCGCTTTCGCGGGCATGTGGTTCCTGGAGGCCGGGTTCGGCCTGACCGCGGTGATGAGCGCTCCCCTCTTCTTGGACCTCGATGCGGCTCAAGACTGGATCGGGCGGCACCTCAGCATGAAGCGAGGCAGCGGGTAGCTCGGGCTACGGGTTCGGAAGGCCATCAGGGGCCAACGCCACGAGGGCTTGATCAAGCTGGCGTAGCGGCTTTCGCCGTCACCTGGGATGAAGGCGCGCACGAGGGAACGTAGGCGCACCACCATAAGCATACGTTACGCGAATGGCCCCGCGTCGAAGCCGTTTCACGAATGTCTGCAATGGAGAGCGACCGAGGCCTTGGAAATGGCCGGGATGGGCGCATAGCCGAACGGCAGGTTTTGCGCGGATTGGCGATCCGGTCTGACGTCGTCTGGCCGAACGCGGAATATCGACTTCCCGGTGAGCGGACACCACGTCTCGACTGCCGAAATCCTTACGGCGTCATATGTCAGATCACCCCGGAAATCGAGCTTGACGGTTCTCTAGTTTTATATTGCCTCAACGTTCCGAGGATGGGCTGCAGCCGAAATGAGATTTGTAGATTCGTGAGAAATGGGCTGCGCTTGAAAAGCCGCAGGCCGTCGCGATCTCCCCGATCCTGAGCGGGCTCTGACGCAGCAGGCGACGGCCATGGGAGAGGCGGATCGCCCGGTACTGGGCCGAGAAGCTCAGGCCCCGCTTGTCGAGGAAGAGGCGGTCGAGGTGACGGGCGCTGACCGAGGCGAGGCGGGCCATAGCCTCCCGGCCGAGGGGCGCTTCGACGGTCTTCTCCATGGTCTCGAGGACGGTGAGCAGGGCGGGATGATGGACGCCGTAGCGCTCAGCCGTTGAGGCGCGCTGCGGGTCATCCGCGGCACTGATCGCCGTGTGGAGGAACCAGTCCGAGACGCGGCGCGCGAATGCTGCCCCCATGCGCTCGGCGATCAACGTGTGGGCCATGTCGAGGGGGGCGATGCCTCCGCCGCAGGTCAGGCGATCGGGCTCGGCGACGTAGCGCGCGCGGGTGAGGCGCGCTTGCGGGAACGCTTCGATCGTGGCGCCGGCGTGCTCCCAGTGGATGGTGAACGCCCGGTCGACCAGAAGTCCCGCCGCAGCCATCAGGTAGGGGCCGCCCGAGATGCCGCCGATGCGCACGCCGAGCCGGGCGAGCCGCCGCAAGGCCGCATGAATCGCGGGCCTGTTCCACGCGGTCGGCTCGCCGCCCGCGCAAATGAAGACGGTGTGCAGGGATCCGCGCCCGCGGGGCAGCTCCTCAGCGGGAATCTCCGCGCCCGAGGAGGACACGACACGGCCTTCCGCCTCGCCGAAGTAGCGCAGCCGGTAGAGGGGCCGGCCGGCGAGGTAATTCGCCGCCCGGAACGGCTCGCAAGCCGACGCGAACGACATCAACGCAAAGCCCGGCACGAGGATGAAGCCGATCTCGTACGGCCGATCCCCCGGCGCGGACGTGTCCTCCTCCGATGTCGGTGCCCTGAGTTGGCTCATCGGTGAAAGAAACCGTCTGCTGCGGTCAAGCGCAACAACCAGGGCGCGTCATTCTTGGGGGCGCTTCATCGTCATGCTTGAGATCGCCCCGGATGCTCGGTTCCACCGCCCTACCCGTGTCGTCGCTGAAGACCGAGTCCCGTCGCTGCGCCGACGGGCGGGGGCATCGTCGATGACGGGGCGGGTCGACGTCGCGGTCCTGGGCCTCGGGGCCATGGGCAGCGCCACCCTCTACCAGCTGGCCAAACGCGGTGCCGCGGTGATCGGGCTCGACCGCTTCGCGCCGCCGCATGCGCTCGGGTCGAGCCATGGAGAGACCCGGATCACGCGCCAGGCCGTCGGGGAAGGGAGCGACTACGTCCCCTTCGTCACCGCGGCGCATCGGATCTGGCGGGAGTTGGAGGCGGAAACGGGCCAGACCCTGCTGAACGCCTGCGGCGCCCTGGTCATGGCCCCCGGTCACGGTGTCTCCTCCCACCACGGCAAGCCGGATTTCGTCGGCCGCTCGATCAGCGCGGCGCAGGGTGCCGGGATCGCACACGAGGTGCTCGACGGGGCCGAGGTCGCCCGCCGCTTCCCGCAATTCCTGAACCTCGCTGGCGACGAGAAGGCCTATTACGAGCCGGGCGGCGGCACCGTGTTCCCGGAGCGCTGCATCGCGGCGCAGCTCACCCGTGCGGCCGCCCTGGGGGCCGAGATCCGGACCGGCTGCGAGGTGCGGGCGCTGCATCAGGACGGGTCCGGTGTCCGCATCGAGACCGCTGACGGCGTGATCCTGGCCGATCGCGCCGTGGTCGCGGCCGGCGCCTGGATCGCCCCGCTGCTCGGCCGGCCGTTCGACGGGCTGCTGACGGTCCGGCGCCAGCTCCTGCACTGGTACGCCCTGGCGGACGAAGCTGCGTATCGGCCGCGCTCGCCCGTCTTCATCTGGATGTACGGGACGGGCGACACGGACTACCTCTACGGCTTCCCGCCCATGGCGGGGGAGCGCTCCATCAAGGTCGCGACCGAGCAATACAGCACCGCCACCACCGCCGACGCGGTCGAGCGCCGCGTCGATCCGTCGGAATCCGACGCGATGTACCGGCTGCGGGTCGAGAACCGGCTGGCCGGCGCCACCCCGGAGGTCGTGCGGGCCGCGGCCTGCGTCTACACGGTGACCCCCGATCGCGGCTTCATCATCGACCGGCATCCCGAGATGGATCGGGTGCTCGTGGTCTCCGCCTGCTCGGGACACGGCTTCAAGCATTCGGCGGGCATTGGCGAGGCCGTCGCCGCGGACCTGACAGGGGGAGCCGGGCGACCCGACCTCACACCGTTCGCGCTCGCACGCTTCGGTTGATCCGCCGGCCGGTGGCTCGTGGATTGCTAGAAACCATGCCAAGATCAGATCACCCGCGCAGGACCGAGCCGATGCGACACACGATCCGCACCTTCCTGACGACCGGTGCTCTGGCCGCGCTCGCGGCGGTCTCGGCCCTCGCGATGCCCGGCCAAGCATCGGCTGCGGACGGCGTCGACGCGATCAAGCAGCGCGGGACGCTGATTGTCGGCGTGAAGGCGGACTACAAGCCCTTCGGGTTCCGCGATCCGAGCGGCACGATCATCGGGCTCGAGCCCGATCTCGCCGCCGACCTGGCCAAGCGCCTCGGCGTGAAGCTCGAGCTGGTGCCGGTGGTCTCGGCCAACCGGATCGAGTTCCTGCAGCAAGGCAAGGTCGATCTCCTGATCGCCACGCTCTCGGACAAGCCGGAGCGCCGCCGGGTGGTGCAGGCCATCGACCCGCAATACTATTCCGACTTCGTGAACGTGCTGCTGCCCAAGACCTCCGGCATCACCGACTGGGCCCAGCTGAAGGGCAAGCCGCTCTGCGCGACCTCGGGGGCTTGGTACAACAAGGATGTCGCCCGCACCTACGGGGCGGAGATCGTCGCCTTCGACGGCTCCGAAAAACCGCTCTTCGCGCTCAAGCAGGGCAATTGCCTCGGCTACGTCTACGACCAGAGCATGCTTCAGGGTAAGCTGCTCGACGACGATTGGAAGGCCGGCTACGCCCTGCCTCTCAAGGGGATCCTCGATGCGCCGTGGATGATGGCGGTCGCGCAGGGCAACACCACGCTCCAGACGATGGTCGAGGACGTGACCAAGAACTGGATGAAGACCGGCTTCATCGTCGCCGGCGAGAAGAAGTGGGGCATCGAGCCCACCGCCTACTCGAAGGCGATGCACGAGAAGTACAAGAACGCGACCAACTGATGCGCGTCCGTTCGACGAGTCCAGGTGATCGACCGCAATGATCGAAGCGGTCCAGGCCTGGTTCCAGCGTCTCTACGAGACCACGGGCTTCAATTTCACGGTCTTCTACGACCCGTACGACTGGAACCGCTACGTCGCCGGCCTGCGGATGACGCTGCTGCTCGGGATCAGCACGATCCTGATCAGCCTCGTGATCGGCGCAGTCGGGGCGCTGCTGCAGAGCGGGCCGTCGCGCCTCCTGCGGGGACTGGTCAACGGCTTCGTCGTGGTGTTCCGCAATACGCCGCCGCTGGTGCAGATCTTTTTCTTCTATTTCGGCCTCGGAACCCTGTTGCCGGCGATGCGCACGGCGGACGGCCTGCGCGTGCCGATCCTCGACAACGTGCAATGGGCAATCGTCTCGCTCTCGCTGTTTGCGGGCGCGTTCAACGTCGAGATCTTCCGCTCCGGCATCGAGGCCGTGCCCAAGACCACCGTCGAGGCCGCCGAGGCGCTGGGCTACACCCGGTTCAAGGCCTACCGCCACGTCGTCCTGCCGCTCGCGCTCCGCGTCTGCCTGCCGGCGCTGAACAACAACCTGATCAACCTGCTGAAGACTACAACGCTCGCCTATGCCATCGCGGTCCCCGAGACACTCTACGCGGTCAAGCAGATCTGGTCCGAGTCGCAGAACGTCCTCGAGATGATGCTCGTGCTGCTCGCGACCTACGCGGTGCTCGTCGGGGTGCTCGTGTGGATCATGCACCGATGGGAGCGCGCGCTGCGCATCCCCGGATACGGCCGATGAACCCTTCGGACCGAAACGGCCCGCGTGCAGACGAGCGTCCGGAAGGTCGTCCGACTGATCTGCCGGTTCTCCTGCCGTTCGCCATTTCCAAAAACCGTCCGCCCGCGCGCCTGCGCCCCGTCCATGGCTGGCTGCTCTGCGGCCTTGCCGTCGTCGCCCTCCCGGCCTGGGCCCAGGGCGGGGGCGCGGCGCTGTCCCCGCTGGAAGTGGTCATCAAGTGGGCGCCGCTCCTGCTCACGGGCTTCGCCTTCAACGTCGCGATCTCGCTGATGGCGATGGCGATCGGCACGTTCGCCGGCATCGGGCTCGGGCTGGCCATGCTGGCCGAGGGCCGGGTGCTGCGCCGCATCGCGTGGTCGATCACGCAGGTCTTCCGCAACGTGCCCTGGCTGGTGCTGCTGTTCTTCGTGATGTTCCTGGTGCCGTTCCAGGTCACGGTGTTCGGCATCCGCGTGCCGCTGCCCGACTGGGTGAAGGCGACGTTCGGGTTCAGCCTGCCGGTGATGGCCAACGTCGCCGAGATCGTGCGCGGCGCCGTGCGCTCGGTGCCGAACACGCAATGGGAGGCGGCCGAATCCCTGGCCTTCACCCGGCGGCAGACGATGTGGCGCATCATCCTGCCCCAGTGCGCGAAGCGCATGCTGCCGCCCTGGATGAACGTCTATGCGCTCATCGCGATGGCCACCGTGCAGGCGTCGATCGTCGGGGTCACCGAGATGCTGACGCTGACCGCGCAGGTGCACGCGGCCGAGGGCGGCCGCCCCGAGCTGTTCGCCCCGCTCTACGGCTTCGCCCTGCTCTGCTTCTTTCTCTACTGCTACCCGATCGACCGGCTGACCGCCGGCCTGGAACGCCGCTTCGAGACCCGTTGAGCAGGATGCGCGCGACCATGGCCGGCACCCCGTCCCAGGGCTGGACGCCTGATCAGCCGATCGTCCGCCTCGTCGACGTGCACAAGTCCTTCGGGACGTTCGAGGTCCTGAAGGGTGTCAGCTTCGATGTGCGCAAGGGCGAGGTGGTCTGCATCATCGGGCCCTCCGGCTCCGGCAAGTCGACGCTGATCCGTTGCATCAACGCGCTGGTGCCGGTCACCGCGGGCTCGATCCAGGTCGAGGGGATCGAAGTCACCGATCCGCGCCTCGACAAGCTGGCGCTGCGCCGCAAGGTCGGGATGGTGTTCCAGCAGTACAACCTGTTCCCGCACAAGACCGCGCTGCAGAACGTGATGATGGCCCCCATCCACGTCCTCGGGCAGGACCGGCGCGAAGTCGAGGCCCGGGCCCGCGCCCTGCTCACCAAGGTTCGGCTGGCCGGCAAGGAAGATGCGTATCCCGGCGAGCTGTCCGGCGGTCAACAGCAGCGCGTGGCCATTGCCCGCTCGCTCGCGATGCGGCCCGACGTGATGCTGTTCGACGAGGTGACGGCGGCCCTGGACCCGGAGACGGTCAAGGAGGTGCTGGTCACGATCCGCGAACTGGCCGAGGAGGGCATGACGTGCATGCTCGTCACGCACGAGATGAACTTCGCCCGCGACGTGGCCGACCATATCTACTTCACCGATCGCGGCGTGATCGTCGAGCACGGCCCGCCTGCAACGTTCTTCGCATCCGCGCAGGACGAGCGCACCCGCCGCTTCCTCTCGCAGGTGCTTTGACACTCCTTTTGCGAATGGCCCAGCATCGCGGTCTTGATGTTGAATGTCCGCTATAGAGGAGCGTTCGTGCCTCATGGAATGACCGGGTTGGGCGCACAGTAGCCGACCGGGTCTGGCCGAAAGTGGTCCGACCGGTTCCAACGCTCAAACTGGAAAAGCTGCTCTTCGGGCGGTCGTCGCGGTCGTCACAAAGTGACCTTTCGCGAAACTTTCGCGTGTCGGCCTCCGGGCTGTGCGGTGACCGGGCGCGTAAGCGAGAATGCGGCCGCCGAGCGAATGGAGCGTTGGCCAAACGCAGATCGCGTCTCCTCGATGCCGGATGCTCGGCTCGCGTCTCTGCACTGGGTTCGAAGGCTTTTCCCCTCACCAGGGCAATCGACGATCTGAACGGCCATCTCGCACGCGGCAAACGGACGCCTCGGCCAGCCCTAGTCGCGCTTCTGGATTGCTGCGATCCACGAAGAGGCGAGCAAGGGGATTGTCGTGTCCTGCTGAGGCCGTCTGGGCCTCTGTCGACCCCTGAGGTCCGGCGTCAGGCCATAGCGAACAGGGGTCATGACGGGCACATCTCGCGCCGCTGAACCAGCACCGGCCATCTCCACCCTCGCGGCGACGGCCATCGTCGTCGCCGACATGATCGGCATCGGCGTCTTCACCAGTCTCGGTTTCCAAGTGACGGACATCCCGTCCGGCTTCACGGTGCTGCTGTTGTGGCTCGTCGGCGGTGTTGTCGCGCTGTGCGGGGCGCTCTGCTACGCCGAACTCGCCACGATGTTTCCCCGCTCCAGCGGCGAGTACAATCTCCTCAGCCGGATCTACAGCCCGGCGATCGGGTTCATGGCCGGCTGGCTCTCGGCGACCTTGGGTTTCGCCGCGCCAGTCGCGCTCGCCGCCATGGCCCTCGGCCAGTACGGCAAGGCGGTCCTGCCCGGGGCGCCCCCGCTGCTGCTCGGCTTCGCGGCGATCTGGATCGTGTCGCTCGTTCACCTGCGGGGGACGCGCCACAGCAGCGCCTTCCAGGTCGGGTTCACGCTGCTGAAGCTCGCACTGATCGCGGCCTTCATCGGCGTGGGCTTCGCCCGGGGCGGCGGCCAGGCGATCAGCTTCGCCCCCGGGGCATTCGAGCCGGCGCAGATCGTCAGCGCCAGCTTCGCTGTCAGCCTCGTCTTCGTGATGTACGCCTATTCGGGCTGGAACGCCGCGACCTACATCGTCGGCGAGCTCGCCGACCCGCCGCACAGCCTGCCGCGGGCGCTCCTGGTCGGGACCAGCATCGTCGTCGTGCTCTCCATCGCGTTGAACGCGGTGTTCCTCTTCACGACGCCTGTCGCCGAACTCGCCGGCCAGATCGAGGTCGCGGTGATTGCCGGCCGTCACGTCTTCGGCGAGGCGGGTGGCCGCATCGTCGGCGGGCTGATCTGCGCCGGCCTGATCCCCGCCATCAGCGCGATGATGTGGATCGGCCCACGGGTGACCGTGGCGATGGGCGAAGATGTGGCGGCGCTGCGCTTGTTCGCCGGGCGCTCACGACGCGGCGTGCCGGTCGCCGCACTGCTGCTCCAGGCCGGTGTCGCGACCCTCCTGCTGTTCACGCAGAGCTTCGAGGCGGTGCTCGACGTCATCCAGTTCGGCCTGATCCTGTGCTCGTTCCTCACCGTGATCGGTCTGATCAAGCTTCGAATCACCCGGCCCGACCTGCCGCGGCCGTTCCGGGCCTGGGGCTACCCGATCACACCGCTGATCTTCCTCGCGGTCACGCTGTTCATGCTCGTGCACCTTGTCACCGTCCGGCCGTTCCAGTCCCTCGCCAGCCTGCTGCTGATGCTGGCCGGTCTCGTCCTGTACGGCCTCGTAACGGCGTGGGAGCGGAGGAATGCCCGGATGGCACCGCCGCCGCGGTGATGCGACATCCCTCGGTCGGGGCAGGATCGCACGACCAATCGCCGACGATCTGGCGACATCGCTCGCGTCAGGGAACGGATTTCACATCGGGCTCGATCGACCGCAGCACGTCGAGTCGATACTCGGCAGTGCGCGACTGCTTCAGGACCCGCGCGAAGTCGTGTGCGCCCGCGATAAAACCTTCGGCCGCCTCGTCGCCGGACAGGGGATAGTGGGTGACGCCGAGCCAGTGGACCAGCACGATGTCCGCTTCCGGGAGCACCGCACCCCTGACGCGTGCGACCAGGCGGGCAAGGTCGGCGCGGTCGAGATAATAGGCCACCTCGGAGATCAGGATCAGGTCGAACCGGCCCTCCGGCCAGGCGCCTGGAACGGCGGCGAGTTGAAAGCTTACATTCGGGCAATCGGCGCAGCGTGCCCGCGCGGCATCCAGGACCGACGGCACCACATCGAGTCCGACCAGCGCGTCGCAGCGAGGGCAGAGTTCGTGCGTGAACACGCCGATCGAGCAGCCCACTTCGAGGCCGGACGCGTAGCGGGCCCGCGGAAGCGCTGCGAGCGTCGCGGCGTACTTGGCGCGCTCGTAGGGGCTGGAGGCGAAGCGCCACGGATCCGATTCCGTGGCGTACATGCCCTTGAAGTACTCGGTATCGAGGGTTTTGGATCGACGGCCCGTCGGCGTCTCTGCCGGCGAACCGGGGCTCGTCTCCGCACCGGCGGCCCTGCCAATGCCGAGCATCGCGCTCGTGACGACGGCGCCTCCGGATTGCAGGAGAGTGCGCCGGGATGCTGGCTTGCGGTCGCGCACGATAGGCCTCACCGCGCCTTTGGGGATCACAAGAGGCAACCGGGCGTGATCGGGGCGGTTCCGGGGTGCGGCGGCGGCGTCAGGCTGCGCGGCCTCCGAGATACGCGGCGCGGATGTCGTCGTTGGCCCAGAGCGCCTGCGGGTCGCCTTCGAGGACGAGGCGGCCGGTCTCCAGCACGTAGCCGCGGTCGGCCACCGACAGGCCCATGCGAGCGTTCTGCTCGACCAGCAGCACCGTCGTGCCGCGGCGGCGTACCTCCGCGATGATCGCGAACACCGCCTGGACGATCACCGGGGCGAGGCCCAGCGACGGCTCGTCGAGCAGCAGGAGGCGCGGCTTGGCCATCAGGCCGCGGGCGAGCGCCACCATCTGGAGCTGGCCGCCCGACAGGGTCCAGCCGAGCGCGTCGCCGAAGCGCCGGATATCAGGAAACAGCTCGAACATCGCCTCGACCTCGTCGCGCAGCACGCGCTTGGCGATGCCGGAGCGGTTCGAGGCGCCGAGCATGATGTTCTCGCGCACGGTGAGCCCCGGGAACACCCGGCGCCCCTCGGGCACGTGGGCGACGCCGAGGCGCACGATCGCCTCGGGCTTCAGGCCGTGGAGCGGTTGTCCGTCGAGCAGGATGCTGCCGCCCGCCGGCTTCACGAGGCCGGAGATCGCCTTGAGGGTGGTCGACTTGCCGGCGCCGTTGGAGCCGAGCAGGGTCACGACCTCGCCCGTGCCGACCACGAACGACAGCCCGCGCACCGCCTCGATCTCGCCGTAGCGGACGGTGAGGTCGCGGATCTCCAGAACCGGGTTCGACAATGCGGTGCTCATCGGGGTCAGGCCGGGGCGAGATCGGTCTTCAGGTCGGTCTTGAGCCCGGCATCCGGCCCGGTCGCCGCGTCCTCGCCGAGATAGGCCTCGATCACCGCGGGCTCGCGCAGCACGGAGGCGGTGACCCCGTCGGCGATGCGCCGGCCGAAATTCAGGACGGTGATGTGGCTCGCCACGTCGCTGACCAGGGTCATGTCGTGGTCGATGATCAGGATGGTCAGGCCCTTGGCCGCCATCCGGCGCAGCAGCACCGTCAGGGCGTTCTTCTCGCTGGAATTGAGCCCGGCGGCCGGCTCGTCGAGGAGCAGGAGCGTGGGGTTGCCGGCGAGCGCCCGGGCGATCTCGATCAGCCGCTGGTGCCCGTAGGAGAAGCCCGAGATCGGCTCCTGCGCCCGCGCCTCCAGCCCGACGAAGGCCAGGGCCGAGCGCGCGCGGGCCTCCAGCGCCGGCCGGTCGCGAGCGCCGAGGGCGTTGTTCGGGCGCTCGGCGCCGATCACCACGTTCTCCAGGGCGCTCATCGACCGGAACAGGCGGATGTTCTGGAACGTGCGCCCAATCCCCACCGCGGCGCGCCGGTGCGGGGGAAAGCCCGTGATGTCCTGATCCTGGAGGCGCAGGGTGCCGCCGGTCGGCGTGTAGAGGCCGGACAGGACGTTGAGCGTCGTGGTCTTGCCCGAACCGTTCGGGCCGATCAGCGCGTGGATGCCGCCGCGGGTGACGGTGAAATCGATCGCGTCCACGGCCTTGAGGCCGCCGAAGTGCTTGGACAGGCCCGACACGGTCAGCAGCGTCGCCGACGCGTCGCGCTCCTGGCTCAGCGTCAGCTCCGGGGCGGGCGGGGGCATGGGCTTCGCAGGCCGCAGCCGGCGGACCTGATCGCCCAAGAATCCCCAGATGCCGTCGGGCATGAACACGACGATCAGGATCACCGCGAGCCCGTAGATCGCCAAGTACAGGCCCGGAATCTCCTTGAGGAAGCGCAGCCATTCGGGGATCAGGATCAGCAGGCCGGTGCCGATCACCGCGCCCACCGGCGAACCGACGCCGCCGAGCAGCGCCATCGTCAGGAAGACGATCGACTCGGCGAAGGAGAACTGGTCCGGGCTGATATAGGTGAAGCTGCCCGCGAACAGCCCGCCCCCCAGCCCCGCGAGCAGCGCCCCAATGGCGAAGGCCGCGACCTTGGTGCGGTAGACGTCGATGCCGCTGACGCCCGCCGCCAGCTCGTTGTCGCGCACCGCCCGCATGGCGCGCCCGAGCCGGGTCCGCGGCAGCTGCCAGACCAGCCAGCCGACCACCGCCAGGACCAGCACGCACAGCGCGAGATAGCTCTGCCCGTCCGCGAACAGGGCCGGGCGGCGGATGTTGGGCACCCCGTCCGGGCCGTGGGTGACCGGGATCCAGTTGGTCAGGACCAGGGTGAGGATCTGCTGGAACGAGATCGTGACCATGGCGAGGTAGTGGCCGCCGAGCCGCAGCGTCGAGGCGCCGAGGATCGCGCCGAGGACGACCGCGAGCGCCAGCCCGATCGGCAGGCACAGCCAGAAATTCAGGCCGTGATCGACCGTGCCGAGCCCGACCGCGTAGGCGCCGATCCCGAAGAAGGCGGCCTGGGCGAGGTTGATCTGGCCGCACAGCCCGAGCACGACGGTGAGCCCGATCACCGCGATCGCGTAGGTGGCGGCCTGCATCAGGATGTTGAGGACGTAGCCGCTGAACGGCGTCGTCGCGGCGAGCGCCACGGCGGCCGCGGCGAGCGCCGCGTAGGCGAGGCTGCCGAGCGGCAACGGCCGGGCGGCCCGGGAGGCCGTGCCCGGGAGGGGCGCGGCGGCCGTCGTTGTGGGCTCGGCGCTCATGCTTTCTCCGCCACGCGCTCGCCGAACAGCCCCTGCGGGCGCACGACCAGGAAGGCCACGAGGACGATGAAGGCGAAGGCGTCCTTGTACGGCACCGAGACGTAGGCAGCCCCGAAGGTCTCGATGATGCCGAGCGCCAGCCCGCCGATGATCGCGCCGGTCACGTCGCCGAACCCGCCGATGATCGTCGCGGCGAAGGCCTTCAGCGCGATGGTCGCCCCCATCTGGATCGACACGAACAAGACGGGCGCCACGAGGATGCCGGCGATGCCGCCGAGCACGGCGCTGTAGACGAAGGTCAGCATGATCATGCCGGCGACCGGGATGCCGAGAAGCGCGGCCATCTCCTTGTCCTGCGAGGTCGCCTGGAGCTTCTTGCCGACCAGGGTGTGCTCGAAGAACCAGTACTGGAACGCCACGAGCGCCGCGGTCACCGCGATGATCAGGAGATACTGGCTGTCGAGGAAGACCGGCCCGAGCAGGAAGCCTTGGGTCTCGAACACCGGCGGCAGGACCTGCGGCTGCGGCCCGTAGAGGGCGAGCGTCGTGTTGGCCAGGAAGATCGAGGCGCCGATGGTCGAGATGATCACCGGCAGGTAGGTGCGGTGGCGCAAGGGATAGTAGACGCCAAGGTTGAACAGGGCGCCGAGCAGGGCCATCCCGCCGATGGTGAGCAGCACCGAGAGCCAGTACGGCCATTCGAGGTCGACGGCGAACACCACCATCAGGAAGGCCGCGACCATCGAGAACTCGCCCTGCGCGAAGTTCACGACGTTGGTAGCCCGGAAGATCAGCACGAAGCCCAGGGCGACGAGGGCGTAGACCGAGCCGATGCCGATCCCGGTGAAGAGAAGCTGGAGGATCAGGTCCATGTCTGCGTCCGTTCCCCGTCCGCGGCCCCGGATTCAGCCCTGATAGAAGTCGATGCGCCGGTCGAACGTGATCGTGCCCTTGTCGTTGCGCACGACGTTGTAGCCGTGCAGGCCGTCGCCGTTCTTGTCGAAGTTGTAGGTACCCTCGGCGCCGGCGTGGCCGCGCACCGCCAGCAGCGCCTCGCGGATCGCCTGCGGGTCGGTCTTGCCCGCCTTGTTGATCGCCAGCGCCAGCACCGTCACCGCGTCGAAGGTCCAGGACGACTGGTTGTCCGGGGCGATCTTGGTGGCGGCGCGGTAGGCCTTGCCGTAGGCACGGGCCGCGTCGCTCGATTCCTCCGCGTAATCGGCCACCCCGTAGGTGCCGTAGAGCGAGGGCCCGGCGAGCTTCAGGGCGGTGACGTTGGTGATCGAGGGCGAGCCGACCCAGGGGGCGGTGACGCCGAGCTGGCGGAGCTGGCGCGCGAAGATGCCGAGGTCGTTCTCGAAGGTGAAGTACGAGCCGATCACGTCGGCCCCCGCCTGCCGGATCGCCAGCACGACGGGCGTGAAGTCCTGGCCCTGGTTGGCGTAGCCCTGGTCGAGCACGACCGTGGCGCCGGCCTTGCCGAGGCTCTCGGTGAGCGCCTTGGCGCCGCTGGTGCCGAACGCGTCGGTGGAGTGGATGATCACCCACTTCTTCTTGCCGAGCCCGTTGACGCCGTGCTCGGCGATCACCCGGGCCGAGAAGCTGTCGTTGGGCCGGAAGCGGAACAGCCACGGGTTGCCGAGCTGGGTCAGCACCGGGTCGGTGCCGCCGAAGCACATCGGCTTGCCGGTCTTGAGGATGTCCGGCGCCATCGCGTGGTTCTGGGTGGAGCGGACCGAGCCCAGGAAGCCGACGAGATCGGGCTGCGACGCCAGCTTGGAGAAGGCCAGCACCGCGCCGGGATTGGTGGTCTGGTCGTCCTCGGTGACGATCTCGAGGGGCTTGCCGAGCACGCCGCCGGCCTTGTTGACCGCCTCCAGGGCGATCTTGGCGCCGTTGAGGGCGAAGCGCCCCGCATCCGCGCCGGGCCCCGTCACCGGCAGCACCATGCCGATCCGGACCGTCGCGCCGGCGCCCTGCGCCCGGCTCGATCGGATCACCCCCGGGGCGAGGCCGCTGGCAACCGCGCAAGCGGCACCCGTCAAGAAAACGCGACGCGTCGTCTTCATTGGCGTATCCATCCCGTCGCCGGGTCTTACGCCCGGCGTTGCTGGTATTGGGCCATGCGAGGCGCTTCAATGTCTATCCCGCGTCACCCGAACCGGTCGCCTTGCGGGTTAAGAAAGCCTAGGATCGTTACCCGAACGCGCCCGGCGAGGCGCGACGACGGGAGATGAACCATCATGCGGATCGACGCCGCCGGACTGACCGCCTTCGTGCGGGACATCTTCGTTCGGGAGGGCTGCTCGGAGGCCGAGGCGGGGCGGATCGGCCAGTTCCTGGTTGCCGCGAACCTCACCGGCCACGACAGCCACGGGGTCATCCGGGTGCCGCGCTACGTGGCGTGGCTACGCGACGGCGAGCTCGTGGCCGACCGCACCCCCGAGGTGCTGATCGACGGCGGCGCCTTCGCGTTGGTGGACGCCCATTACGGCTTCGGCCAGACCGCCGGCCCGTTCGCCACGGATCTCGGCATCGCCAAGGCCGAGGCGCACGGCGTCTCGGTGGTTGCGCTGCGGCATGCCGGGCATCTCGGGCGGATCGGCGAATGGGCCGAGCGCGCCGCCGCCGCGGGCCTCGTCTCGGTGCATTTCGTCAACGTCGCCGGCAGCCTGCTCGTGGCGCCGTTCGGATCGGTGGAGCGGCGCTTCTCCACCAACCCCGTGGCCGCCGCCTTCCCGGTGCCGGGGCGCGATCCGATCGTCCTCGACTTCGCGACCTCGGCGGTCGCCGAGGGCAAGGTGCTGGTGGCCTCGCAGGGCGGGAAGCCCCTGCCCGAGGGCGTGCTGATCGAGCCGGACGGCCGCCTCAGCGCCGATCCGGCCACCTTGTTCGGCCCGCTCGACGGTCCGGAGCGCGACAACCAGAAGGGCGCGGGCGCGATCCGGGCCTTCGGCGAGCACAAGGGCTCGGGCCTGTCGCTGATGTGCGAGTTGCTGGCCGGCGCGCTCACGGGATCCGGCACCGCGGGGCCGGGCAAGCGCCGGGTCTGCAACGGCATGCTCTCGCTCTACATGACGCCGCGGGTCTTCGGATCGGACGACGCGATCGCCACTGAGGCTCGCAGCTACCTCGACTTCTTCACGTCCGCCCGGCCGGCGCCGGGCGGCGCGGTGCTACTACCGGGCGAGCCCGAGCGCCGCATGAAGGCGGAACGCCTCGCCGAAGGCGTGCCGCTGCCAGCCCCCGTCTGGGACACGCTGCTCGCCGCCGGCCAGCCGCATGGCCTTGATGGACAAGTCTACTGCGCTTGAAGCATTTGATTGCATATAGCTTTATATCGTGCGGCTGAGATGCAAAAGTATGGACTTGATGACAATTCTTTAAATAAATAATTCCCTTTTATTATCTCGTGACATGACGAAACTGATACTTACGGTTCAGTTTTAATTTAACTGAATAACAAGCGAGGGCATAACAATTTTACTATCGAAAATCTATTTATTATTATAAAATGAAATTTTGTCAGTCGAGTTCGGGCCAGTGGCAGGGCCCCTTCTTTGGCCGGGACAGACGCGCTGTCCAGGCTCGCCCGGCTCCAGTCGATCTCGCCGGCCGCGTGCAGGCGCTCTAGCAGCCGCAGCCCATCGATGCAGACGTCGTCGGCAGAGCAGCGCCAGCACTACCGGACGCTGACCCGCGCCATGATCTACGCTGCGCTGGAAGATGGATCTTGAATTGTGAGCGGGCTTGGCGGTGTTGTTTCACGTCACGCGCGCGACCCGAACACGGTCCCGGCAAGCCCAATACACGGCGGGTCCGGAGGGGGGCCGTTGCCGAGTGGCTTGATCGAGCTGTCTCCCCGGGATCGGCTGTCACCGCGCCGCTCGAGCCCGACCGCGCGGCGTTGATCCGTGGCGTCATCGTGGGCACAGTGCGCGCCGATCGACAGTATCGAGACCGACAGGACTGGACGCGATCCGTGACGCTTCCCATCGAGCCCCTGACGGCGAAGGGCGACCCAACGTGACGCGCCCGGACATTCCGGCCGACAAGCTGGCCGAGGTGGCCGGGCTGGCGACGGCGCTGGCCGACCGTATCCTCGAACAGCACGCTGCGGGTGCGACGATCCCGCCGAATCAGTTCCACATGCTCGTCAACGCGACCCGGATGCTGCAGGACCACGGCGTGGCGTGGCCGGCGGCGGTCGATCGCGTTCTGACGGAGGTCGCCCGGCGCGCCGAGGCGATCTCGGACGGCGATGACCGCGTCTCATGACCGTGATACGGCTCTTCCGCGCCCCGAAGCGATCCTGGCAGGGCCGGCCATGAATCCTGTCGTCCTGGCCCTGATGGTCGCGCTGCTGACAGCGTGGATCGGGATCGGCATCGTGGTGATCGCCTACGGCACGCCGCTCGGCGTCGCGCTTTACGTCCTGGCCATCGTCGCCACGAACCCGCGGGTCTGGCGGTTGCGGTGACGGATACGCCAGCGATGCGGCGGATCGCGGGGCAGACGCTAGCGACGGCCTCAGATCAGGTAGATGACAGGGGCTGGCTTCGTCTTGATCGGCGCTTGTCCAACCCACACCCCTCATCCTGAGGTGGCGACGCGCAGCGGCGCCCTCGAAGGAGCCCTCCAGGTATCGCGCGCAGACTGGAGGGCTCCTTCGAGGCTCGCTGCGCTCGCGCCTCAGGATGAGGGGGGTTGGGTTGGATGATCGTCGATCAGAACCGACTGACGGTCGTGTCCGTTTCGAGGCGAGCGAAGCCGCCAAGATGCAACCCAAAGGCGAAAATTAAGGTTTTGTTAACCATATCGTGGCCGTCTCGCAGCAACCTCCGCTGCCTCCCGGAAGACCTGCATGGCCACGGCTGCCCAATTCCCCTGGCCCACGGTCCTGACGCAGCTCGCTGCCGGCCTGGACGAGATCGCCGCCAAACCGGCCGCCGAGATCCTGCGGCTCCGGTCCTCCCTCGGCGTCGCGGAATCCCCGCCGACGCTGCTGATTGGGGCCGCGGCAGGCGCTGAGCCGCCGACCGTTCCGACCGCCGTGGACGTCGGCTCGCCCGTCGCGGCGGCGCGATCCGAGGGCGTCGACGACTGGATGGGCACCCTCGACATCATCAACGGCATGGCTGGTCTCGCCGACGAGCAGGAGCGGCGCCGGAGGGAGCAAGGCATGTCCCATCAAGCCGCGCTGACCGCGTTGCGTCAGGAGCTCCAGCACGCCGAGGAGAAGCGTCGCGCGGCGGAGATGCGCACCCGCGAGGTTCAGGCGCAGTCCGACATCCGGCTGCAGCGCGCGCAAGCCGATGCCAACGCCCAGGTTCAGGACATCCGCGCCGAGGCGGAGGCGCGGGTCCGGATGATCCGCACCGAAGCGGAGGCCCTGGTGCGCCAGGCGGAGGAGCGGGCGCGCGTCGCGGACCTGCGCGCCTCCACGGCCGAGCAGTGGCTGCAGCGCATCGATACCGCGGCCAAGAAGCTGCTTTCGGGCGGCCAGGCCAGCCCGGACCGGGCTCCCGCCTGAGCGCCGCATTCGGGCGGCCTGTCGTGCGCACACGACAAGACGCACCAACAGGGACGAACCATGGAACAGGCAAACCCGTCCTCGGCCGCGGCGCCGGACCCGTCCGGGACTGCAGTCCGGGACGCGCAGGAGCCGACGGCACGGTTCGGCACCGGCAACCTGGTCGTGTTGAGCGCGGCCACGGACGGTCGAGCCCAGGCGCAGGGTCGCGACGCGGAGCTTTTGATGGCGGAGAAGTGGCCGGGACTGCTGGAGCGGGTGCAAGGTGCGGCCCGGCATATCCGCGACGTCGAGGACCGGGCGCAGGAGCAGGAGCTGCACGTCCAGGAACTCCTGGAACAGATGCGGGTCGACATGGATGCGGCCCGGGCGCGGGTGCAGGCCGCCGAGCAGCAGACGCGCGACGTCCATGCGCAGGCCACCCGGATGATACAGGCCGCCGAGGAGCGGGCCGACGCGGCCGAGCAGATGCTCCAGCGCATCGCGGACACGATCGAGGCCGAGTTCGCGGTGCGCCCCGGTCACCAAGCCGGTGAGACACCGGGGGCGCGCGGCCGATCCTCCGCGGCGTGAGGCGCATCGCGATCGGCGGAGGCGTGGGAGCATCATGACGGCGACGATGAACGAAATGTTCTGGACACAGCTCGATGCGCGGATTGCGACGAACCGGCCTTCGCCCGAAGCGCCCGCGACCGCCGAGATCGTCCGATTGGCCGGCGCGGCGGATCCGGCGGCAAGTCCTGAGGAGCCCGCCGCAATGACGCCGCACGCCGTGGCGGACTGGACCCGGGTCCTGGACACGATCTCGGTCGCCAAGGATGCGGCCCAGCAGCAGGAGATCCGTCTGCGCGAGCAGGCCGCCGTCCGCGAGGCGCTCGCGGCCGACCTGCAACGGGCCCAACAGGAGATCCAAACCCTCGAGACGCTGCTGCGGGACACGCAGGCCCAGGCGGAGGAGGCTATCCGCGCGGTGCAGGCCCGCGCGGAGGCGCGCATCCGTGACGCGGAGGACTATGCGCGGGCGGCCGATCTGCGGGCGGCGGCGGCCGAAGACTGGTTGAGGCGGATCGAGCAGGCCAGCCGGGATCTGCTACCGGGCGACAGGCGCGCCGCCGCTTGAGCGTTCGATCGTGGGCTTTCGGTCGTTCAGGGTGCGCCGGGCCGGCACGAGAGCGCTCGCCGCCGAAGCGGATGCCGGTTCGGCGGCGAGCGCGCAGAATCAAGGACTTGGAGTCGAGCCCGCTTGCAACGCGATCGGGACCGGCTCCAGGGTCTGAACGCAATTAGCTTAGCCGTAAGGCGACTGGTTTCGACCCAATACGGTCATACGGACAGCTATCGGCACTTCCCAACAACGGTCATTCGTCGACCGGCTGTACCCCGGCAACCGAGCTGGTAGGCGACCGCGCAAAAGGGAACACTATTGCGCGGTCAAATTAGCCCTCGTGAGCCTTTGACGAAAAAGGGCTGGATTGCGCATAAGGGTCCGGGCATAATTTCAGCATGAACGCAGGTTCAATTTGTATCTGCGCGCCCTATGATATAACCGCCATGTCTCTTTTAATAAATAAACCCAAGATAAAACCACCTCCTAGAATAGGTGAGCTTATCGACCTCTTCAAAGTTCTGGCGGCTTCCAAGCCCGGCGAGGATGAGACAGCTGTTTACAGAGGGCATATTGAACCCGTAAACCTTCTAAAACCTTCGATATTTCGTAAGAATGAATATCGCAAGGATGAAAGAAGCATCCTCAGAGAGTTAATAGCAATACAGCCTAACGAGTTTCGGGATGATAAGTCTTCCTTCGAACAACTAGTCAGGATGCAGCATTACGGCATGCCAACTCGGCTACTCGATTTCACCTATAATCCCTTGGTAGGACTCTATTTTGCTGCGCAAGATGACACTAAAGATGGCGAGTTCCTGCAACTTACGACTACTAAAAAAGACATAAAGTATTTCGATAGCGATACAGTCAGTTGCATTTCAAATCTGTCTAATCTTCAAGGCCGGGAAAGAGATAAAATACGAAAAATGACATCTGATAACATTCTCAAGAGCAGCACGGAAGGCTTAAGACTGCTGCATTTCATTGCGGCAGAGAAGCCATATTTCCAGTCAAAGATTATTCTTGATGATCTAAGCAAAATAGTTGCTGTTCGCCCTAAGCAAACCAATCGTAGAATTATTGCTCAACAAGGCGGTTTTTTCTTATTCGGCTTAAAGACATCGCTGGCTGATGATAACGATTTCGGTATCAGAATAAAACGTGTTCCGGTTCCAGCCAGAAATAAGCATGCGATCCGAAGAGAATTGGATCAGATTAATATCAACGGAAGCACGCTTTTCCCTGAAATTGAGTCAGCAGCAAAATACATTCTTAGTAAGATCCCTATGGCAGACGATGCTGTGTTAGATTTTTCATAGCAGCACAAAAGACTTTAATTACAGCGATACGATTAGGGCATGACACAAATGAGCCACAGCCACCGGTTTGTTTTGTGCATCTGCTGGGACCATCCAAACGGACTTTCTCAGTTGAACCGATCATAACAGACCAACAAACCAGAGGGCCACCAAATGAACATCGTGAGCGTATTCATGGCGGTTGAGCGGGCGCGGCGGTGACATCCGCTTTCAGGCGTTGCTGCCCGAAAGGTGACTGACGGAAATCTAGCCATTGCAGACATCGCCACGGTCAAGCTGATTGGGCTCAGATCCTAGGCCGCTCCGGGTCGTGAAGACGGTGCCGGGCCCCCCTCAATGCAGCGTGTCATCCGCGCAGGTCTCGTCCCGCACGTCACGGGCCAGCGCCCGGCCGACATGCTCCACCAGCGGGCGCAGGGCGGCGAGCAGGCGCGGGTCGCCGAGCTCTTCCGCGGCACGCCACATCTCGATCGCGTGGTGGCCCAGGCGCACGATCGCCGGGTCCTCGCCTTCGCGCTTGCAGGCCCGGTCCAGGATGTCGGACATGCTCATGCGTGCAGCCTCCGCTCGGCGGGGACAGGCAGCCGAATCGCCGGTGCCCGCGGGGTGTGCAGGGGCGAGGCGTCGAGGCCGAAGAACCGGCGCGAGTCCGCGACCGTGTCGGGCCCCAGCCGGGCATAGACCGCCAGGATCGAATGGCCCTGATACGTGGTCGGCAGCCCGAGGGGCTCGACGTCCCAGCCGCAGGACATCAGCCGGTTGACCAGGATCGGGTGCGTCTGCGCCAGGAGCCCGTCGAGACCGCGCGCCCGCGCCACCTCGGCAGCGGCGGTAAAGATCCCGGCGGTGGCCGGATCGATACGGCTGGTGCGCCCCTCGCGCCGGGCCGGCAGGGTGCCGCAGCGGGTCCACTCGTAGATCGTGGCGCCCCGGGGCGCCGGCCCACGCTGCGCCAGCTGCGGGTAGACCTCGGTGAGCAGATGCGGCCGGGTCGTCGGCAGCAGCCGCGTGTAGGCGGTGATCGCGCCGTCTTCCAGGTAGGCCAAGTGGATGCAGCCGGGGCCGTCGAACTGGTCGATCTCGCGGCCGTCGGGCCGGCGGCACGCCTCCCAGTTCAGCCGCTCCACGAACAGCGCGTGCCGGAATCGGTAGATCTTTTCCAGCAGATCGCCGTGCTGGGAAATATTGTCGTCGTCGATAACCACAACCATGGATCATTCCCCCTTGGGGGCGTGATGCCGGGTGGTGGGTCCGAATGAGCCTCGTAAAATTACGAGGTCGGCGCAGGCCGGGTGGCTAGGCTATGATGCCCTGTCGCATGGCCTCGGCGACGCACTGGACGCGGTTGACCGCATCGAGCTTGCGGGCGGCGTTCCTGAGGTGGAACTCCACGGTCCGCTGCGAGGTGCTGAGGATCTCGGACGCCTCCCAGCTGGTCTTGCCGGCCGCGGTCCAGCGCAGGCACTCGATCTCCCGCGCGGTGAGCCGGGGCGCCTTGCGCACCGGGTTGCGTCCGCCCTCGCGGATCAGGGTCTCGGCCCGCTGGTAGGCGTAGATCGACACGAGGTGCAGCGCGGCCTTGGCCTCCTCGGACAGGTCGAGCCGGCTGGCGCCGAAGCTGACGCCGCCGCCCGGCCCGCTCAGGTGGTGGATCGGGACGCAGAACCCCTTCGACAATCCGAACTCGGTCGCCTCGCCCATCACCCGGGCGGCCCCGGCCTCGTCGGACCGGTAGGGCGCCTCGCTCCACAGGAACGGCTCGGTGGTGCGCTTCACGTGGTTCGCCACCGGGTCGATCCGCAGGTAGTCGCGCTCGAAATAGCGTTTCCGCCAGCCTTCCGGCCAGGACGGGACCAGGGCGCAGTTCTGCGTGGAGACCTCGTGCTCCGCCGGCAGGTTGGTGATGATGAAGACATCGTAGCCGAAATACGCGCCGGCCGACCGCATCTCGCGGAGGATGTCGGAAATCCTCGACGCCTGCTTGAGCCGGGCAACGATGTCGAAAGCCTTCTGGCTGTCCTGGGTCACTACAAGTCCGAATGCTTGTAAAATAAAATCTCTGAGACCTGTAGTTGCAGAAACTTCAGTCCGCTGGGGGGAAATCCATACATGAGGTTGCCGGGGTGGCCAAGTGCGCCCGGGCTGTTTCGGCACCCTCCATGGTTTCCGCGCTCCCGGCCCCCGTGGCGCGATCGGAGCTCACCCGGGTGGCGTGGATTCGGGGATCGCGGAGACCCGCCGCGCCGGCCGGCTGACGAAGCGGGAGCCGGCGAGCAGGAAGCGCCAGGGCGTCTCGGCGCCGCGGGTGATCCCGATGCGCCGGTCCGCCACCACCGGGACCGGCTCCGCCCGGGGCGCGAACCGGAACGGCGCCTCCGCCACCGGCAGGCCGTCCAGCGCCCCGGTGATGCCGAGGGCCTGGCACAGGCGGCCGGGCCCGGCGCAGAGCAGCCGCGGATCCGCCAGGCCCCGGCGCGCCGCCATGGCGGCCAGGCCCGCGGTCGGCTCGATCGCCCGGAGCAGCACCGCGCTGCCCGGCTCACAGACCAGGTTCAGGCACCAGTGCAGGCCGTAGGACCGGTAGACGTAGACGTGCCCGGGCGGCCCGAACATGCTGGCGTTCCGCTGGGTCGGGCCGGCGAAGCTGTGGGAAGCGGGGTCGGTCCGGTCATAGGCCTCCGTCTCGACGATGATCCCGCCCGCCTCGCCGACCCGGAGTTGCGCGCCGATCAGGTCCGCGGCCACCGCGGCGGCGCTCCGGCCGAAGAACGGGTCGGGCATCGGGTTCTTTCCAGGTGTCATCCAGCCTGGGCAACGCCCGGCGGACGGTTCGGTTGACGGCTCTCGCGCGGCCAGGGCCGGCCCCGGGCGCTTCGCACAATCGGGGGACGGGCCGCGCGATTCTTCGCCGGAAGCCGACCGGCGGCAAAGCCCTATCCGGCCGCTTCGAAGGGCGCGCGAAGGTTGTCCCGGCAGGCTTCTGTCCGGTCCTGACCTGAAACGCGCCGACAAGTAGCAATACAACGCAGGCCGCAGCCGCCGTTTGCTGGTACGAAGGCTGGACCAAGCGGGCCCGCTGCCGATCTCGTCGGACCTCCCAGGATGATGCGCACTCCGTCGCTCGCGACGCTCCGATCCGCCGCCGGAAGCCTGCCGGCCGCTCCGATCAACCCGCGCGCCCAAATCCGGTCCCTCCTCAGCCTGCGCCGCCTCCGCCTGGGCAGCGGGCTGGTGCTGTTCGCCTACATCCTCACCCACCTGACCAACCACGCGCTCGGCAACATCTCCCTCGACGCCATGGAGGACGGGCTCGAGATCGCCTCCGCCCTGTGGCTCAATCCGCTGGGCCTGGCGCTGCTCTACGGCGCGCTGCTGATCCATCTCGGGCTCGGGCTCCAGGCCCTCTATGCGGCCCGCTACTTCCGCTGGCGGCCCGGCGAGGTGGTGCAGATGGTCTCCGGGCTGCTGATCCCGCCGCTGCTCATCAGCCACATCGCGGCAACCCGGATCGCCTTCGCCACCGAGGGGCTCGACAAGGGCTACGCGCAGGAACTCTACGCCTTCTGGGTCGCCTCCCCGCTCAGCGGCGCGATGCAGGCGGCGATGCTGGTCATCGCCTGGATCCACGGCTGCTCCGGCCTGTATTTCTGGCTGCGGCTGAAGCCCGCCTTCGGGCGCGCGGCGCCCTGGCTGCTGGCGGTGGCGGTGCTGGTCCCGGTCCTGGCCCTGCTCGGCTTCGTGCAGGGCGGCCGGACGATCCTCGCCCTGGCGCAGGACCCGGCCTGGCGCGCCGTGGCGCTCCAGCCGGTCCATGTCGGGCTGCCCGATCAGGTGGCGCGGCTCGCCGCCATCCGGGACGGGATGCTGGCGACCTATGCCGGCCTCATCGCCGTGGTCATCGCCGCCCGCGGGGGCCGGACCCTGACGGAGATCAAGCGCGGCACGATCCGGCTCAGCTATCCCGACGGAAAGGTGGTGCGGGTGCCCCGCGGCACCAGCGTGCTGGAGGCGAGCCGGCGCAACCGGATCCCCCATGCCAGCGTCTGCGGCGGCCGCGGCCGGTGCTCGACCTGCCGGATCCGCGTGCTCGACGGCAGCGACCGGATCCCCCCCGCCGGCCGGGCCGAACGCGCCGTGCTGGAGCGGATCGCCGCCGGGCCGGGGGTGCGCCTCGCCTGCCAGTTCCGGCCCGAATCCGACCTCGCCGTGGTGCCGCTGTTCCCCCTGCCCCCGCGCGTCCGGCAGGCGGACCTGCTCGACCGGGCGCAGTCGGGCGAGGAGCGCTTCATCGTGGCGATGTTCGTCGACCTGCGCGGCTCGACCCGGCTCGCCGAGGAGCGCCTGCCCTACGACACGGTGTTCATCATCAACCGCTTCCTCGGCGCGGTCGGCGACGCGGTCCGGGAGGCCGGCGGCTCGACCAACCAGTTCCTGGGCGACGGCCTCCTGGCCCTGTTCGGCCTGGAGACCGACCCCGAGCCGGCGGCCCGCGACGCGCTGCGGGCGGTGGATCTGATCGCCGAGCACGTCGCCACCCTCAACGCGCTGCTGGCGACCGATCTGGAGCACACCCTGCGGTACGGGATCGGCGTCCATGCCGGCCCGGCGATCGTCGGCGCGATGGGCGACGCCACCGATGCCCGCTTCACCGCGCTCGGCGACACCGTCAACGTCGCCTCGCGCCTGCAGGGCCTGACCAAGGTTCTGGGTTGCATCGCGGTGGTCTCGGAGGCGGTCTACCGCGCCGCCAAGACCACCCCGACGGCGATCCGCGAGATCCCGGTGGAGGGCCGCTCCGAGCCGGTCCGGGTGAGCACGTTGGGGGTGCTCTGATCCGCTGCCTGGGCCATCGGCCGGGTCGCGCCCGTTGGATCGCCTCAGTCCGTCAGCTTCGCCAGGAGGCCGGCCAGGGCGTCGGCGCTGGACTCGTCCAGCTTGCGGCCGACATGATCGGACAGCGCCCTGCTGTAGACGGTCCACATCCTGGCCTGCATGGCCCGGCCGTCCTGCGTGATGACGACCCAGCGGCCGCGGCCATCCTCGCCCGACAGCTCCTTCTGAACGAGCCCCTTGCCTTCGAGGCGGTCGATCAGCCGGGACAGGTTGTACTGCGTCAGCAGGGTCCGCTTCTCGATCTCGAAGGGACGCAGGCGCCCCTCGGTGGCGCGGGCCAGTTCCAGCAGCACGTCGTACCAGCCGAGCGGCGGCAATCCGGCCGCTTTCAGATCAGCCTCGATCGCGGCGAGGACGATCCGTTGCGCGCGCATCAGGCCGATCCAGGCGGCGGTGATCGACGGCGGGACGGGACGGGGCGTATCGGTCGGCTCGGACATGGATGCAGATACATCTATCTTGACGGGCGGAGCGGGTACATGCTATTGCATCTATGTCGCTCTGGACAGGCCGTCACGGCCGATCCGGCCGAGGTCACGGAACCGCGCCCCTTTCGCCCACGCAACGTCGGGCGCTTGCCTCGGGGTACTTGCCGAAAGATCACGCCATGAAGCTCTATTACGCGACCGGAACCTGCTCGCTCTTCCCGCACATCGTCGCCAACGAGGTGGGCCTTTCCCTCGACCTCGAACGGGTCGACATCGCCCGGACGCCGCACGTCACCGAGGACGGGAGCGATTACGGCGCCGTCAATCCGAAGGGCTATGTCCCGGCGCTCAGGCTCGATGACGGTGCGATCCTCACGGAAGGCATCGCCATCGCCCTGTATCTCGCGGAGCTGAAGCTCGAACGCGGCCTGGCGCCGCCCCCCGGAACGCGCGAGCGGGCCGCGCTGCAATCCTGGCTCACCTTCGTCGCCACGGAGTTGCACAAGCTGTACAGCCCCTGGCTGTTTCACCCGGATTACGGGGCACAGGCCCAGGACGTGGCCCGCCGGAAGATCGGCGAAAGGCTGGCCTTCGTGGAGCGTCATCTGGCGGGCGGCGGTCCGTTCCTGCTCGGCGAAGGCTTCACGGCGGCCGATGCCTACCTGTTCACGATCGTCGGCTGGTCCGCCTACACGAAGATCGATCTGTCCGGATTCCAGCAGGTGCGCGCCTTCCTCGACCGCGTCGGCGCCCGCCCTGCGGTCCGCGCGGCGCGGCTGGCCGAGGGGCTGGAGGAGACGGCAGCATGACGACCGCGAGACGTGGGGCGCCGGCCCTCACGCTGGTCAGTCACCCGCTCTGTCCCTACGTCCAGCGCGCCGCCATCGCCTTGGCGGAAAAGGGGGTTTCGTTCGAAAGGCGGTCCGTGGATCTCGCCGCCAAGCCCGCGTGGTTCCAGGCGATCTCGCCGCTGGGCAAGGTTCCGCTGCTGATCGTCGGCCGGGCGGACGGCAGCGAGGCCGTGCTGTTCGAGAGCGCCGTCATCTGCGAATACCTGGAGGAGACGCAAGCCGGCCCGTCGCTGCATCCACGCGACGCGCTCGACCGGGCGCGCCATCGCGGCTGGATCGAGCTCGGATCGGCGATCCTGTCCGATCTCTGGGGTTTCGAGACGGCCACGGACGCGGCGACCTTCGCGTCGAAGCGCGCGGCGCTCGTGGCCAAGTTCGCGCGGGTCGAGGCGGCGCTCGGCGACGGTCCGTTCTTCGCGGGCCCGGCGTTCAGCCTGGTCGATGCGGCGTTCGCGCCGGTCTTCCGGTATTTCGACGTGTTCGACACGGTGGCGCCGACCAACGTCTTCGAGGCCTGCCCGAAGATCACGGCCTGGCGGGCGGCCCTCCGGACCCGGGACAGCGTCCGAAGCGCCGTCACTAAGGATTACGGCGACCGGCTCAAGGGCTTCCTGACAGCGCATGACGCGTGGCTGCTGAAGCTGGCGGCCTGACTGCGCCCCGCCGGGGCCGCCCTCCTCCGGCGAGGCCTACCGGATTCACATATCTTCGGACGAAGTACGGGGTCCCTCGCCCAAGCGGGATACGCGCCTCTCCCTCCCCCCTCTGCGGGCTACGATGTTCACACATCGGCTGGCGGAAGGCGCGACGCGCGCTCCTCCCCCTTGCGGGGAGGAGTTGGAGGTGGGGGTGGCTCAGAAGGCACCGGGACGCTTGATCCTGCACCACCCCCACCCCTGGCCCCACCCCGCAAGGGGGAGGGGAAACGCGTGGTGTTTCAGAGGCTTGCCGCAGAACAATCCCGATGTGTGAATCCGCTAGCCTCTGCGGGGGAGGG
>NZ_JAKSYO010000193.1 GCF_022829635.1 Methylobacterium sp. E-066
CGATCGAGGTCGCCACCGAGTCGATCTCCCGGATCCGCGTCGTGATCGCCCCGATCGCCGTGACGGCCTGGCCGGTCACGCCCTGGATTTGGCCGATCTGCTGGCCGATTTCCTCCGTCGCCTTGGCGGTCTGCGCGGCCAGCTCCTTCACCTCGGACGCGACCACGGCAAAGCCCCGGCCGGCCTCCCCGGCCCGGGCTGCCTCGATCGTGGCGTTGAGCGCCAGCAGGTTGGTCTGGCCGGCGATGGTCGAGATCAGCCCGACCATGTCGCCGATGCGGGTGGCCGCCTGGCTCAGCGCCTGCACGAGATGATGGGTCTGGTCCGCCTCGCCGACCGCCGTCTGGGCGAGGCTGGCCGAGCCGAGGACCTGCCGGCCGATCTCCTGCACGGAGGAGCCCAGCTCCTCGGCGGCGGCCGCCACGGTCTCGACATTGGCGGCGGCCTCCTCGGCGGCGGCCGCCACCGTGGTGGATTGGCTGGCGGTCTCGGTGGCGCTCGCCGTCATGGTCTGGGCGGTCGCCTGCAACTCCGTCGCCGAGGACGAGACCAGGCCGACGATGCCGCCCACGGCGCGCTCGAACCCGTCGGCCAGCTCCAGCATGGTCCGCTTGCGCGCGGCCGCGGCGGCTTCCTCGGCGACGCGCCGGACCTCGGCCTCCTCGGCGGCCTTCCGGGCGACCATCGCCTTGATGCCCTCCACGGCCTTGCCGACGGCGCCGATCTCGTCCTTGCGGGCGGCCTCCGCGATCTCGGCATCGATCTCGCCCCGCGCCATCCGCTGCAGGACGGCGACCAGGCGGTCGAGCGGGCGGGTGATGCCGACCATCCCGATGAACGCCGCCGCGATCAGGCCCGCGAGCATCCCGATACCGCTGAAGATCATCAGGGTGAGGCGGGTGTCGTTGGTCTGGGCCGTCAGGTCGTCGGAGCCCTTCTGCATGTAGGCGTTGATGTCGGTGGCGATCGCGTTGCCGTCCACCGCCAGGCTGGAGAAGGTCGGGTCGATCGCCGAATGGACCAGCGCGATCGCCTGGTCGTTATGGTTGCTGCTGCCGAGCCGGCGCACCTCGGTCACGTCCTTCAGGAACCGGTCGACGCGCCCCCCCAACTCGTCGATCCGGCTGGCGAATTTGGGTGCGCGCTCGCGCAGCGACGTGAGCGTCGCCTTCAGGTTCGGTACGGCGGCCTCGAAGCCGGCATTGGCGGCCTGGATCTGGGACGCGTCGGTCTCCGCGATGATCCGATAGACGTAATAGTTGAGTTCGAAGACGAAGCGGTTGAGGCGGCGGCCTTGGGCGACGGCGACGGCTTCGTTGCTGATGAACGCGCTGTAGGCATCGTCGATCTGGCTCATCCGCGACTGGGCGTACCAGACGCCGGCGCCGACCATCACGCCGATCAGGGAGACGATCGTCACCAGCTTGGTGATGATCTTGAGGTTCGACAGGCGCAGCATGTCTGTTCGGTTCCAGCAGGCCAGGTCGGTCCCGAATCGCGGACCTGATCAGGATCCATGATGCCACGGGCCGGTTAATTCTGCCCTAAAATCCGAAAATTTGGCGCGCGACGAAGAAGTTTTTCGATTTCAAAGTAATACTTCGGGTAATTGATCTAAAAAATCGAGGTCAATAGAGCCAAATTGAGCAGGAAAAACGATCCAAAAACATGAACGGTTGCGGCCGCGTATCGGGTCATGTCGAACGATGTCTATAATTTGTGCCCGACCGTCAAGCATCAACTTGTCAGGGAGGTTCGGTGGCCGTGCCACGGTGGTTGAGCGCCGCGACGGGATGTCCGCCCTTTCCGCCGGGCCGTCATGGCGCCACATAGGCCGCGTCCCGAATTCTTCGCAGGAACCGGAATGTCCAAGCCTGTCCATGCCATGATCCGCGTCCGCGACGAAGAGCGTGCGCGGGATTACTACGCGCGTGCCTTCGGCTTCGAGGCTGCGGACCGCTACGAGTTCGACGATTTCACCCTGGTCTACCTGCGCGACCCGGCCTCGCCGTTCGAACTGGAGCTCACGGTGAACAAGAACCGCGACAAGCCCTACGATCTCGGCGACGGCTACGGCCACATCGCCGTCGTCGTCGATGACGTGGAGGCCGAGCACGCCCGCCACCTCCGCGAAGGTTTTTCGGCCACCGACGTGAAGACCCTCAAGCACGGCGAGACCGTGCTGGCGCGGTTCTTCTTCGCCACCGACCCGGACGGCTACAAGATCGAGGTCATCCAGCGCGGCGGCCGCTTCGCCTGAGCGTTCCGCCTTCCCGACACGCGACACAGCCGAGCCTCATGTCCGAGACCACCCGCATCATCTGCATCCGCCACGGCGAATCGACCTTCAACGCCGCCCACCGGCACGGGGGCGGCGATCCCGGCCTCCTCGATGCCCGGCTGACCCCGCGGGGCCAGGCCCAGGCCCGGGAGGCGCGGGAGCGCCTGACGGACATCCCGTTCGAGCTGGTGGTGGTCTCGCCCCTGACCCGGGCGATCGAGACCGCTGCGATCGTGTTCGGCGACCACCCGAGCCGGCCGCGGGTGCTGGTCGAGGTGCTGCACCGGGAATGCCAGGAGAGCAGCTGCGACGTCGGCCGGGCGGCCTCCGAGATCGCCGCCGAATTTCCGCATCTCGATGTCGGGCACCTGCCCGAGATCTGGTGGCATGCCGAGCCCGGTTGCGAGGTCGGCGGCTACCCGGTTGAGCCGCGCCACCTGTTCGATGCCCGCGTCGCCGGGTTCCGGGAGTGGCTGCGGGCGCGTCCCGAGACGACCATCGCGGTGGTCGGCCATGGGACGTTCTTCTATCACCTCACCGGCACGTTCCTGGAGAATTGCGCCTCCATCGAATTGGACCTCGCCGCCGAGCCTGCGCTGGCCTGATCAGGCCGGCACCCTGCCCCGGGCCGCATCGAGGCGCGCGCGGGCGCCGGGCAGGTCGATCTCCGGCGCCTGCCGGCCGATGCTGAGCGCGGCGTCGAGGATGGCGCAGGCCCGCACCCAGGTGTCCGGCACGAACGGGGCCGCGCCCTCGGCGACCTCGGCGGCACAGCGGGCATCCTCGGCGGCGCGCTGGGCCGCCGTCGCGGTCCGGGCGACCGCGGATTGCAGCGCCCCATCGCGCCAGCGCCGCGCCCGGGCCGCCTCCTGCGCGAGCGCGCCGCCCTGCCATTCGGCCGAGCGCGCGGCGGCCAGCGCCAGGGCCAGGTCCGGCGCGCCCGCGCAGGCCTCGGCATGCTCAGCCATGCTAGCCCGAGCGCAGAGCGGCGCCAGGATCTGCCGGATGCTGTCCAGGGCGAGGCGCCGAGTGCGGGCGGCCTCGACCTCCGGCCGGTCGGCGCTGCCCGACAGACGCAGCACGAAGGCGATCAATTGCGGCCGGGCCTCGTCCGGCATCGCGTCGTTGAGGCCCAGCGCGTAGGCCGCGATCGGCCGGGAGAAGCAGGGCGGGCAATCGGCACTGGAGCGGATCGCCTTGTAAGGCAGCCCCGCGGCCACGATCGCCGCCTCGTTGATGCAGGTCCAGATCGGGACCCGGGAAGGGATGCGATCCGGCCAGCAGGCGCCAGTTCAGGATCGTGTGGAAGTCGGCGTGCATCCGCGCTCCTCCGCCTCGAGACGGCAGCGTGACACGCTTAAGTCCCGTTGGCGAGACGCGATTTCGCGGCCGGGGCCCCGAGATGCCAGGGCTCCGCCCTGGACCGGCAAACGGTCGAAGACCTTTTGAATCCGAGGTTCAGCCGCCGAGGTTCAGGGCGAGGCCGGACAGCATCGCCGCGCCCAGCACCAGCACGAAGGCGGCGGCCACGAGTTCCAGGCCGCCGATCGCCAGCAGACCCGCTTGGCCGCGGCCGCCGGCGAGGCGCAGGGCCGCGCGCTTGGCGAAGACCGCGAGGCAAGCCAGGGCCGTGGTGGTCAGCGCCGTCCCCAGCGCCATGGCTAGCACTGCCAGGATCCCAGCCCCCGGCACATTCTGCGACACCGCAAACACCAAAACGAGCACGGCCCCGGCGCAGGGCCGCGATCCGGCGGCCAGGACCACGCCGGCGCGCGCGCGCCAGCCGTCGAGGGCGTCGAGCGTCCTGGCATCAGGCAGGTGGGTGCAGCCGGGGCCGCAGGGCGTCCCGAGCTGGACGAGCTGGCCGGCCTTGCGCCAGGTCAGCGCCAGCCCGACGAGGGCGACGAGGGTGAAGCTCACGGTCTCGATCAGGGTTCCGGCCCGGGTCACGCCCGCCGCGGTGGCGTTCAGCACGACGGTGCCGATCCCGACGATCGCCCCGGCGACCAGCGCCTGGAGCAGGGCCGCGCAGACGCTCAAGGTGCAGCCCCGGCGCAGGGCCCGCTCCCCGGCCAGAATGTAGCCGGCGATCACCGCCTTGCCGTGGCCGGGGCCGGCCGCGTGGAACACGCCATACGCGAAGGCGAGCCCGATCAGCGGCTCCCAGTCGCCGCCGCCCTTCAGGGCCGCCACGGCGGCGTTGAGGCTGCGGGAAAAGCTCGCCTGCAGGGCCAGGATCACGCCGCCGAGGCCGGTGGCAGCCGGGGTCGCTTCGCGAAAACCGATGCCGAAGGGCGAGCGCGCTGGAGGCGCGGCGATCCCGGGGGCGATCAGCCAAGCTAGCCCAGCAGCTACGAGGGCGGCCAGCACGATGGCGCCGGCCATGAGCCCCAGCCGCAGCCCGAGCCGCCCGACCCGGGGCGGCGCGTCGATGCCGATCCCTACGGACACGCGACCAGGACCCGGCTGGCGAACTGGACCCCGTAGGACGAGGCGGCCGTGAGCGCCTCGAAGAACGCTTCGGTCATGCCGGGCGAGCCGGCCTCGGCGGTCTTGGGCTGCTCGGTCTTCGGCCGGGTGACGGTGGCGGCGCAACCCTGCGGGGCGCCCGCGAGGGTGGCCGCATCCGCGCCCTCCGCGAAGGAGAAGGCGACAACATAGGTCGGGTCGTAGACTTCCAGGGCGGCGACGCCCCGGCCCTGCTGGATCGGCGCCTTAAGCGGCAGCAGGAAGCTCAGCACCAGGGCCTTGCCCTCCAGGCGCATCGCCGGCTCCTTCGGGTCGGCGAAGGCCTGCTCCTTTCCGCCGACCTTCAGCTTGGTGAAGTAGCCGTACGGAGAAAGCCCTTCCGTGTTCGTGGCCGCGAGTCCGGCCAGTTCGTCGGGCGACAGCTTGCCGTCCTTATCGGCGTCGAGCCCTTGCACGAGGAAAGCCGTGTATTCGGGGTCGAAGCTCCAGGTGTCCCGCACGCTGACGAGCTTGCCGTTTTCGTAGATGAGCTCAGCCTTCGCGGTGACCCAGACGTGCGGATGGGCGGACGCGGCCGTGGCGGCACAGGCGAGGCCGGCGGCCAGAAGGAGTGCGTAAGCTCTGAGGAAAGGCGCGGCGATCGGCATGGGGCGGGGGCACGCTCGCGGCAGAGGCGGACGGAGGGAAACGGGATCCCTTCCTCATCCCCTGGTTGGGCGAAAGCGAGGCGCCGCGGCGCGCCGATCCTCCCGAAAAATCACTCCTGCGCGTCGAGGCCCATCAGCTGAAAACTCGTCCGCAGGTCGTTCGACATCGGGATGTCGAGGCGTTCGCCGTTGGGCAGGCGCTTCACGAACCAGCGCTCGTAGGTCCAGCGCAATTCGCGCGATTCGGCGAGCCGGGTGAAGGTCTGGGCGACGATCCCGGCGAGTTCCGGGTCGTCCTTGCGGAACATGATGCCGTAGGGCTCGTAGGAGAGCTTGTCGGGCAGCACCGTGTAGTTGGCCCCGTCCTGGCTGTCGGTGGCGATCAGGCCGTAGAGCAGCACGTCGTCGGTGGCGAAGGCGTCCGCCCGGCCGGCCTTCACCAGGGCGTAGGACGCCGCATGGTCGGGGGCCGTGACCACTTGCGCCTGGATCTTGAGCTTGGCCAGGAGGTCGCGCACCGCCTTCTCGTTGGTGGTGCCGGCGGTGACCACGACAGTCTTGCCGGCGAGGTCCCGGTAGGAGGCGAGGCCGGACTCCTTCTTCACCAGCAGCTGCGTCGCGCTGATGTAATCGACCGGCGAGAACGCGACGCTCCGGCGCCGCTCGGCATTGGCGGTGGTCGAGCCGCATTCGAGGTCGATCTGGCCCGACGTGAGGGCCGGGATCCGGGTCTCGGCGGTGACCGGCTCGTATCGGACCTTCACCTTACGGCCGATCGCCGCCTGGATGTCATCGGCGATCTCGCTGCACAGGTCGATCGCGTATCCGATCGCCCGGGGGCTGCCGTCCCGGTGCTTGCCCTCCACGAACGAGAACGGCACCGAACTCTCCCGGTAGCCGAGCACGATCTCGCCACGCTCGGCCACGCGCTTCAGGGTACCGGTGAGCACCTCGATGGCGGAAGCCGGGGACGCCGCCAATGTCAGGACCAGAAACGCGACGAGCCGCATCGCCATAACCCGCACCCCGTGCCGCACCATCATATCCGAAGGCGCCGAGCGCCCGGGCCATCTCACCCATCCACCTCATCCTGAGGTGCCGCAGCGTAGCGGAGGCCTCGAAGGAGGGCTCCAGCCGGCCACGCGATCTCTGGAGGCCTCCTTCGAGGCCCGCTTCGCGGTCACCTCAGGATGAGGGGACTGCTTTGGACGGCCCTCCCCTACTCGGCGGGCGAGGGGACCGTGCCGACATGGTCGAGGCGCTGGTCCGTCGCGGTCAGCTGGCCCTCCCACTTGGCGACCGCCACGGTGGCGATGCTGTTGCCGAGCACGTTGGTCGCCGAGCGGCCCATATCCAGGAACTGGTCGATGCCGATGATCAGCAGCAGGCCGGCTTCGGGGATGTTGAACTGCGTCAGCGTCGCCGAGATCACCACCAGCGAGGCGCGCGGCACGCCGGCCATGCCCTTCGAGGTGACCATCAGCAGGAACAGCATCGTCAGCTGCTGACCCCAGGTGAGCGGGATGTTGTAGGCCTGGGCGATGAACATCACCGCGAAGGTGCAGTACATCATCGAGCCGTCGAGGTTGAACGAGTAGCCCATCGGCAGCACGAACGAGGTGATCCGGTTGGGCACGCCGAACTGCTCGAGGTTGGTCAGCATCTTCGGGTAGGCCGCCTCGCTCGACGCGGTCGAGAAGGCGAGGACGAACGGCTCCTTGATCAGGTTGAACAGCCGCATGATGCCGCTGCCCCCGAGCATCAGGAAGCCGACGCCCATCAGGAGCGCCCAGAGCACCGCGAGCCCGGTGTAGAACTCGACCAGGAACTTGCCGTAGGTGATGAGAACGCCGATCCCCTGCGTGGTGATCGTCGCGGCGATCGCCGCGAACACCGCTACGGGCGCGAACAGCATCACGTAGCCGGTCACCTTGAGCATGACGTCGGCCAGGCCCTCGATGCCCTGGGCGAGGAAGTGCCCCTTCTCGCCGAGCGCCGCCAGGGCGACGCCGAAGAAGATCGAGAACACCACGATCTGCAGGATCTCGTTGTTGGCCATCGCCTCCACGGCGCTCTTGGGCACCAGGTGGGTGACGAATTCCTTCAGCGACAGCGAGGCCGCCTTGAGGCCGGTGCCGGCCCCGACATCGGGCAGCGGCAGGTTCAGGTTGTGGCCCGGCTGCATCAGGTTGACCAGGACCAGGCCCAGCATCAGCGAGCAGAACGAGGCGCCTACGAACCACAGCAGCGCCTTGCCGCCGACCCGGCCGACCGCGGCGGTGTCGCCGAGATGCGCGATGCCGACCACCAGGGTCGAGAACACCAGCGGCGCGATGATCATCTTGATCAGCCGCAGGAAGATGTCCGAGACCAGCGCGATGTAGCCGGCGATCTCCTTGGCCGTCTGGGGATCCGGCCAGGTGATGCTGCAGGCGTAGCCCACCGCGATGCCGAGCAGCATGCCGATGAAAATCAACGTCGTGAGCCGTGAACCCGACATCGGTACTGCTCCTCGTCGCCGCCCGGGATGGACAAGCACTGATTTTCGTTAACGTGAAGCAGGAACTACGCCAGATGCAAGCCCATTCGCAGGTTGTTACTGACCCGCCTAACTGTTTTTGCGGGACGTTCGTGCGGGGTTGAAACCTGTGGCCGGAGCGCCGCAGCTGCGGTACGGGACTTGCTCTCCCGGCTCGCCTGCCGTTTGTGCAGGCTGGACGAAAAACCTACGCCCGCGAGAGTACATGGACGTTTTCGTACAGCAGCTGATCAACGGGCTTACGCTCGGCTCGATATACGGTCTGATCGCGATCGGTTACACGATGGTGTTCGGCATTATTGGCATGGTGAACTTCGCCCACGGCGATGTGTTCATGGTGTCCTGCTTCATCGCGCTGATCACCTTCCTTCTTCTAACGACGTGGCTGGGGATCAGTTCGATCGCCCTGGCGTTCCTGGTCGTCCTCGTGGTCGCCATGGTGCTGACCGCCCTGTGGGGCTGGGCGATCGAGCGCATCGCCTACCGGCCCCTGCGCGGCTCGTTCCGGCTGGCGCCGCTGATCTCCGCGATCGGCGTCTCGATCTTCCTGTCGAACTTCGTCCAGGTGGTGCAGGGCGCGCGCAACAAGCCGACCCCGCCGATGCTGTCGGGGGGAATCACGCTGTTCGAGCGTGACGGCTACGCGGTGTTCCTGTCCTACAAGCAGTGCCTGATCATGGCGGTCACGGCGGTGCTGCTCACCGGCTTCTGGTATCTCGTGCAGCGGACCCCGTTCGGCCGGGCGCAGCGCGCCTGCGAGCAGGACCGCAAGATGGCGGCGCTGCTGGGCATCGACGTCGACCGGACGATCTCGCTGACCTTCGTGCTCGGCGCCGCGCTCGCGGCCGTCGCGGGCGTCCTCTACCTGATGTATTACGGCGTCGTGTCCTTCTCGGACGGGTTCGTGCCCGGCGTGAAGGCCTTCACCGCGGCGGTGCTCGGCGGCATCGGCTCCCTCCCCGGCGCCGTGCTCGGCGGCCTGATCATCGGGCTGATCGAGACGTTCTGGTCGGCCTACTTCTCCATCGAGTACAAGGATGTCGCCGCGTTCTCGATCCTGGCCATCGTGCTGATCTTCATGCCGTCCGGTATCCTGGGTCGGCCGGAGGTCGAGAAGGTCTGATGGCGCACTCCAAGCCTGCGACCCAAGCCGCCATCCCCGGATCCGCGATGGCCGGCATCCTGCGCGACGCCGCGCTCTACGCGCTCGTCGCCTTCGGCCTCTGCGTGCCGATCATCGCGTACCGGACCGATCCCGGCCCGGGCAGCGACCTCCTGCTCACCCCGCGCTGGGGCCTCGTGGCGTGCCTGTGCGCGGCGGTCTTCGTCGTCCGCCTCCTCCAGCGCCTGATTCTCCTGCGCCGGGACGCCCGCCGCGCCCTGACCCCCTCCCCGGCCCAGGCCACGGAGGCGGTCCACGGCGAGCCCGATGCCGGCCAGAAGACCTCCAAGCTCGGCCTCTGGCTGTTCGTCGGCATCGCCCTGACCCTGCCGGCGCTCGCGGCGGCGGCCACCGGCGGCCTGTCCTCGGCCCGCTACTGGATCGATCTCGGCATCCTGATCCTGACCTACGTGATGCTCGGCTGGGGCCTGAACATCGTGGTCGGCCTCGCCGGCCTGCTCGACCTCGGCTACGTCGCCTTCTACGCGGTCGGGGCCTATTCCTACGCGCTCCTGTCGACCACCTTCGGCCTGTCGTTCTGGATCTGCCTGCCGCTGGCGGGCGTCTTCGCCGGCCTGTGGGGGATGCTGCTCGGCTTCCCCGTCCTGCGCCTGCGGGGCGACTACCTCGCCATCGTGACGCTGGCCTTCGGCGAGATCATCCGCCTGGTGCTGATCAACTGGACCGACGTGACCGGGGGCGGGGCCGGGATCTCGTCGATCCCGCGGGCGACCTTCTTCGGCATCCCGTTCAGCGCCGGCGAGGACGGCTTCGCCGCCCGGTTCGGCATCCCCTACGATTCGATGCACCGGCTGGTGTTCCTCTACTACCTTATTCTGGCGCTGGCCCTGTTCACCAACTTCGTGACCCTGCGCCTGCGCCGCCTGCCGATCGGGCGGGCCTGGGAGGCGCTCCGCGAGGACGAGATCGCGTGCCGGTCGCTCGGCATCGACACGACCGCCACCAAGCTCACGGCCTTCGCGCTCGGAGCGGCGTTCGGCGGCATCGCCGGCTCGTTCTTCGCGGTGCGCCAGGGCTTCATCAGCCCGGAGAGCTTCAACTTCCTGGAGAGCGCGATCATCCTGGCGATCGTGGTGCTGGGCGGCATGGGCAGCCAGGTCGGCGTCGCCATCGCGGCGGTGGCCATGGTCGGCGGCCCGGAGATGCTGCGCAATCTCGGCTTCCTGAAAGCCGTGTTCGGCGAGGGTTTCGACCCCAACGAGTACCGCCTGCTGCTGTTCGGCCTCGCCATGGTGGCGATGATGGTCTGGCGGCCCCGCGGCCTGATCTCGGTGCGCCTGCCCTCGGTGTCGCTGGGCGAGCGCCGCGCCGTCTCGGGCGCGCATGTGAGCGAGGGGCACGGCTGATGGCGCTTCATCCGGATCCCCGGGCGGCGGCGCAGGCCCCCGCCCCGTCGGTGCTCGCCGTCGAGCATCTGACCATGCGGTTCGGCGGCCTGACCGCCGTCTCCGACCTGTCCTTCGAGGCCCGGCGCGGCGACATCACCGCCCTGATCGGCCCGAACGGGGCCGGGAAGACCACGGTGTTCAACTGCATCACCGGCTTCTACAAGCCGACCGAGGGCATGCTGCGGCTTAGCCATGACGATGGCACCACGCACCTGCTGGAGCGGCTGCCGAACCACGCGGTCAACCGCACCGCCCGGGTGGCCCGGACCTTCCAGAACATCCGCCTGTTCCAGGGCATGACGGTGCTGGAGAACCTGCTGGTCGCCCAGCACAAGCCGCTGATGCGCGCCTCGGGCTACACCCTGTTCGGGCTCCTGGGCCTCAAGGGCTACCGGGACGCGCAGGCCGAGGCGATCGAGCGGGCCAAGGCCTGGCTCGACCGGATCGACCTGATGGCGCGGGCCGACGACCCGGCGGGCGCCCTGCCCTACGGCGCCCAGCGCCGGCTGGAGATCGCCCGGGCGATGTGCACCGACCCGGTGCTGCTCTGCCTCGACGAGCCGGCGGCGGGCCTCAACCCGCGCGAATCCGCCGAGCTCAACGCGCTCCTGCGCCATATCCGCGACGCGCACGACACGTCGGTGCTCCTGATCGAGCACGACATGTCGGTGGTGATGGAAATCTCCGACCATGTGGTCGTGCTGGATTACGGCCAAAAAATCGCCGACGGCTCCCCGGCCGAGGTGCGGGCGGATCCGAAGGTGATCGCCGCCTATCTGGGCGTCGAGGACGATGAGGTCGAAGCCGTGGAGGCCGAGGTCGGCATCACCGTGCCGCACGGGGACCCGACTCTTCCGGACGTGAACCGCTCGGAGGCTTCGGTATGAGCGTGGCCGGCATCAACGTCCTGGTCGAGGAGACCCGGGCGATCCAGGCGGGGGGCAGGCCCCCGCTCCTCGCGGTGCGCGACGTCTCCACCTATTACGGCAGCGTCGCCGCTCTCCGGGGCGTCGACATCGATGTCGCCGACGGTGAGATCGTCACCCTGATCGGCGCCAACGGCGCCGGCAAGTCGACCCTGATGATGACGATCTTCGGCAGCCCCCAGGCGCGCACGGGGACGATCACCTATGACGGGCGCGACATCACCCGGCTGCCGACCCACGCCATCGCCCGGCTGGGCGTCGCCCAGTCGCCGGAGGGCCGCCGGGTCTTCCCGCGCATGAGCGTGTTCGAGAACCTCCAGATGGGCGCCTCGCTCCACGGCGAGCGCTACTTCCAGGAGGATCTGGAGAAGGTCTGCACCCTGTTCCCGCGGGTGAAGGAGCGCCTGCACCAGCGCGCCGGCACGATGTCGGGGGGCGAGCAGCAGATGCTCGCCATCGCCCGCGCGCTGATGAGCCGCCCGCGCCTGCTGCTGCTGGACGAGCCGTCGCTCGGCCTGGCGCCGTTGGTGGTGAAGGGCATCTTCGACGCGATCAAGGAGCTGAATCGCACGGACGGCATGACGATCTTCCTGGTCGAGCAGAACGCCTACCACGCCCTGAAACTCGCCCATCGCGGCTACGTGCTGGTGAACGGCCGGGTCACGATGAGCGGCACCGGGCGGGCGCTGCTCGACGATCCGAACGTCAAGGCCGCCTATCTGGAGGGGGGCCATACCGGCCCGGTCGGCGCATGAGCATGCTGCAGGGGATCCTGTACGAGGAGGAATCGGCCTGGCTGTTCCTGCTCGTCACCGTGGTGATGGGTGGCTGGGCCGGCTGGATGGCCGCCCGCGCGGTCGCCCGGGGCTGGCGGCCGTTCTGGCAATGCGCGGCCGCGCTGCTCCTCGTGGCCGCTTCCGTGCGCTTCATCCATTTCGCGTTGTTTTCCGGGACGCTGGTCTCGCTGCACTACTATGCGATCGACGCGATCGTGGTCATGATCATCGGCACGGTCGGCTTTCGGGTCACGCGCACGCGCCAGATGACGAGCCAGTACCGCTGGCTCTACGAGAAGACCTCCCCCCTGACGTGGCGCGAGCGGGCGCCCGTCTCCGGTGAGGTCGGGTGAGTTCGGCCGGATCCACCGGGGCGGACTAACGATCGAAGGGGATGTTCGCGATGAGATCGATTCTGTTGGCCGGGCTCGCCCTCGGCACGCTGATCGCTGCGGCCGGAGAGACGGGAGCCTTCGCCGCTGAGGTCAAGCTCGGCATCGCCGCGCCGATCACCGGCAACAGCGCCGCCATCGGCGCGCAGATCAAGAACGGCGCCAGCCAGGCCGTCGAGGACCTCAACAAGGCCGGCACCCTCAAGGGCACGACCCTGACGGTCACGGTCGGCCACGACGCCTCCGACCCGAAGCAGGGCGTCTCGGTCGCCAACAAGTTCGCCAGCGACGGCGTGAAGGTGGTGGTCGGCGACTATAACTCGGGCGTGTCGATCCCGGCCTCCGACGTCTATCTCGACGCCGGCATCATCCAGGTCACCCCGGCCTCCACCAACGTGAAGTTCACCGAGCGCGGGATGTGGAACACGTTCCGCACCTGCGGCCGGGACGACCAGCAGGGTGCCGTGGCGGGCACGTACCTCGTCGCGAACTACAAGGACAAGAAGATCGCCTTCGTCCACGACAAGACCCCCTACGGCAAGGGTCTGGCCGACGAGACCCTGATGGTGCTCAAGGCCAAGGGCGTGAAGCCGGTGATGTTCGAGGGCATCAACCCGGGTGAGAAGGACTATTCGGCGCTGGTCTCCAAGCTGAAATCAGCCAACGTCGACATCGTTTATTTCGGTGGCTACTACACCGAGGCCGGGCTGATCCTGCGCCAGATGCGCGACCAGGGCCTCAAGGCCCCGTTGATGGGCGGCGACGGCATGGTCGACCGCGAGCTGGTGGCGATCGCCGGTCCGGCCGCCGAGGGCACCCTGACCACCTTCCCGCCGGACGCCCGCAAGAACCCGAACGCCAAGGCGGCGCTCGCTGCGTTCAAGGCCAAGAACATCGATCCCGAGGGCTACACGCTCTACTCCTACGCGGCCGTGCAGGTGCTGGCCAAGGCGATGGCCGAGACCGGCTCCAGCGACGGCAAGAAGCTCGCCGAGTGGCTGCACCAGGGCAAGGCGGTCGACACGGTGGTCGGCCCGATCGCCTATGACAAGAAGGGCGACATCACCCGGCCGGACTATGTCCTGTACGAGTGGAAGAAGGGCGCCGACGGCAAGATCGACTACACCGGCAACGAACTGACCAAAGTGAACTGACCAAGTCGTTCCGACCGCACTCCGAGCCGGCGCCGCCCCGCATGACTATGCGGGGCGGCGTCTGTGTGTTCGGCGCGGTGGATTCGTCAGCCTTAATCGCTGTTCCGCGTGCGCCACCCCGTGCGTACGCCCAAGAATTGTGCATGATGCCGGCGGCGCGGACGAGCAGGGTGCCTCGACGAGCCGGAGGGGACCGGATGACGGCGGCGGGACACGCGACTGCGGATGCTCGCGCACCGGCGACGGTCGTTCTTACGTCGTCTGCCACGGTCCCGTGTGGCGCCGCGGCCAGCCTCCCGGCACCATCATTGCAAAGGCGTCGCCCGAGCGGGCGGGCCCGAGCGCCAAGCCGCCAGCCGATCCCGTTCGGCCTGATCCAGGAGTTCCGTACCGATGCAGTCTGATATCGCTCGCCGCGGCCTTGCCGCGGCGCTCGGCCTGAGCCTCGCCCTGGCCCCCCTCAGTCTCCGGGCCGAGGACCTGACCGGTACCCTCAAGAAGGTGAAGGATAGCGGAGCCATCGTCATCGGCTACCGCGACGCCTCCGTGCCGTTCTCCTATCTCGGCGGCGACCAGAAGCCGGTCGGCTACGCCCTCGACATCTGCTTCAAGATCGCCGACGCCGTGAAGGCCAATCTCGGCCTGCCGAACCTTGAGGTGAAGCTCAACCCGGTCACCTCCGCCACCCGCATCCCGCTGATGGCGAACGGCACGATCGACCTCGAATGCGGCTCGACCACGAACAACGCCGAGCGCGAGAAGCAGGTGAACTTCACCAACTCGCACTTCCTCACCGCGACCCGCTATGTCTCGAAGAAGTCGGCCAACCTGCACACGATCGAGGACCTGAAGGGCAAGACCGTCGTGTCGACCTCGGGCACCACGAACATCAAGCAGATCAACGAGGCCAACACCGAGCGCAAGCTCGGCCTCACGATCCTGCCGGCCAAAGACCATGCCGAGGCGTTCCTGATGGTCGAGACCGGCCGCGCCGTGGCCTTCGTGATGGACGACGTGCTGCTCGCCTCGCTGGCGGCCTCCGCGAAGGATCCGTCGGCCTTCGAGATCTCCACCGAGGCGCTGTCGAAGCCCGAGCCCTACGGGATCATGGTGCGCAAGGACGACGCGCCGTTCAAGAAGGTCGCCGACGAGGCCACCGCCAAGCTCTACACGAGCCCCGAGGGCAAGGCCCTCTACGACAAGTGGTTCACCAAGCCGATCCCGCCGCGCAACATCAACCTCAACCTGCCGATGAGCGCGGAGATGCAGAAGCAGTTCACGACGCCGATCGCGAGCCCCGATCCGGCGGCCTACTGAGATCGTTCAGTCAACGATGACGCATCGCGGGTTCGCCCGCGATGCGTCACGACAGGGCCGAAGCAGACGGCAATTCCATCCTCACCCTCATCCTGAGGTGCCGAAGCGCAGCGGAGGCCTCGAAGGAGCCCTCCAGGGATCGCGCTGGCATCTGGAGCCCTCCTTCGGGGCTGCTGCGCAGCACCTCAGGATGAGGGTGAGATTGGGAAACACCGGACTCACACGTTTCATCTCAGAAGCAGCGCGATGAACTACAACTGGAACTGGCGAATCTTCTTCGACGCCTCGCCCGAGGGCAACGGCACCTATCTCGACATGCTGCTCTCCGGGCTCATGTGGACGATCGCTACCGCCCTGTGCTCGTGGCTCATCGCGTTCTTCCTCGGCTCCCTGATCGGGGTGCTGCGGACCCTGCCGTCGAAGACCGCCAACGCCATCGGCACTGCCTATGTCGAGCTGTTCCGCAACGTGCCGCTGCTGGTGCAGATGTTCCTGTGGTACTTCGTGCTGCCCGAGGTGGTGCCGACGCAGGTGGGCGACGCGATCAAGCAACTGCCCGACGCGCCGTTCTACACCGCGGTGGTGTGCCTGGGCTTCTTCACCGCCTCGCGGGTGGCCGAGCAGGTCCGCGCCGGCATCCAGTCGCTCCCGCGCGGCCAGGGCATGGCCGGCACCGCGATGGGCTTCACGGTCTACCAGACCTACCGGTACGTGCTGCTGCCGAACGCCTACCGGATCATCCTGCCGCCGATGACCTCGGAATTCCTCAACAATCTCAAGAACACGTCCGTGGCCCTCACCATCGGCCTCCTCGAGCTGACCGCCCGGGCCCGTTCGATGCAGGAATTCTCGTTCCAGGTGTTCGAGGCGTTCACGGCCGCGACCCTGCTCTACGTGATCATCAATCTCGTGGTGGTCACCGCGGCGACCTACCTGGAGCGCGCCGTCGCGATCCCGGGCCAGCGCTGAGGCGCCGGCCCGCCCCTCGATTTCCCCGCTCCGCCGGCACCCGGCCACCGCGAACAGGCCCCGATGCTCTCGAATTTCGACTACACCGTCATCCTTTCCTCCCTGCCCTACCTGTTCGGGCAGGGCATGGTCTTCACCGTGACGCTCACCGCCATGGCGGCGGTCGGCGGCGTGGTGATCGGCACCCTGCTGGCGATGGCCCGGCTCTCGAGCGTGCCGGGCCTCAGCCACGTGGCCAAGGGCTATGTCGAGCTGTGCCGCTCGCTGCCGCTGGTGCTGGTGATCTTCTGGTTCTACTTCCTGGTGCCGTATATCGGCGCCTACGTGACCGGCGCCACGACCCCGATCCAGGTCGGCGCCTTCCCGTCGGCGCTGATCACCTTCATGGCGTTCGAGGCGGCCTACTTCTCCGAGATCATGCGGGCGGGCATCCAGTCGATCCCCAAGGGACAGACCGGGGCGGCCTTGGCGCTCGGGATGAATTACTGGCAGACCATGGCCAACGTCGTGCTGCCTCAGGCCTTCCGCAACATGCTGCCGCTGCTGCTGACCCAGACCGTGGTGTTGTTCCAGGATACCTCCCTGGTCTACGTGCTCTCGCTCACCGACTTCATGGGCGCCGCCTCGAAGGTGGCGCAGCGCGACGGCCGCCTCGTCGAGATGTATATCTTCGCCGCCATCGTCTACTTCGTGATCTGCTTCACGGCCTCGTTCCTGGTGCGTCGCCTGCAGAGCCGCGTCGCCATCATTCGCTGACCGACACTGGAGTCCGCGCCATGACCTCGACCCCGATGCCGGCCCCGTCCGTCAAGGAACCCGTCGCCGACGCCGCCCACGCTCCCCGGGATGCCGGGTTGCAGCCTGGCGGCCTCATCTCCGGCGTGCCCGCGGCGGCGCCCGGCGAGACGATGATCGCCATCGACAACATCAGCAAATGGTACGGCGACTTCCAGGTGCTGACGAATTGCACCACCAAGGTCGCCAAGGGCGAGGTCGTGGTGGTCTGCGGCCCCTCGGGCTCGGGCAAGTCGACCCTGATCAAGTGCGTCAACGCCCTCGAGCCGTTCCAGAAGGGCCAGATCACGGTCGCCGGCACCAAGGTCGTCGACAAGGCGACCAACCTGCCAAAACTCCGCTCCCGGGTCGGCATGGTGTTCCAGCATTTCGAGCTGTTCCCGCACCTGTCGATCACCGAGAACCTCACCATCGCCCAGCGCAAGGTCCTGGGCCGCGGCGCCGAGGACGCGAAGAAGCGCGGCCTCGACCTGCTGGCCCGGGTGGGCTTGAGCGCCCAGGCCGACAAGTTTCCGGGGCAGCTCTCGGGCGGCCAGCAACAGCGTGTGGCGATCGCCCGGGCGCTCGCCATGAACCCGGTGGTGATGCTGTTCGACGAGCCGACCTCGGCGCTGGACCCCGAGATGGTCGGCGAGGTGCTCGACGTGATGGTCGAGCTCGCCAAGGAGGGCATGACCATGATGGTCGTGACTCACGAGATGGGCTTCGCCCGCAAGGTCGCCGACCGGGTGATCTTCATGGACCGCGGCGAGATCGTCGAGGACGCCAAGAAGGAGGATTTCTTCGGCAGCCCCCGCTCCGAGCGCGCCCAGACGTTTTTGTCGAAGATCCTGCAGCACTGATTTTTTGCGACTTGGCCGAGGGATCTCGGATATCGCCGCGTGACGAAGGGAATGCCTACCCCCGTCACGCCGTCCGCTTGCGACCGCGGGCGCCGGTCTTGAGACCGGCCGCGAGAACCTCGCCCATCCGCACCTGCCAGCCCGGGCCGGTGGCCTGGTAGCCTTCGATCACGTCGGGGGGCAGGCGCAGGGTGACGAGCTTCTTGCGGGTCTCCGATCTGGGACGGCCGCGCTGCGTGAGCCTCGCGAAGAGTGCCGGATCCAGAACCTCGGAGGCCGGGCGCGCCTGCGCGGCCTGTTCGTCGGTGACCTCCGGTGCGTCTGGATCGCGCGCGATCGCGGCCTGGATCCGGGCCTCCTCGGCGTCGCTGATCGGGCCTGCCTTACGCTTGGTCATAGAGGCTCCTCTCCTTGCGGCTGGCCGGCCGCAGGCTGATGGCTGTCACCGCCTCTGTCCCGAGCGGCGAGAACACCAGCGCCCGCAAGTGCCCGTCGAGCCAGCCGATCGCGATGAATCGCGGACGGCCATCCGGTCCCGGATAGGTCGGGACGACGACGGCGCTGTCCCATTCGAAGCGGTCGCGGGCATCTACGAAATCGAGACCATGTCCCTCCGGCTCGGGGCGCAGATTGATCGCGCGCTTGCGCTCATCCCAGACCATATGCACGGAATTAACGTAGCTACAGACCGGACCGCCGGCAAGGCAACGCGCGCGGTCCGCTCAGAAGCCTGAGCGGCGTCGGTGGACCTAGCCGACTGCCGCCTGCGCCGCCCGATACTCCCGCCCGTGCCGGCAATAGCCCTCGACGATGCGGATCATCATCGCGCGCTTCTCGGCGTCCAGGGGCGACAGGATCCGCGCCGGGCGGCCGCCCCAGAGATAGCCGGCCTCCAGGATCTGCCCGGGATCGGTGGTGGCCCCGGCCGCCAGCATGACGTCGTCGGCGATCAGCGTGCCGGGGGCGATGCTGGCGCCGATGCCGATCAGCGCCCGGGCGCCGATCCGGCAATCGGCGATCCGGACGTTGTGCGCGATGGTGGTATCGCGCCCGATCACCACGCCCTCCCCCCGGGTGCGGATCGTGGTGTTGTCCTGGATGTTGGTGTCGGCCCCGACCACGATCGGCCCGACCTCGGCATTGAGATCGCAGCAGAACAGCACGCTGGCGCCGGCCCCGAGGCTGACCCGCCCGCGCAGGCGCGCGGTCCGGGCCACGAACACGCTGTCCTCGACCTCCGGGGGAAGGCCCGGATCGGCGGCCGAGCCGTCGCCCATCCGCTCGCGCAGGCGCTCGGCGCGCTCGGCGACCTCGTCCGGGTCGATCGGCCGGCTCGGCCGCGCCGGGCTGCCGGCATAGGCGTATCCGCCGTCGAGCTTCATGCGGGGGAACACGGTCGAGCCCGCCTCGATCACGGCGTTGTCGCCGATCTCGGCCCCGTCGAGGATCACGACATCGTCCTCGATCACGACGTCGGAGCCGACCGTGCAGGCATGCACGACGCTGTTGCGCCCGACCGTGACCCGGTCGCCGACCTGCGTCCCGTGGGTGAGGGTCGCGATATGCACCGTCGAGCGGTGGCCGAGCCAGAACCTGTCCCCGAGGCTGATGGTCTGCCCGTCGGCGCGGATCACCGCCTCGTCGCCGATCCAGGCCTGCGCGCCGATCCGGGCTGCGCCGATCACCGTGCTGCCGCGCCCGCACCAGACCGGGCGGCTGGCGAAATCCGGCAGGACGCCCGCGTAGGGCAGGATCAGGTCGGGGGTCACATTGGTATCCTTCTCCGCCGATCACGCCGCCGCGCCCGCGACCGGGGCGAAGGCGGCTCGATGTGCCATATAGAGGCGCGGCCGGGTGTGACAGGCGTGGGACGGTCCCGCGCCGCCCCCGCACCGCCGGACGAGGATCGTTGGACCGGACCATGAGCGCCCCCGCCCCGAGCGTCGCCATCCAGGCCGAGCCCTTCGACACCGCCGCCGAGATCGCCCGGATCGGCGCCGAACTCGGCGGCCGGGCCGGGGCGGTCGTCACCTTCACGGGCCTGTGCAGGGACGAGGCCGGACGCCTCGCCGCCCTGGAGCTCGAACATTATCCCGGCATGGCCGAGGCCGAGATCCTTCGGGTTGCCGAGGAGGCGGTGACCCGCTGGCCGCTCCAGGCCCTGCGGGTCATCCATCGCCACGGCCGCGTCTTACCGGGCGACGGCATCGTGCTGGTGGTGACCGCCTCCAGCCACCGGGTCGCGGCCTTCGAGGCGGCGGACTTTTTGATGGACTATCTCAAGACCCGCGCCCCGTTCTGGAAGCGCGAGCACCTCGCCGACGGCACCACCGGCGGCTGGGTCGAGGCCGCCGCCCACGACGACGCCGCGGCCGAGCGCTGGAGCTGACGCGGCCTACAGGATCGCGTTGAACAGCACCGCGGCGAGCGCGCCGGCGATCGCGAGGCCGAGGATGACCACGCTGCTAAGCTGATCTCCCGTGTCCACGGTCCGGCCTGGGCCGAGGGAATGGGTGTGGGGCTCGTTGCTGCTCACGCGGTCTCTCCCGGATGCGCCCGGCTCCCCGCGGGAGCGATTGCGCGGGCGGACAACGCGTGAAACGCCGTCCGGTCGCGGGGCTCCGCGCACAAGCTTGGTAGACAGCCGCACTTGACCCCGACCGGCCCGGGGCGTTCGTGAGCCCGCGATGCAGGAGCGGTGATGACGGACGGTCAACTTCGGGACTTGGACGGCCCGGTCGGGCCCTGGCGCGGAGCCCTGCCGCTGGCGGCTTCGGGGATCGCCGTCGTGTGCTTCACGGCGTTGCTGGCGCTGGCCTGGATGTCGGTGGGCACGCTGCTGCTGATCTTCGCGGGCGTGCTGCTCGGCGTGTTCCTCGACGGCCTGACCCGGGGGCTCGGCCATGTCCTGCCCCTGCCCCGGGGCCTGCGCCTGACCATCGCCAGCCTGGCGGTCGCCGTCGCGGCGATCGGCTTCGGGACCTATGGCGGCGCCACCATCGTGCAGCAGGGGCGCGACCTCGGCACCACGATCAAGGACCAGGCCGGCACGGTTTCGGGCTGGCTCGCCGAGCGCGGCATCGACGTGCCGAGCCTCGCCCCCCAGGGCGGCGGCAAGGACGGTTCGACCGAGTCCAGCCAGAAGGAGGGCGGCCTCGGCGGCCTCGCCAACGGCCTGCTCAAGGGCAGCAGCTCGATCGTCTCCGACGCGGGCAGCGTCCTCGGGCCGGCCGCCGCCGTGATCCTCGGTCTGTTCGACGCGCTGGGCAACCTGCTGGTGATCGCCTTCCTGGGGCTGGCCTTCGCGGCCGACCCGAAAGCCTACCGGGACGGTGCGCTGCGCTTCGTCCCACCGCAGAAGCGCCCGCGCGCGGCCAAGGTCCTCGACGGTGCCGGCGAGACCCTGCGGCACTGGCTGTTCGGCCAGCTGATCATCATGGCGGTGATCTTCCTCTGCACCTGGGCCGGGCTGGCCTTCCTGGGGATCGGCGGCGCGCTGATCCTTGGCCTCCAGGCGGGTCTGCTGGCCTTCGTGCCGACCGTGGGGCCGCTGGTGGCGGGGATCGTGATCATCCTGGCGGCCCTGGCCTCGGGCCTCAAGGCGGTGATCGGCGCCATCGGCGTCTACCTGGCGGTGCAGTGCCTGGAGAGCTACGGCCTGACGCCGTTCATCCAGAAGCGAGCCCTGGACATCCCCCCGGCCACGATCTTCGCCGGCCAGCTGATCCTGGGCGTGATTTTTGGGCTCTGGGGCATCGCCCTGGCTCTGCCGCTGATGGCGGTGATCAAGGTGCTGCTGGAGCAGCTCTACGTGGAGGACACGCTGCACGAGCCGGCGAGCAGTTGAGGCGCGGGTTATGATGCGCGGGACGGCGGGTGGTGTGGCCACTCAAGTTTGAACCCAACCCGCTTGGCCGAGTTCGAGCGTGCTTGCCGGCCCGTCGAGTAGCAGTGCCTTCGGTGTCCGCCCGAGGTATTGGGCGGCCGGATTCAATTTCAAATCCGGTCATTTGCGCTATCCTGCCGCTCACCCACCGGGCGGAACGGCCTGCCTGGCACAAACGGAGCGCGCCGACCCATGTTCGACGAATACGGCATTCCACGCGGCGCTGAGTTGGACGAACCTGCGCTGCCGGCGCTTTATCACTTCGTCTACTGCAGCCGTGCCGCCGACGGCGTCGACGACGCCGAGGTCGGCCGCATCGTCGAGGCGGCCCAGCGCCACAATCTCGCGCGCGGCATCACCGGGGTGCTGGTTTACGGAAGTGGCGTCTTCTTCCAGTGGATCGAGGGGCCGGCCGCCGAGATCCAGAAGCTGATCACGAGCCTTCATGGCGATCCGCGCCATTACGATATCGTTTCGCTGAGCCAGAGCGAGGAAGAGCGCGAGCGTCTCTATCCGAACTGGGACATGGAGAGGGTCGAAGCCGAGGACATCCGCCTGGTACTACAGGACGCGCTGGACAGCGCCGAAGACAAGAACAACGTCGCAGCACTGACGCGGATTCTCAAGCAACTCGATTCGGGGCCGCTGGTTTCGCTTGGGCGAAGCTGATCGGGTCAGCACCCGGTCGCCTCGAGCCGATCCGCCACTGGCGTCGTGACGAACTGTATCCGCGGCGACGGCTTTTGGCTGGTTGCTCGCTGCGGCCATGCCAATGGCATGTTGTGATGATCCGCTCCGAACGACGACACTGAGAGCTTGGTTGACCGGTTGTTCCCATTCTCGCCCTCATCCTGAGGTGGCGTAGCGGAGCGGAGCCCTCGAAGGAGCCCTCCAGCCAGCCGCGCGATCCCTGGAGGGCTCCTTCGAGGCTGCTGCGCAGCACCTCAGGATGAGGGGAGAGATTGGGATACACGTCAGTCAGAACCGTCACGCGACTGCGATCACGCAGTCAAACAGGCTCTGAGAGGGGTCGCGTCGCCGCCAAAAGCGGACGCGCTGAAGGATTGGTGAGGGGCATTTCTTACCGTCAATCAGGCCCCAGGCCTGTATCCGCTTTCAGGCCGCACGTGCAGCAACGGGTCCGACTCAGTTAGGCCGGAAGCAGCCACTGCGCACGCGAGCCGACTGAGGCGAGTCCTGGACGTGTCCGGCATGCCGCGCCTTCGCTCTACGGATCCGTCGGTCGCACGCGAATGCCCGTCATTCCGGGCCGCCGCGGGCGAGCCCGTCACCCGCGCAACGCCGCCTCGATCATCCGGGCCACCGCCAGCGCGCGGCCGTCATCGCCGAAGCGGCCGATCACCTGCACGCCCACCGGCAGGCGCTCGCCCGGCACCGGCACGTTCACGCAGGGCACGCCCATCAGGGTCCAGAGCTGGTTGAAGCGCGGATCGCCCGTGGAGGCCAGGGTCGCCGGGGCCGGGCCCGGGGCCGAGAAGGTCAGAATCGCATCGTAGTCGGCGAACAGGCTCTTGAGCACCCGGCGGGCCCGGTGGGCGTGGCGGCGGGCCTCGTCGTACGCCGCGGCCGCGATCGCCGCGCCGGCATCGAGATGCTCCCGGACCCGCGGCGGCAGCGCGTCGCGATGGGAGTCGTATTCCCAGGCCAGCGCCAGCCGGCCCTCGTAGTTCTGGATGATTCGGTGGCGCTCCCAGGCGAGCGCCAGCTCCGGCGGCAGCGCGAGGTCGGTGACCTGCGCGCCGGCCCGCTCGGCGGCCTGCCGGGCGCGGTTCAGGGCGGCCTCGGCGGCGGGCTCCGGCGCCTCGGCGAAATCCTGCCGCACGAGGCCGATGCGCGGGGCAGAGCCGGACTCTGCCCGCACGATCTCCGGACGGCCGGTGACCAGCGCCAGGGCGTGGGCGACGTCCGCGACGCCAGCGGCGAACAGCCCGACCGTGTCGAGCGCCCAGGAATAGGTCTTGACCCCGACCGTCGGGATCAGCCGGAAGGACGGCTTCACCGCCGCGCAGCCGCAATAGCTCGCCGGCCGGATCACCGAGCCCGCCGTCTGGGTGCCGAGCGCCAGGGGCAGCAGCCCCGCCCCCACCGCCGCGGCGGAGCCCGCCGAGGATCCGCCCGGGGTGTGGCCGGGATCGTGCGGGTTGACCGTCGCGGTCGGGTCGCTGCTGGCGAAGGCCGTGGTGGTGGTCTTGGCCAGAGCCACGGCGCCGAGGCCTTTCAGGCGCGCCACCACCGAGGCATCGCCCCGGGGCCGCCAGCCCTCGTAGAGCGAGGAACCCATCTGGGTCGGCAGGCCGGCGCTGTCGATGATGTCCTTCACGCCCACCGCGATGCCGGCGAGCGGCCCGGAATTCGGGATGGCCGGATTGTCGTCCAGCGTCACCAGCGTGCGCAGCTCCGGCTCCCGCGCGGCGATCGCCGCACGGCACAGATCGATCGCGCCCGAGGGCGTCAGGGTGCCGGCTTCGATGCGGGCGCGGAGATCGAGGATTGACAGCATTCTGTATTCAGTCCCCGGGCCGGGCCCCTGTCAACTCAAGCGCTCGCCGCCGAAGTGGAGGCCGGTTCGGCGTCAGCGCGCGCGTCACATCCAGGATTGAGAACCGTCCTCGATCGTATGGCGATCGGGGACGGTTCTCGGAGGCCACAGGCCGGGCCATTCCCGAATCGGCGTTGACGAACGCTTTACGCGGTCGTGCGCATCGTCCGGGTCATGTGGCGTGGCGTATCCCTGTTCTCGGCCCTGGCGCTGTTCGGCGCGGGGCTCACCGCGTGCTCGATCAACCGGTTCGAGCGGCGCGACCCGTGGCGCGATCAGGCGGAGCAGGTCTGCTTGGCGAAGAAACTAGTCGAGCCGACCGAGTTCATCACGCCGGTCGCGGCGATGGACGGGCCCGGCCCGTGCGGCATGCAGCAGCCCTTCCGGGTGACGCGGCTGGCCGGCGGCACGGTGGTGATGAAGCAGCGGATGACGCTCGGCTGCCCGGCGCTCGCCGAGGCCGAGGCCTGGCTCGCCGACACGATCCAGCCCGCCGCCGACCTGTATTTCGGCGTCCCGGTGGCCGAGATCAACGCCGGCTCCTATTCCTGCCGCGGGCGCAACAACCAGCCCGGCGCCAAGCTCTCCGAGCACGGCTTCGGCAACGCGATCGACGTGATGTCGATCAAGCTGGCCGACGGCCACGTCATCACCGTCAAGGGCGGCTGGCGCGGGACGGAGGCCGAGCAGGGCTTTTTGCGCGAGATCTTTTTGGGCGCCTGCCAGCGCTTCACCACGGTGCTGGCCCCGGGCTCGAACGTTTTCCACTACGACCACATCCATGTCGACCTCGCCCGGCACGACCCGCGCGGCCTCAAGCGGATCTGCCAGCCGCTGATCAAGTTCACACCCCAGCTCGGCACCGGGGTCGAGCGGCCCCTGTCGCGCCCGGTCCCGCCGCCGCGCCAGCCGGCCGCTCCGCAGGCGCCGGTGGATATCGAGGAGGACGATCCCTACGGCGTCTCGCCGATGTCGAAGGCCGCGAGCCCGACCCAGGTCGCCCGCGCTCCGGCCCGCGTGCCGGCGGCCACGGCCTACACCTCCGCGCCGCCGGTCCGGCCCGCGCCGCGCATCGCCGCGGCTGCCCCGGAGGAGCCGGCGCAGGATTACGACGAGCCGCTGCAGCTCGGCGCGCCGCCGCCGAGCACGGGGCCGATCTACTGAGCCGTGGCCCCGGATTGCGGGACGATCGCCAAGTGGTAGTCTCGCGGCTTCCGCGGAGGGGGCGATGCCTTCGAGCTACATCCTGGACGAGCAGCGTCGGGCGGCCAAACTGGATGCGTTGCGGCGGGATATCCGCGCGGGAATGGAAAGCGGCCCCTCGGCGCCGTTGGATATCGAAGCGCTGAAGGCTGAGGGCCGGCGCCGCTTGGCCGCCGTCGAGAGCGGGACCATTCGGTATCCGCGCGCCAGGACTGGGCCGACCGGCGCGTAGCACTTCGGGACCGTGGCCGCCGCGCCGCACCGCCCGGTAAACCGCCGGTTCAACCCTAAGCCGACTTGACTGGCGCCCCCGCCAAGCCATCGTCTCGCGCATGCAGGACAGCACCCCCGTCGAGGCACGCGCCATGCGCCCGATCCTTCACAGCCTGGCCCTCGGGCTGGCCCTCCTCTCCGTCGCGCAGCCGGCTTTGGCCCGTTCGGCCCGGGAGGATATCGAGCCCGCCGAGGAGCGGATCTTTCCGTTCGACGCGCAGATCCCGGGCTGCCAGGACCCGAGCGTCCTGGAGCGGGTCTCGACCAACTTCGCCGAGAAGGAGGCGAAGTACTGGAATTCGTCAATGACGATCCGGTCCTTCGACACGATCGAGCGCACCGCCTGGCGGCCCTGGGGGCTGGACACCTATCCGCGCCGGTTCTGCTCGGCCACCGTCACCACGTCGGACGGCGTGCGCCGCAAGGTCGATTACTCGGTCCGCGAGAGCCTCGGCATCATCGGGGCGAGCTGGGGCGTCGAGTTCTGCGTCCACGGCCTCGACCGCGACCTGGCCTACGCCTACGCCACCGCCTGCCGGATGGCGCGCCCCTGACCATGCGCGTCCGCGCCGCCTGCCTCGCCGGCCTGCTGCTCGCGGGGCCGGCCGCCGCCCAGGATGTCGGCGGCTTCAGCCGCCGGAGCGAGCCGGGCGCGTTCGACTTCTACGTGCTGGCCCTGTCGTGGTCGCCGACCTACTGCGCCGGCGTCGGCGAGCGCCGGAACGACGTGCAATGCACCCCCGGCCGGGGCCTCGGCTTCGTCGTCCACGGGCTGTGGCCGCAACACGCCCGCGGCTACCCGCAGAACTGCTCCGCGGTGGAGCGCGCGCCGACCCGGCAGGCACTGGAGGTGGCCGGGCAGGTCTATCCGAGCGAGGGGCTCGCCCGGCACGAATGGCGCGCCCACGGCACCTGTTCCGGCCTCGATCCCACCAGCTACTTCCAGGCCGCCCGCGACGCGCGCCTCGCCGTGACGATCCCCGACGGGCTGAAGGGCGGCGGTGCTCCGCAAACTTTGGCGCCGATCGAGATCGCCCGGCAATTCGTGGCCGCCAACCGCGGCCTGCGTCCCGATATGATGGCGGTGACCTGCACCCGCGGGCAGCTCCAGGAGGTGCGGATCTGCTTCTCCAAGGACCTACGCAGCTTCGCTCCTTGCCCCGAGGTCGCCCGCGGCAATTGCCGCGCGCCGGACGTCACGCTGGACGCCGCCCGCTGATTTATTTGGCCGGTTTCGCGGTTTGAGGCTGGACCCGGATCGCGCGATCCGCTTCAGGGCGCAGCCATGAACTATCGGCACGCCTTCCACGCCGGCAACCATGCCGACGTGCTCAAGCATCTCGTCCTGGCGCGGGTGCTCGCGCATCTCTGCCTGAAGGACAAGCCGTTCCGGGCGCTCGACGCCTTCGCGGGCCTCGGGATCTACGACCTGACCGCCGACGAGGCCTCCCGAACCGGCGAATGGCGGGACGGCTGGGGCCGGATGGACGAGCCGTTCGCGCCGGAGGTCGAGGCGCTGCTCGCGCCCTACCGGGAGGCCGTGGCGGCGGTGCAGGCCCGCTACGGCGCCACCGCCTATCCCGGCTCGCCGGCCATGATCCGCGAGGCGCTGCGGCCGGGCGACAAGGGCGTGTTCGTCGAACTCCACCCGGAGGACGCCGCGACCCTGCGGGACCGCTACGAACGCGACGGGCGCACCAAGGTCCTGAACCTCGACGGCTGGACCGCCGTCAACGCCCAGATCCCGCACCCGGAGCGCCGCGGCCTCGTGCTGATCGACCCGCCCTACGAGGTGCCGGGCGAGGTCGAGCGCCTCGGCAGCCATCTCGCCCGCGCGGTGGCGAAATGGCCGACCGGGATTTTCCTGGCCTGGTATCCGATCAAGGACGCGGCTGCGATCGACCGCATGGTCCGCGACCTCGACGCCGCCCTGCCCCGTCCGGCCCTGCGCCTCGACCTGCTGATCGACCGGCCGGACGACCCGACGCGGCTCTCCGGCAGCGGGTTGATCGTGGTCAATCCGCCCTGGCGCCTGGCCGAAGAGGCGCTTCTGTTCTTGCCGGCCCTAGCACAGCGGCTGGCTCGGGAGGCGTTCGGCGGATTTCGCTGCGATTCGCTCGGTCGTGAGAGCTGATTCGTCACTATTGATTCGGGGCGGCAAGGCCGGAACAATTCTTTAAGAGATTTCGCACAAGTGCGGCCAACTCTGTTGTGGCGCTAAAGCCACATTTCCCGGCCGACCCGCGTTGTGAGCCCCGGAATGACTAAAAACTAGGCAAGTGCCGTTAGTTTGCTTTTGTATCATTCACGGGTCGGTGTCAGCTTGGCCGGGAACCAATTCGAACGAGCTGCGACATCATGCTGAAGCGATCCACCCTGGCCGGCCTGGCCACCGTGCTGCTCTCCACGACCAGCATCCTCGCGGCCGACCTGCAGACCAAGGCGCCCGTGCCGGTGCCGCCCCCGGCCGAGCCCTGCAAGGCCACGCTCCTGGGCCCGACCTATAGCGGCACGATCAAGGCCAACCCGAACCCGACCTGCTTCTCGGCCGGTCCGCTGGGCGACCTCTATGTCGGCGGTGCCGTCACCGGCTACGGCTACACGCAGACCAACCCGTTCGCGTCGTTCTCGACGCCGGCCGCCCCCAATGACCGGGATCGCTCCGCGCGGTTCGATTTCTCGAACATCCAGGGCATCATTCAGAAGCCCGAGGGCGCGTTCCAGTTCTACATCCAGGCTGGCGGCTACTCGATCCCGCAGCTCGGCTTCCCGACCCTCGGGACGTTCACCCAGACCGACCTGCTGTTCGGCCCGGTCCCGGTCGCCTTCGGCAAGATCCAGATCAACGATGAATGGTCGGTCCAGGGCGGACGGATGTTCACCCTGATCGGCACCGAGCTGCTGTTCACCTATCAGAACCTGAACATCAACCGCGGCCTCCTGTTCGTGCAGGAGAACTTCATCAACCAGGGTGTGCAGGTCAATTACGCCAGCGGCCCGCTCTCGGTCTCGCTCGCCGGCACCGACGGCTTCTTCTCCAACGAGATCACCTGGTTCACCGGCAACGTCGCCTACAAGCTCGACGACTTCAACACGATCGGCGTCAACGGCGGCCTCAACGTCGGGCGCACCAACGCCCTCGATCGCAGCCCACGCTACCAGTTCGCGACGCCGAACGCGCAGCAGAACAGCGGCATCTTCAACATCAACTACACCTACGCGAACGGTCCCTGGATCGTCTCGCCGTACTTCCAGTTCACCAACGTCGAGCGTGACGTCCGCGTCGGGATCAACAACACCGCATCGACCTACGGCGGTGCCCTGCTGGCGGCCTATTCCTTCACCGACAACTTCTCGCTGGCCGGCCGCGTCGAATACACCGAGCAGACCGGCGTGCGGGGCTCCGGCGGAACGAACCTGCTCGGCTTCGGTGCCGGCAGCAACGCCTTCTCGGTCACCGTCACGCCGACCTTCACGTTCGACCGCTACTTCTTCCGGGTCGAGTACGCCCATGTCGAACTCGGCGGCATCACCCGCGGAAATCTCGCCGAGGGCACGCTGGGCAGCGGCTTCGGCCGCACCGGCAACCGCACCTCGCAGGACCGCTACATGGTCGAGACCGGCATCACCTTCTGATCCAATTCCCCATACCGGCCTCCGGGCCGGACGTTTTGAACCCCCGGGCGCGAGCCCGGGGGTTTTTTCTTGCCTGTAAAAAAAAGCTGAACGTCTTCCGAAAAACCGAGATTATCTCGCGTTGATCCGCGAACTTTAATATAGAAATCTTCCAAACTCACAATGATCGCGATCTATCGCGAGTTATCAGGACAGTTCGAGCAAGCTTTAAAGCGCTCGGAACTTGCGATGGTATGGGCGTATCACCTAATGTGCTTCGCTCGTAACGCGTGAATGTTGGGGGCCTCTGGAAATGCCGGTGATCAAGGTTTTGTCGGACACGTTGCGGAGTGTCGCCGCGCCCGGCATGTCGCCGAAGGCGTTGCGCGCCGCCGTCCGGGAGAAGCATCCCGATGCATCCAAGAGAGATATCGTGCGGGCCGCCTTCTATGCGTTGACCGAGGAGCAATCGCAGGATCTGGCCTGCCTGGCCGAATTGCACGGCTTCGCCCTCGTCGAGCGCGTGTCCGAGGATGAGCGGACCATCAAGGTGGACGGCCACAAGAAGAAGCGCCGGGTCGCCAAGACGGCCGAGGCTGCGACCGCCGAATTGGCCGAAGCGCTGAACTGAAGGCGGCAGCGGCCATCCTGCATCGCGAGGAATCGCGATCGGTGTCGCTCAGTCCCGCCGGAGCAAGCGCCGGCCGGGCCGGTGCCCCTCCTCCCCGGTATCGCGGAACCCGAGCTTCTGCAGGAGGCCCCAGGAGGCGACGTTGCCGGGGCGGCATTCCGCCACGATGATGCGCGCCGGGAAGCGCCGGGCGAGAAGCCCTAGGATCGCCGAGACCGCCTCGAAGGCATAACCGCGCCCGCGCGCCGCGCCGCCGACCCAGTAGCCGATCTCGATCGCGCCGGGACCGCGCAGATGCGTCCCGACGACGCCGACAAGGCCCGACCCGGCTGCGGCCGGCCGTGGTTCCGGATCGGCGTCCTGCGCGCCGCTGCCGCGCATCCAGGCCCCCAGGAAGCGGTCCTGGCCGCGCGCACCGCTGCGGATCAGGTCTTCGGCATCGCGCACCGTGAAGGGCGCCGGCAGGAAATCGACCGCCGCGGTGATGGCCGGGTCGTCGGTGAGCCGGCGCAGGTCCTGGGCATCCTCGGGCCGCAGGGCCGCGATCGACAGCCGGGCGGTCTCGAGCCGGGGCAGGTCGGCGAGGCTGTCACGGGTGGCGCGGATGGTAAACATCGTTCCGATGTGGGGTGGCGGCCGGGCCGGAAAAGGCACGGTCATGCCCCCCGGTTTCATCCCGCGAAGACTTCGACGACTCGTCGAACAGAGCGCGGCGCGGTCACGGATAGGCCGGACGGGAACGGTTGCTTAACCTGAATCCGTCTTCATTGGGGCATCAAGTTGCGTCAGGCAAACGGGTGCGTCGATGCGGGTGCGCGGTACGGGTCGAGGGTTACGGACGCTGTCGCGCGTCGCCCTCATCGGCATCATCGGCGGCGGTGCCGCCGCCTGTTCCTCGGACGCATCGCGCCTGAGCAACCCATTCTCCAACCCCTTCTCGTCGGAGCCTGCCGCCACCGGCAGCCTGCCGGAGGGCGGCCTCAAGCCGGCGCCGGCGATCCGCACCGGCCGGATCCAGTCCGAGGCGCTCGGCGCCCCCGGCGCGACCCCGCGCCCGGCGGCCACGGCGATCCCGGCCCCGACTCCGGCGGCCGCTCCGGCCACCCGCGTCGCCTCCACCGGCACCCCCGGCTGGAGCGCGCAGGGCGGCACCCAGATCACGGTGTCGAAGAACGACAGCCTGAACCAGATGTCGACCCGCTTCGGCGTGCCCGCCTCGGCGATCCTGTCGGCCAACGGCCTGTCCAACGCCAGCCAGATCACCCCCGGCCGACAGATCGTGATCCCGGTCTACAACGCCTCCGGGCTGAACCCGGCCGCGGCCCCGATGACCGCGCGTCCGGCCCGGGCCGCCGAGGAGAAGCGCGAGGACGCCCGGCAGATCGAAGCCAAGGTTCCCTCCAAGCGCGAGGACGCCAAGGAGGCGGCCAAGCGTGAGGAGGCCAAGCGCGAAGAGACCAAGCGGGCCGCCGCCGAGAAGGAAGCGGACCGCAAGGAAGCGCTCGCCCGGGATACCGCCGCCCGCAAGGTCGCGGAAGAAAAATCCCGCAAGGAGGCGTCCCTGAAGGAGGCCGACAAGAAGAAGCACGTCCGCCCGGGCCAGGTCGCCAAGGCGGACGAGAAGAAGGCCGATCCGAAGGCGGATGCGAAGGCCAAGGCCGAGGCGAAGGCTCAGGAAGCCAAGGCCGAGGCTAAGGCGTCCGCGAAGGCCGAGGCCACCCAGAAACTCGCCGAGGCCAAGGCCGCCAAGGAGGCGGCCCAGAAGGCCGCCGCCGCGGAGAAGCCCGAGAAGGTCGCCGCCAAGGAGGCGCCGAAGCCGGTCGCCGCGGCCGCGCCGGCCAAGCCCGAGCCCGCCGCCACCGGCTCGGTCGCCGATGCGACCCCGTCCGAGAGCTTCCGCTGGCCCGCCAAGGGCCGTGTGATCTCGGGCTACGGCACCTCGGGCAACGAGGGCATCAACATCGCGGTGCCGGAAGGCACGCCAGTCAAGGCCGCCGAGGAAGGCACCGTGGCCTATGCCGGCTCGGACGTGAAGGGCTACGGCAAGCTGGTGCTGGTGCGCCACGCCAACGGCTTCGTCTCGGCCTACGCCCATAACGGCGAGATCGACGTGAAGCCCGGCGACAAGGTCAAGCGCGGCCAGACCATCGCCAAGTCCGGCGCGTCGGGCAACGTGACCTCGCCGCAGCTGCACTTCGAGATCCGCAAGGGCGGCTCGCCCGTGGACCCGATGTCCCAGCTCGCCAGCAACTGAGGCGACACATTCGATACACAGCGCACGGCGGTCCCGAGAGGGGCCGCTGTTTTCGTTCGTGACGGCCCCTGTTGCGCCGTCAGGCCCCGGCGATCAGACCTTGGGCGCCTGCAGCGTTCCGTCCGGGCTGTGCTGGTCCACCGCCTCCGGCAGGGCCTTGGCCAGGGTCGGAAACAGCTGGTCGACCGGAATGCCGAGCTTCTGCGCCATCTGGCGGACCTGCTCGTTGCCCAGGACCTTCTGGAGGTCGTCGGCGGTGATCGGCTCGTTCGGGCCGCGGCCCAGCCAGGAATTGACCTGGCTCTCGTAGCCGGAGCGGCGGAGCTGATCGAGCAGCGCGTTGAGGCCGCCGGGCAGGACCTGCTGGATGATACCGGGCAGCGCCTTGAGCGCCATCTGCCCGAGCGAACCGCCGAGACTATCGAGCAAGCTCATCCTGATCCTCCTATCGATCCCCGTACGGGAGTATCATAGGGCGCGACCGGGTCCGGCCGAGGGCCGCCGCCGACAAAACGATCAGCGGACCTGCGTGCTGAAGTTCGGCTGCGGCTTCAAGCGACCGTTCTCGCTCTGGGCCGCGACCGCCGCGGGCAGGAACTCGGCGAGCGCCGTCGCCACTCGGCCAGCCGGCAGATTGAGGTCGTAGGCCAGCCGCTCGGTGACCGCATCCGGCAGGCATTGCGCGACGGCGGCGACCGGGACGGAGCGGTTCTCCCCGGACCCGATCCAGGAGTCGACGGCCTCGCCATGGCCGGTCTCGCGCAGCCGGTCCAGGAAGGCGACCAGGCCGCCCGGGTAAAACTTGGCCAGCGCCAGGGCGAGCTTGCCGCTGCCGGTGCTCACGACCGCCCGGTCGGCCGCCGCGACCACGTCGCCGATCAGGGTCTTCACACCGTCGAGCAGGCCCATCGTGTCGTATCTCCCGGTTCCGTCACCGCGCCCAAGGTCGGGCGCGGCCGGCTGCCGACAAGAGCGGATGCGGCGATTGCGCGGGAAATCCGTTAGGGTGCCTGACGAATCGAGGGAGCGATCCGTGAAGCGCGTGCAGGCCGGTGTACTCGACGTCGCCTACAGGGAGGTCGGCCCGCCGGACGGCAAGCCGGCGGTGCTGCTCCACGGCTTCCCGTACGACATTCACGCCTACGACGCCGCGGCGGAGCGCCTGGCCGGGGCCGGGGTGCGCTGCCTGATCCCGTATCTGCGGGGCTACGGGCCGACCCGGTTCCGCGATCCCGCCACCCTGCGCTCCGGCGAGCAGGCGGCCCTCGGGGCTGACCTCCTGGCCTTCCTGGACGCGCTCGGAATCGAGCGGGCCGTGCTCGCGGGCTACGATTGGGGCGGCCGGGCGGCCTGCGTGGTCGCGGCGCTCTGGCCGGGTCGGGCGGCGGGGCTGGTGAGCTGCGGCGTGGGCTACAACATCCAGAATATCCCGGTCTCGGGGAACCCGGCGGCGCCGGACGTCGAGCACAGGTTGTGGTACCAGTATTACCTCCACGGCGAGCGCGGCCGCGCCGGCCTGGCGGCCAACCGCGCGCAATTCTGCGAATTGTTGTGGCGGCTTTGGTCCCCGACCTGGCCGTTCTCCGAAGAGACCTACGGCCGGACCGCCCGATCCTTCGAAGAAAACCCGGAATTCGTCGACGTGGTGGTCCACTCCTACCGCCACCGCTTCGGCCTGGTCTCCGGCGACCCGGCGCTGGTCGAGATCGAGGCCCGGCTGGCGGCCCAGCCCGAGATCGCCGTGCCGTCGGTGGTCCTGCTCGGGGCCGACGACGGCGTCGGGCCGCCGCCGGCGACCGACACCGACGCGCAGCACTTCACCGGGCCGTACCGGCGCGCCGTCGTCGCGGGGGTCGGCCACAACTTTCCCCAGGAGGCGCCGGACGCCTTCGCGGAGGCGGTTCTCGGCCTGCTGTGATGGCCTGAGCGCGGGGCGTTGCTTTCGGGAAGCCCCTGGCTATAGTCCGCGCGCTTTCAGACAGGTCTGCACACGCCGCAATCGGCGGCAGGCCTGCGTGCCAATCGCAGGAGACGCTCGTTGATCACCCCCGCCTTCGCGCAAGGGGCCGCTACGGCCGCTGGCGGAGCGGAGATCGCCTTTCAGGTGATCCCGTTCGTCCTGATCTTCGTGATCATGTATTTCCTGATCCTGCGACCGCAGCAGAAACGGGTCAAGGACCACCAGGCGCTGATCAAGGCGGTCCGCCGGGACGACACGATCGTCACCAATGGCGGCCTGGTCGGGCGGGTCGTGAAGGCCGTGGACGATCAGTCCGAGATCGAGGTCGAGATCGCCCCGAACGTCCGCGTGCGGGTCGTCCGGACGATGATCTCCGAGGTCCGCGCCAAGGGCGGACCGGCCAAGGCCGCCTGACACCTTCCATGAAGCGGCCGGCGTAACCCGCCGGCTTGACAGAGAAAACACCGGCCGATGCTGCGCTTCTCCCGTGCGAAGATCATCACGACCCTCGCGGCGATCCTGATCGGCCTGATGCTCGCGGTGCCGAGCTTCTTCTCGCCCGAGCAGCGCAAGGGCTTCATGGCGAGCCTGCCGTCCTGGTTCCCGGCCTGGATCGTCCCGACCCGGGCGATCGTGCTCGGCCTCGACCTCCAGGGCGGCTCGCAGCTGCTGCTGGAGGTCGATCAGAACGAGCTGGTCGCCTCCCAGGCCAAGGCCCTGCGCGACGACGTGCGCCGCACCCTCCAGCAGGAGAATGTCCGCGCCGACGGCGGCATCGGCCTGCTCCAGCGCGGCGTCCAGGTGAAGGTCGCGGACGACGCGGCCCGGGCCAAGGTCCTGCCGAAGCTGCAGGAATTGTCGCTGCCGATCACCACGTCGATCGGCCAGACCGCCGCCCGCACCCTCGACATCACCGAGCAGCCCGGCGGCGTGATCCGGCTGACGCTCACCGATGTCGGCATCACCGAGCGCACCCGCCGGGCGGTCAGCCAGGGCATCGAGGTCATCCGCCGCCGGCTCGATTCCACCGGCACCACCGAGCCGTCGATCCAGCAGCAGGGCGCCGACCGGATCCTGATCCAGGTCCCGGGCGAGCAGAACCCGGAGCGGCTGGAGAAGCTGCTGGGCTCCACCGCCAAGCTCGAGTTCCGCATGCTGGCCGACAGCCCCTCGGGCGATGTCGACATGCTGCCTTCCAAGGACGAGAAGGGCGCCAAGGTGCCGGTCGAGCGCCGGGTCATGGCGGATGGCGGCGAGCTGACCGACGCCCAGCCGGCCTTCGACCAGCAGTCGCATGAGCCGATGGTCAGCTTCAAATTCAACCTGCGCGGCGCCCAGCGCTTCGGCCAGGCGACCTCGGAGAATGTCGGCCGGCGCATGGCGATCGTGCTCGACAACGAGGTGGTCTCGGCCCCGGTGATCCGCTCGGCGATCACCGGCGGTTCGGGCCAGATCACCGGCAACTTCACGGTTCAGCAGGCCAACGACCTGTCGGTCCTGCTCCGGGCCGGCGCCCTGCCGGCGAAGTTCACCGTGGTCGAGCGCCGCGTCGTCGGCCCCGGCCTCGGCCGCGACTCGATCCAGGCTGGCAAGCTCGCGACCCTGGTGGCGGCGGGCCTGGTGGTCTGCTTCATGTTCGCCACCTACGGGACCTTCGGCTTCATCGCCAACATCGCCCTGATGGTCCATGTCGGGCTGATCCTGGGCCTGATGTCGGTGCTGGAGGCGACCATGACCCTGCCGGGCATCGCCGGCATCGTGCTCACCATCGGCACGGCGGTGGATTCCAACGTGCTGATCTACGAGCGCATGCGCGAGGAGAGCCATGCCGGCCGCTCGCTGATCTCCGCGCTCCAGGCCGGCTTCGACCGCGCCTTCGCGACGATCATCGACTCGAACTCGACCATGGCGATCGCCGCGCTGATCCTGTTCTTCCTCGGCTCCGGGCCGGTGAAGGGGTTCGCCGTGGTGTTCATCCTCGGCATCCTCACCACGGTCATCACCGCCGTGACGCTGACCCGGATGATGATCGCGGTGTGGTATAAGACGTTCAGGCCGAAGGCTCTGCCGTTCTGAATGAACTTTCTTTCGGGAGATGCATCGCCGCCGGTGTGATCCGCCGCTCCAAACCCCGAACCTCATCCTGAGGTGCCCGCGCCAACGGGCCTCGAAGGAGGGATCCAGGGACCGCGCGCAGCCTGGAGGCCTTTTTCGAGGCTTGCGCGGGGCGCAAGCACCTCAGGATGAGGTCGCGGGTGGGACGGGATCGCGCCGGTGCTGACATCTTCCACACGTTAGGTCCGAAACAATGCGCCTGCTCCGCCTCTGGCCCGATGAATCGCATTTCGACTTCATGCGCTTCCGGCGGCTCACTTTTCCGCTGTCGGCCTTGCTGTCGCTCGCGACCGTGGTGCTGTTCCTCACCATCGGGCTGAACTTCGGCATCGACTTCAAGGGCGGCACCCTGGTCGAGCTGCAGGCCAAGTCCGGCACCGCCGACGTGGCCGCGATCCGGCACACCGCGGTGGGCTTCGGCTTCGGCGAGCCGGAGGTGCAGGAGCTCGGCAACCAAGGCACCGTGCTGGTGCGCCTGCCGCTCCAGCCCGGCGAGCAGGGCCAGACCGCGGTGATGAACAAGGCGCATGCCGCCTTCGACGCCGATTACGATTTCCGCCGCACCGAGACCGTCGGCCCGCGCGTCTCGGGCGAGCTGGTCCAGTCCGGCACGCTCGGCGTCGTGCTGTCGGTGGTCGCGGTGCTGCTGTACCTCTGGTTCCGGTTCGAGCGGGAGCTGGCGCTCGGCGCCATCGTCGGCACGCTCCACGATATCGTGCTGACGGTGGGCGTGTTCATCATCACCCGCATCGAGTTCAACATGACCTCGATCGCCGCGATCCTGACCATCGTCGGCTACTCGCTCAACGAGACCGTCGTGGTGTTCGACCGGACCCGCGAGCTGATGCGGCGCTACAAGACCATCCCCACGGTCGACCTGCTGAACCTGTCGATCAACTCGACCATGTCGCGGACCGTGATGACCTCGATCTCGTCCGGCCTGTCGCTGCTGGCGCTGGTCCTGTTCGGCGGCGAGGCGATCAAGGGCTTCGCCATCGTGATGCTCTGCGGCGTCGTGATCTGCACCTACTCGGCGATCTTCGTCTCGACTCCGGTGTTGATCTATCTGGGGCTGATGCTCTCGGGCGCCCGGGCGGCGGCCGAGCGCTCCGGCGTCCCGCAACCCGCCGAGTAATTTTTAACGCGATGGCCGAGCCGGCGAGTCCGAAAAACTTTGACTCCGGCTTCGTGCCGGGGCGCCACATCATCGACACCTACGGCAATGGCGGCTTCCGCTTCGCCGGGATGTCGCATCGCGGCTCGCTCCTGCTCCTGCCCTCGGGGGTGCGTGCCTGGGACGTGACCGCCCCGAAGGCGATCGACCGCACATCCCTGCGCCCGGTCCAGGCCGAGGCGGCGGGAATCGAGCTTTTGCTGGTCGGCACCGGCCTCGACATCGCGGCGATCGACCCGTCCCTGCGCGGCTGGCTCAAGGATGCCGGTATCGGCCTCGACGTGATGCAGACGGGCGCCGCCGCCCGCACCTACAACATCCTGGTGGCCGAGAACCGCAAGGTCGCGGCCGCCCTGATCGTGGTCGTTTGATGCCGGAGGTCGACGACAAGCCCGCCGAGACCGGCCTGGCCTTCGCGCAGGCCCATTGCGAGCAGCTGGTCCGCGACGGCGACCCGGACCGCTACTACGCGACCCTGTTCGCCCCAGCCGCCGCCCGCCCGCACCTCTTCGCCCTCTACGCCTTCAGCCTGACCATCGCGCGGGTGCGTGAGGCCGCCTCGAATCCCATGGCCGGGGAGATCCGCCTGCAATGGTGGCGCGACGCGCTCCAGGGCGAGGCCCGGGGCGATGTCCGCGCCAACCCGGTGGCGGCGGCCCTCGAAGAGGCGATCCGGGTGAACCGCCTCCTGCGCCAGCCCTTCGTGGACCTGATCGACGCCCGGGTGTTCGACCTCTACGAGGATCCGATGCCCCGGGTGAACGACCTGGAGGGCTATTGCGGCGAGACCGCCTCAGCCCTGTTCCGGCTGGCGAGCCTGGTGATCGGCAACGGCACCGAGCCGGGCGGTGCGGGAGCCGCCGGCCATGCCGGCGTGGCCTACGGCCTCACCGGCCTGCTGCGCGCCCTGCCCTGGCACGCCCGCTCCGGCCAGGTCTACCTGCCGTCCGACGTGCTGGCCCGCTACGGCGTCACCCGGGAAGACATCACCAGCGGCCGCGGCGGCCCCGGCCTGCGCCGGGCCTGCGCCGACCTGCGCGACCTCGCCCGCACCCATCTCAAGGCCTTCGAGGCCGCCCGCCCGGCCATCGCGCCGCTCGCCGGCACGGCGTTCCTGCCGGTGGCCCTGGTCGAGCCCTATCTCGCGACGATGGAGCGGGCGAGCTACGACCCGCTCAACACGCTCACCGACCTGCCGCGCTGGCGGAGGCTGTGGCGGCTGTGGCGGGCTTCGCGGCGGATTGGGTGAACACCTTCGAGCGAACGACCCTCACCGTCATTGCGAGCGCAGCGAAGCAACCCAGTGCAGCGCGCGATCTCGGAATGGTGGCGTTTCCCTGGGTTGCTTCGCTGCGCTCGCAATGACGGCGTGGAACGGGGACCTCACAGCACCAGCGCCAACCCCGGCACCAGCGCCGCCAGGCGGATCGGCGGGCCGAGCTCCGGGTCGGCCTCGGGGGTCGTGAGGGTCGCGATCCGGCAGTGGCCGTCGTGAAGGAGGCCGGTCACGAGGCGGCCGCCCGGTTCCAGGGCCGCGCGCCAGTGGGGTGGGATGGCGTCGACGCTGCCGTGGACCAGGATCCGGTCGAAGCCGCCATCCGGCAGCTCCGGGGCGAGGCCGTCGGCCTGGACCACGTGGACCTCGGACTGGTCGGTGAGCCGCGCGGCGGCCTCCCGGGCCAACGTCGCGTAACGCTCCAGGCTCAGGACCGCGCCGGCCCCGAGCTTGGCCAGCAGCGCCGTGGCGTAGCCCGAGCCGGTGCCGATCTCGAGAACCCTTTGGCCGGGCTCGACCCGCAGGAGCGCCAGCATCTGCGCCACCAGGGTCGGCGCGGTCATCGCGGCGCCGCAGGGCAGCGGCAGGGCGATGTCCCGCCGGGCCTGGGCACGGTGGGCGGCCGGGGCGAAGGGCTCCCGCGGGACCTGCTCCATGGCCCGCAGGATCGCGGTGTCCCGCAGGCCCCGGCCCCGGAGCGCCATGACGAAGGCCGCGTTGCCGGCAGCCTCCTCAAGGCCGCCCAGGTCGATCACTTGCCTATGATCCTTCGGCGAAGGCCTGCGCGAAGCGGGTCAGGGTCGGCTCGTCGGTGAGGTCGAGGCGCAGCGGCGTCACCGAGATCCGCTTTTCCGCGATCGCCTTCAGGTCCGAGCCGTGGCCCGGCTCGAACCGGGCCTTGGCGAAGGCCAGCCAGAAATACGGGTTGCCGCGCCCGTCCACCCGGGCGTCGATCGAGAGCAGCGCCTGATTGCGAAAACCCTGCGCTGCCACCGCGACGCCCTGCACGGCGTCGGGCTCGCAATCCGGAAAATTCACGTTGATCAGGATGCCGGGCTCGATGCCCGTCTCCAGGATCTTTCGGACGACCTTCGGCCCGTGCTCCCGGGCGCAATCCCATTTGAGAGCGCTGCGCCCGCCCGCCCCGTAGGCTTGGCTCATCGCGATCGAGCGGATGCCCAGGATCGTGCCCTCCATGGCGGCCGCGATCGTGCCCGAATAGGTCACGTCCTCGGCGACGTTCTGGCCGCGATTGACCCCCGACAGGACCAGGTCCGGCCCGTGATCGCCCAGGATGTGGCGCACGCCCAGGATCACGCAATCGGAGGGCGTGCCCTTCACGGCGAAGCGCTTCTCCGAGACCTGGCGCAGGCGCAGCGGGTCGTTGAGGGAGAGCGAGTGCGACACGCCGGACTGGTCGCTCTCGGGCGCCACCACCCAGACGTCGTCGGACAGCTCCCGGGCGACCTCCTCCAGGGTGGCGAGCCCCGGCGCATGGATGCCGTCGTCGTTGGTGACTAGGATGCGCATCAGCGGGCCCCTTCGATCCGGTTGAGCCCGCCCATGTAGGGGTGGAGCACCGACGGGATCGTGATGCTCCCGTCCGGGTTCTGGTAGTTCTCCATCACGGCGATCAGGGCGCGGCCGACCGCGACCCCCGAGCCGTTCAGCGTATGGATATAGGCCGGCTTGCCGTCCTTGCCCCGGTAGCGGGCGTTCATCCGGCGGGCCTGGAACTCGCCGCAGACCGAGCAGGAGGAAATCTCCCGGTGGGTGCGCTGGCCCGGCACCCAGACCTCGATGTCGTAGGTTTTTTGGGAGGCGAAGCCCATGTCGCCGGTGCAGAGCGTCATCACCCGGTAGGGCAGATCGAGTTTTTTGAGAACGGCCTCCGCGCAGGTCAGCATTCGCTCGTGCTCGTTGGCGGACTCCTCGGGCGTGGTAATCGAGACCAGCTCGACCTTGTTGAACTGGTGCTGGCGCAGCATGCCGCGGGTATCCCGCCCCGCCGCCCCGGCCTCGGCCCGGAAGCAGGGCGTGAGCGCGGTGAAGCGCAGGGGCAGTTCTTCTTCTTTCAGGATCGACTCGCGCACGAGGTTGGTGAGCGGGACTTCTGCCGTGGGGATGAGCCAGCGGCGTTCCGCAGAGCCAATCTCATGATACGCCTCCATATACGGAAGCAAACCAAGCGGCGGTGTCACGCCGGGCGGGATCACTGTTGTGCCACTCATGAACGGACGAAGTGGCTGCTCCAAAGGAAGCATTCGACTTGCCGCAAGTTCGTAGGCTCGTGAAGCGCGCTCTGACTCCGCCAAAGTACGCGTCGCAACGAACTGATCGTCTTCAAATTTCGGCAGCTGCGCCGTGCCAAACATGGCCTCGTCGCGAACGAGCACCGGCGGCGCCACCTCCAGATACCCATGCTCCTGCGTGTGCAGGTCGAGCATGAACTGGCCGAGCGCCCGCTCCAGCCGGGCGAGCTGACCCTTCAGCACCACGAAGCGCGAACCCGAGAGCTTGGCGGCGGATTCGAAATCCATCAGCCCTGAGGCCTCGCCGAGCTCGAAATGCTCCTTGCCCTCGGTCAGCCGCTCCCGGGTGGAGGCGTGGCTGCGGTAGAGGACGTTGCCGTGCTCGTCGGCGCCGTCCGGCACGTCGGGCTTGGGGCGATTCGGGATCGCGGCAAGCTTTTCGGCGAGCGTCCTGTCGGCCTCGCCTTCCGCCGCCTTCAGCGCGGGCTCGGCGGCCTTGAGGGCGGCGACCTCCGCCATCAGGGCTGAGGCGCGGGCCTCATCCTTGGCCTTCTTGGCGCCCCCGATCTCCTTGGCCAGCGCGTTGCGCCGCTCCTGATTGGCCTGCGCGGCCGAGACCGCGGATTTCCGGGCCTCGTCGAGGGCGATCAGCTCGGCCGAGAGCGGCGCGAGGCCCCGGCGGGCGAGGTCGCGGTCGAAGGCGTCCGGGTTGTCCCGGATGGCGCGGATGTCGTGCATCGTGTCGGCTCGGATCGGCGCGCAGGCTCGGGGCGCGCGGTCCCCGCTTTGCCGCATCGCGTCCGGTGGGACAAGCGCGGGGCTGTCAGTCCTTCGGCGGCGCGATCTTCAACTGGTCGATCGCCCAGAGCCAGGTCCCGTCCGGCTGCGCCCGGGCGACCTCCACCGAGAGCGCGCCGTTGGGCAGCCGGGCGAAGGTCAAAGCAAGATCGCCGTTGCGGACGGGTTCCAGCGTCTCGGGAGCCGGGAACTCGGATTTGCGCCCCAGCAGGTTGGCATAGAAGGCCCGGATCTCGTCATGCCCGGTGGCGACCACCCGCCCGGCCGCCAGCACCGCCCCCGACTCGTAGAGCGCGACCAGCCCCTCGACATCGCCGGCATTGGCGCGTTGGTTGAAGAGCTGGGCCAGGTCCCCCGGCTCACGGGCAGGTGCTTTAGGGTCGTCTGCCATGGGTTCGCTCCCGTACGGGCTGTCGTGTTGGCCTATCGTTGATGGATGAGGGCGGCGGTCGGATACGCGCGTCTCCCTCCCCCCTCTGGGGGGGAGGGTGGCCCCCGAAGGGGGTCGGGAGAGGGGAGCGCCGTCTCCGGAAAGGGCGCGACGGGCGCGAGATCCTGAACCGTCGCGCTGCCCCTCTCCCGACCCGGCCTGACGGCCGGCCCACCCTCCCCCGCAGAGGGGGGAGGGAAAACGTGTACCGTCTCTGGACCGGGCATTCTGTCAGGCCGCAAACAATTCAATACCCGTATTGTGAGGCTGCAGCATGCACGCCCCCCATCCCTCCCACCCGCATTCATGCGAGCCGCGTCCCGCCGCCATCCTCCACCGAGACGGAGACCGGGATCCCGGCCTTTACGCTCTCCGAGACCGTGCAGAAGCGCTGGAACTGGTCGAGCACCCGGTCGATCCTCGGCATCGCGGCGGCCTCCGCGCCGAGCCGGATGTGCACGTCGATCCCGGTGATCCGCAGACGGCCTTCCGGATTGCGCGCGACCCGGCACGCAGCTTCCGCGGTGACGCCCTGGGCGTCCTGCCGGAACTTGCCCAGGGCGAAGACCAGGCTGGCGCACAGGCAGTTCGCCACCCCGGCGATCAGCATCTGCTCCGGGACCGGGCCGGTGCCTGTTCCGACCGGGGGCGCCTCGTCGGTGAGGAGATCGGGCAAGGCGGCGCCGAAATCGACCGTGAAGACGTAAGCGCCGACCTGGGTGATCCGGATCGTCGGTCCCGCTTCCATCGGCGCCCTCCCTCGCAGAGGACCAACGTCCGATCCCGAGACGCGTTCGGCACCCGGCCGAAGCAATCGTCATCCGGATGATTTCCGTAACCGAACGCCGTAGTACGGTTGCTCCACCGATCCGGCAGCCAACCCCCCCGATCCGATGACGAGCCTCGAGACCCTGATGCCGCTCCTAGAGCGGATCGCCACCGCGCTGGAACGGGCCGCCCCGCCCGCCCCGCCGGCCTTCGACCCGAACGCCGCCGACGCGTTCCTGTGGGGGCCGGAGCGGCGGCTCACTCCGGTGCCGCAGGTGGCCCGGGTGGAGATCGGCCTGCTCACCAGCATCGACCGGGCGCGCGACACCCTGATCGAGAACACCGAGCGCTTCGCCCGCGGCCTGCCGGCCAACAATGCCCTGCTCTGGGGCGCCCGCGGCATGGGCAAGTCCTCGCTGGTCAAGGCGGCCCATGCCGAGATCAACGCCCGCCGGCCCGCAGGTGCCCTGCCGATGAAGCTGGTGGAGATCCACCGGGAGGACATCGAGGCCCTGCCCGACCTGATGGCGCTGCTGCGGCCCGATCCGCATCGCTGGCTGGTCTATTGCGACGACCTGTCCTTCGACGGCGACGACACCTCGTACAAGTCGCTCAAGACCGCGCTCGACGGCGGCATCGAGGGCCGGCCGGGCAACGTGCTGTTCTACGCCACCTCGAACCGCCGGCATCTGCTGGCCCGCGACATGGTCGAGAACGAGCGCTCCACGGCGATCAACCCCGGCGAGGCCGTGGAGGAGAAGGTCTCGCTCTCGGACCGGTTCGGCCTCTGGCTCGGCTTCCACAAATGCAGCCAGGACGAGTTTTTGGCGATGATCCGCGCCTATGCCGAGCGCTACGGCCTCGACCTGCCGCCCGAGCGCCTGCGCGCCGAGGCTCTGGAATGGGCCACCACCCGCGGCTCCCGCTCCGGCCGCACCGCCTTCCAGTTCATCCAGGATCTCGCCGGGCGGATGGGGAAGGTGATGGAGTGAGGATTCTTATAAGGGCCTGATCGATCTGAGGTATCCCACCCGCGGCCTCATCCTGAGGTGCCCGGCGATCGAAGATCGCGGGGCCTCGAAGGAGCCCTCCAGAAGCCTCTGCGATCCCTGGAGGCCTCCTTCGAGGCCTTCGCTGCGCTCCGTCGCCTCAGGATGAGGGGGTGGATGGGAAGGACCCGTCTGATGACCGCTCAGGATGCGGCGGTGGGGTGGAGTCGCCCAGCTATCGCGGGATGGGGCGGCGATCTGGATATCCGGCTCTCCTGCACGGTCCTAAATTCGAAGCACGCAGCCTACCGCCCGCTCGATCCGAACCCCCCTGCCCCACGACCCGAGCCCGGACCGGCCTCATCGGCCAGCACGGTCAGGAGAGGCCGGGTCACGCGGGTGAACACCAGCTGCGCGATCCGGTCGCCCGGCTCGATCCGGATCGGCCGCGCATCGTCGCGGTTCCAGGCCGAGACCATCAGGGGGCCCTCGTAATCCGCGTCGATCACCCCGGTGCCGTTGCCGAGCACGAGGCCGTCGCGGTGGCCGCGGCCGGAGCGGGGGAAGATCAGGCCGCACCAAGCGGGATCGCGGATCAGTACGCTGAAACCCGCCGGGATCAGGGCCGGCGCCCCCCGGGGCGGCAGGATCAGCGGCGCGTCCAGGCAGGCATGGAGGTCGAGGCCGGCCGCCGCCGCCGAGCCCCAGCGCGGGAATCCCCAGCCGGTCAGGCGCGGGTCGAGGAGGCGGAGACCGACCTCCGGCAGATCGCTCATGCGCCGAGCCGTTCGATCGCCTCGGCGAGCGCCAGGCTGCGCCGGGCGGCCTCGACATGGAGGCGCTCGACCATGCGCCCGTCGAGCGCGATCACCCCGCGCGTCTGGTTCTCCGGGGCCGCGAAGGCCGCGACCACCCGGCGCGCCTCGGCGATCTCGGCCTCGCCGGGCCCGAAGGCGGCGTTGGCCGGGCCGATCTGGCTCGGGTGGATCAGCATCTTGCCGTCGAACCCGAGATCGCGGCCCTCCGCGCATTCCGCCTCGAACCCAGCCGCGTCGTCGAGGCCGGAATACACGCCGTCGATCGCCTCGATCTCGTAGGCCCGGGCGGCGGCCAGCACGGTCATCAGCCAGGGGCGCAGGGCCGCCCGCCCCGGGGGCCGGATCCGGGCCGCCTTCACGAGGTCGTTGGGGCCGATCACCAGGGCGGCGAGGCGGCCGTCCACGTCCCGGGCGGCCCCGGCGATCTCGGCGGCGTTGACCACCGCCATCGGGGTCTCGATCATCGCCCAGATCCGCGTCGCGAGCGGGGCTCCGAGCCGGCGCAGGCGCGCGCCCACCGTGATCAGCGCGTCGGAGCTGCGCACCTTCGGCACCAGGATCGCGTCGGGACCCGCGCCGGCGAGCGCCGCGAGGTCGGCCTCGCCGTCCTCGGTCTCGGGCGGGTTGATCCGCACCACGACCTCGCGCGGGCCGAAGCCGCCGCCGGAGACTGCGGCGGCCACCGAGGCACGGGCCTCGGCCTTCTTCTCCGGGGCGACGCCGTCCTCCAGGTCGATCAGGATCACGTCCGCGGGGAGCGTGCGCGCCTTCTCCAGGGCGCGGGCATTCGAGCCGGGCATGGCCAGCACGCTGCGGCGGGGACGGATCTCACTCATCACGCTTCTCCCGGGCCGGCGGGGCGCCCTTCGGATCGCCGATAGCTTTCCGCCGCGTCCCGGGCAAGAACGCATCGCGAGACGAGACGATGCGTTCGCGAGCGATGGCGGGGACGGGATGGCGTGCTGGGTCGCGGGGCTCGACGGCTGCCGGGGCGCCTGGGCGGGGGCGCTCCTCGACCTCGACGATCCGGAGCGGCACCGCTGCGCCCTGTTTCCCGAGGTGGCGGCGCTCCTCGACGCGCCGGAACAGCCGCTGATCGTCGGCATCGACGTGCCGATCGGCCTGCCGGACCGGGTTTTCGGAGGCGGCAGGGCCGCCGACTTGGCCGCCCGGGTCCGGCTCGGGGCCGCGCGATCCTCGGTCTTCCCGATGCCGCCCCGGGCGGCGATCGACGCGCCCGACTACAACGCCGCCAAGGCCGCCTCGCGGGCGGCGAGCGAGCCGCCCTTCGCGCCCTCGATCCAGGGCTACAACATCTTCCGCTATGTCCGCGCCGTGGACACCCTGCTGCGGGCGCGGCCGGAGGCGTTGGCGCGGGTCCACGAGGTCCACCCGGAGGTGGCGTTCCACGCGCTCAACGGCGGCCGCCCCCTCGGCCTGCCGAAGAAGGGCGCCCGCGCCCGCGAGGGCCTAGCCCTGCGCCGGAGCCTGCTCGAAGCGGCCGGCCTGCCGGCGGCCCTGCTCGACGCCCGGGCGAAGGGCGTGCCGGCCGACGATCATCTCGACGCTTTGGCCGCCCTGGTGGTGGCCTGGGACATCCTCGAAGGCCGCGCCGTGCCGCTGCCGGACCCGCCGGATCGGGATGCGCATGGGCTGCCGGTGGTGATCTGGGCGCCGGCTATTCGGGGGCCATGATCGGTGGTTTCAAGGTCAGGTGAGGCGCTCAATTCCTCCTGATCGCGCCCGCGACCCGTGTCCGTTCGGACGGTCCTGCTCTAGCTCAGCCCCATGAGTGCGCCGAACCCCCTCCCGATCCGCCACGTTGCCCGGGCGATCGTCCTCGATCCGCAGGACCGGATCCTGCTGATCGCCTACGCGTCGGTCCACGCCACGGGGCCGGACGGCGAGCCGCTGCGGTTCTGGTTCATGCCCGGGGGCGGGCTGGAGCCCGGCGAGGACCACGTTATTGCCTGCCGGCGTGAGCTGGGCGAAGAGATCGGCCGCGACGACGCGGAGATCGGCCCGCAGGTCGCGGCCTGCGACGGGCCGTTCCACCTGTTCCGCCAGTCGCGGGACGCCCGCGAGCGCTACTTTCTCGTTCGCCTGCCCGACGACCGGGTCGATACCAGCCGGCTCGCCGAGACCGAGGACAACCCGGTGATCGGCACCCGCTGGTGGCCGTTGGCCGAGCTCCGGGCGAGCGGCGAGCGCGTCGAGCCGGCGGGTCTCGCCGACCTGGCGGGCGATCTCGCCGCAGGGACTATTCCGACCCAGCCGCGCGTTCTGACTTGGCACGATCGCTGATCCCGATCTCGCAGTTGCGAGATCGCAACCTTGAGGAGATGGCATGTTCCCTGAATTCCTGACCGAGGGCTACCGCGCGTTCCTGGCGGACCGGTTTCCCACCGAGCGCCGGCGCTTCGCGCAGCTCGCCCAGAGCCAGGAGCCCCAGATCCTGGTGATCAGCTGCTGCGACAGCCGCGTCGCCCCCGAGGCGATCTTCGACGCCGGTCCGGGCGAATTGTTCGTGATCCGCAACGTCGCCAACATCGTGCCGACCTACGAGCCGGACGGCGCCTATCACGGCACCTCGGCGGCGATCGAGTTCGCGGTCCAGGCCCTGGAGGTGAAGCACATCGTCGTGCTCGGCCACGCCACCTGCGGCGGCATCAAGGCTTTCGCCAGCAAGGCCGCGCCGCTTTCGAGCAGCAACTTCATCGGCAAGTGGGTCTCGCTCGTGGGCGCGGCCGAGGCCAAGGCCGGCGATTCGAGCGCGCCCGACTACCTGACCCGGATGGAACACGCCATGGTCAGCCAGAGCATCGAGAACCTGCTGAGCTTCCCGTTCGTGAAGGAACGGGTCGAGGACGGCCGGCTCAACCTCCACGGCGCGCATTTCGGCGTGGCCAACGGCGTGCTGCTGGTGCGCGATTCCGAGACCGGCGACTTCCACCCGGCGGTGGACAATGCGGGGCGCAAGGTGCTGCCGACGGCAGTGGCCTGCGACTGAGCGATTATCGAGCGGCTTGAGGTGCTTGTTCGACACCTCAAGCCGAGGGGCTTCGGCTGTTTGCGAAGCTCGACGCTCCGCCGCTCAAGCTTGGACCGGCAGACCCTCTTGTCGCCGGATCCGGCGTGGGCCCCCTCTCCCGCTCAGGAGAGGGGGCCTGTTGCGGCCCTCACAAACCGGTGTGAGGAACGGGGCCAACACGGCGGAGTGGGCTTGAGACCGCCTGCAGGCGTTGGGGGTTAGACACTCCATCAGTCTCGCGCACTTTCGGCAGAAGCGCTCCGCTTGCTGCCTCGCACCGTCATCACGAGCGCAGCGAAGTGACCCAGGGACACACCCACGGTCTGCGAGCGAGCGCCGCCCTGGGTTGCTTCGCTGCGCTCGCGATGGGGGCGCGACCAGACACAAAAAAGGCGGCGGGCTCGCGCCCACCGCCTCTTGCCGTACCGCCCGGCCGAGGCCGGGCGATCCCAAAGAATTACATGGCGCCCGGCAGGCGCTGGGCGTGGTCGTAATGCGCCTGCAGGGCCGGCAGGGCCTGCTGGGCGTAGTTGCGCAGGGCCGGGTTCGGGCCGCCCTGGGCGTAGGCCTGGGTCATGGCGATCGTCATCTGGTGCGCCTGGATCTGCTGGGTCGCATAGAGGCGGTCGAAGCGCGGGCCGGCCGGGGTCGCCGACAGCTCGGCGAGCATCGCCTGCTGCTCCGGGCTCGGCGGGACGATCGTGGACGCGCCGGTGGCCATGGCATCGCCGCGGCCCATACGGCCGCCCGCCTGTGCGCCGTTGGCGGCGCCGGATCCGAGACCCTCGAGGCCGCCGACCGGGCCGCCCGCCAAGGTGCCGCCGACCACGCCGGTCGCCGCGCCGACACCGGCGCCGACAGCGCTGCCGGCCACGGACAGCGGGGCGGTCACGAGGCCGCCGAGGCCCTCGTCGCGGGCCGCCATGTAATTGCTCTCACCGCCGGCCAGCGCCACGTTGGCGGCGCGGTGGTCACGGATCGTCTCCTGGGCGAAGGACCGCACCTTCGGGCTGCGCGACTTCGACAGCGCGATCTGCGAGGACTGGATCTCGAACGCATTGGCTTGCATCGACTGCAGGCGGAAATCGTTGGCGCCCTGCGCGAAGGCCGGGGTCGACAGGGCCAGGACGAGCGCGGACGCGGCAGCGTAATTCTTGAGCATGAGAACCTCGAGTACGAGTGAAGACGCGAACCGGCACGCGGGGCCAGGGGCGGAAGCCTGGACCTCTTTGGAGGACCAAGATCTCGCGGCCGAAACCGTGCGGCGACACGTTCGCGAATTGGTTCGACAACGGGGCCATCGGCCTATGGTTCCTGCCGTTTTGTGCTTAGGGCCTTGGATTAAAGCGACTCTATTGGTGCAGACGGCTCCGTGATCCTGATCGAAGTCCAGATCCTGCGCGCCGCGGCTGCCCTGATGGTGGTCTGGCACCATGCCCGGCACGAGGCCGGGCTGCTGGCCCTGCGCGGCGCGGGTCCGGCCCTCGATCCCGGCACGCTGCTGCCGTGGTGGGGCGGGGTCGATCTGTTCTTCGTGATCTCGGGCTTCGTCATCGTGCATGCGAGCGGACGGCTGTTCGGGGTGCCGGGCGGACGCGCCCGCTTCCTGGCCCACCGGGTCGCCCGGGTGGTGCCGCTCTACTGGCTGGTGAGCCTGCTCTATCTGGCGCTCGCCCTGGCACGTCCCGACCTCCTCGGGGATGCGGCGGCCCTGGTGCACGAGCCCGGCACGATCCTGGCCGGGTTCCTGTTCTGGCCGGCGGCCCGGCCGGACGGCATCGTCCAGCCCCTCTACGGCCTGGGCTGGACCCTCAATTACGAGGCGTTCTTCTACGGCCTGTTCGCGATCGGGCTCGGCTTCGGCCGGCGTGGCGCCGTGGCTTGGCTCGCCCTGGCCCTGGTGACGCTGGTCGCCTTGGGCGCGCTCGTGCCCGGACTGCCGGTGCCGGTCCGGTTCTGGGCGAACCCGATCGTGCTGGAGTTTCTGCTCGGCGCTGGGCTCGCCCTCGCCCACCGAGAAGGTTTTCGGCCCGGCGTTTCGCTTCGCCTGGGGCTCGCGATCCTGGGGCTCCTCGGGCTGGGCCTGGCCGCCCGCCTGCTCGTCGGCGATGGCGCAGCCGACGGGGTCCTGCGCCCGTTGCTGGTCGGCGTGCCGGCATCCCTGCTGGTCGCCGCCGCCCTCGGGCCGAAGCGGCAGGCCGCCGAGATCGCGGTGCTGCCGGTGGCGCTGCGCGGGCTCGTGCGCCTCGGGGATGCCTCGTATGCCCTCTACCTCGTGCATCCCTTCGCCCTGCGCCTCGGGCGCGAGGCCCTGCTGCGGCTCGACCTTGCCGCGGGCCTGCATCCCTGGGGCAGCCTCGCCGTGATGGTCGCCGGCAGCGTCGTGGCGGCTCTGCTGGTCCACCGCTGCGTCGAGCGGCCCCTGACCCGGTGGGCCCGGGCACGTCTCGATCCCGGCGCCGCGCAAAACCGTGTGCGCGCCGTCCCCGCCCCGGTTCCCCCCGGGCGTCGGTCGGATTAGCCTCGCGCACCGGAGGAGGATGCCGCGATGAAGACCCTGCTCGTTCCCGTCGCGATGCACGACGGCCTGACCTCCGTGTTCGAGACCACCCGGCTCGCGGCGTCACGCTTCGGCAGCCTGATCGAGGGCGTGTCCCTGCGCCCGGCACTCGCCGAATACGTGCCGGTCGACATGGTCGGCGGCATGACCTGGCTGCGCGACGAGGAGGCCGACCGGGCCGAGGCCGAGGAGGCCGGCGGGCGCTTCGTCGCCTTCATGGACGCGGCCGGCATCCCGCGGCACGCCCGCGACGGGCTCTGCATCCCCGAAAAGGTGGCCGATGCCGGCCCGCGCTACCGCTGGCGGCAGGACGTGCCCACCGGCGACGCGTTCCTCGGCCAGTATGCCCGGCTGTTCTCGGCCACCGTGGTCGGGCGTCCGGGGACCACCGACAACGCTCCGCGCATGACCACCTTCGAGACCGCCCTGTTCGAGGGCGGCCGCCCGATCCTGCTGGCGCCACCCCTCGCCCCGACGACGCTGGGCGACGCGATCCTGATCGCCTGGAACGGCTCCACCGAGACCGCCCGGGCGGTGGCCTTCGCGATGCCGTTCCTGCGCCGGGCCGAGCGGGTGCTGGTGCTCAGCGTCGAGGGCGGCATGGTGCCGGGGCCGAGTGCCCAGGACCTCGCCCAGGCCCTGGCCTGCGAGGGCGTGGCGGCCTCGCACCGGGCGCTTCCGGCCGGCCGGCGGGCGCCGGGCGAGACGTTTCTCGGCGAGGCCAAGGCGTTCGGCTGCGACCTGCTGATCAAGGGCGCCTACACCCAGAGCCGCCTGCGCCAGATGATTTTCGGCGGCGTCACCAGTCACGTCCTGGCCCATGCCGACATGCCGGTGCTGCTGGCCCATTGATGGGATCTGGAACCGCCACGCGTGCCTGGCGTTCGGCCACCGCAGCCGGATCAGGATCCCCGTGACGATAGCCGTGACCCGCCTCCTCCTCGCTTCCCTGCTGGCCGTCTCGGCGGTGACTGCCGCGTGGGCGCAGCCGACCACCGCCCGGTTCCGCGGCATCGTGGAATGGGCCGAGGCCGACCGAATCCAGATCCGCCGCCCCGGCGGCAGCACCCTGACCCTGCGGATGAACCCGCGGACCCGGGTCTTCGCGGTGACCGAGGCGGGTTTGCGCAACATCAAGCCCGAGAGCTACGTCAGCGTGCTGGCCACCCCCGGGGCCGCGCCGCTGCGGGCCAAGGCCGTGACGCTGTACTCCCCCTCCGAGCGCGGCTTCGAGGCTGGGACGCAGCCCTGGGATACCGATGCCGGCGCGACCTTGACGGCGGGCTGGGTCGCCGACCTGAAGGGCGGCCGCCCGCTTCGGCTGACGCTGGGCTTTGGCGGCGGCCAGGCGAGCTTCGAGATCCCGGCCGGGACCCCGGTCACCGCGATCGCCCCCGGCGAAAAAGCCCTGCTCGAACCCGGCGCGGCCGTCACCCTGTTCACCCAGTCCGGGCCGGACGGCGCCCTCTCGGTCGGCACGATCGCGGTGGGCCGCCAGGGCGCCGTGCCGTCCTTCTGACGATGGCTCTGCTGCGGTTGCGTCATCGCTCCGCGCATCGGGGAGGCGCGCTGCGACGCAAGCTGCGCTACATCGTCGTGCTATGACCGAGTCTGCCTTCGCCCTCGATCCGCGCCTGGCTGCCGACACCGTCGAGGTGGGCGACCTCGCCCTGTGCCGCGTGCTGCTGATGGACGATGCCCGGTTCCCGTGGCTGATCCTGGTGCCGCGCCGCCCGGACGTCTCCGAGATCACCGACCTGTCCGAGGCCGACGCCGCGGATCTCTGGCGGGAGACCCGCATCGCCACCGGGGTGATGCAGGCGCTGTCGAAGCCCGACAAGGTCAATGTCGGCGCGCTCGGCAACGTCGTGGCGCAGCTCCACGTCCACGTGGTCGGCCGCTTCCGCTCCGACCCGGCCTGGCCGGGCCCGGTCTGGGGCTTCGAGACGCGAAAGACCTACCCGTTCCACGCCCGCGCTCAACTGATCGAGCGCGCCGGCGCCCTGTTCTCCGCGGCCTGACCCTTCCATGACCGATCCCCGCGACACCCTCGGCTTCGTTCGCAACCGCCTCGACCGGCACTCTGCCGAGCAGCCCGAGGAGGCGGTGCCGCCGTTCGATGCGCCGGATGCGCGCCTCGTCCTGATCTGCGGCGACCGGATCGTGCTGCGCGGGGCGACCGCGCTGATCACCCCCGCCGATGCGCCCGAGCTTTCTGGGACGCGGATCTTTTTGGGGCATCGGGATGGAAGGCCGGTCTTCGCCGCGTCCGCCCCGGCCGAGGCCGCGGAGGGGTTTTCGGATGCCGAGGCCCGCACACTCGACCTGCGCGCCATCGCCACCGAATCCGCCGTGGAGGCCGAGGAGCTGGGCCTGCTGGCGGTGGCGAAGTCGATGCTCGATTGGCACGCCCGGCACGGCTTCTGCGCCAATTGCGGCACCGCCACCGTCCCGAAGGCCGGCGGCTTCCGGCGCGAATGTCCGGCCTGCAACGCCCACCATTTCCCCCGGGTCGATCCGGTGGTGATCATGCTGGTGCGCCGGGGCGAGACCTGCCTGCTCGGCCGGGGCCCGCATTTCCGGCCCAACATGTATTCCTGCCTCGCCGGCTTCCTCGAGCCCGGCGAGACCATCGAAGACGCGGTGCGCCGCGAGGTTTTCGAGGAGACCCGGATCCGGGTCGGCGCGGTCACCTACCGGACCTCGCAGCCCTGGCCGTTCCCGTCCTCGCTGATGCTGGGCTGCGCCGCCGAGGCCCTCGACGGTGCCATCGTCACCGACCCGACCGAGCTGGAGGATGCGCGCTGGTTCGACCGCGCCGCCGTCGCCGCGATGCTGGCCGGGACCCATCCCGAGGGCATCCAGGCCCCGCCGCCCATGGCGATCGCCAACTACCTGATGCGGGCCTTCGTAGCCGGCGAGACCTGATGTTCTCGCGGCGTTCTAGCCCTTCCCGCCGGCCTGCCGCCTCGGGTCGTCGGCGGGGTTGATGTAGTTCAGCCCGAACGGGCCGGAGCCGTTGACCTGCAGCTCCACCGGCTCGTCGGTGGTCCAGAGGGAATGGGGCATGTCCTCCGGCAGGTAGACGAAGCCGCCGGCCTTCAGCGCCGCCCCCTTGGCCTTGTCGAGCGTCTCCCCGTGCTCGTGGTAGATCGAGCCGGACAGGATCGTCAGCGTTTCCGCCTGGGAATGCGTGTGCGGGGCGATCACCGTGTTAGCGGGAAACTTCAGTCGCAGCACGAACGGCCCGGGCTTGGCCGGATCCCCGGCGACTTGGCTGATCTGCGTGCCCTTCGGCAGGTTCGCCGGCCCCGGCCCGTAGACGACCGACGCCCCATCGGGCTTCACCACCATCCCGGGCGCATCGCGATCCGCCGCAAGGGCCGGCCCGGCCGCGACGAGCATGGCCGCGACACCGAGCCAAGAGCGTGTTGTCATGGTGCGCCTCCCAGAACCCGCGGGGGTCTTTCGCACCCGCAGGCTTTTTCTGGTGCTGGCTTGGCGGTTTCCCAGGCGCGGGTGCTGGCGCAGATCGTCGCGGGGTTGTGGGGTGCCATCTGACAGCGCGACGGAGATCGCCAGATCCGCTGTGGCGTTCGTCCGGTGGAAAAGCCTGCCGCAGTTTGTCCCGTCATTGCGAGCGCAGCGAAGCAACCCAGGGCGGCTCGCGATTGCAGAACGTTGGCGTTTCCCTAGGTTGCTTCGCTGCGCTCGCAATGACGGCGTGGAATGCGTGATCCGATCCAGATCCGTATCACGCCTTGGCGCCAGAGATGACGGCTGCGAACAGTCCCTCAGATCGCCACCCGCACCGGCGCCGCCTCGGCCGGTACCGCCGCCCGTGTCTCCGAGAATGCCTCGCCCACCATCAGCAGCGCCGGTCCGTCGAGGCCGGCGGCCTCGACGCGGTCGGCGAGGTCGGCGGCGGTGCCGCGCAGCGAGGCCTGGTTCGGGCGGCTGACGTTGAAGACCAGCAGAGCCGGGGTCGAGGGCGCCAGCCCCTCGTCCACCGCCCGGGCGAGCAGCGCTCGCAGCGTGCGCTTGGGCATGTAGACCACGGTGGTCACGCTCGGATCGGCGAGCGCGCCCCAGTTCAGATCGTCCGGCAGCGCGCCGCGGCGGTCGTGGCCGGTGACGAATTGCAGGCGACGGGCGGCGTCGCGGTGGGTCAGCGACAGGCCCAGCGCCGCCGCCGCGCCCTGCGCGGCCGAGATACCCGGGACCACGGTGACGGGGATGCCGGCGGCCCGGCAGGCCTCGATCTCTTCGCCGGCCCGGCCGAAGACCAGCGGGTCGCCGGATTTCAGCCGCACCACCTGCTTGCCGGTGCGGGCGAGCTGCACCATCAGGGCGTTGATGTCGTCCTGCCGGCACGATGGGCCGTGGCCGGTCTTGCCCACCAGCATGGTCCGCGCCTCGCGGCGGGCATAGTCCAGGATCTCGGGGGCGACGAGATCGTCGTACAGGATCACGTCGGCGTTGCGCAGCGCCCGCAGGGCCTTGAGGGTCAGGAGTTCCGCGTCGCCCGGGCCGGCCCCGACCAGCGTCACCGCGCCGCCCTTCGGCGCCGCCTCGGTCTCGCCGAGCAGCTCGGCCAAATCCTGCTGCGTCGGCGCCCGGTCGGGCTCCGCGAAGGCGCGGTCGGTGAAGCGCTCCCAGAAGCTGCGCCGCTCACTGAACCCGTGGAACCGGGCGGTGACGCCGTCCCGCCAGTCGCGGGCGGCCCCGACCCAGCGACTGAACCCACGGGGCAGCATCGCCTCGATCCGCGCCCGCACGGTCTGGCCGAAGACCGGGGCAGCGCCCTCCGTGGAGATGCCGACCACCAGCGGCGAGCGGTTGACGATGGCGCCGAACTTCACATCGCACAGGTGCGGCCGGTCGACGGCGTTGACGATGGCGCCCGCCCCCCGGGCGGCGACCACGAAGGCGACGCAGTCGGCCTCGTCCTCCAGGGCGCCGATGCAGAAGGCCGCGCCCCAGAGGTCGTCCGGCGTCCAGGCGCGCTCATGCAGCGCGACGCTCCCGTCGACGATCTCGCTCGGCACCGCACGCAGCTCGTCGCTGGGCTCGGGCGCGTAGACGTCGACATGGGCGCCGGCCGCGGCCAGGACCTTCACCTTCCACGGTGCCCCGCCGGAGGAGCCGGCGAGCACCACCCGCTTGCCGCGCAGGGGCACGAACACCGGCAGCACCGCCAACGGCTCGAGGCCGGCGGATTGGGTCTCGCGGGGGGCGCGGGCTGCGCGCAGGGGGGCCTGTGTCTCGGTCACGAATCTGTCCTGGGTCGTCCCTGTCGGCCGTCCCATCCATACCCCTCATCCTGAGGTGCCCTGCGATCGAAGATCGCTGCGCCTCGAAGGAGATCTCCAGGAATCGCGGAGCTGGCTGGAGGGCTCCTTCGAGGCGGCTTCGCCGCACCTCAGGATGAGGGTGTGGATGGGATAGACCGGTCCGTCCTCAAGGTGCCATCATATCAGAAAATCACGCGGCGCGGGCGGTCTCCTGGGTCAGCATCTTGCGGATCTCCGGGATGCAGGAGCCGCAATTCGTGCCGGCCTTGCAGGCGGCGCCCACGGCCTCCACGGACCCGGCCCCCGCGCCGATCGTGGCGGCGATCACGTCGGCGCCGACGCCGTGGCAGGCGCAGACCACCGGACCCGCCGAGGCGGTGGCGGCGCGGCCCGAGAGCAGCGCCCGGCGCTCGGCTGCCTCGGGCTCCTCGATGGCGAACAGGGCCTTGGCCGCCTCCCAGTCGGGGCGGCCCTCCGCCGGGGCGTAGGCCAGGCAGGCGACCAGCCGGGCGCCGTCATAGACCGCGCAGCGGTAGCGGTCGCGGGCGTGGTCGGCGTATTCGGCCAGCTCGAAGCCGGCCAGCGCGTCGCTCTGGATCAGCCCGCGCACCAGCAGCGCCACGGCGCTGGAACTCGCTGCGGTGGCGAATTGCACGCCCCAGCCGCCGGTGATCGACGCCCGTGCCCACCACCAGCCCTCCGGCAGCGCCACCTGCCGGCGCGACAGCAGGAAGCCCCGGGCGCGGTAGGCGACGGGCTCCAGGGCGGCCGGGGTCGCCTTCAGCTCGGGCTGGCCCGAGACCGGATCCGGTACGCCGCGGACCAGGGCGCCGACCCGGGCCTTCGACGCGTAGGCGCTGCCCCAGTGCATCGGCATGAACAGGCCGCCCGGCACCACGGTGTCGGTGATCATCACTTCAAGCTCGGCCTCGCCGTGCTCGGTGCGCAGACGCGCGATGCCGCCCTCGGTCAGGCCCAAGGTGGTCGCATCATCGGGGTGCACCTCGACGAACGGGACGGCGCGGTGGGCCGAGAGGCGCTGGCTCTTCCCGGTCCGGGTCATCGTGTGCCAGTGGTCGCGTACCCGGCCGGTGTTGAGCACGAACGGGAAATCCTCCGAGACCGCCTGCGCCAGGCCCGGCGGCTGCACCGCCACGAAGCGGGCGCGCCGGTCGAAGGTGTAGAACCGGCCGTCGCCGAACAGCCGGGCCTTGCCCTGCGGCGCGCCCTTCGGGCCGGAGCGCTTCGGGATCGGCCATTGCACCGGCAGGTTGATGTCGTAGGCGGCGTCGCTGATGTCGGTGAGTGCGCCGAGATCGAAGTCGCGGGTGCCGTTGTTCTCGTAGGCCGAGAGCGTGGCATGCTCACGGAACACGGCCGCCGCGGAGTCGAACGCGAAGGCCCGGCCGTGGCCGAGCCGGCGGCCGACCTCGGACAGCACCGCCCAGTCGGCCCGCGCCTCGCCGGGGGCGGCCAGGAACCGGCGCTGCCGGGAGATCCGCCGCTCGGAATTGGTGACCGTGCCGTCCTTCTCGCCCCAGGCGAGCGCCGGCAGCAGCACCGTGGTCTTGCCGAGGCCCAGCACCGTGTCGGAATCGGCCATCACCTCGGAGACGGCGTAGAGTTCGAGCCCCTTGAGGGCCTCTCGGATCCGATCGGCCTGCGGCATCGAGACCAGCGGGTTGGTGCCCATCACCCACAGGGCCTTGATCTTGCCCCGGGCGACCGCCTCGAACAGGGCAACTGCCTTCATGCCCTCGCCGGTGACGATCCGCGGAGCGCCCCAGAACCGGCGGACTCGGTCCACCTCCTCGGGGGCGAAGTGCATGTGCGCGGCCAGCATGTTGGCCAAGCCCCCGACCTCGCGCCCGCCCATGGCGTTGGGCTGGCCGGTGAGGGAGAACGGCCCCATCCCGGTCTCGCCGATGCGGCCGGTGATGAGGTGGCAGTTGATGATGCTGTTGCCCTTGTCTGTCCCTTGCGCCGACTGGTTCACCCCCTGCGAGAAGGCGGTGACCACCCGGCGGGTGCCGGCGAACAGGTCGTAGAAGGCGGCGATGTCGGAGGCCGGCACGCCGGTGGCAACGGCGACCGCGGCCACGTCCGGCGCGATGAGGCGGGCGCGGTCGAGGGCGGCGTCGAGCCCGGCGGTGTGGGAGTCCACGAAGGCTCGGTCGCGGAAGCCGTTATCGGCGAGGTGTACGAGCAATCCCGAGAACAGCGCCACGTCGCTGCCAGGTTTGATCCCGAGGAACAGGTCGGCTTCCTGCCCGGTCTGGGTCCGGCGCGGGTCGATCACCACGAACTTGGTGCCCCGCCGGGCCTTGGCGTCGGCCATGCGCCGAAACAGGATTGGGTGGCACCAGGCGGTGTTGGACCCGACCATCACGATCAGGTCGGCCTCGTCGAGATCCTCGTAGCAGCCCGGCACCGTGTCGGAGCCGAAGGCGCGGCGGTGGGCTGCCACCGCGCTCGACATGCACAGCCGGGAATTGGTGTCGACGTGCGGCGTGCCGATGAAGCCCTTCGCCAGCTTGTTGGCGACGTAATAATCCTCGGTGAGGAGCTGCCCCGAGAGGTAGAAGGCGATCGCATCCGGCCCGTGCGCCTCGGCCACCGCGCGCAGTTTTTCCGATACGGTCGACAGCGCCACGTCCCACGAGGCCCGGACCCCATCGACCTCCGGATGGAGCAGGCGGTTCTCCAGCGACAGGGTCTCGCCGAGCGCCGAGCCCTTCGAGCACAGCCGGCCGAAATTGGCCGGATGCTCGGTGTCGCCCGCGATCGCCGCGCCGCCGCTCCCGTCCGGGGTCGCGAGCACGCCGCACCCGACCCCGCAATAGGGGCAGGTCGTCCGCACCGTCGGGTCTGCCACGGACAGGGTCATGGCTGGGTCCTCGAAAGTTTTTTGTTCGACGGCCGCCGCAAGAGGCGGGCCGCGCTCCCTGTCACCCGACAGCGAGTGGATCGCCCCCGTTGCCGGATGGGGCGCGGGTCCCCTCTCCCGTGCGGGAGAGGGACAGGGTGAGGGATGCGACCTCTCTGGAGAGACCAGACCCCTCACCCCAACCCTCTCCCGCACGGGAGAGGGGGCGCGTCGCGCTCCGCATGGACCGCGGCGTGACCACCGTGGCCCGCACGGAGAGGGCGCGGCTCAGTACACGTCGGCCTGGTAGCGGCCGGTCTTCTTGAGGGCGGCGAGATAGGCGACCGCGTCCTCGGGGCTCTTGCCGCCATGGCTGGCCGCCACGTCGATGATCGCCCGCTCCACGTCCTTGGCCATGCGCTTGGCATCGCCGCAGACGTAGAAATGTGCGCCGCCTTCGAGCCACTTCCACAGATCGGCGCCGTTCTCGCGCATCCGGTCCTGGACGTAGGTCTTCTCGCTGCCGTCCCGGGACCAGGCGAGCGACAGGCGGGTCAGGATCTTGTCGTCCTTCAGCGTGTTCAGCTCGTCCTTGTAGAAGAAGTCCGTGGCCTGGCGCTGGTGGCCGTAGAACAGCCAGTTGCGGCCCGGCGCCTGAGTCGCGGCGCGCTCGCGCAGGAACGACCGGAACGGCGCAATGCCGGTGCCGGGGCCGCACATGATCACGTCCTTGGACAGGTCCGCCGGCAGGGCGAAGCCGTGGGCCTTCTGCAGGTAGATCTTGACGTGGGTCTGCTCCGGCAGGCGCTCGCCGAGATGCGTGGAGGCGACGCCCAGCCGCAGACGCGAGCGGTGGTTATAGCGCACCGCGTCCACGGTCAGGGACACGATCCCGGTATCCATCTTCGGCGAGGACGAGATCGAGTAGAGCCGCGGCTGCAACTCGTCGAGGGCCTCCAGAAAAACCTCCGCGTCGGGCCGGGCGCCGGGGAACTTGTGCAGGGCGCCGAGCACGTCGAGATAGGCGGCGTCGCCGTCCGGATCCTCGCCGGAGGCCAGAGCCTGCGCCTTCTTGCGGGCTGCGCCGGAGGTCAGCAGCGACAGCAGCTGGTAGAGGTTGTCCGGCGCGGCACCGAGCGCGTAATCCTTGAGCAGGTGGTCGCGCAGGGTCTTGGTCCCGATCATGCGCTCGGGCCGGGCGCCGAGCTCGGCGATCACCGCGTCGACCAGCGCCGGGGCGTTGGCCGGAAACAGGCCGAGCGAATCGCCGGCCTCGTAGGTGATCGGCGTGCCGTCGAGCCCGATCTCGATGTGCCAAGTCTCCTTCTCGCCGCCCGGATCGTTGAGGCGGCGGCGGGACAGGAACAGGGCCTCGACCGGGTTCTCGCGGCAGAAGCCGAGCGGGCCGAGATCGGCCGCCGGCTTCGGGGCGTCGTCCTCGGCCTTCGGGGCCGCCGGCACGCCGCTGGCGGCGACGAACTCCTCCTCCAGCTTCTTGAGCATGCGCAGGGTCTCCTTGCCGCCGGGCTGGCAAAGATTCAGGCGCTCCTCGTTCTTCAGGAAGATCGCGTTGGCGTAGTCGGCGCAATTGTAGCCGCACTGGCCGCAATCCTGCTGGGCCATGGCGGCCATCAGCTTCTGCGGCTCGGGCCGATCCTTGGCCATCGCCATCCGGTCGACGATCGGCACCGAGGGGTCGTGCCAGGGCGCGTCGTCGTTGTCGGCGAGCTTGGGGCCGCCCGGGAGCGCCTCACCCGGCGCGAGGGCGGTCGCCCCGGTGACGGCGGGGCCGAGCAGGGCGGCAAAGTAGCCCGAGAGCCACGAGCGCTGGTCGGCGTCGAAGGGCGCGGTCTCGGGGATCAGGACGAGGGGGGGCGCGACGTGCTCACTCATGCTGCGGCCTTCAGGGCTGGCTGTTCCTCGGCGGCGTCCCGCAGGGCTTCGGCGCCGGTGCGGGCGGTGAAGGACTGGAAGCTCTCGTCCGGGCTTTCCCGGCGGGCCAGGTAGGTGCGCAGCAGCGCTTCGACGCGGAAGGGCGCGTCCTCGGCCTTCACGGCCTTCCAGATCTCGGTGCCGATCTTCGGGTTCTCGGCGAAGCCGCCGCCGACCACGATGTCGTAGCCCTCGACGGTGTCGCCCTCCTCGGAGACGACCACCTTGGCGCCGATCAGGCCGATATCGCCGATGTAGTGCTGGGCGCAGGAATGGTGGCAGCCGGTGAGGTGGACGTTCACCGGCACGTCGAGTTCGGTGACGGTGCGCTCGACATGGTCGGCGATGATCAGCGCATGCCCCTTGGTGTCGGAGGCGGCGAACTTGCAGCCCCGGGCGCCAGTGCAGGCGACGAGGCCGGAGCGGATGCCGGCCGCCTTGATGGTAAGGCCGAGTTCGAGAATGCGGCTCTCGACTTCGGCAACCTTCGCGTCCGGAATCCCCGAAAAGATGAAGTTCTGCCAGACGGTGAGGCGGATCTGGCCGTCGCCGCATTCGCGGGCGATCTCGGCGAGCGCGCGGACCTGATCGCTGGTCATCTTGCCGACCGGCAGGACCACGCCGATCCAGTTGAGGCCGGGCTGCTTCTGGGCGTGCACGCCGACATGGGCAAACCGGTCGGTGGGCCGGCGCGGCGCTACATGGGCGGGATCGACACGGTCGAGCTTGCGGCCGAGCTTGTCCTCGACGGCGGCGAGGTACTTGTCGAAGCCCCAGGCGTCGAGGACGTATTTCATCCGGCTCTTGTTGCGGTTGGTCCGGTCGCCGTTCTCGATGAACACCCGGATGATCGCGTCCGCCACCGCGTTGCAATCCTCGGGCTTGAGCACGATGCCGGTGTCGCGGGCGAGGTCCCGGTGGCCGGAGATGCCGCCGAGGACGAGGCGCATCCACACGCCCGGCGCCACCGCGGCACCCTCCAGCACCTCGACCGCCTGGAAGCCGATATCGTTGGTCTCCTCCAGGGTCGGCATCACGCCGCCGCCGTCGAAGGCGACGTTGAACTTGCGCGGCAGGCCGTAGAGCGAGCGGTCGTTGATGATCCAGTTGTTCCAGGATTTCGCCAGCGGGCGGGTGTCCAGCAGCTCCTGGCTGTCGATGCCGGCCGTGGACGAGCCGGTGACGTTGCGGATGTTGTCGGCGCCCGAGCCGCGGGCGGTGAGGCCGATATCGACGAGCCCGTCGAGGAACGGCTGGGCGTGCTCGGGACTGATCTCGCGCACCTGGAGGTTGGCGCGCGTCGTCACGTGGACGTAGCCGCCGCCGTGCCGGTCGGCGAGGTCGGCGACGCCTGCGAACTGCCAATGGTGCAGGATGCCGTTGGGGATCCGCAGGCGGGCCATGTAGCTCACTTGGTTCGGGGCGACCCAGAACAGGCCGTGGTAGCGCCAGCGGAAATTGTCCTCGGGCTTGGGCTGCTTGCCCGCGGCCGCGTCCGCGATCAGCCGGTTATGGCCGTCGAACGGGTTCTCGGCGCGCTTCCACTTCTCCTGCTCGCAGAGCTTGCCGCCGTCCTTGACGGTCTTGTCCTGCGCCTTGAGGTGGATCGCGTCCGGCCCGGTGGGCTCGGCCGGCGCGGCCGGGCCCTGCCCGATCGCCAAGCCGCCGGTCAGGCGCGCCGCGGCGACGCCCGAGGCGAAGCCTTCGAGGTAGCGCTTCTGCTCGGGGTTGAAGCCGTCCGGGGCGGTCTGTGTGGTGGTCTCGGCCATCTGCGCCTCCCTGGATCGCTCGCCGCCGAAGTGGATGCCGGTTCGGCGTAAGCGAGCGTGTGAAATCAAAGGCTTAGTACCCCCTGCCGATCGGCAGCGGGAACTAAGCAGCCAATTGCTCGGGCGCCGGGCGCCCGAACATCAGATCATCGAGGTTCTCGACCGGATCGCCGGAGCGGATCAGGCCCTTGCAGGCGCCCTGCTCGGCGATGTCGCCCACGAACACGGCGCCGATCAGCCGGCCCTCCCGCACCAGCAGCTTGCGGTAGAGCCCGGCCCCGGGATCGGACAGGACGATCGCCTCGGCATCCTCGGGGGTGTCCACGAGGCCGGCGGAAAAAACCGGCAGCCCGGAGACCTTGAGGCTGGTGGCGAGCGACGTGCCGGCATAGGCGGCGTTGTGGCCGGCGAGGTGCCGGGCCAGGGTGTCGGCCTGCTCGTAGGCCGGCTCGACCAGCCCGTAGATCAGGCCGCGATGCTCGGCGCATTCGCCGAGCGCGAAGACGCGCGAATCCGAGGTGGTCATCCGGTCGTCGACCTTGATGCCGCGGCCGATCTCCAGCCCCGCCCCCTGGGCCAGGGCTATCGAGGGGCGCACCCCCACCGACATCACCACGAGGTCGGCCGGCAGCACGGTCCCGTCGGCGAGGACGAGGCGCTCGACCTTGCCGTCGCCCTCGACCCGGGCTGTGTCGGCCTTGAGGATCACCCGGACGCCGCGGGCTTCCATGGCGCGCTTCACCAGACCGGCGGCGTGGTGATCGAGCTGGCGCTCCATCAGCCGGTCCATGACGTGGAGTAGCGTGGTGTCGACCCCCAGCCGCGCCAGCCCGACCGCAGCCTCGAGCCCGAGCAGGCCGCCGCCGATGACGATTGCCCGGGCATGCTGCACGGCGGCCTTGCGGATCGCGGCCACGTCGGCGAGGTCGCGGAACGTGATGACGCCCGGCAGCTCCATGCCTGGCTTCGGCAGCCGGATCGGCAGGGAGCCGACGGCGAGGACCAGCTTGTCGAAGGGCAGGACATGGGTCTCGCCGACCATGACCAAGCTGTTCTCGCGGTCGATCTGGGTGACCGGGGCGCCGGTAATGAGGCGGATGCCGTGGGCGGCGTACCAGTCAAGGCCGCGGAACTCGCAGGCTGCCTCGTCGACTTCGCCGCCGAGCAGCGAGGAGAGCAGAACCCGGTTATAGGCCGCCTTCGGCTCGGCGCCGACGCAGGTGACGTCGAAGCGGCCAGGTGACCCTTCGGTCAGGCGCTCGAGGAATCGAAGCGAGGCCATGCCGTTGCCGACCACGACGAGCCGCTCGCGTGGCAAGCCGGTCTCGGCGCGCGCATCGTGTGCGCTGGTGTCCATGGGGGATGTCGCCATCTCTGGATCGCGTCTGGAACCTCGAGTGCAGGATCGTCGGCGGACCGCCCACGAAAAAGCCGCTGCCGGTCATCCCCCGGGCAGGCTTTAAGCCTCAGGAGAACCGGATCAGCGGCCTCGCTGACGGCGCTGCCCGTCGTCGTTGACGGACGCGAGTATCAAAGCAGATCCCATGCCAAGCGCGGGGCGCAGTTCCAAGTTATTACAAGTGTTGATCAAATGTCGCCGTCACAGAGGCGCCCTCGCGCTATGAGGGGCGAGACCGCACTGCACAAAAAGCAGGCGGGCGGTCGCTTAAACGATCAGCGCGGCGGCAAGGGAGGGTGTCTGGGCTACCGTTTGATCATCGGAGACCGAGAGCGGCCAGATGGTTTTACGCCGTCATCGCAGGCGCAGCGAAGCGGCGAAGAGATGCTGCACCTGGAGATCGTGCGCCGCGCTGAGTTGCCTCGCTAGGACCGGGAGGTCCGCGACAACAAGGTCCAACCCTCCACCTCATCCTGAGGTGTGAGCGAAGCGAGCCTCGAAGGAGCCATCCAGGGATCGCGTGGCTGGCTGGAGGGCTCCTTCGAGGCCTCCGCTGCGCTCCGGCACCTCAGGATGAGGGCGTGCGTGGGAGGAGCACTCGAGCCCTGCAAGATCGAATCCGACGCTTGGGCCGGATCAGATCAGCGTCGAGAGCATCGCCAGCAGGCCCAGAGTCGGCATCGCGCCGGCCACGAGGACCCAATACCAGGCGGGGACACCGCCGGGACGGCGGTTGTCGTTGCTGGCGCGCGGGGCCTTGGCGCCGCGGCGAACATAGCGTCGAAGCTCGACCCGCCTCGGCGGATGCGATGTCGACGAGTCGGTATCGAGTTTACGGCATCCGGGCATGGCGATCGGGAAACGGCTGAGACCCGGTAACGTTCCGCGCTCGACTGTGTTCGGACATCACGTCGCTGACGAAATCGCCGTTTTGTCTATCGCCCTCAGGGCGCCAGGGCGGCTTGGTAGAGATCGGGCCAGAAGACCGTGGCCGCCTCCGAATCGAGGCGGTCGTCCCGGGAGATCTGCCGAGAGGCGCGCATCTGCGCCACGAGCCAGCTTGCGGCCTCGGGACGCGGCGCCTGCACGGAGGCGCCGAGGTCGAGATGTCCCGGCACCGGCCGGGTGGCGCCGGCCGAATCCAGGATCGCGTCGCCCGCAAAGGCCCGGCCGATCAACTCGGCATCGAGGTTGAGGTAGGTCCGGTGGGCGAGGCGATGGATCAGGTCGGCGCGGTTGGCCGGGTCGGCGCACCATTGCCCGGCCCGCGCCACCGCCCGGACCAGGGGCAGCGTCGCGCCGTCGAGCCGCGCGGACAGGGCGAGCACTTTCTCGGGGGCGTCCGGGGCGAGGTCGCAACCGAAGGCCGCGATCCGCCCGTGGCCTGCCGCCACGGCCACGTCGTTCCAGGGGGCGCCGGTGCAGTAGCCGTCGACGAGGCCTCGGGCCAGGGCCTCGACGCTGTGCTGGGGCGGGACCACGACCGTGCGGAACGCCGTGGGATCGAGGCCGCCGGCCTCCGCGAACAGCCGCAGCTGGTAGGTGTGGCAGGAGAACGGATGCACGGTCCCGAGCGTCAGCGGCCGGCCCGCATCCCGGCGCTCGGCCGCCACCCGGGCGAAGGCGCGGGCCACGTCGGCCAGGGCCTCGCTCTCCGGTTCCATCGCGGCCCAGAGCGCGCGGGACACCGTGATGGCGTTGCCGTTGGCGCTGAGCTGCAGCGGTACGATCAGGTCGGACGGCGGCCCGGACAAAGCAAGGCGGCTCGCCAGGGCCAGCGGCGCCAGCATGTGCGCACCGTCGAGATGCCCGAGGGCCAGACGGTCGCGCAGGGTCGCCCAGGACGGCTCGGCCGAGAGGTCAAGCTCCAGGCCCTCGGAGCGGGCGAAGCCGAATTCGTGGGCCGCGATCAGCGGCGCGGCATCGCAGAGCGGGATGTAGCCGAGCTGGAGCCTCATCCGAGCAGATCCGCCGTGGTGACGATGGCCCGGGCGATGTCGGCGATCTTGCGCTTCTCGTTCATGGCCTTGCGCCGGAGCTGCTTGTAGGCCTCGTCCTCGGTCAGCCCCTTCAGGTTCATCAGGATGCCCTTGGCGCGCTCGATCAGCTTGCGGTCGGCAAGCTCGCCGCGGGCCTCGGATAATTCGCGCTGGAGCCGCGCGAAGGCGTTGAAGCGCAGGATCGCGATGTCGAGGATCGACTTGATCCGCTCCGCCCGCAGCCCGTCGACCACATAGGCCGAGATCCCGGCATCGACCGCGGCCTGCATCATGGTGGTGTCCGAGCGGTCGACGAACATCGCCACCGGCCGCTCGACCTGCCGGGAGACGCCCGACATCTGTTCCAGGATATCGCGGCTCGGGCTTTCCAGGTGGATCACCACCACGTCGGGCTTCAGGGCGGTGATCCGCTCCAGCAGATCGGCCGTGTCGGGGATCACCACGATCCGGCCGATGCCGGCCGCGCGCAGGCCCTCCTCCAGGATCGCCGCACGGGCGCGGCTCGGGTCGATCACGGCGACGGTGAGGTTGGATTCGGTCATCGGGGCCCGGTCGGCGCGGGTCTTCTCAAGAGGGGGCGGCCCGGTCCGGGCGCCCCCGGCCAAGCCAATAGCCCAAGCAAGGTGTATGCCCCGCGGGGATCGCCAGCGTTACCGCCAGGCAAAGAAACGGTCCAGCTTCCGCCGCAATGCTGGGGGCATGTTGGCCCTCTCGGAACGATCGCGGGGATGGTGAAACGGATGCGCAGGCCAGACCAGCTTGCCCTGACGGACGCCGCCACCGGGCGCGTGTCGATGCCGTTCCTGCCGACCGTGGTGGTGGTGGCGATGTTGGGCATCGCCTCCCTCTATTGCCCCTCATCGACGCAGCCGACCCCGCCGGAGGCTCGCGCCGAACTGATCGCGCCCGAGGCCCCGTCGCCCACCGCCTTCGCCAAGCCGGTGGCGATCCCGGAGACGGTTCGGCGCCCGGCCTCCCTGGCCTTCGCCGAAATGTATCCCCTGGCCCCGACTCAAGCCGCAAGGCCTGCGCTCGCGGCGCGGGCGACGTCGCATATCGCGACCGCGGGCCGCCATCCCTGCCCCGGTCGCCGCTGCCCGGAGACACCCCAGCGCGTGACCGATCCGCTGGCGGCCGGCCGCGCCGAGGCCCCGGAGGCGGACGAAGCCGGGCTTCTGCCGCCCGCCGCCCTGCCTTTCGCCGCCTCGGTGGCCGAACGGCTGGCGCCCGCCGCCCGCGCCGTCGGCGATGCGGCCAGCCTGATGCGCGACGGCGCGGCGGCCGTACAGGGCTCCGTCGCCCTGGTGGTGGCCGACTGCCTGCGCTGACGCGCGTCGGTCCGACGGCACGGCATTCTATTCGGCCCGGCTTAGCGTGCGACCACCTCTGGACCTCGCAACCGGGCGTCCTAGGTGCGTTGCAGCGGATGGTCGGGGACCCGGCCTCGCGCTGGAGCCGAGGCCGGATGGCTGCACGCATCGAGGATTATGCACTCGTCGGGGATTGCCGCAGTGCCGCGCTGATCAGCCGGCAAGGCAGCGTCGACTGGCTGTGCTGGCCGCGCTTCGACGCCGCCGCCCTGTTCACGAGCCTGCTCGGCACCGAGGCGCACGGCTTCTGGAAGATCTTTCCTGAGGCCGAGCATGTTGAGACCAGCTGGGCCTATCGTCCCGGCAGCCTCGTGCTGGAGACCCGGCACAAGACCCGGCTCGGCGAGGTCCTGGTCACCGATTTCATGCCGGTCGGCGACGGCTCCCACTTGGTGCGCTTGGTCGAGGGCGTGCACGGGCGCGTCGCCATGCGCATGGAGATGGCGGTGCGGTTCGATTACGGCTCCGCGGTGCCGTGGGTCTCGCGCTCGGAGCTGGGCGACCTGCGCGCCGTCTCCGGCCCGCACAAGGTCGTGCTGCGCACCGATGTCCACCTGAAGGGGTCGGAGGCGCAGACCACCGTCTCCGAGTTCACCGTCCATGCCGGCGAGCGCCATCGCTTCGTGTTGAGCTACGGCCCGTCCCACGAGGACGATCCGACCCCGATCGAGCCGCGCAGGAGCCTTGAGGCAACCGATCAGGCTTGGCGTGAATGGTCCGAGCGCTGCGCCGGCGGCACGGCCTGGGACCGGATGCTGCAGCGCTCGCTCCTGACCCTGAAGGCGCTGATCTACGAGCCCACCGGCGGCATCGTCGCCGCGCCGACCGCGTCCCTGCCCGAGGGCCTCGGCGGCGAGCGCAACTGGGATTACCGCTTCTGTTGGCTGCGCGACTCCACGCTGACGCTGATCGCCCTGATGGATGGCGGCTATATCGACGAGGCGCGCAACTGGTTGGGCTGGCTGCTGCGGGCGGTGGCCGGCAACCCGGAACAGGCGCATATCCTCTACGGCATCGGCGGCGAGCGCCTGCTGCCGGAGATCGAACTCGACTGGCTCCCCGGCTACGAGAACTCGAAGCCCGTGCGGATCGGCAACGCCGCGGCCTCGCAGTTCCAGATCGATGTCTACGGCGAGCTGTTCGACGCGCTCTATCAGGCCCATGCCCGCGGCCTGCCGGTGAGCAAGGACGGGTTGCGGGTCGGGCTGGCGATTCTCGGCCACCTGGAAAAGGCCTGGCGCAAGCCCGACGAGGGCATCTGGGAGGTGCGCGGCGGCTCGCGCCATTTCACGCATTCCAAGGTGATGGCCTGGGTCGCCTTCGACCGGGCCCTGCGCATGCACGAGATGCACGAATCGGGCGCCACCGAGGAGCAGGCCGTGCGCTGGCGCGCCCTCCGGGACGAGATCCACGCCGAGGTCTGCGCCAAGGGCTTCGACCCCGAGCTCAACAGCTTCGTCCAATCCTATGGGGCGAAGGCGCTGGACGCGAGCCTGCTGCTCATCGCCCATACCGGCTTCCTGCCGCAGGACGATCCCCGGGTGGTCGGCACCGTCGAGGCGATCGGCCGGGACCTGATGCGCGACGGCTTCATCCTCCGCTACGAGACCGAGGGCCAAACCACCGACGGCCTGTCCGGCAACGAGGGCGCCTTCCTGCCCTGCACGTTCTGGTACGCGGACAACCTGATCGGCCTCGGAAGGCGTGACGAGGCACGGGCGATCATCGAGCGGCTGATCGGCATCTGCACCGATCTCGGCCTCGTCAGCGAGGAATACGACGTGCAAGCCAAGCGGCTTGTGGGTAACTTCCCCCAGGCGTTCACCCATGTCGCGCTCGTCAACACGCTGCTCAGCTATACGCGCGGCGAAGGGCCGGCGGATCGGCAGGGTGGTAAGGCCAACGGAGCCCCTCCCGCCGTCCTTCGGCAGCGTGAAGCCGACAAGCGGCACGCAAGAGGCGAACTGGAAGACGCGACATCATGAGCGGCGCTGACACTCCCGCCAAGGCGGGCTTCGCTGAGATCGATACGCTCAGCATCAACACCATCCGGACGCTGGCGATCGACGCGGTGCAGAAGGCCAATTCCGGCCATGCCGGCGCGCCGATGGGCCTCGCCCCGGTCGCGTACACCCTGTGGAACCGCTATCTCCGCTACGATCCGGCCCATCCGCACTGGCCGAACCGCGACCGCTTCGTGCTGTCCTGCGGCCATGCCTCGATGCTGCTCTACGCCCTGCTGCACCTCGCCAACGTCGCCGAGAGCGACGGCGGCAACGCGCCGGCGGTGACGCTGGAGGAGATCAAGAAATTCCGGCAGCTCGACAGCCGGACCCCGGGGCACCCCGAGTACCATTTCACCACCGGCGTCGAGACCACGACCGGCCCGCTGGGCCAGGGCGTCGCGAATTCGGTCGGCATGGCGATCGGCGGCCGCTTCCTCGGCGCGCGCCTCAACCGGCCCGAGCTGCCGCTGTTCGACTACAACGTCTACGCGATCTGCTCGGACGGCGATCTGATGGAGGGCGTGGCCTCCGAGGCCGCCTCGCTCGCCGGCCATCTGCGGCTCGGCAACCTCTGCTGGATCTACGACGACAACACCGTCACCATCGAGGGCCACACCGAACTGGCCTTCGGCGAAGAGGTCGCGACCCGGTTCCTGGCCTATGGCTGGCAGGTGCTGCGGGTGGCCGACGCCAATGACCTGCACGCGCTGGCCGGTTCGCTCGAGACGTTTCTCGCCACCAACGACCGGCCAACCCTGATCGTCGTGAAGTCGGTGATCGGCTACGGCGCCCCGAAGAAGCAGGGCACCCCGAAGGCGCACTCGGACGCGCTCGGCGAGGACGAGGTCAAGGGCGCCAAGCGCGCCTATGGCTGGCCCGAGGATGCGCAGTTCCTGGTGCCGGACGGCGTGCAGGAGAACTTCCGCGATGGCATCGGCCAGCGCGGCGCTGCCCTCTACGATGCCTGGCAGGGCCTGCTCGCCAAGGCGCGCGCAGCCGATGCCGACCACGCCGAGGACCTCGCCGCCCTGCTGGAAGGCCGCCTGCCCGACGGCTGGGACAAGGACATCCCGGTCTTCGAGCCCGACGCCAAGGGCATCGCCACCCGGGAATCCTCCGGCAAGGTGCTCAACGCGATCGCGCAGCACGTGCCGTTCATGCTCGGCGGCTCGGCCGATCTGGCGCCGTCCAACAAGTCGAACCTCACCTTCGAGGGCGCCGGCTCGTTCGGGCCGTTCTCGCCGGGCGGGCGCAACCTGCATTTCGGCGTGCGCGAGCACGCGATGGGCTCGATCGTGAACGGCCTCGGCCTGTCCGGCCTGCGGGCCTATGGGGCCACCTTCCTGGTGTTTGCCGACTACATGCGCCCGCCGATCCGGCTCGCCTCGCTGATGGAGCTGCCGATCTTCCACATCTTCACCCACGACTCGATCGGCGTGGGCGAGGATGGGCCGACCCACCAGCCGGTGGAGCAGCTGCTGTCGCTGCGCTGCATCCCGGGCCTCGTCACCCTGCGCCCGGCCGACGCCAACGAGGTCGCCGAGGCCTACCGGGTGATCTTCTCGCTGAAAGATCAGCCGGCCGTACTGGCGCTCTCCCGCCAGCCGCTGCCGACCCTCGACCGCACCAAGTTCGGCGCGGCCGCCGGCACCGCCAAGGGCGCCTATGTCCTGGCCGACAGCGACGGCACCCCGGAGGTGATCCTGATCGGCACCGGCTCGGAAGTGCAGCTCTGCGTCGGCGCCTACGAGGCGCTGAAGGCTGAGGGCGTGAAGGTCCGGGTGGTGTCGATGCCGTCCTGGGAGCTGTTCGAGCGCCAGGACAAAGCCTACCAGGATTCCGTGCTGCCCCCCGCCGTCAAGGCGCGGGTCACCGTCGAGCAGGGCAGCATCATCGGCTGGGACCGCTACGCCGGGACCGAGGGCACGGTCATCGGCATGGATACGTTCGGCGCCTCGGCCCCGATCAAGGATCTCCAGACCAAGTTCGGCTTTACCCCCGAGAAGGTGCTGGAAGCCGCGCGGGCGCAGCTCGCCAAGCACAAGACGTAACGCTTATTCCCCTCCCCCTTGTGGGGAGGGGCAAGGGGTGGGGGTGGTGCAGAAGGCACCGGAGCGCCCCATCCTGACCGACCCCCACCTCCGGCTCCTCCCCACAAGGGGGAGGAGAGGCGGAAGCGGTGCGGTTCGCAGACCGTCGACGAGGAACCGACATGAACGCGCTCAAGGCCCTGCACGACGAACAGGATCAGGCGGTTTGGCTGGACTTCGTGGCCCGCGGCTTCATCCAGAAGGGTGAGCTGAAGCGCCTCGTCGAGGAGGACGGCCTGCGTGGGGTCACGTCCAACCCGTCGATCTTCGAGAAGGCGATCGGCCATTCGGAGGAGTACGATGCCAGCCTGAAGGCCGTGCAGGAGACCGGCGACAGCCGCGTCATCGACCTCTACGAGGGCTTGGCCATCGCCGACATCCAGGCCGCCGCCGACGTGCTCCGCCCGGTCTACGAGGCGAGCGACGGCGCCGACGGCTACGTCAGCCTCGAAGTCTCGCCCTACCTGGCGCTCGACACCGAGGCGACGCTCCACGAGGCCCGGCGCCTGCACAAGGCGGTCGCCCGCGACAACCTGATGGTGAAGGTGCCGGCGACGCCGAAAGGCATTCCGGCGATCCGCCAGCTCACGGCCGAGGGCATCTCCATCAACGTGACGCTCCTGTTCTCGCAGGAGGCCTACGAGGCGGTGGCCCGCGCCTTCGTCGACGGGCTCGACGAGCGGGCCAAGGCCGGCCACGACGTGTCGAAAATCGCGAGCGTCGCGAGCTTCTTCATCAGCCGGATCGACGTGCTGGTCGACAAGCTGCTCGACGAGAAGATCGCCGCGGCCAACGACCCCGACGAGAAGGCGGCGCTCGGCCAGCTCAAGGGCAAGGTCGCGATCGCCAACGCCAAGCTCGCCTACCAGCGCTACCGCAAGATCTTTTCCGAGGCGAAGTGGACGTCGCTATCGGAGAAGGGCGCCAAGGCGCAGCGGCTGCTCTGGGCCTCCACGGGGGTGAAGAACAAGGCCTATTCCGACGTGCTCTATGTCGAGGAGCTGATCGGGCCGAACACCGTCAACACCATGCCGCCCGCCACCATGGACGCGTTCCGCGACCACGGCACCGTCCGGGCGACGATCGAGGAGGACGTGCCGGGCGCCGAGGCCGTCATGGCTCGGCTCGCTCGCGCCGGCATCGACATCGAGGTTGTGGCCGAGCAGCTTGTGAAGGAGGGCGTGCAGCTCTTCATCGACGCCGCCGACAACCTGCTCGGCGCGGTCGCGGGCAAGCGCGCCGCGCTGCTGGGCCAGCGCCTCGATGGCCAGAGCCTGGTCATGGACGACACCCTCGCCGCCGAGGCGAAGAAGACCGTCGAGGCCTGGCGGGCGAGCGGTTCGATCCGCCGGCTCTGGGCCGGGGATGCCACCGTCTGGTCCGGCCATGACGAGGCGAGCTGGCTCGGCTGGCTGCACATCGTCGAGGAAGAGCTGGAGAAGGCCGCCGACTACGCCGCCTTCTCGGAGTGGGTGAAGCAGGAGGGCTTCACCGATGCCGTGGTGCTGGGCATGGGCGGCTCCAGCCTCGGCCCCGAGGTGCTGAGCCTGACCTACGGCCAGCGCGAGGGTTTTCCGAAGCTCCAGATCCTCGATTCGACCCACCCGGATCAGGTGCGCGCCCTGGAGGCGAGCATCGATCTCGGCCGCACCCTGTTCATCGTCTCGTCCAAGTCCGGCTCGACGTTGGAGCCCAACGTCTTTCGCGACTACTTTTTGGGGCGCGTGAAGGAAAAGCTGGGCGACCGGGCAGGCGATCACTTCGTCGCCGTGACCGACCCGGGCTCCGACATGGAGCGCGCAGCGCAATCCGATCAATTCAAGAAAATCTTCTACGGCGTGAAGCAGATCGGCGGGCGGTACTCGGTGCTGTCGGCCTTCGGGCTGGTGCCGGCCGCGGCCCTGGGGCTCGACGTGAAGGCGCTCCTGGAGACGGCCCGGATCATGGTCCGCTCCTGCGGGCCGGTGGTGCCCCCCTCCCAGAACCCGGGCGTGCTGCTCGGCACCGCCCTAGGCGCGGCGGGTCTCGCTGGGCGCGACAAGGTGACGGTGATCGCCTCGCCCGGCATCGACAGCTTCGGCGCCTGGGCCGAGCAGCTGATCGCCGAGTCCACCGGCAAGCAGGGCAAGGGCTTGGTGCCCGTGGATGGCGAGCCGGCAAGCGTCCCGGCGGTCTACGGCCGCGACCGGTTCTTCATCTATCTCCGCCTCGACGGCCACGCCGAGGAGGCGCAGGACGAGGCCCTGCGCGCCCTGGAGCGTGAGGGTCACCCGATCGCCCGCATCACCCTCGACTCCGTCGAGCAGCTGCCGCAGGAATTCTACCGCCTGGAGATGGCCACCGCGGTGGCCGGCGCGGTGCTCGGCATCAACCCGTTCGACCAGCCCGATGTCGAGGCCAGCAAGATCGAGACGAAGAAGCTGTTCTCGGAGGCCGAGCGCAACGGCGCCCTCCCCGCGGAGACGCCGCTGTTCGCGGACGACGCCATCGCCCTCTACGCCGACCCGAAGAACGCCGAGGCCCTGCCCCAGGCCACCGACGGCCTGGAGGCGGCGCTGAATGCGCAGGTCGCCCGCCTGAAGGACGGCGATTATCTCGGGCTCCTCGCCTACGTGCCCCGCGACCCGAAGGCCGCCGGCATCCTGCAGGAGGCGCGGCTCGCCGTGCGCGATGCCCGCAAGGTCGCGACCTGCCTGGAATTCGGGCCGCGGTTCCTGCACTCGACCGGGCAGGCCTACAAGGGCGGCCCGAACACCGGCGTGTTCCTGCAGATCACCGCGGAGCCCACCGAGGACCTGCCGATCCCCGGCCGGGCGCTCGGCTTCGCCACCGTGGTGGCGGCGCAGGCCCGGGGCGACTTCGCGGTGCTGGCCGAGCGCGGCCGCCGGGCGCTGCGGGTTCACATCAAGGGCGACCTCGATACCGGGCTGAAGCGCATCGCGGCGGCGTTGAAGGCCGCGGTGGCTTAAAGGGCGGACGGGTCTGGCCGCCCTTTCCCGGGCGCATGAAGCGTCAGCGGAATGCGACCCGGGACCCAGCACAAGAGCGCGCGAAGCGTCGAGACATCGAAACCCAGCGTCGAATGCGAGCCGCTGCGCGGCGCTTTTCTCACTGGGTCCCGGATCACCTTTCACTGCGTTTCAGGTGTCCGGGAAAAGGGTGCGCCACATTGTTCAATGTTGGCGTAGCCGGCGAAGCACTCAAACCCCGCGCCGCGGGGGCGATCGGTAAGGGATGGCAGCAATGCAACTCGGCATGATCGGTCTCGGCCGGATGGGCGGCAACATCGTCCGGCGGCTCCTGCGCGACGGGCACACGGCCGTGGTGTTCGACCAGAACCCGGCGGCGGTCGCCGGGCTGGTGGAAGCCGGCGCGGTCGGCGCGTCGAGCCTGGAGGATCTGGTCTCCAAGCTCGAAGTGCCGCGCACAGCCTGGGTGATGCTGCCGGCGGGCGCGATCACCGAGGAGGCGGTCAAGGCGCTGGCCGGCCTGATGCAGGCGGGGGACTGCGTCATCGACGGCGGCAACTCGTTCTACGGCGACGACGTGCGCCGGGGCATCGAGCTGAAGGCCAAGGGCCTGCACTACGTCGATGTCGGCACCTCGGGCGGCGTCTGGGGGCTGGAGCGCGGCTACTGCATGATGATCGGCGGCGATAAGGAGACCGTCGACCGCCTCGACCCGATCTTCAAGACCCTGGCGCCGGGCGTCGGCGACATCCCCAAGACCCCCAACCGCGAGGGTCGCGATCCGCGCGCCGAGCAGGGCTACATCCATGCCGGCCCCACCGGCGCCGGCCACTTCGTCAAGATGGTCCATAACGGCATCGAGTACGGCCTGATGCAGGCCTATGCCGAGGGCTTCGACATCCTGAAGCACGCCAACTCGGAGGCGCTTCCGGCCGAGCGCCGCTTCGACCTGAACATGGGCGACATCGCCGAGGTCTGGCGCCGCGGCAGCGTCGTGTCCTCCTGGCTCCTCGACCTGACCGCCCAGGCGCTGGCCGGCGACGAGAATCTCCAAGACTTCTCCGGGTACGTCGAGGATTCGGGCGAGGGCCGCTGGACCATCAACGCCGCCATCGAGGAGAGCGTGCCGGCCACCGTCCTGTCCAACGCCCTGTACCGCCGCTTCCGCTCCCGCGAGCAGGAGAGCTACGCCGACAAACTGCTCTCGGCCATGCGCAAGGGCTTCGGCGGCCACCAGGAACCGAAGAAGTCGTGAGGAAAGGCCGATGAGCCTCCCCACCGGTACCCATGTCCTGCCCGATCCGCAGGCGGTCGCCCGCGAGGCGGCCGAGCGGCTGATCGTGGCCTGCGGCGAGACCGAATCCGATCGGATCGCGATCTGCCTGTCCGGCGGCTCGACCCCAAGAGTGCTCTACGGCCTCCTCGCCGGCCCGGACTATGCCGCCCGGGTGCCGTGGGAGCGGATCCACTGGTTCTTCGGCGACGACCGGGTGGTCCCCTGGGACGATGAGCGCAGCAACGTCCGGATGGTCCGCGAGGCGTTCGGGCACGGGTCCCGGATCCCGTCGACGCACCTGCACTTCATCCCTTCCGACGAGGGGGCGAAGATCGGGGCCCGGGCCTACGAGCGCGTTCTACTCGACTTCTACGGGGCCGAAACCCTCGACCCCGCCCGGCCGCTGTTCGATCTGGTGCTGCTCGGCCTCGGCGAGGACGGCCACACCGCCTCCCTGTTCCCCGGCAAGCCGGCGGTCGAGGAGACCGCGCGCCTGGTCGCGCCCGTGCCTGAAGCCGGCTTGGCGCCGTTCGTGCCGCGTATCAGCCTGACGCTCCCGGCCCTGGCCTCCTCGCGGCACGTGCTGTTCCTGGTCACCGGCGCCGGCAAGCGCGAACCCCTGGCCCGGCTCGCCGCCGGAGAAGATCTGCCCGCGGGCCGGGTCACCAGTGTCGGTGACGTAGCCTGGCTGCTCGACGCGGCCGCCGCCGGTTGAAGGCCTGCGCGGGCCGTTACGGTCTGGCAAGACGGTGGCGCTAGACCGGGTTGCCTGCTGCGTGGTCCGGATCCGATCGCGTCGCAGCGGCGGTTCCATGCCACGAAGGGCCAGATGCGCGCGGGCACGGTCGTCCTCTACATCGATCAGGCTGCCCGCCGCGCTGATCTGCTGCTGGCGCTGCAACAGGTCGCCCCCTGCACGGTGCTGGACACCGCCGCGATGCCGCCCGCCGGCCCCTGTCTCGCTCTGGTGGCCGACCTCGACCTGCTTCAGCCCTCCCCGCTCGTCGGCCTGCGGACGCTGATCGCCGCCTCCCCGGCCCTGCCGCGGATTTTTCTGATGCGCAGCATGGGCGCTCGCAGCCTGTCGGCGGCGCGCGGGCTCGGGGCGCGGCTCTGCCTGCCCGAGGACACGCCGGTCGGAACCGTGGTCGAGGCCCTGCGGGCGCAGCTCTCACCCGTCTCGGACGTTCCCAAGCCCGGTGCGCGCAGTAAGTCTCCGCTGGTCGTCCAGGCCGCCGACAAGGCCGGCGCGGTGATCGCCAACCTGCTCGATGCCGCGCGGGATTCCGGCAGGGTCGATGCCGCCCTGGTCAATGACGGCCTGGAGCCGATCCTCGGGGCGATCGGCCAGGGCGGCCTGACCGCCTGGCTCGACACGGTGCGCGCCTACGACGACGCCACCTATCAGCATTGCCTGTTGGTGGCTGGCCTCGCCGCGACCTTCGCGATCGATCTCGGCTTCTCGCCGGCCGACCGCCAGCAACTCGTGCGCGCCGCCCTGGTCCACGATGTCGGCAAGGCCAGGATCCCCCTGGCGATCCTGAACAAGGCCGGCCCCCTCGACCCGGCCGAGCGGGCGGTGATGCGCACGCATGCCGCCCTCGGGCACCAAATCCTGGTCCAGGCCGGCGGCTTTGACGACGCCGTGCTCAAGGTGGTGCGCCACCACCACGAATTGCTCGACGGCTCGGGCTACCCGGACGGCCTCGCCGGCGAGGCCATCGACGACATCGTCCGCCTCATCACCGTCTGCGACGTCTACGCGGCCCTGGTCGAGCGCCGCCCCTACCGGGCCCCAATGCCGGCCGCCGCAGCCATGACGATCCTGCACGGCATGGGCGGCAAGCTCGACAGGACTCTGGTGCGCGCCTTCGAGCGCTCCGTCGCCGGGTCCTGACCGGCGCTTGCGGGTGCCGAAGCACGATCCGGTCCCCTATCCCGCGCCGTCATTGCGAGCGCAGCGAAGCAACCCAGGGAAACGCCACATTCGGAGATCGCGCGCTGCCCTGGGTTGCTTCGCTGCGCTCGCAACGACGGGGGTTGAGCTGCGCACGGATCGACCAAAAATCGCATGAGACGCGCGCTGATCTTATTGCGCTACATCAGGCCGACGTGCGAACTCACCCCACATCTTTCGATGAGGTTGAAATGACATTTCTACCTTTCGCCCTTCTGCGCGATCACATTGCTCAGGCAGTCCATTCGAGCGCCAACTTCGCAACCCGTCTCCGGCCCCTCCGCGCTAGGCTTCACGCAGCCTGACGGAGGGCCTTTGAGGAGAGTGCGCATGACCCCGCTGACCCATCCAGCCGAAGTCGAGGCGATGTTGGCGGATCTCGCGCTCTCGGCCCGGCGCTCCCCGGACGCCTATCTCGCCTCAGCCCGGGCGACCCTGCTGAAGATCCTGGCGCGGCCGGACTTGCTGGACCCGACGCAGCTCGTCGCGCCGCCGGAGGGCCTCGGCCGCAATCTGCTGTTCGGCACCCGGGCGCTCAGCGTCTGGGCCATGGTGTGGAGCCCCGGTGCGGTGACGCCCGTGCACGATCACCACTGCTCCTGCTGCTTCGGCCTGCTCAGCGGCAGCCTGCGCGAGACCTGGTATCGCCCGATCAGCGACACGCATGCGGTCGCGACCCTGGATGTGGTCCGGGTACCCGGCTACGTGGCCTGCATGATGCCCTCGGGGCCGAACCTGCACCGGATCGCCAATGACGGTCCGGACCCGGCGATCTCGATCCACGTCTACGGCTACGACCACCGGGCGCAGGCTTCTTCGGTCCACCGCACCTATGAGGTCGCGGCGGGGTGATGTGACACCCACGCCGTCATTGCGAGCGCAGCGAAGCAACCTAGGGAAACGCCAGCGTTCTGAGACCGCGCGCGACACTGGGTTGCTTCGCTGCGCTCGCAATGACGGTGGAGGGGGCCGCCCGACCCGAAACCGTCACTCCATATAAATGGTCGGCACGGCGGTCGTGTACTTCATCTCCTCCATGGCGATGGAGGAGGACAGGTTCGAGAATTCGAGCTTGGCGATGAGCCGCTGGTAGACGGCGTCGTAGGTCTCGATGTCGGGCACGACGATGCGCAGGAGGTAGTCGATCTCGCCGGTGAGCCGCCAGGCCTCGACGATCTCCGGGAAGCCGGCGACGACCCGGCGAAACGCGTCGGACCAGTCGGCCGCGTGGCGGGGCGCCTTTACGGCCACGAACACCGTGGTCGGGACGTTGACCTTGCGCCGGTCCACCAGGGCGACCCGGCCGCGGATCACGCCTGAGGCTTCCAGCTTCTTGACCCGGCGCCAGCACGGGGCGGCGCTGACGCCGACCCGCTCGGCCAGCTCGGCGACCGGCAGCGTCGCGTCCTGCTGGAGGACGTCCAGGATTTTTCGGTCCACCGCGTCCATGCGAAAGCTGCTCCCGCGCGGGGTCCGGGCTGCCGGGTCTACAGGAAGAAGTGCTTCGAGAGCTTCAGCCCCTGGGCCTGATAGTTCGAGCCGGCCCCCGCACCGTAGAGGGTTTTGGGGATTGCCAGCATCCGCTCGTAGACGAGCCGGCCGACGATCTGGCCGTCCTCCAGCAGGAACGGCACGTCGCGGGAGCGGACTTCGAGCACCGCGCGGGCGCCCGCGCCGCCGGCCCCGGCATGGCCGAAGCCGGGGTCGAAGAACCCGGCGTAATGGACCCGGAACTCGCCGACCAGGGGATCGAACGGCACCATCTCGGCGGCGTGGTCCGGGGGGACCTGTACCGATTCCTTGGACGCCAGGATGTAGAACTGGCCGGGATCGAGGATCAGGGCGCCCGATCCGTCCGCCACCAGGGGCTCCCAGAAATCCACCGCCCGGTGGCGACCCGGGGCGTCGACATCGACGAGGCCAGTATGGCGCTTGGCCCGGTAGCCGATCAGCCCGTCGAACCCGGAGAGGTCCACCGACACCGCCACGCCACCGTGGAAGGACGGGGCGTCGGAATCGACCAGCGGCGCGCGCAGGTGCAATTGGCCGAGTTCCGCCTCGGTCAGCCGGGGCGATCCCTGGCGGAACCGGATCTGCGACAGGCGCGAGCCGGTCCGGACCAAGACCGGGAAGGTGCGCGGCGAGATCTCGGCGTAGAGCGGCCCGGTATAGCCGGGCTCGACCTGATCGAACGCCTCCCCCCGGTCGGTGATCACCCGGGTGAACACGTCGATGCGGCCGGTGGAGCTTTTTGGATTGGCTGCGGCCGCCAAGTTGCCGGGCAGCGCCAAGCCTTCCTGCAATTCGGCGATGTAGACGCAGCCGGTTTCCAGCACCGCGCTGGGGCGCAGGTCGATCCGGTGCAGCGACAGGCGCTCGACGCAGGCCTGGACCGTGCGGCTCGCGCCCGGCAGGAAGCTGGTGCGGACCCGGTAGGCGGTGGCGCCGAGGCGTAGATCGAGGCTCGCGGGCTGGATCTGGTCGCCCGCGAAGGCCTCGGCCACGCGGATGCCGCCCGCCTGGGCCAGCGCGGCGATCGCCTCGGCCGGCAGGATGCCGGAGCGGGTCCCGGCGCTCGAATCGGCGTCGCCCGACTTGGCGGCCTGCGAATCTGCGGCATCCGTGCCTGCGCCCGCGTTCATCGCGCATCGACTCCTTCGCGCGCCTCCGGGTGGATCCGCGTTCCTACACGTTCTCCGACGGGACTGGCTAATGCCCGCTTAACCGAGAGCGCGGGTCGCCCAGTGCCGCTTCCTGCCACGGTTCGACAGGCCTGCGACATCATCCGCGCGAGGTAGTCCGCCGCAATTGACGCCGATTTCACTGCCCACTACCACCGCGAGTGAAGCGCGTTCAATTCGTCTTCATCGAATCGCACCGTTCGAAGAAGGGCCTAATAGGGCGATGTACAAGGCCGAGACGCGGGGAATTCGAGTGACCGTTCAGCCCCGCTTCGTCGAGGAGGAATCCTCCCCGAACGAGAGCCGCTATTTCTTCGCCTATACGGTCGAGATCGTGAACACCGGCAGCGAGCAGGTGCAGTTGCGCTCCCGCCACTGGCGGATCATCGACGGCCACGGCGCCTGCCAGGAAGTGCGGGGGACGGGCGTGGTCGGCAAGCAGCCCGTGCTGGAGCCGGGCGAGTCCTTCTGCTACACCAGCGGCTGCCCGCTCAACACGCCCGATGGCCTGATGGCCGGCAGCTACACCATGGCGACGGTGGCCGGCGAGAGCTTCGAGGCCGAGATTCCCGCCTTCTCCCTCGACAGCCCCCACGTCCGCCGCAGCCTGCACTGAGGTCCCGGCGCCGGGGCCTCGCTCCGGAGGGATCCATGTCTGGGAACGGCGAGCGGCTCAGCCCGCTCGACATGCTCGCCCGCCTCGTGTCGTTCGATACCGAGAGCGTCAAGTCGAACCTCGCCCTGATCGATTCCGTCTGCGCCTATCTCGACGGCTGGGGCGTCCCCTATCTGCGTTTGCCGAACGCGGCCGGCGACAAGGCGGCCCTGTTCGCCACGATCGGCCCGATGGTCGAGGGCGGTGTCGTCCTCTCCGGCCATACCGACGTGGTCCCGGTGGCGGGCCAGGCCTGGACCAGCGACCCGTTCACCCTGCGGGTCGCCGACGGACGGGCCTATGGCCGCGGCGCCGTCGACATGAAGGCGTTCGACGCCCTGGCGCTGGCCCTGGTGCCCGACATGCTCGCCGCCGATCTGAAGCGGCCGATCCACATCCTGCTCTCCTACGACGAGGAGACCACCTGCCTCGGCTCCATGGACGCGATCACCCGGTTCGGCGCCGACCTGCCGCGCCCCGGTGCCGTGATCGTCGGCGAGCCGACCGGGATGGAGGTGGCGGACGCGCATAAGAGCATCGTCACCTGCCTGACCATCGTGCACGGCCGCGAGGCCCATTCCGCCCGGCCGGCCCTCGGGGCGAACGCGGTGGCGGCGGCCTGCGAGCTGGTCGCCGGGCTCAGCCGGATCGCCGACCGGATGATCGAGCGCGGCGACGCGTCGGGGCGGTTCGATCCGGCCGCGACCACGGTCCATGTCGGGACGATCCACGGCGGCACCGCACGCAACATCCTCGCCAAGGAGTGCCGCTTCCACTGGGAGTATCGCGGCCTGCCGGACCTCGACCCGGGCGAGATCCCGCGCCTGTTCGCCGAGGAGGTCGAGCGGGTGACGCGCGAGCGCCTGAACCGCTACGGTGATTACGGGCGAATCGAGACGATCGAGGAGGTCGACATTCCGGGGCTCGCACCCGAACCCGGCTCCGAGGCCGAATTGCTCTGCCTGCGGCTCGCCGGGCGCAACCGCACGATCGCGGTACCCTATGCCACCGAGGCCGGGCGCTTCCAGCAGGCCGGGATCCCGACCGTCGTCTGCGGGCCCGGAGACATCGCCCAGGCCCACCAACCCGACGAATTCATCACCCTCGATGCGCTCGGCAAGGGCGAGCGGTTCCTGAGGGCCCTGATCGAGGCTTACGCGTCATGAACGCGCTAATCGGCATCACCATCAAGCTGCGCCCGCTCGAACGCGAGGACCTGCGCTTCGTCCACCAGCTGAACAACAACGACAGCATCATGCGCTACTGGTTCGAGGAGGCCTACGAGTCCTTCGCCGAACTGCAGCAGCTCTACGAGCGCAACATCCACAACCAGACTGAGCGCCGCTTCATCGTCGCCGACCCGAGCGGCGAGCCCGCCGGGCTGATCGAGCTCGTCGAGATCAACCACCTGCACCGGCGCTGCGAATTCCAGATCGCGATCCACCCGAACTTCCAGGGCCGCGGCTATGCCTGGCAGGCGACCCGGATCGCCATGGATTACGCCTTCAGCGTCCTCAACATCCACAAGCTGTACCTGCACGTGGACCGGGACAATGCGCGGGCGGTGCGGATCTACGAGCGCTGCGGCTTCCACCCCGAGGGCGTCCTGAAGGACGAGTTCTTCGTGAACGGCCGCTATCGCGACGCCGTGCGGATGTGCCTGTTCCAGCCGGAGTACTTGAAGGCCCGGGGCGGCGGCGACATCGCCGAGCCGGTGCTGAAGGTGTGATGGGTTTTCCTGTGAAGACGGTGCCGCGGCCGTCGTCGTCCTTGCTCACGATGTCCGTGCAATCCAGATCTTCCCCCTCATCCTGAGGTGCCGAAGCGCAGCGAAGGCCTCGAAGGAGGGCTCCAGGAAGCCCTGAGGCTTCTGGAGGGCTCCTTCGAGGCCCGCTTGCGCGGTCACCTCAGGATGAGGGTGTGATTGGGAAGGCCGATCGACGGGTCGATCGGCGCCATCGGCCGAAACTCTACTGGTTCGGCTGCGTGTCGATCTCGGCCTCCACCTCCTGCGGGTCGAGGTCGTAGCGCCGGGAGCAGAATTCGCAGGTGATGACGATGCGGCCGTCATCCGCGACGATGTCGCGACGCTCCTGCGGCGAGAACGAGCGGATCATGCCCATCACCCGCTCCCGCGAGCAGCGGCAGGCCTCGTGCACCGGCTGGCGGTCGAACACCCGCACGCCGCGCTCGTGGAACAGCCGGTAGAGCAGGCGCTCGCTCGATACGCTTGGATCGACCAGTTCGTGATCCTCCACGGTGCCGACCAGCGACCGCGCCTCGACCCAGGCATCGTCCTCGACCGCCTGTCCGGACAGGTGGGTGTGGCCCTCCGGGATGTCGCCGGGCGGCAGGTCGGCGAGGCGGGCCCGGTCGATCGACTGCGGCAGGAACTGCACGATCAGCCCGCCGGCGCGCCAACGGCCCGTGCCCTCTTCCACCGCTTCGGCGACCGCGAGGCGCACCTGCGTGGGGATCTGCTCGGACTGGCGGAAATACTGGTGCGCGGCCTCTTCCAGGCTCTGGCCTTCGAGGGCGACGACGCCCTGGTAGCGGCTGGCCGCGGAGCCCTGGTCGATGGTCATGGCGAGGTGGCCGGCGCCGATCAGGTCGGCATCCTTCAGCGGGCGCTCGCCAAGCGCCGCGACCCGCTCCGCGTCGAACCGGGCGGTGGCGCGCAGGCGATCCGGCGCCTCGAAATCGACCACGATCATCGCCACCGGGCCGTCGGTCTTGGTCTGGAGCTGGAAGCGGCCCTCGAACTTCAGCGACGAGCCGAGCAGCACCGTGAGCGCCGCGGCTTCGCCGAGCAGCCGGGCGACGGCATCCGGATAGCCGTGGCGGCGCAGGATCGTGTCCACCGAGGGGCCGAGCCGGACCAGGCGCCCGCGCACGTCGAGGGCCTCGACAGCGAAGGGCAGCACGGCATCGTCCGCACCGTCATGGCCGTTGCCGACCGCCTGCGACTGGGATTGCGACTCTGGTCCTGAGGTCATGCCCGCTCCGATCGATAGGTCCGGTTCCCGCGGCGGCCGCTCACTCGGACACGATGGTCCACCATCGTGCCCAGCCGTCCCACAATGCACGCTCCTTCCCCGGCGGACGTCAGAGACGGCGCGGGTTTCATTCGCAGCCGCGGATGTGCGGTCGAGCGAAGACGATGCGGGTCCCCTCTCCCGTGCGGGAGAGGTCTGCTCTCGCAGAGAGCAGGGTGAGGGATACGACCTATCCGGAAAATCCTAGCCCCTCACCCCAACCCTCTCCCGCAAGGGGAGAGGGAGCGCGGCGCGATCTGCAACAGCAGCCGCGCTTCAAACGCTTATCGCCTGCAGCTCTTGCGGCGAGGGGGAAACGCAGCGTTCCGAGAGGTCTGCTGCCGGATCCGATAGATCGATCCGCTCGTCCGCACTGGAGAGAGCGTGCATTGCGGGCGACAGAAGCTGCCCGCCGCGGCCTATATGGGGCGCAGTCCCGAAAAGCGCGAGCCCGGGATCAGGACTCGCCCGCGCCCAGGCAAAACGCCAAAATCCCCTTCTGCGCATGCAGGCGGTTCTCGGCCTCGTCGAACACCACCGAGCGCGGCCCGTCCATGACCTCGGCCGTGACCTCCTCGCCGCGGTGGGCTGGCAGGCAGTGCATGAAGATCGCGTCCGGGTTGGCGGCCGCCATCAGCGCGGCGTTCACCTGGTAGGGGCTCAGCAGGTTGTGGCGGTGACCCTCGTCATCGTCGCCCATCGAGACCCAGCAATCCGTCACGACGGCATCCGCGCCCTTCACCGCCGCGAAGGCGTCGGTGGTGACGGTGATGTTCGCGCCCTCGCCCTTCGCCCACGCGATCAGGCCCGGGGGCGGCGCGAGCTCGGGGGGGCTGGCGATGTTCAGGCTGAAGTCGAGCCGCGCGGCCGCGTGGACCCAGCTCGCCAGGACGTTGTTGGAATCGCCCGACCAGGCCACGGTGCGGCCCTTGATCGGCCCGCGATGCTCCTCGAAGGTCATCACGTCGGCCATGATCTGGCAGGGATGCGAGACCTTGGTCAGCGCGTTGATCACCGGCACGGTGGCGTGCTCGGCCAGCTCCAGCATCTGCCCGTGGTCGAGGATGCGGATCATGATCGCGTCGACGAAGCGCGACAGCACCTGGGCGGTGTCGCCGATGGTCTCGCCGCGGCCGAGCTGCATCTCGGAGCCGGTGAGCATCAGGGTCTCGCCGCCGAGCTCGCGCATCGCCACGTCGAACGAGACGCGGGTCCGGGTCGAGGGCCGGTCGAACACCATCGCGAGGGTCTTGCCCACGAGCGGACGCACGGCGGCGCGCTCGCCCTTGCGGCGGTGCGCCTTCATGGCGGCGCTCGCGTCGAGCACCCCGCGCAGGTCCGCCCCGGAGAAGTCCTTGAGGTCGAGAAAGTGGCGGGGGCCGGCACCGTTCAGGTGCGGGACTGGGGCACGCGCCCGGCCGTCAATCTGGGCTTTCATCGCGTCACGTTCGCTAGAGCCTGCTCCACGATCACCTGATCATGAACGACACTCTATCTCCTGGTGAGGGGCATTCTCATCACGCGCGGCGGGGATCGACCGCACCCGAAAATGCTTCGCACCGCCCTGCGCCGGAACGCGGCGCAGGGCGGTGATTCGTGTAGAGCGGGATCGGCCTGCTATTCAGCGGCCCCGCGCAGGGCTTCGAAGGAGGAGGCGGCCTGGTCGAGCCGCCCCACCGCCTCGTCGATCTCGCTGTCGCCGACGATCAGCGGCGGCAGCAGACGGACGATGTTGTCGCCGGCCGGGATCACCAACAGGTGGGCGGCCCGGGCGGCGGCGGCGAAATCGGTGTTCGGCACGCCGAGCTTGAGGCCGAGCATCAGGCCCTCGCCGCGGATCTCCTGGAACACGTGCGGGTGGCGGTCGCGCAAGGACGCGAGCTTCTGCTTGAGCAGCAGCCCGGCATGAGCGACGCGGTCGAGGAAGCCGTCCGCCAGCACCACGTCGAGCACGGCGTTGCCCACCGCCATCGCGAGCGGGTTGCCGCCGAAGGTGGTGCCGTGGCTGCCGGCGGTCATGCCGCGCGCCGCCTCGCTTGTGGCAAGGCACGCGCCCATCGGGAAGCCGCCGCCGATGCCCTTGGCCACGCTCATGATGTCCGGGGTGATGCCGGACCATTCATGGGCGAACAGCTTGCCGGTACGCCCGACGCCGGTCTGGACCTCGTCCATGATCAGCAGCAGGCCGTTCGCGTCGCAGATCTCGCGCAGGCGGCGCAGGTCCGCGTGCGGGATGACGCGCACGCCGCCCTCGCCCTGGATCGGCTCGATCATCAGGGCGGCCGTCTCCGGCCCGATCGCCGCCTCCAGCGCGTCGTAGTCGCCGGCCGGGACCTGGTCGAATCCGTCGACCTTCGGCCCGAAACCCTCGATGTATTTCTGCTGGCCGCCGGCCGCGAGCGTCGCCAGGGTCCGCCCGTGGAAGGCGCCCGCGAAGGTGACGATCCGGTAGCGCTCCGGGTTGCCACCGGCGGCGTGGTACTTCCGGGCGATCTTGATCGCCGCCTCGTTGGCCTCGGCCCCCGAGTTGCAGAAGAACACCACGTCCGCGAAGGTCGCGTCCACGAGGCGCCGGCCGAAGCGCTCGCCGCCCGGGATCTCAAACAGGTTCGACGTGTGCCAGATCCGGCCGGCCTGCTCGGTGAGCGCGCCGACGAGGTGCGGATGGGCGTGGCCGAGGCCGTTGACCGCGATGCCGGCGCCGAAATCGAGGTATCGCTCCCCGGCCTCCGTCACGAGCCAGGCGCCCTCGCCGCGCTCGAAAGCGAGCGGCGCGCGGACGTAGGTCGGCAGAAGGGCTGACGTCACGGATCCCGTCTCCGTATCTCAGAAGGCGCGGAGCAAGCGTTGTGCCGGCTCCAAATGAAAGTGCCGCCTCGTCATGGGCGGCACGCGCGCGATTACTATGAAACGACCCGCTCCTGTCAACGTTGCGGGGTCGATTCCGGGCGCGCGGCTGCTCTGCACGATGCTTGCGCGCGCCGGATTTCAGAGCCGCATTGCTGGGTTGGAGCCGTTCCCGATCACAACGCGACCGGGAACGGCTCTCGATCCCTGAGGTGGCGCGCTCGCTTGCGCCGAACCGGCATCCACGTCGGCGGCGAGCACTCGAGTCCCCTTGCGCGGCGGGGCGCGGTCATGCTCCTGCTCCCGCCGAGTCGAGTCAGCGCGGGAGAATCCCATGAGCACGATCAAGGAACGCCTCGAGACGCTGGGCCTCGCCCTGCCGAAGGCGGCGGCACCGGTGGCGAACTATGTGCCGTTCGTGCGCACCGGCAACCTCGTGGTGATCTCTGGCCAGGTCTGCTTCGGCGCGGACGGCACCATCGCCCCCGAGCACAAGGGCAAGGTCGGCGGCAGCGTCTCACCCGAGGCCGGCAAGGCGGCCGCCCGGCTCTGCGCCCTCAACGTCCTGGCCCAGCTCGAAGCCGCGGTGGGCGATCTCGATCGCGCCCTGGAGCAATGCGTGCGGCTGGGCGGCTTCATCAACGCCGCGCCCGGTTTTTCCGCGGTGGCCGGGGTGATGAACGGCGCCTCCGACCTGATGGTCGAGCTGTTGGGTGATAGCGGGCGCCATGCCCGCTCGACGGTCGGCGTCGCCGAATTGCCCCTCGACGCCGCGGTCGAGGTCGAGGCGATCTTCGAGGTCCGCTAGGCGTGGCCGCGCCCGACTGGCTGACCGCGCGGCCGATCGCCCATCGCGGGCTGCACGACCGGGCGGCGGGCCGGCCGGAGAACACCCTGGCCGCCGCCTGCGCCGCGGTGGCCGGCGGCTTTGCTATCGAGTGCGACGTTCAGCTGAGCGCCGACGGCGAGGCGATGGTGTTCCACGACCCCGCCCTCGGTCGGCTGACCGAGGCGAGCGAGGCGATCGGCACCAAGTCGGCGGCCGAGCTCGGGGCGCTTGCGGTCGCCGGGACCTCGGAGACGATCCCGACGCTCACGGATTTCCTGGCCGCGGTGGCCGGGGCGGTGCCGGTCGTGATCGAGGTCAAATCCCGTTACGACGGCGATCCGCGGCTGGCGACCCGGGCGGCCGCGATCGCCGCCGCCTATTCTGGCCCGGTGGCGCTGAAATCCTTCGATCCGCAGGTGGTCGCGGCGCTCCGCGACCTGTGCCCGCCGGCAATCCCCCGGGGCATCGTCGCCGAGACCACCCAGGACGACCCGGCCTATGCCGGCATGCCCTGGGCAACGCGCCGGGCCCTGTCCAACCTGCTGCATTTCTCAGACTCGCGGCCGGACTTCCTGTCCTGGCGGGTCGACGACCTGCCCTGCGCGCCGACCTACCTATGCCGGCTCCTCAGCCGCATCCCGGTGATGGCCTGGACGGTGCGGACCGAGGACCAGCGCGCCCGCGCGGGCGCGCACGCAGACCAGATGGTGTTCGAGGGCTTCGTCCCGTGACCGGGACGAGCCGCCGGATTGCCGGGCTTGGAGTGGCGCCCCGAACAATCCGGCTTACGGCGTCGGAACCGCCGTCGTGAACGACGCCGTCGTCAGGTCGCGGCCCGTCCCGGTGGAGAGGGTTGCCAGGAACGCCAGCAGGTCGGCCCGCTCCGTCGCGCTGAGGTGGAGCGGCTTGATCGATCGGGAGCGGCTCGGACGGTCGATCCCGCCGCGGTCGTAGAGGTCGATCACCGCCTCCAGGGTCGCGACCGAGCCGTCATGCATGTAGGGGCCGCGCTTGCCGATCTCCCGGAGCGTCGGGGTCTTGAAGGCGTAGCGCAGGGCGGCCGAAGTCGGCTTGAGGCGGCCGCGGCCGATATCGGTGCCGGTGCCGACGCCGATGTCTTGGAACGAGTTGTCCGTGAACGACCAGCCGGAATGGCAGCTGGCGCAATCGGCCCGGCCGTTGAACAGGTCGAAGCCGCGCTTGGCCGGCTCGCCGATGGCGGCCTCGTTGCCGGCGATCCAGCGGTCGAACGGGGTGGTTCCGCTGACGATCAGGCGCTCGAACGTCGCCAGCGCCGCCTCCAGCTGGTCCCGGGTGATGGCGGAATCGTTGAACGCGGCGGCGAAGGCGGCGGCGTAGCTCGAATCAGCGGACAGCCGGGCAAGCGCGTCGGCCATCGGCAGGTTCATGTTGGTCGGCGACGTCATCGGCATCGCGGCGACGGCTTCGAGGGTCTTGAACTTCCCGTCCCAGCCCATCGGGCCGTCCTGCCAGGCGACGTTGATCAGGGTCGGCGTGCGCAGGTCCATGTCGCCCTGCATGCGCGTCGCGGCGCGGGCGCGCCCGTCGCCCCAGGCGAGATCCGGGACGTGGCAGGTCGCGCAGGCGCGGCTGCCGTCGCCGGACAGGATCGGATCGAAGAACAGGCGTCGACCGAGCTCGGCCTTGGCGGCGGAATAGGGATTCTCGCTGGGGAACGGGATCTCGGCGGGCGGGCGATAGGCGTCGCGCCAGCCGGCGCGGCGCGGATCACCACCGCTTCCGACTCCGGCTGCCATGCCGACCAATCCGAGAAGCCCCGCGATTGCGGCGCCGACCTTCCAAGCCATCACCGACCTCACCGGTGAGCTTTAGGCCGGTATTCGTTGACGAGCGATGAATCCGAATAGGAAGATCGGTCTTCACGAGCGTATTGGCGGGTGCAGAGTGCCGCACCCAGGCATTTTCGTCGTAAAATCTGTGATGCGCGACGTCACTCCAGCCGGATGGAGACGCTGTCGCTCGCCCCCGTTGCATCGAGAACCGAGATCCGGGCGAAGCCGGCCCCGCCCGGGATCCACTCGGCCCGGCGCCGCGGCGTCTGCGCCACGGGCTGACCGTCGACCAGCCAAGTCAGCGGCGGCACCCCGCCGAGCGCCTTGAGGGCGAGGCCCGGGCCGGTCCCGCCGCCTTCTTCCGCACGCGCGTTCGCCAGACCGAGATCGATTCGCGCCCCGTCCGGGGGATAGGCGATCCTGAGCGTCGGACCCTGTGCATCCGGCCCATCGCGATGCAGGCGGCGCAGCGGCGGTGGCAAGCCGCCGGACTCGGCCGCGCTCAGCGCGTCGCGGGGCTGCGGGACCGGCTCCGGCTCGGTGCCGAGGCGCGCGAAGGCGTCGAACAGGATCGGGGCGGCGGCGACGCGGCCGACGAGGCCGGGCACCGGGGCGCCGTCGGGGCGCCCGATCCAGACCGCCACCGTGACGTGCCGGTCGAAACCCGCCGCCCAGGCGTCGCGGTAGCCGAACGACGTGCCGGTCTTGTAGGCGATGCGGTTCGGCAGCGCGTTCTCCGGCGGCGGCGTCCCGCGCAGGATGTCGGCGACGTACCAGGCCGCTACCGGCTCGGTAACCCGGTGCTCCGCGCCGGTGGCGGCTGAATCCCCGGCCCGGCGCAGAATGTCCGGCACCGTGCCGCCGCGGGCCAGCCCGGCATAGAGCCGCGCGAGGTCGGTGAGCGTGATGCCGAGACCGCCGAGCGCCACCGGCAGGCCCGGGGCCGCCTCACGGGGGAGCTGGATCCCGGCGCCGGCCGCCCGCAGCCGGGCGATGAAGCGCGCCGGTCCCACCGCCTCCATCAGCGCCACCGCGGGCACGTTGAGCGAGAGCTGCAGGGCGCGCCTTGCGGTGACCGTCCCCTGGAAGGTCAGGTCGAAATTCTCCGGCGCGTAGCTCGCCGAGAACCGCGCCGGGCGGTCCTCCAGCAGCGTCTCGGGATGGGCGAGCCCGTTCTCGAAGGCCAGGGCGTAGACGAACGGCTTCAGGGCCGAGCCCGGCGAGCGCACGGCCAGGGTCATGTCGATCGCCCCGCGCCGGCTCGGATCGAGATAGCCGGCGCTGCCGACCTGGGCGATGACGCGGCCGTCGCGATTGTCGAGCACCAGGATCGCGGCTGAGAGGGCCGGCCCCGTCGCTGCGGCGCGCTCGGCCGCCAGGGCCTCCAGCCGCGCTTGCAGCCGCCCGTCGATGGACAGGCGGATCACCGGCGCCCCGGGCTCGGCCGCCACCGCCTCCTCGGCGGCGTGGGCGGCCAGCATCGGGAACGGCTTTCGTTCGGTCGGCACCGGCTCCGCCTTGGCGGCTTCGGCCTCCGCCAGGGTGAGAAGGCCCCGGCGCGCCGCCAGATCAAGCACGCGGTCGCGGGCGGCCCGGGCGCGGGCCGGGAACCGGTCCGGCCTGCGGGTCTCGGGGGATTGCGGCAGGGCGACCAGCAGGGCCGCCTGCGCCGCCGTGAGCCGCACCGGCTCCCGCCCGAAATAGGCGAGGCTCGCCGCCCGCACGCCCTCGAGCGGGCCGCCATAGGGGGCGAGTGCCAGGTACAGGTCGAGAAGCGCCGCCTTGCCGAGCCGCCGCTCCAGCGCCACCGCCCGCACCATCTGGCGGAGCTTGGCTTCCAGCGAGCGCCCGTGCCGCGGCTCGACCAGGCGGGCGACCTGCATCGACAGGGTCGAGCCCCCCGACAGGATCCGGCCATGCCCCAGCCATTGGCCGGCGGCGCGCAGGATCGCCACCGGGTCGATGCCGGGATGCGATTGGAAGCGCCGATCCTCGTAGGCGAGCAGCATCGCCCGGTAGCGTGGATCGACGGTCGCCGCGGAGACCGGCAGACGCCAGCGGCCGTCCGCGGTGGCGAAGGGGCGCAGCAACGTGTCGGACCGGTCGAGTACCACCGTCGAGCGCGCCGCGGCCGCCGCCAGATCGAGGGGCGGCAGCGAAACGGCGTAGCGCCAGACCAGCCCGGCGCCCGCCGCGATGAGCCCGACGAAGAGGGCCGCGATCCCGAAGCCCACGGGCGCCGCGCGGCCACGTCGGGTTTCCGGCGGTGCAGCCGCGCTGGGATCAGGCCCGTCGTGCGGCACGCGTCCTCCAGGTCCCGGGATTGCCGGCGCGCACAGATTCAACGAACTGCGGCGGCAGGCAAGTCCCGGGGGAGCCGGCTCAGCCGACGCCGCGCAGGTCTGGGAACGCCGGCCGGCCCGCCTGCCCCAGGCGGAAGGGGAAGGGCACGACGTTGCTGGGCATGATGTCGGGCTCGGCTTCGAGGATCTGCGGCGCGGATTTGCGCGCCTTCCCGGGCTTCGCCCAGCGTTCGAGCCGCTTGAAATAGGCCCGCCGGGTCAGCCAGATCGGAAATCGCCTGCTTTTGTGCATGTTCAACCCCTCGTCGACACGCGCGCGAATCGCGAATTCCAGTCCACGAAGCTCGATCGCTGAGTGCTGATCGAATCATGACTGTATTCGTGATACCATGCTAACGCGACAACGCTTGCATCCCCTGTTTGGGTGATGCGGGCCGGCAGGACGAGACGGCCGCTCACGCAGCCGCGGATTCCTTGGCCCGCTCCAGGGCGAGCTTGACGACGGAGACTTGGTCGACCTTGCCGGTGCCGAGCATCGGGATCGCGTCCAGCACCACCACCTCGGCGGGGATCGCCACGTCGGAGGCGCCGCGCTCCTTGGCGAAGCTCTGGTAGGCGGCCCGGGTTGCGCCCGTCTCCTGCGTGAACAACACCAGCCGCTCGCCCTTGCGCGGATCCGGCACCGCAGCGACCGCGCTCGGCTGGTTCGGCCAGAGTTCGGCGGCGAGCGCCTCGATCCCGGCGAGCGAGACCATCTCGCCGGCGACCTTGGCGAAGCGCTTGGCCCGGCCCTTGATCGTCACGAAGCCCATGGCGTCGATCGCCACGATGTCGCCGGTGTCGTGCCAGCCCTCGGGCGGCGGCTCCAGTACGCCGGGTTTTTCCGCCCGCAGGTAGCCCAGCATGATGTTCGGGCCGCGCACCGAGAGGCGGCCGGCGTCGTCGATCCCGGGCACCGGTTCCAGGCGGGTCTCGATTCCGGGCAGGATCCGGCCGACCGTGCCGAAGCGGTTGAACATCGGCGTGTTCAGCGCGACCACCGGCCCGCATTCGGTGACGCCGTAGCCCTCCAGGATCCGCAACCCGAACTTCTCCCCCCAGGTCTTGCGGGTCGAGTCCTTCACGGCCTCGGCGCCGGCCACCACGTAGCGGAGCGAGCGCAGGTCGTAGGCATGCGCAGACCGGGCGTAGCCGGTCAGGAACGTGTCGGTGCCGAACAGGACCGTGCTGTTCGAGCCGTAGATCAGCTCCGGGACAATCCGGTAGTGCAGCGGCGACGGGTAGAGATAGACCGGCACGCCCGAGACCAGGGGCAGCACCAGCCCGGCGGTCAGCCCGAAGGCGTGGAACACCGGCAGCACGTTGAACACCTTGTCGGTGGGCCCGAAATCGATCCGGGCCGCCACCTGGGCCACGTTGGCGAGCATGCAGCGGTTGGCCAGCACCACCCCCTTGGGCGTGCCCTCGCTGCCCGAGGTGAATAGCACCGCGGCCGGATCCTCGCCATTGCGCTTCACCAGGGGTCGACGGCCGGCCAGCAGCGCACGGATCTTGTCCGGCGTCGTGATCGTGGCGCGTACGTCCTCCAGATAGACCAGCTCGACCGTCCCCTTGATCGCCTCGATGAGAGTCCCGAGCCGGCCCTTCTCGATGAAGGCCCGGGAGGTCAGGATCCTGTCGACCTGCGCCGCCCGGCACGCCGAGAGCACGTTGGCCGGCCCGGCCGAAAAATTGATCATCGCCGGCACCCGGCCCGCCGACGCCAGGGCGAACAGGGTCACGGCCGCGCCGTTGGCGTTGGGCAGCATCACGCCGATCCGGCCGCCCTCGGGCACAAGCGGCATCAGCTTGCGGCCAAGCACGTTGGCGCCCAGCACCAGCCGGCTGTAGGTCAGGCGGCCGGTGACCGGGTCCTCCACGGCGGTGCGGCGCCAGCCGTGGCGGTCCGCGGCATCGATCAGCGCCGCCATCAGGCCGCGGTCGGTGTCGGCGGTGCGGAACAGCAGGTCGGACATGATGCCGTAGAGCGCCGCCCCGGCGGCCTGCCGCCGTGCCTTGCCCCGCAGGGTGTCGTCCACGGTCAGCCGCACCGGCGGCAGCACCGTCACGGTCACCTTGGGCCACCAGCGGCGGCGGACCTGCCCGCGGGACAGGCGCGAGAACGCGGTGCGCTCCAGCCCGTCGATCTTCACGGGCACGACCATGGCCCCGGACTTGTCGGCGATCAGCCCGGCGCCGTCATAGACCTTCATCAGGCTGCCGGTGACCGTGAGCCGGCCCTCGGGGAAGATGATCAGCGTCTCGCCGCTCTTGACCGCGTTGATCAGCGTCCGGGTGGCGAGCGGCCGGGTCGGGTCGAGCGGCATAGCCTTGGTGACCCGCAGGAACGGCCGGACCCACCAGCGCTGCGCGATCCCGCTATCGACCGCGAAGACCGGCTCCTGGTCGAGCAGCGACAGGGCCAAAGGCGCGTCGAGGAAGGAGACGTGGTTGAGCGCCAGGATGCAGTTCGGACCGGCTGCCGCGACGTTGTCGAGCCCGCGGACCTCCAGCCGGTAGAAGGCTCGGAACAGGATCGAGAGCGCGTCGCGGAACGGGCTGGTCGGCAGGGTTGCGAACACGACGGCGCCGACGATCAGGTTCAGCACCCCCACCAATGCGAGCAGGCTGGCGTTCGACAGGCCCGCGCCCTGCAAAGCCGCGAGCGCCAGGGTGCCGGCCACCATGAAGGCTGCCGTCACGACGTTGACCGCCCCGATGATGCGGGCGCGCATCGCCTTCTCGGTCCAGGCCTGCACGGCCGCGAAGGACGGGACGATGTAGAGGCCGCCGGAGACGGCGAGCCCGAGGAAGCCGATGGCGGTGCGCAGGCCCTCTCCTGTCTGCAGGAAGTCGAGCGGGCCGATCGCCTCCGCGGGTGGCGGCGGCACATGTCCGATGGTCCAGGCAAGGTCGAGGCCGAACAGGCCCATCAGCACCGCCCCGACCGGCGTCGGCAGCAGCACGATCCGGCCGCTGGCGAGCCACGAGGCCAGACCCGAGCCCACGGCGATGCCGATGGAGAACAAAGCCAGCAGCAGGGTGATCACGGTCTCGGTGCCGTGGAAGACATCGCGCACCAGAACCGGCAGGAGCGACAGCACCACCACGCCGACCAGCCAGAACCAGCTCACCGTCAGCGAGCCGCGCCACAGCCGCGTATCGGCCCAGAGGTCGCGCAGCAGGGACGCGGTGGAGCGCGCCACGTTGCGGTCGACATGGAGGTCGGGCGCCCCCTCCCCGGTCGGCGGGATCATCCGGGCCGAGAGCCAGCACAGGACCGCAAAGCCCATCACCAGGACGCCGAACACCAGGCCCGAGCCGCCCAGCGCCGAGGCCGCGCCGGCCGCGATCGTGCCGAGCAGGATCGCCAGGAAGGTCGCGGCCTCGACCAGCGCGTTGCCGGCGGGCAGTTCCTCGCGGCGCAGATGGTCCGGCAGGATCCCGTACTTGATCGGGCCGAACAGGGCCGCGATCGTCCCGAACAGGCCGAGCGCCACGAACAGCACCGGCACCGAATGCAGCAGGAAGCCCAGCACCGCGGTGCCGGCGGCGAAGATCTCGGCGAACTTGAGCCGGCGCGCCATCAGCGCCTTGTCGTAGCGGTCGGCCCACTGGCCGCCGAGGCCCGACAGGATGAAGAACGGCCCGATGAACACCGCGCTCGCCAGGGTGACGAGCACGCCCGCATGCGCATCCGCCTGCCCGCCGATCCCGAACAGGATCAGGAAGGCCAGGGCGTTCTTCAGGAAATTGTCGTTGAACGCCGAGAAGAACTGGCACCAGAACAGCGGCGCGAAGCGCCGGGCACTCATCAGGGAACGGAACATGGCGATCTCTCGGTTCCGAACCTGACTGGCCCAGCCGATGCGTCGAGGTCAAATCGGCCCTGCGTCGGGCGGCGGTTGCGGGGCCGCAATACACCGGTTTGGCCAGCATCCCGACGACGCCGTCATTGCGAGCGCAGCGAAGCAACCCAGTGCGGCGCGCGATCTCCGGACGTGGCGTTTCCCTGGGTTGCTTCGCTGCGCTCGCAATGACGGTTAGGCGACTACCAAGTCTGCCAGCGGATATCCCGATCCCCCCCTCATCCTGAGGTGCTGCGCAGCAGCCTCGAAGGAGCCTCCAGGGATCGCGCGGCTGGCCGGAGGGCTCCTTCGAGGCTGCTGCGCTCCGTCGCCTCAAGGTGAGGGCGGGGACGGGACTCCTGGGATAGAGAGACGTCTCTCGTTCTCGAATACGATTTAACGAGTTGCGTCCCGATCCGGCCTGGACGCGAGACGCCCCTCAAACCTTCCGGACCGCGCGCCTGTGTCCGCTCGCCATCCTGCCGATCTGGCGCTCGATGGCGATCCGCACGGAGGCGCCGAGATCGTAGGACCAGGCGACGTAGGCCCCCACAGCCGCGCTGACGACCATCACGGCGCTGGCGGCGCAGAGCGGCACCGCGAGCAGCAGGGTCAGGACCAGCCCGACCGACATCCGCTCGCCGAGCGAGGCTTGCGGCCAGGGATCGATCGGCAGGGAAAACCGTCGTCCGTTGCGCATGGCTGCGATCCTTGAGGCCGGCCGCGCGCCGATGGCGCGCGACTACGCAGGATCAACAGCGCTCGTCGGCGGACGTTGCGCGCCGGGTTCCAAAAAGACCGGCGGCCGTGACGTTCCGGCACGGTGGTGCGGCGCAACCGGGGGCGGCGACACTCGTTGCCGCAGCGGTTCTTTCACAGGGTGGGCAGGATGGCACGGGTTGCAGTCGTTACCGGAGGGACCGCCGGAATCGGCCTCGCAACCGCGCATCGCTTCGCCGCCGGCGGCTGGTCGGTGGCCGTGGTGGCACGTGATCCCGGGCGGCTCGCCGCCACCGAGCGGGCGCTCGCCGCCTACGGCCAGCCGGTCCTGGCGATCGCGGCCGACGTCGCCGATCCGCAGGCCGTCGACGCCGCCGCCGCCCGGATCGAGACCGAGCTCGGTCCGATCCGGGCCTGGGTGAACAATGCCATGTCCACCGTTGTGAACCCGGCCGACCAGATCACCCCCGACGAGTACCGGAGGGTCACCGAGACCACCTATCTCAGCCAGGTCTATGGCACCCTGGCGGCCCTGCGTTACATGAAGCGGCGCAACCGCGGCGCCATCATCCAGGTCTCCTCCGGCCTGGCGATCCGGGCGGCGCCGCTCCAGGCGCCCTATTGCGCGGCCAAGTTCGCCGTCTCCGGCTTCACCGACGCGCTTCGCTGCGAGCTGCTCCACGACAAGGTCGCGGTGAGCCTCAGCGTGGTCTACCTGCCGGCGGTGAACACGCCGCAATTCAACTGGGCGCGCAACCGCACCGGCCATCGCCAATACGCCCCGGACCCGGTCTTCGACCCGCGCCTCTGCGCCGAGGCGATCGTCTACGCGGTCGAGCACCCGCGTCGGGAGGTCTGGGTCGGGCGCTCGTCGATGATGATGGCCGCCGCGCAGGCGCTCGCCCCCGCGCTCGCAGACCGCAAGGCCGCCTCGATGTGGTCGGCCCAGCTGTCCGACACGACGATCCCCGACATGCAAGGCAACCTCTACGACCCAGTTCCGGGCGAGGTCGGCATCGACGGGCGGTTCACCGACCGGATGAAGACCACCCGGGGCGAATTCGTCACGAGCCGGACGCGCGACCTGGCGGTCGGCGGCCTCGCGGGGCTGGCGCTTCTCGGGCTCGCCGCCGCGGCCGTGGCGGCCACCCGGCCCCGGCGGGCTGCGCTGCGTGGTCGGATTCGCTAGAGAGTCCTGGTTTCAAAAGGTCTGAGATCTTTTGCGGGTCCAGGGCAGAGCCCTGGTGTTTCGGGGGGTTCCACCCCCGAACCCCGCCAAAGGGCTGAGCCCTTTGGAAAACCGGGGGACCAATCGCCAGGAGAGGCCTGACACGATGCCCGGCTATCTGCCCTTCGCGGGCGCCCTGAAGCTGCCCGCTTATACCTGCGACAATTGCGGGTTCTGGCAGCGCCATTTCGAGGCACCGCCGTCCTGCCCGCTCTGCCTCGACGCCCGCCACGTGGTGCCGCAGGACGGCTGGCGCTTCCGCACCGCCCGGGAGGCGCAGGACGCCTTCCCGTGCCATTGGCAGGAGCTGGAACCGGGCGTCTGGCGCTTCTGGAACGAGCCGGTCTCCGGCATCGGCCCCTCCGCCTACCTGATCCAGACCGAGAAGGGGAATATGGGTTTCGAGGGCTGCCCGGTCTTCAGCGAGGCCGCCCTCGACCAGATCGAGACGCTCGGCGGCATGCAGGTCCTCTCGGCCTCGCACCCGCATGCTTACGGGGCGTTGACGCAGCTCCAGGACCGGTTCGACCCGGAATTGTGCCTGCCCGCTGCCGATTTCATCTGGAGTGCCGCGCTTCAGGTGAGCTGGCCGTATGACGATTTCCTCGAACCCCTGCCGGGTCTGGAGCTGCATCGCACCGCGGGGCATTTCGACGGCCACGCCGTCCTGTACGACCGGACGCGAAAGATCTGCTTCTGCGGCGACGCCCTGAAGTTCGAGCTGGATCCGGCCGATCCGCGCCGGGCGACCACGATCTCGGCCCACAAGGCGTTCGTGCGCGGGGTGCCGCTCACGCCGGGCGAGCTGCGCCGCTACCGCGACGTGTTCGAGCGCCTCGACTTCACCCAGACGTGGACGCCGTTCGAGCCCGCTCGTAATTGCGGCCGGCGCGAGGTTCTGGCGCTGCTGGATCAGTTGCTAAGCGGCCGCGCGCATGCCGCGCCGGTACCGCTCGACAGCCTGCCGGTTCAGGACCGGTAGAGCGGATCGTTCTCCAGGCGGATTGGCCGGCCGTGCGGCGTCGCCGCGGCAGCGCGCAGGAACGCTTCGGTGCGAACGGCCACGCTGTCGGGGGCTGCGATCCCGCGCTCGGCCAGGATCGTTTCCAGGGTGGCGAGCCAAGCCCCGTAATCGGCGGCCTGCTCAGGACCATCGGCCGGCCGGATCTCCCGGCCGAGGCGGTCGGCCCATTCGGCCCAGGTGAACAGGCCGGCCTCCTGCAGGGACACCACCAGGGCGAAGACCTGTGCCTCCCAGGGTGCCGCAAAGGTTTTTGGAACCGGTTCGCTCATGCCGGGTCCAGATACGGTTCGAAAGCAGCCACCGTGACGATCCCGCCCGGATCGCCGCTCTCGCCCCACAGCTCCAGCGCCGTGAAACTGACGGTGTACAGCCAGGACGGGTTCTCGCCCGCCCCGTAGGCGTTGGTGTCGGGATACACGAAGGCGCCGTCGACGCGCTCGACCCGGCCGCGCCGGCCTCGAACATAGCGCGGCAGCCGCGTATGCCCGGTCGGGTGGATATTTCGGGCGATGACGACATCGCCGACCGCGAAGCGGGCCGGCCCGGCGGGGTCGCGACTGCTCGGGAAGCCGGCCCGGAAGCGCGCCTCCAACCCATCCCGGGCCAGGACCCGGGCCACTGCCCTGGGCGGCTCGGCGGCGCGGCCCGCCGCGATCTCCTCGGGTGTGGCGAGACCGGTGGCGGCGACCTGCTTCTCCAGGGCCGCCAGCCAGATCTCGTAGTAGCTCGACGCGAGATACTGGGCCGGCGGCAGCGATTCCCGGTTGGCGCGGCTGCCGTCGAGGTTCCAGGCGCCGGTGTAGCCCATGGCCATCGCCATCGCGAAGACCCGCCGTTCCCAGTCGGCATGGAACACCGGCTCGTCCGGCTCCGGCACCACCGGCCCGAAGCCGTGCGCGCCGCCGAGGTCCTGGGCGCCGTTCATACCGGCATCTCCGGCGGGCTCGGCGGGACCGTTCCGGGCAGGCCGGTGCCGATCATCGCGTCGCGGGTCACGAGGGCGGCCAGGGCCTCCTCGGAAAAGCCTTCGGTGTTCGCGGGCCGCATCGGCAGGACCATATACCGGGTCTCGGCGGTCGAATCCCAGACGGTGATCCGGGTGGTCTCGGGGATCGTCACGCCGAACTCGGCCAGCACGCCACGTGGGTCGATCACCGCCCGGGCGCGGTAGGGCGGCGCCTTGTACCAGACCGGCGGCAGGCCGAGCACCGGCCAGGGGTAGCAGGAGCAGAGCGTGCACACGACGAGGTTGTGGGTCTCGGGCGTGTTGGCCACCACCACCATGTGCTCGCCGCCCCGCCCGCCGATGCCGAGTTCGGCGATCGTCGGCGTGGCGTCGGCCAGGAGCCGTGCCCGGTAATCCGGATCGACCCAGGCCCGGGCCACCACCCGGGCGCCGGCATGCGGCCCGACCTTGTTTTCGTAAAGGTCCACGAGGGTGTCGAGGGCGGCCGGGTCGATATAGCCCTTCTCGGTCAGCAGGGATTCCAGCGCCCGCACCCGCGCCTCGACGGGCGAAAGATCGCTGCCGTGCGGGTGGTCATGCGTGTGCGAGTGGTCGTGCGCCTGGTCGTGCGCGTGGTCGTGGCTCATCCGTCCTCCTGGCCATCGGTATTCTGCACCGGCGCCTCGCCCACGGCCACTGCCGTCGCGATGTATCAATCATGATCGCGACGGATTGCGCGATCCTCCGGTTTTTCCGGGAGCGTTTGGTATCGGTTCAGATTTGGGACGCTACCGACGTTAGAGCAGTTCCAGTATACAAGACGATCGGGACCAGGATACGCGTATGACCGATGACATCGCGACCCAGTCGGACGGGACAGAGCGCGGCGGCGCGACCGGCTACGCCGCGATCATCGGCCAGCATCTCGCCCTACCGATCCGGGATTATTTCCAGATCGTCGAGCAGGAGCCGCTGCCGGCGCAGCTCGCCGGCCTCCTGGCGCGCTTCGAGGCCGCTTTGGCGGCGCACGGCCAAGTCGTGGCGTTCGATTTCCGCAGCGACATCATCAAGGCGCTCCCGGCCCTGCGCACCTTCGCGCTGTCCCTCGCCGGCGATGTGAGCCGGGCCGACGACCTCGTGCAGGAGACCTTCGTGAAGGCTTGGGCCAACCAGACGCGGTTCCGGCCCGGGACGAACTTCACCGCCTGGCTGTTCACGATCCTGCGCAACCAGTTCTACTCGGAGCTGCGCAAGAACCGGCGCGAGGTCGAGGACGTGGACGGCACCCATGCCAGCCAGATGACCAGCCTGTCCGACCAGGAGGATGCAAGCACCCTCAAGGTCGTGTGGAAGCAGCTCGGGACCCTCCCGGCCGCCCAGCGGCAGGCGCTGCTGCTGGTCGGCGCGGAGGGGCACACCTACGAGGAGGCGGCGAGCAAGCTCGGCTGCCAGGTCGGCACTGTGAAGAGCCGGGTCAGCCGGGCGCGCTCTTCGCTGCTCGATACCCTGGGCGTGGTGGTCGCGGGGCAGGCCCCTGCGGTGTGAGGGGGCCGCACCACGCCGTTTTTGGGAACGTGCCCGTCTCAAACCTTGCCCGTTTCAACGGCGGGGCGTGAACACGCGCTCGGGATGCCCCGGATGCTGGGATGACGGGAAGACCGAGCCTGCTCAGACCGGAGCCCGCCGCCGGTGCCAGTCGGTCGCCCGCTGGTAGGCCTGGCCGATCCGCAGGGCCATCGCCTCGTCGTAGCCCCGGCAGGTGATCTGCAGTGACAGCGGCAGCCCGGCGGCGGTGAACCCGTCGGGCAGCGCCAGGGCGCAGAGGTCCAGAAGGTTGCCGAAGCGGGTGAAGCGCGACGGCAGATGCGCCTCGTCGACCTCGGCGAGCGCCACGGCGGCGCATTCCGTGGTCGGCGTCAGCAGGGCGTCGATCCCCTCCAGGGCGGCGGCATAGGCGACCTTCATGGCGGCGCGACGCTGGAGCGTGCCGAGATATTCCTGGGCCGAGACTGTCGCGCCGGCGAGGATCCGAGCCCGCACAGCGTCGCCGAGCTGCGAGGCCGGGTCCTCGGCGAGGGCGCCGTTGACGAAATAGGCCTCGGCGTTGGTGATCCCGCTCATCGCCACGCAGTCGCTGAACCGGAACGGAAGGGCGACGTCGACGATCTCGGCCCCCTGCTGCGCCAGGATGTCGAGGGCCGCGTCGTAGGCTGCCAGCATGTCGGCGGCGACGCCCTCCCGCTCGGCTTCCGGCATCCGCCCGAGCCGCAGGCCGCGCACGCCCCGGTTCAGGGTCGACCAGGGCGCGTCCGGGGCGATCCCCCGGGTGGCGGGATCGAGCGGGTCGGGGCCGGAGATCGCCTCGTAGAGAAGCGCGGTATCCTCGACATTGCGCGCCAGCGGGCCGGGCGTGTCCAGCGTCGTCGAGAGCGGCACGATCCCCCAGGTCGAGACGCGCCCGACCGTGACCTTCAGCCCGGTCAGCCCGCAGAAGGAGGCGGGCAGGCGCACCGAGCCGCCGGTATCGGTGCCGATGCCCCAGGGCGCCATCCGGGCGGCCACCGCGACCCCGGTGCCGCTGCTCGACCCGCCCGGCGTGCGCGGCGTCTCGGGATCCCAGGGGTTCCAGGGCGTGCCGAGATGCTGGTTGGTTCCCCAGCCGCCATAGGCGAACTCCACCGTGTGGGTCTTGCCGAGCACGATCATGCCCTGCGCGATCAGCCGCCGGGCGATGGTCGCGGTGCGCTCGGCCCGGCGCGCCCGGTGGGCGGCCGAGCCGCCCATGGTGATCCGGCCCTCCAGGTCGATCAGGTCTTTCAGCACCACCGGCACGCCGTGCAGCGGCCCGACCGCGTGGCCGGAGCGGATCGCCCGGTCGGCCCCCTCGGCGGCCAGGCGCGCATCGGCGGCGAACACCTCCGTGAAGGCCTGGAGCTTCGGCTCCAACTGCTCGACCCGGCCGAGCAGCGCGTCGACCGCGTCCACCGGCGAGAGTGTCTTCGATCCGATCGCCCGGGCGAGTTCGGCCGCGGATGCGTCGACAAGATCAAAATCAGCCATCGGGATCACTGCACGCTGACGAGGGTGAGGTCGACGAACCAGGATTGCGGGGAGACGAAGCCGTGGATCTTCTTCGACATCCCGCGCGGGTTGAGATCGTGCACGATGAACAGCCACGGCGGGTTGTCCACCAGCCGCTCGTGGGCGAGCGCCGTCTGCGCGTCGATCACCTTGGTGTCGCTGGTCTCGGCGAGGGCCTTGAGGGCGGCGTCGAATTGATCGTCCTTCCAGTTCGGGAAGTTGAAGCCGCCGGGCGGGAACCGGTCGCCCGCGAAGTAGCGCGCCATCACGCTGGGATCGGACGAGGGCGAGGAGACGTTGAGCGCCATCGAGCCTTGGAGGCTCTGCGCGTCCGGCAGCGCCCGGCTGGAATTCAGAAGCACCTGCCATTCGACCACATTGAAGCTCAGCTCGACGTTGCAGGCCTGCTTCAGGTTCTCCTGCAGGTACTCGTTCATCGGCATCGGCAGCATCTGGCCGGAGCCCGAGGACGAGATCATCACCTTGAGGCTGAGCGGCTTCTTTTCCGAGTAGCCCGCCTCGGCCAGCAGCGCCTTGCCCTTGGCGGCGTCGAAAACGTAACGGTTCTTCGGGCTGCCGAAATTCGGGTCCTTGTCGTTGAGCCAGCCCGAGGCCGGCTCGGCCGTGCCGTTGAGCAGCTCGACGATGCCGGCCCGGTCGACGCAGTAATTCAGCGCCTGGCGGACGCGCACGTCCTTCAGCGGGCTGTCCTTGGCGCCGATGTTGAAGATGTACGGCCAGACATGCGGGTAGGAGCCCATGGTGATGGCGAAGCCCGCCTGCTTCAGGGACGGGATCGCGTCGGGCGCCGGCACCTCGATCCAGTCGACCTGCCCCGACCGCAGGGCCGCGACCCGGGCATTCGCCTCCGGGATCGGCATCAGCCGGACCTTGTCGACCTTGGCCATCCGGCCCGGGTCCCAGTAGCCGTCGAACTTGGCGAGATCGACCGATTCCCGCGGGGCGACGCGGGTGATCTTGAACGGGCCGGTGCCGGCCGCCGGCAGCGCCGCGACCTTGGCCCAGTCGCGCCCCGCCGTCTCGAAGGATTTCGGCGAGGTGAACAGCAGGTAGACGACCATGTCGGGGAAATACGACGCGACCTGCGTGGTCGTGATCTGAACGGTGGAATCGTCGATCTTCTTGTAGCTCCCGACCAGCGGCGCCCGGGCGCGGGAGATGCCGGCCCCCTGCGGCTCGAATTGCGGGCTGTCGTTCTTGAAGTAGCGGTCGAGGTTCCAGATCACCGCGTCGGCGTTGAACGGGCTGCCGTCATGGAAGCTGACGCCCTGGCGCAGGTGGAAGGTCCAAAGTTTCTTGTCGTTCGGATCCTGCTCCCAGCGCTCGGCGAGCGCTGGGACGATGCCAGCGAGCTTGTCGTTGTGCTTCAGGTCCCACTGCACCAGACCCTCGAAGATCGGGTAGCCGAGGAAGCGCATGCCCTCGAAGCCGTTATTGGGCATCCCGGTGGCGGTGGGGATGTCGGAGGCGGTCATGGCGATGCGCAGCACGCTCTCGGCGTGGGCCGCGGGGGCGAGGCCAAGGGAACCGGCGACGGCAGCGGCAAGCAGGCGGCGAAGTTTCATCGGATCCCGTTCGTCGAGGTTGCGGGCCGCCACCGGCAAATCCCGCGCCAGATCATGCGATAGTCCGGGCGTCCGATGACCGGGTGATGGCGCGTTTCGGCCCTTGCGCTCGGCGCGGGCTGCGCCACGATAATAAAGAATGCGCGTTGCCGGCCGCCTGAGCCGGACCGAGAGGGAGCCGCCCGTGACCGATGGGACGCCAACCACGATGAACGGGGCCGAGAGCCTCGTCCGGACCCTCGTCGCCGGCGGGGTCGAGGTCTGCTTCACCAATCCCGGCACCTCCGAGATGCACTTCGTCGCCGCCCTCGACCGGGTCGAGGGGATGCGCTGCGTGCTGTTCCTGTTCGAGGGCGGGGCCACCGGCGCTGCGGACGGCTATGCCCGCATGGCCGACAAGCCGGCCTCGACCCTGCTGCATCTCGGGCCGGGCCTCGCCAACGGGCTCGCCAACCTGCACAACGCCAAGAAGGCGCGCACCCCCGTCGTCAACATCGTCGGCGAGCACGCCACCTATCACCGGGAGTACAACGCGCCGCTGACCTCGGATATCGAGGGGCTGGCCCGCCCGATGTCGTCGTGGGTGCATACCGGCCTGAGCGCCGCGGAGATCGGATCCGACGGCGCCGCCGCCATCGCGGCCGCCCGCACCGCCCCGGGGCAGGTCGCGACCCTGATCCTGCCGGCCAACACCGCCTGGGACCCGGGCACGGGCATCGCGCCGGTGCCGCCGATCCCCGAGCGGACCAAGGCGGGGGATTCGGCCATCGCGGCCGCGGTGGCGGCGCTGTCCAGCGGCGAGCCGGTGCTGCTGCATCTCGGCGACCGGGCGGTGCAGGGCGAGGGCCGGGTGATCGCCGACCGGATCGCGCGCAAGACCGGCGCGACGCTGATGGCCATGACCTCCAACGCCCGGATCGACCGGGGCGCCGGCACGGTGCCGATCGAGCGCCTGCCCTACCCGATCGACCAGGCGATCGAGGCCCTGAAAGGTTTTCGCCACATCATCCTGATCGGCGCGACCCAGCCGGTGGGGTTCTTCGCCTATCCGGGCAAGCCGAGCCTGCTCGCCCCCGAGGATTCTTCGACCATTACCCTCGCCACCCCCGAGGAGGACCAGATCGACGCGCTGGAGCGGCTGGCCGAGGCGGTCGCCGCGCCGCCGGCCGAGACCATCGCGGTTGGGCCGCGGCCGAGCCTGCCGCGTTCGGGCGCCCTGGACCAGGACAATATCGGCCGGGTCCTCGGCGCGCTGATCCCGGAGGGCGCGGTGATCTGCGACGAGTCGATCACCACCGGCCGCAACTTCTTCGCCCTGACCCGGGATGCGGCGCCGCATTCCTGGCTGCAGCTCAGCGGCGGCTCGATCGGCCTCGGCATCCCGATGGCCACCGGCGCGGCAATCGCCTGTCCCGGCCGCAAGGTGATCAACCTCCAGGCCGACGGCAGCGGGCTCTACACTGCTCAGGCGCTCTGGACCCAGGCACGCGAGCACCTCGACGTGGTGACGCTGATCTGGTCGAACCGCTCCTACGCGATCCTGCGGGCAGAGCTTGCCAATGTCGGTGCGCACAATCCCGGCCCGAAGGCGCTGGGCATGCTGAGCCTCGACGATCCGGCGATCGATTGGGTCAGCCTCGCCCGCGGCTTCGGCGTCGAGGGCCGGCGGGTCGAGACGCTGGAGGACTTCATCGCGGCGTTCCAGCACGGGCTGGACAATCCAGGGCCGTACCTGATCGAAGTCGCCCTGTGAGCGGAGCCGCCTACGCGCTTCCTGGGCTCGAAGGCCCCGCCGAAATCCGGATCGACCGCTGGGGCTTGGCGCATATCCGCGCCGCCACCGCGCTCGACGCCTTCCGGGTTCAGGGCTTCAACGCCGCCCGGGACCGGCTGTGGCAGCTCGACCTCTGGCGCAAGCGCGGTCTCGGCCTGCTGGCGGCGGATTTCGGGCCGGGCTACCTCGCCCAGGACCGCGCCGCCCGGCTGTTCCTGTATCGCGGGGATATGGCGGCCGAGTGGGCCGCCTACGGGCCGCAGGATACGAAGGCCGTCGTCACGGCTTTCGTGAACGGGATCAACGCTTTCGTCGAATTGACCGAGACGCGGCCGGACTTGCGGCCGCCCGAATTCGCCCTGACGGAGACGCGCCCGGCCCGGTGGTTGCCCGAAGACGTGGTCCGGATCCGCAGCCACGGGCTGGTGCGCAACGTCCTGTCCGAGGTCGCCCGCGCCCGGGTGCTGGCCCGGGCCGAGACCCGCGAGGCCGGGCTTTCCACCGACGACCTGCGCAAGCGCATCAGCCCGCCGCACGATCCGGTGGTGCCGGACGGGCTCGACGCCGCCGAGTGGCCGGACGATCTCCTCGACGATTTTCGCCTCGCCACCGCGCCGGTCGGCTTCACCCCCGAGCGGATGGCGGCCCGTCGCGACGAGGCTTGGGACTGGACCAAGGTCGATGCCCACGGCGCGGTCACGCGGGGGAAGCGCGCCGCCCCGAAGGAGCCGGTCGAGGGCTCGAACAACTGGGTTGTGGGACCCGCCCGCACCGAGACCGGCCGCCCGATCCTGGCGAGCGACCCGCACCGGATCTACCTGCAGCCGTCGCTGCGCTACGCCGTCCACCTCACCGCCCCGGGCCTCGACGTGATCGGGGCGGGCGAGCCGGCCCTGCCGGGCATCTCCATCGGCCATAACGGGCAGGCCGCCTTCAGCCTGACCATCGCGCCGATGGACCAGGAGGATCTTTTCGTCTGTGAGACCGACCCGGCCAATCCGGATCGCTATCGCTACGGCGACGGACGGCAGCCGATCGAGCGCGTCACCGAAACAATCCCGGTGCGCGGCGGGCCGGACGAAACCGTGGTGCTGGGCTTCACCCGGCACGGTCCGGTGATCCGCGAGACGGCTGGCCGTGCCTTCGCGCTGCGCACGGTCTGGTCCGAGCCGGGCGCTGCCGCCTATCTCGGCAGCCTCGCCTATCTCGGCGCCACGAGCCCGGAGGCGTTCGGGCAGGCCCTGCGCCACTGGTCGGCGCCTTCGGTCAACCAGCTCTATGCCGACGCGACCGGGCGGATCGCGTGGTTCATGGCCGGCAAGGCGCCGGTCCGTCCGGCCCATGACGGGCTGCTGCCGGTGCCGGGCGACGGCCGCTACGACTGGGCCGGGTTCCACGATCCCGGCGCCCTGCCCCGCCGCATCGACCCGCCGGAGGGCTACCTCGCCACCGCCAACGAGATGAACCTGCCGCCGGATTTTCCCGCCGAGACCCGCAAGGTCGGCTTCGAATGGGCTGAGCCCTGGCGCGCCCGGCGCATCCGCACGGTGCTCGACGGCCAGAACCGGCACAGCCTGGCGGACTCCCGGGCGCTCCAGGGCGACGACGTTTCCGAGCCGGCCCGGCGTCTCGCGGAACTCGTGCGAGCGCTGCCGGCGGTGGCGGATCCCGATGTCGCGGCGGCCCGCGCCCTACTGGCGCCCTTCGACGGGACGCTGCACGAGGCCTCCGCCGGGGCCGCCCTGATCGAGCTGTTCTGGGTCCGCCACCTGCGCCCAGCTTTGCTCGAGGCCCTGGTGCCGGATGCCCGGACCCGTCGCCTGCTGCCGCCCGGTGATACCCAGAGCCTGATCGAGCGGCTGGAAAGCCGCCTCGATCCGGCCGTGCGAACAACCCTTCTGACCGAGACCTTGGGTGCCGCGTTCCGGGCGTGCTGCGCGCGGATGGGTCCGGATCCCGAAACCTGGTCTTGGGGCCGGTTGCACCACGCCCTGTTCGCCCATCCGCTCTCGAGCCTGCGGCCGGATTCGGGCTGGGATGTCGGCCCGCTCGCCGCCGGGGGCGCCGCGGCATCGGTCATGCACGCGGAGTACCGGACCGACACGTTCCAACTGACCCACGGCGCCTCGTTCCGCATGGTCGTGGATGTGGGCGACTGGGATCGGTCGGTATTCATCAACGTGCCCGGCCAGTCGGGGGACCCGGGCAGCCCGCATTACGCCGACCTGGCCCCGATCTGGGGCCGCCGGGACCATGTGCCGATGCTCTACGGCCGCGCCGCCGTGGAGGCGGCCACCGAGACGATCATCACGCTGAGCCCGGCCTCCGACTGACCGGCGGCCGGCCGAAGACGGGGACCAAAAGACCTTGAAGATTTTCATCGCCGGATTGGCCACCGAGACCAACACCTTCGCGCCCCTACCCACCGGCCGCGCGGCCTTTCTGGCCGACTATGCCCGCCGGGACGGCAGCCAAAATCCGCCTCGCCTCAGCAACATCGCCCTCAAGGCTTGGCGCGAGCAGGCCGAGGCGGAGGGGCACACGGTTGTCGAGAGCCTCTCGACCTTCGCGCAGCCGGGCGGCATCACCCTGCGGGCGGTCTACGAGGAGCTGCGCGACGCACTGCTCGACGATCTCCGGGCGGCCATGCCGGTCGACGCGGTGCTGCTGTTCATGCACGGCGCCATGGTCGCCGAGGGCTATGACGATTGCGAGGGCGACACCCTGGAGCGGGTCCGCGAAATCGTCGGGCCGGACGCCACGATCGGCGTCGAGCTCGACCTGCATTGCCACCTCACCGAGGCGATGCGGCAGAGCGCCGACGTGATCGTGATCTACAAGGAATATCCCCACACCGACATCGTCGACCGCGCCCGCGACCTTTATCCCCTCGTGGTGCGGACAGTCTCGAAAGAGATCCGGCCGGTGATGGCCTATGCCGATTGCCGGATGATCAACATGTGGCGCACCACCCGCGAGCCGGTCTCAAGCTTCGTGCGCCGGATGGAGGCGCTGGAGGGCCGGGACGGCATCCTGTCGGTCTCGTTCGGGCACGGCTTCCCCTGGGGCGACGTGCCGGATGTCGGCGCCAGGATGCTGGTCGTCGCCGACGGCGATGCCGCCAAGGCGCAGGCGCTCGCGGACGAACTCGCTGGCGCGGTCTGGGCGATGCGCGAGGAGGCGGCGAGCCGCTGCGACAGCATCGATGCCGCCCTCGACGCGGCTCTGGCCTCCGGCGACCCGCGCCCGATGGTGCTGGCCGATTTCGCCGACAATGCCGGGGCCGGCGCACCCTCCGACAACACCGCGATCCTGGCGCGTCTCGCCGAGCGCGGCATCACGGATGTGGCGCTCGGGCTGATCTGGGATCCCGGGGCGGTCGGCATCTGCCATGAGGCCGGGCTCGGCGCGCGTTTCGTGCTGCGCATCGGCGGCAAGTGCGGCATCACCTCGGGCGATCCCGTGGACCTGCGCGTCACCGTGCGGGGCCTCTCCGAGGATCATAGCCAGGGCGGTCTCAGCGGCGGCCGGGCCCGTCTCGGACCCGCCGCCTGGGTCGAGGCCGACGGGATCCACGTGGTCCTGACGCATATCCGCCAGCAGGCCTTTGCGCCCGACGCCTTCACGGGGCTCGGGCTGACCCTCGACGACAAGCGGATCGTGGTTGTGAAGTCGATGCAGCATTTCTACGCCGCCTTCGCGCCGATCGCGAGCGAGGTCCGCTACGTGGCGGCGCCGGGCGCTGTCCCGCCGGATTACGGCGCGATCCCCTACACCAAGCGCTCGGGCCGCTACTGGCCCAAGGTCGCCGATCCCTTCGCCGAGAGCGCCCGATGATCCCGGACCTGCATGTCGACGCCGCTTCCATCCTGGCGACGCTCCGTCCCTGGGTGGAGTGCGAGAGCCCGACTCACGATGCCGCCGCGGTCAACCGCATGATGGGCCTGGCCGCCCGCGACCTCGCCGTCGCCGGGGCCGCGGTCGAGACCATCCCCGGGCGGATGGGCCTGAGCGATTGCGTCCGCGCGCGCTTTCCGCACCGGCACCGCGATCGGCCCGGCATCCTCGTGCTCGGGCATCTCGACACCGTGCATCCGGTCGGCACCCTGGCGAGCCTGCCCTGGCGGATCGCGGGCGACCGCGCCTACGGGCCGGGCATCCTCGACATGAAGGGCGGCAACGTCATCGCTCTCGCGGCGATCCGCGCCCTGGTGGCCTCCGGGATCGAGACGCCGCTGCCGGTGACCTTCCTGTTCACCGGCGACGAGGAGGTCGGAAGCCCCTCGACCCGGGACCTGATCGAGGCCGAGGCCGCCCGCCACGCCTTCGTGCTGGTCCCCGAGCCCGGCCAGGCCGACAACGGCGTCGTCACCGGCCGCTACGCCATCGCGCGCTTCGACCTGGAGGCCGTGGGCCGCCCGAGCCATGCCGGCGCCTCGCCCCATGAAGGCCGCTCGGCGATCCGTGCCATGGCGCGCATGATCCTGGCGATCGACGGCATGTCAGATGCGGATTGCACCTTCTCCACCGGGATCGTCTCCGGCGGGCAATGGGTCAATTGCGTCCCGACCCTGTGCCGCGGCCAGGCCCTGAGCATGGCCAAGCGCCAGGCCGACCTCGACCGCGGCGTCGAGCGGATGCTGGCCCTGTCAGGCGAGCAGGACGGCGTCCGCTTCTCCGTGAACCGCGGCGTCACCCGGCCGGTCTGGGAGCCCGATGCCGGCTGCATGGCCCTCTACGACCAGGCGCGGCGCTTGAGCGAGGCGCTCGGCCAGCCCCTGTCCCACCGCAGCGCCGGCGGCGGTTCGGACGGCAACTTCACGGGTGCCAACGGCATCCCGACCCTCGACGGCCTCGGGCCGCTGGGCCAGGGCTTCCACACCCTCGACGAGCACGTGCTGATCGAGACGCTGCCCCAGCGGGCGCGGCTGTTCGCGGCTCTGCTCGCCAATCTCGGCGCTGCGGGCCGATCGTGAGCCCGGACCCCGTGACGGTCGCGGTCGCCGGCGCCACCGGCGATCTCGGCCTGCGGATCGTGCGGGCACTCCGGCGCGAGGGCGCGGCGGTCACCGCCCTCGTCCGGCCCGGGACAGATCGCGCCCGGGTCGCGCCGCTCGCGGCTTTGGGCGCGCGCGTCGTCGAGGCCGGCCCGGGCCGGCCCGGAAGCTGGCAATCCGCCTGCGCGGGCGCGGCCTGCGTGGTCTCGGCCTTCAACGGCTTGAGCGGGACGGTGATCGACGCGCAGACCGCCCTGCTGGAGGGCGCCGTCCGGGCCGGCGTGCCGCGCTTCATCCCGTCGGATTTCTCGATCGACTATGCCAAGACCGCGCCCGGCGGGAATCGCAACCTCGACCTGCGCCGCGCCTTCCGGGACCGTCTCGACGCCGCCTCGATCCAGGCCACCTCGGTGCTCAACGGCGCCTTCATGGAACTGCTCGACGGGCAGGCGCCGCTGATCCTCAACCGCCCGCGCCTTGTGCTCCATTGGGGCAGCGCCGACCAGATCCTCGACTTCACCACCAAGGACGATACCGCCGCCTTCACGGCCCGGGCCGCCCTGGATCCCGGGACGCCGCGCTGGCTGCGCATCGCCGGCGACAGCCTCAGCGCTCGCGACTTGGCCCATGCGGCGAGTGCCGCGCGAGGCACGCGCTACCGGCCTCTACGCGCCGGCAGCCTCGGCTCTCTGGGTTTGATGATCCGCGTCGCCCGCACCCTCGCGCCGGGGCGAGGCGCGGTGTTTCCGCCCTGGCAGGGCATGCAGTACCTGCGCGACATGTTCGAGGGCCGCGCTCGGCTGACGCCCCTCGACAATGACCGCTACCCGGATCTGCCCTGGACCCGGGTCCGGACCTTCTTGGCGGAGACCGCCGAGCCGCGCGGTGGAGCGTGAGATCAGGCGCGGCCCCAGCCGAGGGCTGCCACCGCCAGGGCGCCGACCATACCCCCGATCGTGCCGCCGCCGAAGAACCCGGCCAGGGCCAGCATCGGGCCCGAGGACGCGGTCAGGGTACAGACCAGGGCGCTTCCGACGCAGCCTGCGGTGGCGATCACGGACATTGGTGCCTCACACAACTGTCAGTTGTATAAGCGAGGCCGTTGCAATCCGGTTCCCGGGCTGCGGGTGGGATTGGGTCAGACTGGATCGATCGGCATCTCCGGCACGCCGGACGCCTCGATCGCCGCGCCCGCCGCGAGGCACAGGTCCTCCCGGTATCGGGCGGCGACGAGCTGCACACCGACAGGGGTGCGTCCGACGAGGCCGGTGGTGACGGTGAGCGCCGGGACGCCGAGCGGCGCTAGGCCGACCTGCAGCAGATTCGCCTCGAAGGCCCGCTCGATTCCCGTCTCGCCGGTCCGGTCGAGCCCGTCGGGGAACGGCAGTTCGGCCGAGACCGGCACCAGCAGCACCGGATGCTCGGTCAGGAACAGCGACCATTCGCGAGCCAAAGTCGCCCGCCGGATCAGCGCCTTTGCGATGGCGTCGGGCGGCATCGCTTCCGCCGGCTCGCGGAAATACTCCAGCAGGTCGATGGCCGCCGGGTCGCCCTCGCGCTCGGCCGCGGCCCGGGTCGCTTCGTAGCCGTCGCCCAGCCAGAGCTGGAGCTGCAGGGCGCTCGCCTCGCGGATCGGCGGCGTGTCGGCGATCTCCGCGACCGCCCAGCCCGCCTCGGTCAGCCGCCGCGCCGCCTCACGCAACGCAGCCTCGACCTCCGGCACCACCGCGAGACCCCCGGGCCGCACGCACAGAGCCGCCCGGCGCGGCACCGCCGGGCCTTCCAGCGGCGCCGGAACCCACCACGGGTCGCGCGGGTCGGCGGCCGCCAACGCGTGGAGGCCGAGACGCAGATCGGCGATGCTGCGCGCCAGCGGCCCCGAGACCGCCATGAGCTGCGGCCCGATCCCGCGCTCGGGCGACGACGCGTTCCAGGCCGGGATCCGGCCGAGGCTCGGGCGCAAGCCATGCACGCCGCAGGCATAGGCCGGATAGCGCACCGAGCCGGCGATGTCGGTCCCATGGGCGATCGCCCCGATCCCGGCCGCCACCGCGGCGCCGGCCCCGCCGGACGAGCCCCCGGGGGTCAGCGCCGGATCGCGCGGGTTCTTGGTCTCCCCATGCAGCTGGTTGGTGGTGAACCAGCGCAGCGAGAAGGCGGGGGTGTTGGTCCGGCCGAGCAGCACTGCCCCGGCCCGCCGGAAATTGGCCACCACGGGATTGTCGTCGGACGCCACGAGGTCGCGTTGGATGCGCAGCCCGTTCGTGGTCGCGAAGCCGCGCTGGTCGACATTCACCTTGATCGTCACCGGCACGCCCGCCAGCGGCCCGAGGGCATCGCCCCGGGCGCGGGCGGCGTCGACCGCGTCGGCCTGCGCCAGCACCTCCTCCGGGCGATGCGCGACCACGGCGTTGATCCGGTCGTTGACCGCATCGAGCCGTCCGAGGGCCGCATGAGCGACCTCCCGGGCCGACACCTGACCGGTGCGGATCAAATTCGCGAGATCGGTCGCGGTCAGACGCCAAAGCTGCATCACAGGTCCCTTCGCCGAGCCCCGCGGGGCCGAGATTCGCTCCGGATCCGTGCCGCGCGGCAGCCCGCCACGGTCCGTCGCGGCCTTATTCTTTATGCAAGTGCCCGGCCGCTTTTTTGAGCACAAGACGATTGCGAACGGCGGCAACGGCTTGCCGCATTGCAGCAGAGGGACCTAAGCATTTCGCCGTAGTCGGCCCTTGCCAGACACAGAGTGATTGATAACCTCTTCACGGTTCGGGCGTTCGACCGGCCAGATCAACAAAAAGGATCGCTCTCCTCCGACGAAGACAGGCAACCTCCAGAACAAGGCAGGCTTCCATGGCAGAGATGATTCGCGTCAAGCCGACTCACGACGGCACCTATACAGTTTATCGCGGGACTCTCGCGTTGATCAGCGGCCTGACTCGCCTGCAGGCCGAGCGCTTCGAAGCCAGCATCAGCCAGCAGCAACGGACCGAACTCGCCTCCGCGAGCCTTTGAAGGTCGGCTCCGAGGCCGGCCCCCGGATGGGCGCGGTCGGCCTCGGAACAGACGAAACCGCGCGCCGCTCCCTTCAGTCGAGGGCGATTGGTCCGAGGTCGGAGACGCTTCCGGCCGTATCGAGACCGCGCCGCCGCGCGCTGACAGCGTAGCCGTCTCCCGACCGGGCGATCTCGTACAGCAGGTAGGAGGCCCGGCGCGCCGCCATCCCGCCATGCCCGTCCGGCCGCGCCGAGGCCGAGGGCGCGCCGATCACCGGTACCGAGCGACCGTCCGGTCCCGGCACCAGGGCGCTGGTGGTGGTGTGGTTGTGGCCGTGCAGGATCAGGTCGGCGCCGGCCCGGGCGATCATCGCCGTGAAGGCCGCGGCGTCCTTGAGTTCCCGCCCCGCCGAGGCGCCCCCCGGCTGGGGCGGATGGTGGATCATCACCACCCGGAACGGCTTGCCCGGCTCGGTGGCCAGCGCGCGCAACAGGGCCTCGGCGGCGGCGAGTTGCGGCGGTCCGAGGCGCCCGGTCGCCACGAACGGCTTGGTCGGGATCGCGCTCGAAAGGCCGATCAGAGCCACGGGGCCGCGCCGGCGCAGATAGGGAAAGCGGCCGGACGAGCCCGAATCGTCGCTCGTATAGCCCCGGCAGGTCGCCAGCAGGCCCTCCAGCGAGCCGCGGACATAGGCGTCGTGATTGCCCGGCACGAAGCTCACCGTCTCGGGCGAGCCCAGAGCCTCCAGGAAGGTGCGCGCGGTCTCCCACTCGCTCGGCAGGCCGATGTTGCACAGGTCGCCCGTGCAGGCGACGTGTGCGGCGCCCTGCTTCTTCAGGTCCGCCACCAGGGTTTCGAGCACGGTCATGTCGTGGCTGCGCGAGCGGCCGCGCCGCCAGTTGGCGTAGCCGGTGGCGCGCTTGCCGATGAGCTGGTGCAGGCGCACGCGGCCCAGCGGGCCGACATGCGGGTCGCTCAGATGGGCGAGGCGGAAGGTCAAGGCCGAAGATCAACGCTCGCGAGGGGCACGGGACGCGCCTCGCATCGCGGTCGCGAGCCCGCGCGTCAAGCGCTGCCGATCAGCATGCCCGTCGCGAGCACCAGCGCGCCGCCGAGCATCACCTGGATCGCCGCGCGCCAGAACGGCGTCGCCATGAAGCGGGTGCGGATCGCGGCGATGGCGACCAGCTCGACGATCACCACCAGGATGGCGAGGCTGGTGGCGAGGAGGAACGGGTTCGGCCAGCCGGGCGGGAGCCGATCGGGAATCGCGTAGGGCAGCGTGTGCCCGAGGCCGCCCAGCGTCGTCATCGTCCCGCAGACCAGGCCGCGCAGCCACGGGTCGCCCCGCCCGGTGATGCTGCCGTCGTCGGACAGCGCCTCCGTGAAGCCCATGCTGATGCCGGCCCCCACGGAGGCCGCGAGCCCGACCAGGAACGTCGCGCCGTTATGGCCGGTGGCGAAGGCTGCCGCGAAGATCGGCGCGAGGGTCGAGACCGACCCGTCGATCAGGCCGGCCAGACCCGGCTGCACGTAGCGCAAGGCGAAGGCCTTCCGGGCCTCCGCGGAGGCGTCGGCCAGATCCTCGAGGACGGCTGCCATGGGTTTACACTCCTGTTTAGATGAATTCCAATCTATATTTTAGAACCGATCTAAACAAGGCCGCAGCTGATATTTTCTCTGCGTTTGGTGAGCCTTCGCCCGGGCTGGGCCATCGCGGGCAGGCGGTCGCAGTTGACCGACCGGTGACCGAGTTGCGTCGGTTCGGGCCGGGGGACTAGACCATGGGTGGACGAAACCGCGCCCGGTCGATTCGGGCTGCGCCGTTCCGATTGCCACAAGCGTCTCATGAATCTCGGCAAGCGTATCCTTCGCCATCCCGTCGTTCAGCGCCTTCTCGGGCGCGCGGCGGCCGGGTATCTGCGCCTGGTGCGGGCGACCAACCGGTTCGAGGTCCAGGCCGGCACGGCCGGCACCGGCGACGCCGACGGGTGGATCGGTGCGCAGGTGCCGCTCATCGCCGGCATGTGGCACGGCCAGCACATCATGATGCCGTTCATGCGCCGGCCGCGGGACCGGGTCGCGACGATCATCTCGAAGAACCCGGACGGCAACATCAACACCATCGCGCTGGAGCATCTCGGCGTGCGCGTGATCCGGGCCTCCGGCGCCCGCGGCCGGGACCGGGCGACCGATGCCCGCGCCAAGGGCGGCGCCGAGGGCTTGCGGGCGATGCTGCGGGCCCTGAAGGCCGGCGAGTCGGTGGCCTTCAGCGCGGACGTGCCGAAGGTCTCGCGCCGCTGCGATGCCGGGATCCTGACGCTGGCGCGCTTCTCCGGCCGACCGATCGTCCCGGCCGCCGTGGTGACCAGCCGGCATCTGCGCTTCAAGTCCTGGGACCGGGCCTGTCTCGGCCTGCCCTTCGGCCGGGGCGCGGTGGTGCTGGGCGACCCGATCTACGTCGCCCGCGACTGTGCGGGCGAGGAGTTCGAGGCGCTCCGGCGCCACCTCGAAGCCGAGATGAACCGGGTTCATGCCCGCGCCTACGCGCTGGTCGGGCGGGCCGACCGCGCGGCGCTCTATCGCAGTGCGCCCGCGGCGGCGGCCGCCCCGGTGGGAGACCCCGCGTGAAGCTTCCGCCCGTGACCCTGCCGCTGCTGGCCTACCGGACCGGCCTGCGCGTCGGCGAGCCCGCTCTGGCCGGGCTCCTCGCCTGGCGCGCCCATCACGGCAAGGAGGACCCGCTGCGGCTGCCCGAGCGGCGCGGCCTGCCCGGCCGGGCGCGCCCGGTCGGCCCCCTGGCCTGGATGCACGGCGCCAGCGTCGGCGAGGTCCTGTCGCTGATCGGGCTCGTGGAGGGCATGATCGCCCGCGGCTTCTCGGTGCTGGTGACGACGGGGACGCGCTCGGCCGCCGAGCTGATCGGGGCCCGCCTGCCGCCCGGCGCCGTGCATCAGTACGTGCCGCTCGACGCGCCGCGCTGGGTGGCGCGGTTCCTCAGACACTGGCAGCCGAACCTCGCCATCGTGGCCGAGTCGGAGATCTGGCCGAGCACGATCCTGGAGCTGGACGCCCGCGAGATCCCGCTGATCCTGGTCAACGGCCGGATGTCGGAGCGGTCGTTCAAGGGCTGGGAGCGCTGCCCGCGCACCGCCAAGGCGCTGCTGTCGCGGATCGCGGTCTGCCTGACGCAGACCCAGGAGGACGGCGCGCGCTACGCCAAGCTCGGGGCCCCCCGCGTGAGCGTCACCGGCAACCTGAAATTCGACGCCCAGGTGCCGCCGGTCGACCTGCAGCAGCTGGACTATCTCGGCGGCATGATCGCCAACCGGCCGGTCTGGGTTGCCGCGAGCACCCATGAGGGCGAGGACAGCATCGTCGCCTACGCCCATGCGGTGCTGAAGGCGCAGTTCCCGAGGCTCCTGACGATCCTCGCGCCCCGGCATCCGAGCCGCGGCGGTGAGGCGGCCGAATGCGCGGCCGCCTACGGCCTGCGCAGCGCGCGGCGCTCCAGCGGCGGGCGGCCCCACCCGTCCGTCGAGGTGTACGTCGCGGACACGATCGGCGAGTTGGGCCTGTTCTACCGGCTCGCTCCGCTGGCGTTCCTCGGCGGCTCCCTGGTCCCGCATGGCGGCCAGAACCCGATCGAGCCGGTGCGCCTCGATACGGCGATCCTGCATGGGCCGCACACCATGAATTTCGACGTGGTCTATCGCGCCCTCGACCGAGCCGGCGCCGCCCTGCTGGTCCGGGACGGCGTCGACCTGGCCGCCATGGTCGGCGAACTCCTGGGGGATCCCGCGCGTCTCACAGGCATGGTCCAGGCCGGGCCGCAGGCGCTGCAGCCTTTCGAGGGCGCGGTCGGGCGCACGCTCGCGGTGCTCGAACCCTTCGTCGCGCAGATGAAGCTCCAGCGCCTCGACCGGGGCGACATCGCCCGTCCGCTCGCGCGGGCCTGATGCGGCCACCGCGCTTCTGGGCTGCGGGCGTCGACCACCCGGTCGCGCGCGCCCTCGCGCCGTTGGGTGCGGCCTACGGCACCCTCACCGCCCGGCGCATGGATCGTCCCGGCGCCCGGGCGGGCTGCCCGGTCCTGTGCCTGGGCAACTTCACCCTCGGCGGGGCCGGCAAGACGCCGGCCGCGATGGCGGTCGCCGAACTCCTGGTCGAGTTGGGCCGGAGGCCGGCCTTCCTGTCCCGCGGCTATGGCGGGCGCCTGGCTGGACCGGTCCGGGTCGATCCGGACAGCCACGCGGCCGCGGATGTCGGCGACGAGCCGCTGCTCCTCGCCCGTCACGCGCCGACGATCGTATCCCGGGACCGTTCGGCCGGCGCGGCCCTGTGCCGGGCGCTCGGCGCCGACGTCATCGTGATGGATGACGGGCTGCAGAACCCGACGCTCGCCAAGGATCTCGCCTGGGCGGTGGTCGATGGCGGCGCCGGCATCGGCAACGGCCGGCCGTTCCCGGCGGGTCCCCTGCGGGCGCCGCTCGATCGGCAATGGCCCCACGTCTCCGGCCTGATCCTGGTCGGCGACGGAGCGCCGGGCGCATCGGTGGCGGCGATCGCGGAGCGGCGCGGATTGCCGGTCCACCGGGCGCGGCTGGTCCCGGATGGATTCGATCTGGCCGGGGGGCGTTGCCTCGCCTTCGCGGGGATCGGCCGTCCTAAAAAATTCTTCGCGACTCTGCGCGGGACCGGAGTCGCCATCGTGGCTGCCCGGCCGTTCCCGGATCACCACCCCTACGGGGCCGCCGATCTCGCCGCCCTGGCCGCGGAGGCGGACAGGCTCGGCGCGGAGCTGGTGACGACCGAGAAGGACGCCGTGCGGCTGCCCGCCGCCTTCGCGGCCCGGGTTCACGTGCTGCGCGTGCGCCTCGTGCCGGACGATCGGGAAGCCCTGCGGCGGCAGATCCGGCAGGCGCTTGAGAGTCCTACGGCCGGCCGGTTTCCTTGAGCCGCTTCAGGATCGCCTCCGGCGACACGTAGGCCTCCTGCCGGGTGGCGCTCCAGTAGCGCAGCTCGTCCAGCGGGATCGACTCGCCGGTCACCGCGCAGCGCACGAAGCCGCCCGGTTTGACCACCCGCATGGTGCCGTCCCCATACTGGACGACCGCCTCGCCATTCTGTCCACGCTCGTAGCGACCCAGCACGTCCGCCTCCTGATCGATCCCGCCTTCTACACAATCCGAAGCGTTTGCAGAATCAAGTGAGCATCGAGGGCGTCGCCTCGGCGGCCAGCAGAGTCCGCGCCGTCTCGGCATCGACATGCATGCGCGCGATCAGCGCGTCGGCGCTGGCGAACCGCTCTTCGCCGCGAATGTAGCCGACGCATTCCACGGCGATCTCCCGCCCGTAGAGGTCCCCGGAAAAATCGAACAGGTAGACCTCCAGGAGCGGCGCGCCGTCGTCGAAGGTCGGGCGGCGACCGTAGCTCGCGACGCCGTCGCGGATCTCACCGGGCCCGAGCCGCACGCGCACCGCGTAGATGCCGTGCGCCAGGCCGCAATCGGGCAGCATCACGTTGGCGGTCGGGAAGCCGAGCTGGCGGCCGCGCTTGTCGCCGTGGCGGACCTGGCCGAGCACGAACCAGCGATAGCCGAGGAGCGCGTTGGCCCGGGCAATGTCGCCCGACGCCAGGGCCGCCCGGATCGCGCTCGACGAGACCGGCTCGGTCTCGCCCGCCAGGGCGACCGGCTCCACGATCCGGCAGCCCAAACCCGCCTCGCGGCAGAGGTCGGCCAGGATCGCCGGCGTGCCCTCGCGGCCACGGCCGAAATGGAAATCATGGCCGACCACGACGCCGGACAGGCCGAGCGAGCCTTTCAGGAAGTCGAGCACGAAGGCGCGGGCGCCGGTGGCGGCAAGCGCCCCGTCGAAGCGGCGCACGATCAGCCCGTCGAGGCCGAGATGCGCGAACACGATCTCCTTCGCGGCGAGCGAGGTCAGGCGGAACATCGGCGCGTCGGGCGCGAAATAGGCGCGCGGATGCGGCTCGAAGGTCAGCACCGCGGCCGGCCGGCCGGCTTCGCGCGCCGCTGCGCGCACGTTCTCCACCAACACGCGATGGCCGCGATGGACGCCGTCGAAATTGCCGATCGCCGCGACCGCGCCGGCCAGGGCCGGCGGCACCGGCGCGTCCGCGCCGCAAATCGTAAAGGGCCGCATGGCCGGTTCGTCGCCTGAGGCCATCGATTCGGGGTCGGAGACTCGATTAAGGGTCGGATGGAAGCGCCTGCGCGGTCCGCGGCAGGCCCGACGGAGCCGGACCCTGCCGAAACGCGCCCGGAGGGTCAAGGGAACCGGCCGTCCTGCGACATCGCAGGGGTCAACGGCGAATGCCACACCTGCAGATTAACGCCTTCGCAATGCGCGTGCCCTATTTTAAATGCTGTGCAGCGCGGCTATTTTGCGGCGCTAGTGAAACGTTCATCTTTTCGGGAGCCGCCTCGGCCTCCCGCCGGGCAATACGGAGCAGTTGGTCTATGGCTCTCGATCTGAGCATGCCGATCCTCGTTGTCGACGATTACCAGACGATGGTCCGAATCATTCGGAATCTACTGAAGCAGCTCGGCTTCGAGGAAGTCGATGATGCTTCGGATGGTACGGCAGCACTGGCGCGCCTCAAGGATCGCAAGTACGGCCTGGTCATCTCCGACTGGAATATGGAGCCGATGACCGGCTACGAGCTGCTGCGGCACGTGCGCGCCGACGAGAATCTTCGGACGACGCCGTTCATCATGGTGACCGCCGAGTCGAAGACCGAGAACGTCATCGCCGCCAAGAAGGCCGGCGTGAACAATTATATCGTCAAGCCGTTCAACGCGGCGACGCTCAAGTCCAAGATCGAGGCTGTCTGCGGGAATTGATGAGTCCCGTGGCCCATCCCACGCGCACTCCAGTGAAGCCCCCGGCACGCCGGAAGGCGCCCAAGAGCGATGCCGCCGGCATCGCTGGTCACCGATCCCAGGAGGAGAGCATGGCGTCACTCGCCGCGCGACAGCCCGATATGCGGTTCCGCGAACCGCACGCCGTGATCTCCGAGTTGATCGAGATCGCGGATTACATCGCCCATCTGCGCGAGGAGATCGGCGCGCTCCGGGCGAACGAGATGAGTCGCGACCGGATTCCCATGGCCCATGAGGAACTCGGCAGCGTCGTTGCGGCCACGGCCGGGGCGACCAACACGATCATGGAGGCCGCAGAGGCGATGCTCAGCCTCCCGGACGGGCCGGGCTACCGGGACGCGGTCGAGGAGCGGATCAACACGATCTTCGAGGCCTGCGCCTTCCAGGACATCACCGGCCAGCGCATCGCCAAGGTGGTCGAGGCCCTGCGGCTGTTCGAGCAGCGGCTCGCCCGCTTCGTCGGCGCCGTGAAGGCCCGGGATGCCACCTCCACCGATCCGGTCGAGATGGCCCGCCGCGCCCGCGCCGAGGACCTGCTCCTCAACGGCCCCCAGGCCGTCGAGGAAACCCCGTCCCAGAACGACATCGACGCCATGTTCGCCTGACCGGACCTGAAGCGGTCCGGGGGAACAGAGCGCCCTCGGTAACCCGATGCCAGAAGGCGCCGTGGCAGGAAAATCTCAACATCCGCGCGTCGGCGGGCCGACGCGCGGATGCTGAGAGCCTGTTTGACAGGTCTTTCCCATTCTCGCCCTCATCCTGAGGTGGCGTAGCGGAGAGGAGCCCTCCAGCCAGCCGAGCGATCCCTGGAGGGCTCCGTCGAGGCCCAGCGATCTACGATCGCCGGGCACCTCAGGATGAGGGGAGAGATTGGGATCTCCATCGGCAGAACCATCATTCGACTGCGTGCGTGCGGTCAAACAGGCTCTGAGAGTCTTGATGGATCGCAGGTTTTCGACGCAAAACCGCCGGCGACTTTTGCGAAACCTGCGAAGGCCCATATCATGGTGGCGCGGCTCTGGTCCGATCTGACCACGGACGACTTCGCGCGGCGCGACATGCGGCGGGCGGTGGCGGTGCTGCCGGTGGCCGCCATCGAGCAGCACGGCCCGCACCTGCCGCTCGGCACCGACGCGATCATCGCCGAGGGTTACCTCGCCCGTGTCCGCGCACGCTTGCCGGACGATCTCGACGTGCTGCTGCTGCCGGTCCAGACCATCGGCAAGTCCGACGAGCACGACGCGTTTCCGGGCACGCTGTCCCTGGACACCGGGACGGCGCTCGCCGCCTGGACCGGGATCGGGGCCGCGATCCATTGCGCCGGCTGCCGCAAGCTGGTGATCGTCACGAGCCACGGCGGCAACAGCGCCCTCATCGATCTCGTGGCCGGCGAGCTGCGGGCGCGGTTCGGCCTGGTCGCGGTCACGACCGCCTGGGCCCGGTTCGGCTATCCGGACGGCCTGTTCCCCCCGGAAGAGATCACCCACGGCATCCATGCCGGCGGCGTCGAGACCGCGCTGATGCTGGCCCTGCGGCCGGATCTGGTGCGAGCCGATCAGATCGCTAATTTCCCGCCGCGCAGCCTCACGATGGTCCGGGACTTCATCCATCTGCGCGCCGGCCGTCCCGCCGCCTTCGCCTGGAAGGCTGGCGACCTGCATCCCTCCGGGGCCATGGGCGATGCCCGGATCGGCTCCGCGGAGGCCGGGCAGGCGGCGCTCGATCACGGCGCCGCCGCCTTCGTCGCATTGCTGCGGGACGTGGACCGCTTCGAGCTCGACGGGCCGGATCCGGCGTAACCGGCGCGGCTTTGCAGCCGAAAGGTCGGTCACGCGCTGGCATTCCTCGCCGGTGTCGGGAGGCCCGGCCATGAAAATCGTCGCGTTGATCTCCGCAGCCCTGATGCTCGCCGCCGTGCGTCCGGCCGCAGCCCTGGAGCGCCCCGTCGTCGTCGAGCTGTTCACCTCGCAGAGCTGCTCCTCCTGCCCGCCCGCCGAGGCGTTGATCGGCCGGCTGGCCCACGAAGGCGCGGACGTGCTGCCGCTCGCCTTCCACGTCACCTACTGGAACCATCTCGACTGGCGCGACCCCTATTCGCTGCCGGCCGCCACCGCCCGCCAGAATGAGTACGCCACCCGGTTCGGCGGCCCGACCTACACGCCGCAGGCGGTGATCGACGGGCAGGCCGGTCTGGTCGGCTCCGACGAGGCCGGTTTGCGGGCGGCGATCGCGCAGGCGCGGGGCATCGGGACGGCCGTCCGGGTGACGCTGGCCCGCGACGGTAGCCGCCTCTCCGCCAGGGTCGGGGCCGGAAGCGGTGCCGGCCGAGTCCTGCTGATCGGGTTCGATCCGAGCCATACCAGCCGGGTCCTGCGCGGCGAGAATGCCGGTCGCACCCTCGAGCAGGCCAACGTCGTCCGCGCGATCCAGGATCTCGGCCCCTGGTCCGGCTCTGCGGCGACCTTCGAGGCCGCCGCGCCGGCGGGTGAGACCGCAGCCCTCCTGCTGCAGGCCGAGGACGGCCGTATCCTGGGCGCGGCCCGGTTGGGCAACCGCCTCGCCGCGGCCGAGGGGAGCCCGCGATGATGCTGGCCATGCCGGGCTGCGTCGCGGGGCGCGGATGGGTGCTGGCGTCGGACTCCAACCCCGCGCTAGACTCAGCCCAGGCCGGAGAACGGATCGGCGGCGGAGCCCGGATGGCGCTCGAAGGGGAACTGGCCGCTCTGATGGCGGCGGCGCAGGACGGTGACGCGGCCGCGTATCGCGCCCTGCTGAAGGCGTGCCTGCCCCTCGTCTCGGCGATCGCCCGGGCGCAGGGCGTGCGCGGCGAGGCGGTGGACGACGTCGTGCAGGACACGCTGATGACCGTGCATCGGGCGCGCGCCAGCTACGATCCGGCGCGGCCGTTCCTGCCGTGGCTGCGGGCCATCACCCAGCGCCGGGCGATCGACCGCCTGCGCCGGGCTGGCCGCCGGCCCCGGGAGGTCCACGATCCCCTCGCCTACGAGGCCGAAACCGATCCCGGTCCCGAGCCCGGCCAGGGTCTGGAGGCGCGCGACCGGGCCGCGGCGCTGGCCCGCGCCGTCGCGTCCCTGCCGGACGGGCAGCGGCAGGCGGTGGAGCATCTCGGCCTGCGCGAGCTGTCGCTGGACGAGACCGCGGCCCTCACCGGGCGCAGCAAGGGCGCGCTCAAGGTCAACCTGCATCGGGCCCTGAAGGCCCTGCGCGCCAACCTGATGCAGGAGCGGCGCTGATGGCCGATCTCGCCCGCCACGAGCGGCTCGTCGAGGATCTCGCCGGCAGCCTGGAGCCGGTCCGGCCGTTGCATGCGCCGGCCCTGCGCGCCGCGCTTTGGCTCGGTGCGGCTCTGCTCATCGGGCTGGTCCTGGCGAGCCGGATCGACACCAGCGGCTTCATGCTGCGCATGCGCGTGCCGGATCTCGCCCTGGCGGCGCTCGGCGCGGTGCTGACGGCGGTGGCCGCCGCCTTTGCGGCGTTCGCTACCAGCGTGCCGGGCCGCTCCCGGGCCTGGGCGCTGCTGCCGCTGCCGCCCCTGGCCCTCTGGATCGGGGCGAGCGGGTTCGGCTGCCTGCGCGACTGGATCGCCCCCGGCACCGGCCCGCTGCACCCGCAGGAGGTCGCCGGCTGTTTCAGCTTCCTGGTCTGCGTCTCGGTGCCGCTCTCGGCGCTGATCGTCGTGATGCTGCGCCGGGCCTGCCCGCTGCGGCCGAACCTCACGGCCGCCCTGGGCGGACTGGCCGCCGCCGCTGCCGCCGCCGCGCTGCTCATGCCGTTCCACCCGCACGACGCCACCGCGTCGGATCTGCTGATCCACGCCGTCGCGGTGCTCGGGGTGATCGGACTCAACGGCCTCGCGGGCGGCCGGCTGCTCGGCAGCCGGGTCGGGAACGGCTGAGCGCCAAACGAACGGCGGTTGATCCCTTGGGGATGGCGGAATCTGGCATCGCTCGCGCGCCCCTTTCCCGGACGCCTGGAACGTCAGTGGAAGGCGATCCGGGACCCAGGAGAGAATGAGCCGCGAAGCGGCACGGTGCAGACGCTTCGCGTCGTCCTTTGCTGGGTCCCGGGTCGCATTCCGCTCGCGCTCCATGCGCCCGGGAAAAGGACGGCGCGAAACCGGCAACGCTCGGCTCCGTCAGTTTCGATTTAGCCCGCGTCCGGATCCGAACCCGGCCAGGCCACGATCCGGTCCGGCAGTTCGTCGTCGGAAAACTCCTCCTCGTTGCCGGAGAGCCGGCCGCGGACGGAGATGCCGGCCTCGTGGACGCTCGAAGCCCGCCCCGAGATCAGGGGATGCCACGGATAGAGCGGCTCGCCGTCGCGGACGAGGCGATAGGCGCAGGTCGGCGGCAGCCACGGGATCGTGCGCACCGCCTCCGGGGTCAGACGGACGCAATCGGGCACGCGCTTCTGGCGCCGGGCATAGTCGCGGCAGCGGCAGGTCAGGCCGTCGAGCAGGGTGCAGCCGATATCGGTGTGGTGGACCTCGCCTGTCTCGTCGTCCTCGAGCTTGATCAGGCAGCACCGGCCGCACCCGTCGCAGAGGCTCTCCCACTCGGACGGCGTCATGGCTTCGAGGGTCTTGGTCCGCCAGAACGGCTCGGCGACCCCGCGGCGCAGAGCCTCGGGCTTGGACATCGGTCAATCTCGCGATCGGGAAGAGCGTGTCTCTGCCCGAGCCGGCGCCGCGGGGCAAGCGGGGCCGGGCCGCGACGAATCGCGAGACTGCGCAGAGCCTCGCCCACCGTTCCGGATCCTGCTAAGGATGGGCACGCCGCGCAGGCGCTCGACAAGCCGGGTCCGACATCGTGCGCCTGCCGACGCTCACCGAGATCAAGATCCGCATCGAGCGCGCCGCTTTGGCGTTCGATGCCTGGGTCAATGCCGGCCTCTACGACAGCGGCCGGTCCACCGGAGCGGCCTACGAGCGCTTCCAGCGAGTCATGAGCCGGTTCGCCGTGCATGGCTGGAAGCGGTTCGCCCTCGACCTGACCAGCGAGGCCGTCACCCTCGGGGCGGGCGGCGCGGTGCTGCTGCTCGCCTTCGCGCAGCCCGCCTTCCAGCTGACCAGCGACAACTGGCTGAAGCAACAGGACCTCGCGGTCACGTTCCTCGACCGCTACGGCACGGAGGTCGGCCGGCGCGGCATCAAGCACGACGACTCGCTCAAGCTCGACGAGTTTCCCGACATCATGATCAAGGCGCTGGTCTCCACGGAGGACCGGCGCTTCTACGAGCATTGGGGCATCGACCCGATCGGCACCCTGCGGGCGCTGGTCAACAACTCGCGCGGCGGCGGCGGCACGCAGGGCGGCTCCTCGATCACCCAGCAGCTCGCGAAGAATCTCTTTTTGACGAACGAGCGCTCGCTCGAAAGAAAAATCAACGAGGCGTTCCTGGCCCTGTGGCTGGAGAGCCATCTCACCAAGAACGAGATCCTGAAGCTCTATCTCGACCGGGCCTATATGGGCGGCGGCACCTTCGGCGCCGTGGCGGCGGCGGATTACTATTTCGGCAAGCCGCTCAAGGACATCAGCCTCGCCGAGGCCGCCATGCTGGCCGGCCTGTTCAAGGCGCCGACGAAGTATGCGCCCCACGTCAACCTGCCCGCCGCCCGCGCGCGCGCGGCCGACGTGCTGCACAACATGGTCGAGGCCGGCTTCGTCACCGAAGGTCAGATCCAGACCGCCCTGCGCAACCCGGCGACGCCGGTGACCCGCACCCGGGACATCACCGCCGACTACTACCTCGATTGGGCCTTCGGCGAGATCAAGGGCATGGCCGATGCGGGCAAGCTCCGCAGCGACCGGGTGCTCACCGTGAAGACGCCCCTCGACCTGGCGATCCAGAAGCGGGCCGACGACGTGGTCGCCGACATCCTGCGCAAGTCCGGCGACGCCTTCGACGTGGACGAGGCCGCCATGGTGATCCTCGATCCGGACGGGGCGCTGCGCGCCATGGTCGGCGGCGCCGATTACGGCGAGAGCCAGTTCAACCGTGCCACCGACGCGCTGCGCCAGCCAGGCTCCTCGTTCAAGCCCTACGTCTATTCCGCGGCCCTCGCCTCGGGCCTGTTCAAGCCAGAGACCGTGGTGGTCGACAGCCCGGTCTGCATCGGCAACTGGTGCCCGCAGAATTACGGCCGGTCCTATGCCGGCCGGGTGCCGATGTGGCTCGCCGTGGCGAAGTCGATCAACACGATCCCGATCAAGATCTCGATCGCGCTCGGCAAGGCCATGGGCATCAGCCACGAGGCCCGGGCCGCCAAGGCCGGCCGCGCCAAGATCATCGAGACCGCCCACCGGATGGGCATCACCTCGAACCTGATCGACACGGTCTCGATGCCGATCGGCTCCGACGAGGTGACGGTGATCGACCAGGCCGCCGGCTACGCGGTGTTCGCCAATGGCGGCTTCAAGGCCAAGCCCTACGCGGCCATGGAGGTCAAGAACTCGTCCGGCGAGGTGATCTACCGCCATGCCGACGAACCGCCCGACCGGGTGCTGTCGCCCCAGGTGGTGGCCGACATGAACTTCATGCTCAACAAGGTCGTCGAGGAGGGCACCGGCAAGCGCGCCCAGCTCGAAGGCGTGAAGGTCGCCGGCAAGTCCGGCACCACCAATGCCTACCGGGATGCGTGGTTCGTCGGCTACACCGGCAATTACGTCGGCGCGGTCTGGTTCGGGAACGACGACCACACCTCGACCAACAAGCTCACCGGCGGCTCGCTTCCGGCCCAGCTCTGGCACGACGTGATGGAGCCGGCCCACCAGGGCATCGAGATCAAGGGCCTGCCCGGCCTGAAGGACAGCCCGCGCGCCGCCCAGCAGCAGGCGTCGGGCGGCCCCACCGCCCCGATCGACCCCAACGCCAGCGCCTACGGCAAGCTCTCGCGCCGCTCCTTCGAGGTGATCGGCGGCCTCAACGGCCTGTTCCGCACCGTCGAGCGCGCGCCTGCCGGCGAAGCGCGGCCGGATGCCGGCGGCGGCGACAAGGCCACCCAGAAGACCGACCGGAAGCCCGGCGACCGGGCCGCGGGACCCCCGGCCCAGCCGCGCGAGATGGCCGAGGGCGCCCGGTCCGTCGGCGGCCGCATCGAGCTGCGATGATCCGATGAGGCTCGCGATCCCCGGAAACCCCGGCCGCAGATCCGCGGCCGGAGACGATCGACCCGCGCCGCAGCCGCGCTCCCTCGGCCGCGCGGGCCGGCTCGTCGCCCGTGTCTGGCGCAAGAGTTCGATCGCCGGTCTCGCGGTCTACGCCTTGGCGCTCGGCGGCGTGCTCGGCCTCGCCAGCGCCGATTGGGCGACGCGGGGCGGCTACCCGTTCGGGGGCGTGCAGGTCGGCGCCTGGACGGCCTGGCCTCGGGCCGGCGCGGCCAATGCCGATCCCTATACCCGCGCCGTCAACGCCCGCCGCGGCGAGATCCCCCTGGCGGTGGGCGAGGGCCTGCTGCTGACTGCCGCGGTCGACGACCAGGGCCGGGCGCTCGATGCCACCTGCACGTATCGCATCGGCGGCGGGACGCCGCCGGCCCGGGCCTGGACCCTCACGGTCGCGGGTCGCGGCGCCCGCGAGCCCGGGCGACCGGCCGTGCGCGAGGGCTTCACCTCCACCGAGATCCTGCGCGCGGCCGACGGGCGGTTCTCGGTGGTGCTCGCCCCCGAGGTCCAGCCCGGCAACTGGCTGCCGAGCCCCCGGGAGAGCGGCCCGGTGCGCTTGGCGCTGCGCCTCTACGACACGCCTGCCGCCGCCAGTGTCGGGTCGCTCGATCGGGATTCGGTACCCGCCATCACCCGCCTGGGATGCGCGTCGTGAACCTGCGCTTCGTCTACGCCACGCTGATCGGCCTGGTGCTCGCCGGGATCGTACACATCGCCGCGGTGCTGGCGATCCCGCGCCTGTCCGAGACGGATGCCGTCTCGCGCGCCCGGACCAGCGAGAACTTGGATCACCCGCAGCCGATCTACACGGTCGCCACCGGCGACGACCCCTCCCCGCCCGAGGCGTGGCTGCCGATCCCGGACCCGGCCGTGGCGGTCGGCGTCTGCGCCTACGATCTCGCCGACGGGCCGATGCGCGTCTCGGCGCGGACCGGGCCGCTCTCACTGTCGCTGGCCGCCCATGCCCGGCGCGGCGCCTTCTACGCGGTGACCGACCAGGCCGCGGTGCGCGGCGCCCTCGACCTCGTGATCCTGACCCGCGCCCAGTACGACGAGGCGCTGGCCGACGACGACGAGAACGACCCGAGCCGCGACGTGCGCATCGTCGCGCCGGACAATCGCGGCGTCGTGGTCGTGCGGGTGATCGCCGGCCTGCCGAGCCAGCGGCCCGGCGCCAACGCCGCGGTCCAGGCCGTCTCCTGCACCACCGACACGCAGACGGACGAGCCCGCGGGCAAGGATCCGACCAATAAGGGTGCCGGACGGTAGCGCCGTCTCAGTATTTGACGACGAGCGGCGGGGCCTCGGCCACCGGCGCGATGGCAGCTTCGAGGCCGCAGCGCGCCGCGGCATCCGGCGGCAACAGCGGGACCAGCAGGTTGCGGCGGGCGGCGAGCATGGCCAGGGACCGCTCGGCCGAGACCGATTCCGGCGCCGGCGCCTGGGCGAAGAGGTGCTCCAGGGCGAACCGGTAGCGCGCGAGGCGCAGGCCAGTCTCGATCCGCACCCAGGCGATCAGGCACCGGTTCTCGGCCACGCGCTGGGCAGCCAGGCGGATGTCGGCATCGTCCAGGGTCTTGGCATAGGGAAGGCTGCGCAGCCGCGCGGCATCCGCGTCGATGACCCGGGCGGCGAGCGCCGTGAAGATGGGGATCAGGCGGGCATCGGCCGTGGCGTCGTCGGCGAGCTGCCGATAGCGGGAGACCGGCGAGCGCGATGATTCCGCGGTCAGCGTGTCGTAATAGGCGCCGACCTCGTCGAACCGCCAGGTCGGTGTCGCGTGCGCGCTCGCCAGCCCGAGCAGCGCCTCCTGGAAGGCCGAAAAGGTGCTGGCCGGCTGTACGAACCGCCAGGCGCGGTCGCGCAAGGCCTGCTCGTCGTCGGTGAGGCCGGAATCGAGGATCAGGCGGCCGCGATCCCGCGCGGAGAAGCTGCCGGTGGTGTCGATCAGGCCGTTCCACACCCCGGTCCGGGGCCGGCCGAAATCGCCGCTCTGGGTGCAGGCGGCGAGCAGCGCCAGAGCCGCGCCGGCGGGCAGGAGGCGGGAGGCCTTGCGGGTGCGGTTCGTGCGCGTCCCGGCTTTGGGCAGGACATTCGGCCGAGGGCGGTCCGGGACAGGCATGATCAAACCGTCGGAAACATCGCGGCCGGGCCGGTCGCCGTGCTCAGGAGGCGAGGCGCTCGTAGCGCACGCCGAGGAAGAACAGGATCTCGCCGCGCTGTTCGTCGGCGCGCGGCAGGCGGCGCGTCCGGCGTGCCTCGGCGCCGGGAAACGGGATCAGGAGCGCGGACGCATCCTGCCGCGCGTCGTTGGCGGGCATCGGCGGTCGGAGCGCGCGCGTCACCCGCGGCTGGAATGGGGTCATGGTCTCCGGCTCCTGTCGGCGGCTCGAGCGGCAATGCCCGGGCCCTGCAGAGGGGGTCGGCAAGGGCTACGGAAACCATTCAGCATGACGTGGTTAACGGAGTCTTGCCGGCCATCCGGCGTATGTGGCGCGCGAATTGCGACGCTGCGTTTGCCCATGGCGGGCGTTTCCTCCCTTTGACTGAGGCCCTGTCCGATCGCGGACGGGGCCTTTTTTCTCGCCGGCTCCGTGCGGCCTCGGGGTCACACCCGGGCGAGGCGTTGGCGCGGCGTTCGGCGCGGGGAACCCATGCGGAGCTGCGGCGCTTGCCTACCGCCCTGCGCGACCGATATGCCGGACCCAAGCGGACGGGATACCGCCGCATCGATTTTCCGCGCGATCGAGATTTGAGGACACCGCTGAATGCGACTCGTTCCGGAACGCACCCTGCACGCCTACCGTCGCCGCAGCCTCGCCGCGGCAGCGCTCACCCTCGTCACGCTCGCCGCCGGCCCCGCCTATGCCCAGCGCGAGGACCAGGGGCTGCAGCTCGGCTGCGCGAACGACTATTTCCGTCTCTGCGCTGGTGTCGATCCGAACAGCCAGGACGCGGACAAGTGCATGATGCGCAACCGCAAGCGTCTCTCGCCCGAGTGCCGCTCGGCGATCGGCGATTACGACAAGCGCACCGGCAGCAAGTCGATGTCCGACGATTGAGCTTGCCTCCGGTTCCGACACGCGCCGCTGGCGAGGGGCATTTTCGATGGGCCTGACCGTCGCCGTCCAGATGGACCCGATCCAGAATATCCGGATCGCCGGGGACACCACCTTCGCCCTGCTGCTGGAAGCCCAGCGGCGGGGGCATAGCCTCATCTACTACACGCCGGACCGGCTCTCGATGCAGGGTCGGCGCGTGACCGCCCGGGTCGAAGGGCTGACGGTCCAGGACGTCGAGGGCGCGCATTTCACGCTCACGCCGCCGGAGCGGATCGACCTCGCCGAGGCGGATGTGGTGCTGATGCGCCAGGACCCGCCCTTCGACATGGCCTACATCACGGCCACCCACATGCTGCAGCGGATCCATCCGGAGACGCTGGTGGTCAACGACCCCTTCGAGGTGCGCAACGCGCCCGAGAAGCTGTTCGTGCTCGATTTCCCCGAGCTGATGCCCCCGACCCTGATCAGCCGCGACAAGGCGGAGATCGAGGCGTTCCGGCTGGAGCACGGCACCGTGGCGATGAAGCCGCTGCACGGGCATGGTGGCGCGGCCGTCTTCAAGGTGACCGAGACGGATCCGAATTTCGGCTCGATGTTCGACCTGTTCGCCACGACCTTCCGGGAGGCCTGGGTGATCCAGCGCTACCTCGACCGGGTGACCGAGGGCGACAAGCGCATCATCCTGGTCGACGGCGTGGCGATGGGCGCGGTCAACCGTGTGCCGGCAGCCAACGACATCCGGTCGAACATGGTCCGGGGCGGTGCAGCGTCTGCTTCGGAGCTGACCGAGCGCGAGCGCGAGATCTGCGCCACGATCGGCCCGGAACTCGCCCGGCGCGGCCTGATCCTGGTCGGGATCGACGTGATCGACGGTCACCTGACCGAGATCAACGTCACCTCCCCCACCGGCATCCGAGCGATCCAGCGACTCGGCGGCCCCGATCTCTCGGTGGCGGTCTGGGACGCGATCGAGGCCCGGGTCGCGGCGCGTAAAGGTGTCTGAGTCAACCTTTTAGCTGTTTGCCTTCCGCAACAATCCCGTCATTCCGGGGCGCCGCAGGCGAGCCCGGAATCCAGAGCCGTGGACGGTGCAAAACCTTGCTTCACCTGTGTTTCTGGATTCCGGGCTCCGCTACGCGGCCCCGGAATGACGGGGTGGGTGACTGAGCCGCTTTTGCAAAGGGTCTGCCTCTCACGACATGCAGGACTGTCCGAGCCAAACGCCTTGAAAGGGCTTGCAACTGACCCGTCTCACGTCTCGGCCTTCGGCGTGGCGTTGAGTTCGGCCCAGTCGAACTCCTCCTCCAGCAAAAAGTAGGCATCGTCGCCGATCCGGCCCTGGCGGCGCAGGGACAGGACCGCGTTGCGGGCGGCCTCTACCGACCGGCGGCGGGCGGCGTCCGAGGGCAGGCTCTCGGGGGCGCGACCCTCGTCATGGGCCTCGGCTTCTTCGAGCGCCGAGCGGAACTCCGCGCGCAACGAATCGATCGCCGGCTCGTCCCCGGATTCGGACAGGCTCTCGAGGGCCGCCTTGTAGGCGGCGGCCCGCGCCCAGCCGACCTCGCGCCCGACCGGATCGTCATCCTCCAGCTTCAGGTAGGCGAGCAGCGGCCGCAGGGTCAGGCCCTGGACGATCAGCGTGCCGAGCACCGTGAAGAAGGCGGTGAACACCACCAAGTCCCGGTGCGGAAACTCCATCGGCAGCGCCAGGGCGGCCGCGACCGTGACGATGCCGCGCATCCCGGCCCAGGACAAAGCGAGCCCCGGGCCGTATCGCGCCCGGGAGCCCGCCTGACGCAGGCCGAGACCCTTGAGGCCGGTCGTGGGCAGGACCCAGGCGATCCGCGTCACCACCACGGTGGCGAAGATCGCGGCGGCCAGGAACATCGCCTGCCAGGCATCCGCGCCGGTCAGCCGGTCCTGGATCGGGTCGATCTGGATGCCGATCAGGATGAAGGCCAGGACGTTGAGCACGAACACCGCCGTGTCCCAGACCGCGTAGGAGATCACCCGGGTGCGCGGGGCGGTGATGCCGGGCGCCCGGCGGGCGACCGTGACCGCGAAGGTCACGATGGTCAGCACCCCCGACATCTCCAGCCGCTCCGCGGCCAGCCAGATCCCGAAGGCGGCGACGAACTGCATCACGATCGTGCTCGCCGGGTCGGTGACGCGGCGGGTCAGGGCGACGAAGGCCAGGCCCAGGCAGGGGCCGGCCGCCAGGCTCGCCACCACGCCGAGCAGGAAGGCGGGCGCAACCTCGGCCGGATGGAAGCCGTCGGCCATCGCGGCCGCCACCGCCAGCCGGTAGATGATCAGCGAGGCGGCGTCGTTGAGCAGGCTCTCGCCGCGCAGGATCGTGGCGAGCCGATGGGGCATCGGCGCGTGCTTCAGCACCGCCAGGGCCGCCACGGCATCGGGCGGCGCGACCACGGCGCCGAGCACGATGCAGGCCGCGATCGGCATGTCCGGCACGATCAGGTGGGCCACGAACGCGACGGCAAGCGTCGTCACCGCCACGGCGCCCACCGCGAGGCCGAACACGGCGCGCCAATTGTCCCTCATGTCCCGCACGGAGGCGTCGAAGCCGGCATCGAGCAGGACGGGGGCGAGGAACAGGGCGAGGGCCAGCTCGGGATCGAGCCGCAAGTTCGGCACGCCGGGCACGAAGGCGAGGCCGACGCCGCCGAGCGCCAGGAACGCTGGGTACGGCGCGCCCAGCCGTCGCGCCAACGCAGCCAACAGGACGGCGCCGAACAGGACGCCGACAACCCACTCGAAGATCACCATGAGTCTGAAAGAGGGCGGGCACCGCCACCGTTCCAGGGCGCCCGGCTCAGTACTGCACGGTCGCCCGCACCCCGAGCACCGCCGCGTTGCGCAGGCGGCGCCCATCCGGGCCGGCCACCCCGGCGCCCGGATGGAACACGTATTGGACGTCGGGCTGCACCGTGAAGCCCGGAACCACGACCGCCTGGTAGGTCGCCTCCAGCACCGTCTCGGCCCGCCGCCGCGGCATCGGGACGCCGGTATAGAGGATCGTGTCCCGGTCGGCCCGGCGGGCGTCGTCGCTGATCCGGGCATGGGCGAGGCTCACGCCGACCGTGTCGTCGTCGCGGCCGTCGAACAGGCCCTTATAGGCGAGGCCGGTATCGACATAGGCGTCGACGAGGCTCGATCGGGTCGGCGAGTAGGCGGCGCGCACGAAGAAGCCGAGGCCCTCGTCGTCCTTGCCGGATTCCCGGTACAGGGTCTGGTCGTAGATCGCGTAGAGGCCGGCATTGCCCCGGAGCGGGCGGCCGATGCCGCTGGCGTTCGGGTCGGCCAGTGGCACGCCGGTGATGTCGTACCGCAGGCTGTCGAACCGGCCGAAATGCTGCCAGCCGCCCAGCGTGATGTCGCCGGGCAGGCCCTTGGCTCCCGGCTCGATGTTGAATGCGTAGGTCGCCTCGGCGACGATCAGGGCCGGATCGTTGGTGCGGAAATTCGTGCCGGTGCGGTTGAGCCGCTGCGCCTCCGGGTCCTGGCCCGGCCTGTTCGCCCCGGCCGGGTCGCCGTCATAGAGCCCGACCTGAAGCGAGAAGCCGTTGCCGGGCACGTATTTGGCGCGGATCGCCGGGGCCGAGAGCGGATAGGCCGGGCCGCCGCTCGGCAGGTCGAGCCCGGTGATCGCCGGCCAGCCGAAGGTCGAGTTCACGAACAGCGTCGCGGTCTGGCTGACGAAGAACTCGGTGTCGGCGGCCTGCTGGCCGATCCGGAGGCCGAGCTGCCCGTCCATCAGGCTCTGGTCGAACCACAGCACGTAGAGGCGGCTCGACGGCAGCGCTTCGATCACGCTCGTGGTCAGCAGGTCGCCGACATAGTAGCGCGACAGGCCGGTGCCGTGGATGAAATAGGCGTTGGCGTGGATGGTCGCGCCTTCCCAGCCGGCAAGCCGGTCGAGATCGAGGTTGAGCCGCAGGTTCAGGCGATCCTCCACGATCGCCCCCTGGCGGAGGCCGCCGGTCGGGTTGCCCAGCACGTCGGCGATGTAGGTCAGGCTGTACTCGATGCCGCGCGCCTTCAGCACCGGGCGGAGGCCGAAGGGATCGCCGAGCGGACCCAGCGAAGGCTCGATCGACCGCACATAGCCACCGGAGGCCTGGCTGGTGCTCTCCGGCTGCGAGACCGAGATGCGCGGATCGGCGCCCGCACCCTCGAAGACCGTTTTCACATGCTGCTGGGCCGCCGCCGGCGTCGCGGCGAGGGCAATGCCCATCGCGAACCGGGGCAGATTCTTGAACGACATCGGCCGCTTCCGCGCGACGGGCATCGCGCTTTCTAGCACGCCGCCGCCTCGGCGGAGCGCGGGACCTTGCGGCGGCCGCGCTCTTGCCTAACGCTGCGACCGGAACACCACAGGACACACGATGCCCGAGACTCCCGTCTTCTCCGACAGCGCCGTCGCCGCCCCCCACCACCTCGCCGCCTCGGCCGGCCGGACCGTGCTGGCGCAGGGCGGCAACGCCATCGAGGCGATGGTGGCGATGGCGGCCTCGATCGCCGTGGTCTACCCGCACATGAACAGCATCGGCGGCGACGGTTTCTGGCTGGTGCGCGAGCGCGGCGGCCGGGTGCGCGGCATCGAGGCCTGCGGGCCGGCCGGGCGCCTCGCCACGATCCAGCGCTACCGCGAGAAGGGCTACGACACGATCCCGTCGCGCGGCCCCGACGCCATGGTGACGGTGGCGGGAGCGGTCGGTGGCTGGGAACTGGCTTTGGCGCTCTCCAAGGCGCTCGGCGGCCGCCTGCCCTTGGACGTGCTGCTCGCCGACGCGATCACCCAGGCCCGCGACGGCGTGCCGGTCTCGCCCAGCGAGGAGCGCTACAAGCCGCAAGCGGGCGACACCCTGTACGAGGCCCCGAACTTCGCCGCGACCTTCCTCAAGGACGGCAAGCCCTATCAGGCCGGGGAGATCCGCAAGCTCTCGGCCCTCGGGGCGACCCTGGAGCAACTCGCCCATGCCGGGCTCGGGGATTTCTACCGGGGCGATATCGCCCACGAGATCGGCGTCGACCTGGAGCGCCTCGACGCGCCGGTGACCCGGGCCGACCTCAAGGCCTACCAGCCGGCCGAGCGCAGGCCACTGACCCTGCGCCGGCGCGACGCCACCCTGTTTAACTTCCCGCCCCCGACTCAGGGGCTCGCGGCTCTGATCATCCTCGGCCTGTTCGACCGGCTGAACGTCGCCGCCCCGGAGAGCGTGGCGCATTATCACGGGCTGATCGAGGCGACGAAGCGGGCCTTCGCGGTCCGCGACCGGGTGGTGACCGATTTCGGCCGGCTGCGCCACGAGATGGAGGATTTCCTGGCGCCCGCCTTCCTCGCCGCGGAAGCCGCCCGCATCGACATGAAGCGCGCCGCCACGGTGCCCCTGCGCGATTCCCCCGGCGACACGGTCTGGATGGGGGCGATCGACCGGGACGGCCTGGCGGTCTCCTACATCCAGTCGGTCTACTGGGAATACGGCTCCGGGGTGGTTCTGCCGCGGACCGGGATCGACTGGCTCAACCGCGGCGTCTCGTTCTCCCTGGACCCGGCTTCCGTGAACCCGCTGGAGCCCGGCCGACGCCCGTTCCACACCCTGATTCCCGCGCTCGCCGCCTTCGACGACGGCCGGGTCATGGCCTACGGCGCGATGGGCGGCGATGGCCAGCCGCAATTCCAGGCCCAGATCTTCTGCCGCTACGCCGATTACGGCTTCTCCGTCGCCGACGCGGTCGAGGCGCCGCGGCTGCTCTACGGCCGGACCTGGGGTGCGCCGTCGCTGAGCGTGAAGGTCGAGGACCGGTTCGACCCGGCGATCCTGTCGGCCCTGGAGCGCATGGGCCACCAGATCGAGCCGGTCGGCGTGCCCTACAGCGACACGCTGGGCCATGCCGGCATGCTGGTACGCCGGGCCCGGGACGGGCGGATCGAGGCCATGCACGATCCGCGCTCGGATGGCGGCGCGCTGGGGTTCTAGATCCAGACCGACGGCGCGGACGATCGCCGTTCTCGCGACTCCCTTTCCCGGGCGCATGCAGCGCCAGCGGAATGCGACCCGGGACCCAGCACAGGATGACGCGAAGCAGGCGAACGCAACAACGGCGCGTCCCGATCATGCCGCTTTGCGGCGCTTGCTCCGCCGGGTCCCGGATCGCCTTTAACTCAGAGCCTGTTTGACGGCGTGATCGCAGTCGCGTGACGATTCTGATTGAGGTGTGTCCCAATCTCTCCCCTCATCCTGAGGTGCTGCGCAGCAGCCTCGAAGGAGCCGTCCAGGGACCGCGCGCCCACCTGGAAGCCGCCTTCGAAGTCTGCGCTGGGGTCCGCGCCCTCAGGACGAGGGGGTTGAGTAGGAACGCCGCCGGCGGCGAATGCTCGTCCGCTCCTCGCGTATGACCTCGCGCAACACCCATCCACGCGTGCCCCCATCCCCGGTGGCGGTCGCCGGGATCGTGGCCGGGCGCGGCATGCCTGCCCCAAGCTCCAGCGCTACCTCCTTGCAACCGCGCGCACACGCTCCCGGCGACCGCCAC
>NZ_JAKSYO010000202.1 GCF_022829635.1 Methylobacterium sp. E-066
CACGCCACCGCCAAGCAGGCCTGCGAGGCTCGGGTCGAGGCGTGGAAGATCGAGGTCCGCACCGCCGTGAAGAACGGCGACCCGCCGCCCGCGAAGCCGCCCGACGCGCAGGAGCCGCCCGCGCCGGTTCGGCCGCGGATCCGGGGGGCGGATGCCACGGTCGGGGCGCATGGCCCCTTGCCGGCTGGCGTAGCGCAGGCTGGGCGGGCGGGAGCACGTGGCGGGCGCCGGGCGCGCCGGCCGGCGGCGCGGCGGGGACGACGTGGCGGGGTGCCCCGGCGCAGTCGGGATGGGGGGGGGCGGTGGCGCTGCCCGGGCGTTTCGGGTCGGGGTGGATGGCGGGCGCGCCTGCGTCGTCGCCCGGATGAAGAACCGGGGCCCGTGGCGGCTCCGGGTCCTGCGTCCGGCCGGGGCCGTGGGGGCGCCCGCCATACATCTCGATCGCAAACGCCCGGTCAGAGCCGCCGCCGCCGTACTTATCGAAGGCGCCGAGCCAGCCGGCCAGTTCGTCCCGCACGAG
>NZ_JAKSYO010000207.1 GCF_022829635.1 Methylobacterium sp. E-066
CAGCCGCAACCGGCGCCTCTGGAAGGATGCGGAAGCGACCCTCGCCTCCGCCAGAGCCTTCCTCTACGCCGCCGCCGTCATGATCCTCGTCAGACGCCTCGCCCGATCACCCTGACTTCTCGGACGGACTCTGAGGACGGGCGCGATGAAAAGCCGGTCGTCGCCGACGAAATTGCGGTAGCTGTTCTGGCTCCCGCCCGCGAAGTTGAAGCGGTAGAGCAGCGTCTTCTCATCGTTGAGGGCACCACCGGAATCGACGGTGCCGCGGAACTGCTCGAACGAGCCCCAGAGCCCGCCCATCTCGACGAAGCGGGTGGCGGTGGGCTGCTTGGTGATGATGTTGACCAGGCCACCGGGGTCGCTGCGACCGAACAGGGCGCCGCCCGCCCCCTTCAGTACCTCGATCCGCTCGATGTTCTGGGTGTCGATGAGCGGTGGCGGGCCGCCGCGGTTGGTCGCCAGGCCGTTGCGGTAGACCTCGGCCGTTGTCACGCCGCGGATGGCGTACGCGAATGTGCCGAGGCCGCCGAAGTTATTCGTCTGGGTGAGCCCGGGTACGTAGTCGAAGGCGCGGTCGACGCGCGTGGCGTTGACGTCGGTGATGAGCTCGCGCGGCACCACCGTGACCACCTGCGGGACATCGAGCTGGCGGGTGTTGGTCTTGGTGCTCGATACCGCACGGTCGGAACGGAAGCCGGGGGTTGGCCCGATCAGGCTGATCGCGTCGACGGAGCGACCGAGGACGTCCGGGTGGACGGGTTTACCTGCGTCAGCCTCGATCGAGAGTGTGTCCAGGGCGACCGCCGCGTCCTGGGCTTGCACCTCGGATGTCAGTAGGCCAGCCGCAAGGAACGTACTCCTACGAAGGAGGCGCGAGAGGCGGCGTTGTCGCCAACGAGGAAACTGGAGAACGAAGACCATCGGGCGAGCCCCACCGCTTGCCGGGGCCGCATGTCGATGGAGCGCGCGTGCGCGATGAAGGTCTGATGGACCCGCGTCGAACGGCGACCCACCGGACACCCCGCCCGCGAGACCAAAACAACCGCCAAGGCAGGTCTCCTGGCTAACGGGTCATCACCTCTGCCTGACCTTCCCAGCACGAGATGCCAGTGGTCATGTTCGGCAGCGGCTCACCGCTCACAGTTGCGGGGGCAGCTCCGGTCTCGCCCTTGCAGGCTTCACCGAATTCCCTCTTAGCTCACGATCACGGGACCGTGAGAACCTTGACGGTTCCACCGGCACTTTTTGAGACGACAAGTCAACGGAGTAGAAACCCACGCTTGGGGGCACGACGTAGGTGAGCTGTTTGAGCCTGTGGATGTGTCTATTACGCCACAACGGCAGCGGCACGATCCAGCTGTTCCGAAAGGGCGTTGCAACCTGCTCAATCCGACGATGAACGTCCGCTTAGAAAGGAGTGGGCCAGCGGACGTGTACGGCGAGTTTGGGTAGGTGGAGGGCCGCTTATCCGGTGGAACGTCTCCGAAGCGGACCGGCAGCTTTCGGCCAAGAGCTACCAAAGCCAGCCCGCCGTACTGCCTGGAAGCAGACCTTTCGGCCTTCTGGAATGGGTCCTGGCTGTGTCAAAACCCCGATAGTGGTAGCTTTCCTCTGCACGAGCGGAGGACGGCATGGGACGGTTTGTTGTCGGTGCCGAGCGCGATCAGACGACGCTGTTTCCGCCTTGCCTGGAAGACTGGATCGCTGAGGACAACCCTGTCCGTGTTGTCGATGCCTTCGTGGAGGCCCTGGAACTCGGCGCGCTCGGCTTTGCGGGCGTCGATGCGGCACGGACGGGTCGACCGGGCTACCATCCGGCCGCCCTGCTGAAGCTCTACGTCTACGGCTATCTCAACCGGGTCCCATCGAGCCGACGGCTGGAGCGCGAGGCGGGCCGCAACGTCGAGGTCATGTGGCTGACCGGCCAGCTGTCGCCCGATCATAAGACCATTGCCGAGTTCCGTCGGCAGAACGGCTCCGCCATCGGACGCGTCTGTGCCCGCTTTGTCGCCTTGTGCCGCACGATGGGCCTTCTGACGGGGACGTGCGTCGCGATCGACGGCTCGAAGTTCAAGGCGGTCAACAATCGCGACCGCAACTTCACGCAAGGCAAGCTCGACCGGCGTCGCCAGCAGATCGAGGAGAGCGTGTCACGCTACCTCTCGCAGCTCGACACGGCCGATCGTCAGGACCCCACGCCGGAACTGGCAGCCAAGGTGGAGCGGCTGAAGGAGAAGATCGCTCGACTCGGGCAGGAGATGGAGCGGCTGGCGGGGTTGGAGGAGCAGATGAAGGCGGCGCCCGACCGGCAGGTCTCGCTGACCGATCCCGATGCGCGATCGATGGCCACCAGCGGGCGTGGCTCGGGCGTGGTGGGCTATAACGTCCAGGTGGCGGTCGAGACCGAGCATCATCTGATCGTCGCACACGCGGTCACCAATGCCGGCTCGGACCGGGCGCAGCTCAGCGGCATGGCCGCACGGGCCAAAGAGGCTCTGGAGGCGGACACGCTCGATGCGGTGGCCGACCGGGGTTACTATTCGAGTGAACAGATCCTGGCCTGCGAACGCGCCGGCATCACCGTGACGCTGCCCCGGCCGATGACCTCGGGCGCGAAGGCGGCCGGGCGCTTCGGTAAGGAAGACTTCTTCTACCGTCGCCAAGACAACACCTACCTGTGTCCAGCGGGTCAGACGCTGTCCTATCGGCACACCTCGGTCGAGAATGGTTTGACGCTGCATCGTTACTGGACGAACGTCTGCCCGACCTGCCCGATGAAGGCGGACTGCACGACGGGCAAGGAGCGCCGGGTGACACGGTGGGAGCACGAGGACGTGCTGGAGGCCGTGCAGCGCCGGTTGGACGGCGATCCGCTGGCCATGCGGGTCCGGCGCGAGACGGTCGAGCACCCCTTTGGCACGCTGAAGGCGCGGATGGGGGCGACGCACTTCCTGACCAAGACCCTGCCGCGCGTCTCGACGGAGATGGCACTCCAGGTCCTGGCCTACAATCTGACGCGTGTTCTCAACATCCTGGGAAGCCGGAAGCTCTTGGCAGCCATCCCCGCCTGAGCAAGAGCCTTGGATCGCTCACTGAGGGACTGAAAAGCCGTCCAACAGCGCCTTCAACGCAAACGGATTGTCGCTCGACCACAAAAGCTCGCTCCAAGCGATGGAACGCCCATTCTCGCAAGAGTGGGGGGCACCCGAGCACAAAGCCCATTCCCGGCGTTTTGACACGGCCTGGGTCGTGAGCAGACTCTGGGCTTCACGCTGGGAAGATATGCAGCATCGTGCCGATCACGCCGAGCACACCCATACCGATCAGTGCCGCCGTGATGTATAGCCGCATCCAGCTCTCACTTTTGGTGGACGCACGACCGTCGTCGTCTGGATCTTCAAACCAATCTGTCACGTAGTTCTATCATATCTGGCAAGTTGATGAGCGGCCTATGTAAGCTGCGCGACGATGAGATGACCTTGGTATCTTCCTTCAACTTGCCTGTGGCCTTCGAGCGATCTGCTCGATCGGCTACGACGAGTTCGTCAGCGACATGACGACGTGCATAAAGCTCGCGAGACCCGCGCTCCGCACCGGGTGGAAGGGCTTGGCCTGAGCTTCGCAGTATCGTTTCAGGTGAAGGCTCGCCTCGTGGCTGACACAGCTCACGGGGAACACCGCTAGATCCGCTTGCCCAACCAGCCCCGCCAGGAGGCACAGGTTGTCCTCGATGCCGCCGTCGTGGTTGAGCAGCCTGCCGCCCTTAGCCTCCACAAAGCGGCGGAGATTGGCCACCTGACGCTGCCGACCGCCAACATAGAGGATGATCCGCCCGTCGAGCCGTCCTGATGCTCGGCCATCGGCAGTATCTATTCTCGGCTCATCCAGCGCCGCTTCGAGGGCAGCCAGTTCCCTTTCTGCGGCTGAGCGGCGGGCTATTTCCGCGGCGAGATCAGCGCTGAGGCGTTCGGCTGCGCCAGCCAGCACTGCAAGCCGCTCCTCCAACGCAGTCGCATGCGCAGTCTCCCGGGCCAGCCGCACCTCAAGGCCGCGCGTGGACGGCGGCTCGACAGCCGTAGTCGCCGGGATGAGGCGCTCAGTTTCGATCGCCTGGGTGCGCTTCCCGAGATCGTCGCGCTCGCGCATGAGCGCCATGATGCGCTCGTCCCGTGCTGCGAGCGCTTCATCACGTCGTCCCAACTCATCTTCGAGATGGCGCAGGCGGCGGATGTCGGCCCGGTTCGACTGACCGACGAGGTGGGAGAGCATATGCACCTCCCCAAAGATATCCTGCACCAGGGGCCAATCGGTCGCTGGATGGGTAATCGCCGCCCAGTAAGCGCCTGGGATCTCGCCGCGCTCCAGGGAGACTTTCCATAAGGCCCGTACCGCATCGGCTGTGCGGGCCTCGTCGAAGCGTTCGATCTCGCGCTCGTGCCGCCGGTCCAGCGTCTTCTGCAGCAGTCGACCACCGCCATCCTTGCGGCCGGCGATCTGGACGATCTCGCCGTGCAGCCGGTGCTCGCTGATCGTCCGCGCGTCAGCACGGCCGAGTTTGGCCAGGATCGCGCGAGCCTCGGCGTTGGTCAGGCAGGTGCCGACGATCGAGCAGTGCAGGTTCTCGGCAAGCTCCCAGATCCGATCGCGCGGCTTGTCAGCCGGGTCGACGGCGGGCGGCACGAATGGTGGGTGGCCGGCTGCCGCGAGAGCGCGCAGGGCAGGACCGTCGAGGTAGGCGTGGGGCGGCATCGGCGTCTCGGCAGGCGCTATATCCGTTCAGATACAGCACTCTGTCCAAAAACAACCGGCTTGCCTAGAGGGAGGCCGTGGGTGGCTCGTCGTTCGCGTTCCGTTCAGAGGCGACAATCCGGTCGAGGAATGGGGCTGCAACTCGATCAGCGGCACGCTCGATCGCGCGGTAGTGCGCGACCAGATCCGCTCCGAGGGTCGACAGGCGCGCGCCGCCTCCCGCCTTGCCACCGATCTGAGCCTCGACCACCGGCCGTCCGAAACCGCTGTTCATCGCCTCGACCAGCATCCAAGCCCGGCGGTAGGACATACCGAGCGCCCGCCCGGCGGCGGATATCGAGCCGTGCTCGGCGATCATCTCCAGGAGCTGCACCTTACCCGGACCGATGCGGTTGCCGGGTGCAACGTCGATACGGATGCTCAGGCTTGCCATCGGACCTTCTCAGACGCTCCAGCTTCGTCACAACGCGGCTTGAACGCGATCGTGCTGGGCAAGATCGAGCCCCTTTCCGACGCTGTATCTGGTTGTATATAGCCGGGTGACGGGACGGGTGCTTGCCCAGCCCCTGTCCATGCGCTCCTCGTTCTTCCAGGTCCAGACTATGTTCCAGTGCACCGGCTACGCTGCCCAGAGCGCCGAAACGCCGCTCGCGCCCTTCAGCTTCGAGCGTCGTGATCCTGGCGCATCCGACATCGAGATCGAGATCGTCTATTGCGGCGTCTGTCACTCAGACCTGCACACGGTCCGCGATGAGTGGGGCGGTACGCTCTACCCAAGCGTGCCCGGTCACGAGATCGTCGGTCGGGTCACCCGGGTCGGTGCCGAGGTCAAGACTTTCAAACCAGGCGATCTGGCGGGCGTCGGATGCATGGTCGCCTCCTGCCGCGAGTGCTCCAGCTGTCGCGAAGGCCTAGAGCAGTACTGCGAGCCGGGCTTTACCGGCACCTACAACGGTCCCGAGTCGCAGACCGGCGGCCATACCTTCGGGGGCTATTCGAGCCACATCGTCGTCGACAGTCACTTCGTCCTGCGCATCCCGGAAAACCTCGATCTCGCCGGCGTCGCCCCGCTGCTGTGTGCCGGCATCACGACCTACTCGCCGCTGCGCCACTGGAAAGTCGGGCCGGGTCAGAAGGTCGGTATCGTGGGTCTTGGCGGACTCGGGCACATGGGCCTGAAGCTCGCTCACGCCATGGGTGCGCAGGTGACGCTGTTCACGACCTCGCCGGGGAAGGAAGCCGACGCCAAGCGGCTCGGGGCCGACGCGGTGGTGATCTCCAAGGATGCCGACGCCATGGCCGCCCAGGGCGAGAGCTTCGACTTCATCCTCGATACGGTCGCGGCCGAGCACGACATCAACGCCTACCTCGCCCTGCTCAAGCGTGACGCCACGCTGGTTCAGGTCGGGGCGCCCGAGAAACCCCTGCCGATGCAGGTGTTCAGCGTGATCTGGCGGCGGCGCAACTTCGCCGGATCCCTGATCGGCGGCATCGCTGAGACGCAGGAAATGCTCGATTTCTGCTCCGAACATGGCATCACCTCGGACATCGAGATGATCCCGATCGACCAGATCGAGACCGCCTACGCCCGCATGCTCAAGAGCGACGTGAAATACCGCTTCGTCATCGATATGGCATCGCTTCCGAAAGCGGCTTGAGCCATCCCCAGCCCGACATCCACCGCAGCCCCCTCAAGGACCGTATCCGCATGCGCAGCCTGATCCGCTCCGGCCTCGTTGCCGCCCTGCTCCTCGCTGCCGGCGTGGCGCAGGCGGCCGACACCGCGACCGTGTTTGCTGCCGCGAGCCTCAAGAATGCCCTGGACGATGCTGGCAAGGCGTTCAGCGCGCAGACCGGCGTCGAACTCAAGGCGAGCTATGCAGCGTCATCGGCGCTCGCCCGCCAGATCGAGGCGGGTGCGCCTGCTGACCTGTTCGCCTCGGCCGACCTCGAATGGATGGACTACCTCGCCAAGAAGAACCTCATCCGTCCGAACACCCGAGTGAGCCTACTCGGCAACCGCCTGGTCCTGATCGCGCCACGCGATGCGAAGGAGAGCGCAGTCGCCTTCACCCCGGAGGCGTTCTCAGCAGCGCTGGGTCCGGATGGTCGGCTCGCCACGGGCGAGGTCAATTCGGTGCCGATCGGCAAGTACGCCAAGGTCGCCTTCGAGAAGCTCGGCCTCTGGAGCGCGGTCCAGCCTCGCCTCGCACCGAGCGACAACGTGCGCGCTGCCCTGTTGCTGGTCTCGCGCGGCGAGGTCCCGCTCGGTGTCGTCTACGAAAGCGATGCCCGCTCCGATCCTGGCGTGAAGGTCGTAGGCGTATTCCCAGCGGACAGCCACCCGCCGGTCGTGTACCCGTTCGCCGTCACCACGGACGCGAAGGGCGAGGGTGCGCAGCGCTTTCTGGACTACCTCCAGAGCGCGGCGGCTAAGCCCTTCTTCGAGGCCCAGGGCTTCAGCGTCATCGAGGGCGGCAAGCAGTGACCGGTCCCGTATCGGGCTCAGTAGGAAGGCGAATCTCGTGAAGATCAGCGCACGCAACGTCATCAAGGGCACGGTGGTCTCGGTCGACAAGGGCGCCACCACGGCGCACGTCAAAATCGAGATCAGCCCCGGCCAAGTGGTCACCTCCTCCATCACCAACGAGGCGGTCGACAGCTTGAAGCTCGTGGTCGGTGGCCAGGCCTACGCGGTGGTGAAGGCCTCCGACGTCATGATCGCGGTCGACTGACGATGATCATCTCCCGCGCTATCCTCACTGCCGGACTGGTAGCCATCTTGGTCACTTCGGCTACGGCCGAGGACGCACCGGCCTGTGCGAGCTTCGCATGGTCGATAGCGCGGGAGCAGACCGCATTCGCTGCGCCGAGCCTGTCCACCCTGGCGTCCGGATCGGCTTTGTCGAGCGAGGCTGGCGCGGCGCAGCTGACCCTGAAGCCTGCTGCGGAGATCGCGCTACCCGTCCCGTCCGAGAGACCGGCGAAGCCCGATACGTTCTCAGGCTTCGTGACGGCCACGGTACCGGCTGCGGGTACCTATCAGGTGACGCTCTCGGACGAGGCCTGGATCGATGTCAGCCAGGATGGCCGGTCGACCCTGAAGCCTGCGGCCCACAGCGGCAAGACGGGCTGCCCGGGCGTGCGTAAGAGCGTGCGTTTCGCTCTCGATGCCGGCCCGGTGACGATCGAGATCAGCCGCGCAGCAGGCCCACAGATCAAGTTCGACCTCCTCAAAGCCGAGTAGCCATGCGATGGCGCAACGAATCCTTCACGGTTCGCTGATCGGTCCGAGTTCGTGGCGGGCGAGGATCGCCTGACCTTTCTCGGAGACGAGGAAAAGCGCGAGCCGCATTGCGTCCGGATTGTCGGTCAGCGGCGCCATGCCGTAGGTCGCCGGCACGGATAGGTTCGGCGGCAGTTGGATTAGGCTGAGGCCTGGAGCCTCCTTCATCGTGCCGCTTTGGCCGCTGCAGTAGTACAACAGGGCGTCGGCGTTGTTGCCCAGAAACACCGTCGCGCTGGGGCTACGCCCGGCCACCGGTACCATCGTGTTCGGCGAACCGAGTAGCTTCAACGCCTTTCTGTCCAGCGTCGCCTTGGCACCGGGGTGGACGGCCTCGGCCAGGTCGAACACGGCTTGAGCGTAGTCGCCGCCTGGATCAGCGCCGGGCGTCGAGGTCGCTAGGCGCAGATTGGGCATGAGCAGGCGGTCGAGGAGATTGTCGGGGGTCAGGCCGAGGTCGGCACGGGCGAGTACGCACAGCTTGTTGCGGGCAAACGGCACGACGGCTTTCGCCTTGCCAGCCTCCGCGAGTCGGCGCGGCCCAGCGAGATCGGCCGAGAGGTAGAGATCCGCCGTCTCGCCACCTTCGAGACGTTGGCGCAGCAGCCCTGCAGGTCCGAAGGTCGGGGCGGCCACCGCTTCGGCAGGCATGCCGGCGGCGGCGATCACGTCCTTGAGCGCAGCCACCAGACTACCGGCGGCGTAGACCCGCACTGGTTCCGCTCGTGCAGCGGACACGTGCACCAGAGCCAGGGCACCGAGGAGTGCAGCGCGGCTGAGGAGGCGGGTGGGAAGCGAATAGCGCGCGAGGGACAACAGCAGCTCCAGATGATGCGGCGTCGTTATGTCCGAACGGATATAGCCGAGATATGACCAACGTCATCCCCGCAGTGAAGGCGCGCGCGCGACCACCGGCTCAGCCCTCAGTTTCGAAATCACCCGGCTGCGGTGGGGCTATCGGCGTGAACAGGGTCCGGTCAGGCTTGAGGTCGAGGAGCGGCGTCCCATCGAGGCAGTCGAGGCCGCGTACCGTCAGGATGTTGCCCTCGATCGCGACGAGCGTGGCAATCGATGTGCCTATCGGGTTCGGTCGCACCGGCGAGCGCAACGCGAAGGTGCCCCGCGTCGTGCAATCGTTGGCCGGGCTCTGGTGCACGAGGTCACGTCGGGACGCATTGAGCCAGTACAACACCTCGATCCGAGCGAAGGCCTCCAGTCCGTCAAGAGCTGCAACCCAAGGCTCGAACACTTCGATGCGGCAGGATGGACCGTCCAGACGACCTTGCCGTGGGCAAGCGAGACGATCGGTCCAGGGCGTGTGGATACGGCCGATGTAGACCAATCCAGCATCATCGGCCGCGGGCGCGGCGACTGCAACTTCGCCGGCTCTGATTTCATTGAGGCGCACCATGGAAAGCCTTCTCCCATGGACGCCCGACCCAGGCCACTGGGCTAACGCCAGCACCGCAACGCCAAACTACACTGGCGGGATGTCCGATTGCGAGATCCTCGGCCATGGGCCGGCGCTCGCGGTGTCCAGCTCCCTCGCAACGCACCGACCCTCACACGACCGCCCCGCCAAGGCTTCACGTGTGGGTGGCAGGGAACTAGCCTGCGCCCGCCTGTCGTCACGTACTCACCCCGCTGCACGCCGTGCAGTGTCGCGAACGCTTCGGGCGCGCAGGCAGGAGAGGTGGCCTTCATAGCCATTCCACGCGGGTGTCATCCACAGGCAGCCATCAGCAAGGCCGGAACTCGCCGATGCCGCCGTCGTTGACCCCTCAGATTGGATCTGTTCTAATTCGCAACAGAGCGGGTCGACCGTCAGATAGGAGCACCGATATGGCCAGCGCGCACTGCGACAGCTGCAAGTTCTTCGACGAGCACCAGGGCAATGGCGCCGCCGCACAGGGCGATGCCGGTCTGTGCCGTTTCAACCCGCCTGTGAGCCAGCCGGCGCCGGAGTCGAAGGGGCTGTGGCCGGTGGTCTCGTCCGAGGACTGGTGTGGACACTTCACCGCAGAGATGACTGCGGCCGAGTAAACCGTTCTCGTCGCATCCCCCAGGGGAAAGCAGGGCCAGCCTCCGGGCTGGCCTTTTTTATTGCCGTATTGTCATGGCTGCGGATCGGCAGAGCCGATCGGAGGCTCAGTACGAGGCGGGATTTCACACCGGCTAGCGTCCATTCAGACCGCCAAGGTCCAGCGCAGCCGTTCCAATAAGCAAGCTCCATTGAAACTCAACGCTAAGTAGCGTGAGCGACCATGTCGGCAATTCGACCGGATTTCCGACGGGTCGTCCCAACCTTCAGGAGCCCGACCAGACCAGCTCACATTTTGTCGTGAAAATATGTCGGACTTTCAAACGCCGGTAAAACGCTCGGTCAGGCGTGTATGTCTTCTTCGAGCCACGGTTTGCCAGAAACCGGACGGGCAGCTTTCGGACGGCATCAGCCGCGTTGGCAGGCGCCGGTGAACGGCCGGGTTGGGTGGTTTTGCGACGGTCCGCTTATGGGGATTCGTTGAAAGAAGCGGACACCATCGTTGCGTTCGTTTTCACCTCCGCCCTGCGTCCGGCTTTTTGGCTGTGCTGTTTTGGCCACGGCCCACAGCAGCCGCCGTTGTTGGCCTTGCACGCGTTCGTGATCGCGCCTATCCCGGCGACATAAATATCAAATAAAACAGAAGTTTAGCTTCTTTCTAATCTGCGATCTGCATCCCCGCCGGGCCTCCTCCCGGCGAACGCGGGCGGCTGCCCGCAGCGCGCGGGAGACACGGAGTTCATGCGTCGAGATCAGGCACAACGAGGCGCTGTGCGCGCCCTCACCCTCGCGGGCGTCTCGCTCAGCATCCTGATCCAAGCTCTGCCGTTCGCACCGATCGCGATCGGTGCCGCACGGGCACAGGACGCAACCCCGCCGCGACCGCGGGCGCGCAACCCCGCCGACCAAACCGCACAAGCCGGCGTCGTACTGGAGGAATTGAGCGTCACCGGCCAGGGCGGTAGCGGGCGCCGCCAGGAGGATCCGCTCGGCCCCATCGACGGTTTCGTGCCCACTCGGTCGCTGACCGCGACCAAAACCAATACCCCACTCATCGAGACCCCGCAGTCGATCACCGTGGTCGGACGCCAGCAGCTCGACGCACAGCGCGCCCTCACCGTGCCCGAGGCACTGAAGTATGTGCCGGGTGTCTACGGCGGCACCTACGGACCAGGCAGCCGCATCGACTTCTACCTGATCCGTGGCTTCACCGCGCAGGACACCGGGTTATACCTCAACGGTCTACAGCTCCTGCAGTACGGCAACGGTACGTTTCAGGTCGATCCGTTCGGGCTGGAGCGGATCGAGGTCTTGCGCGGGCCTGCGGCCGTCCTGTTCGGACAAGGCGGCCCGGGCGGCCTCGTCAACCTGATCAGCAAGCGGCCACCGCTGGAGGAGCTGCGCTACGTCGAGGCCGGCGGCGGCTCCTACGGGCAGAAGTATCTCGCCTTCGACATCGGCGGTCCCGCCGACGCGGAGGGTCACTGGTTCTATCGGCTCACCGCCCTCGGCCGCAACGGTGGCACCCAGCTCGACGGCACCGACGACAACCGCGGCTACATCGCTCCGGCATTCACCTACAAGCCGGACGGGGCGACCACGTTCACGATCCTGACGAGCTTCCAACATGATGAGACTGGCCGCATCGGCGGCTTCCTGCCCTACGTCGGCACGGTGCGTCCGCAGGCACTCGGCCTGCGCATCCCGCTCAACGTCAACATCAACGACCCGCAAGCCAATCGCTTCCGACGCACGCAAGCCTATGGCGGTTACCAGTTCGAACACGTCTTCGACGACGTGTTCACCTTCCGACAGAACCTGCGCTACTCGTTCACCGAGAGCTACGACAACACCCTGATCTCCGGCAGCTACGTCGCCGGCACGAACCAGACGGTGCTAAACCGCTACCGCTCACAATCCGCTGGCCGTGAGAACCTGTTCAACGTCGACAATCAGCTCGAAGCCCACTTCGACACTGGACCGTTCCGCCATACGATGCTGTTCGGGCTCGACTACAAGCAGGCCCAGCTCGACGGCACCAGCGCGCGCAGCTCGACCACCGCGAACCTGCCGGCGCTGCGGATCAATTTCCGCGCTCCGGTCTACGGGGTGCCCACCCCGATCCCGACACCCTTCAGCGTCACGGGCACCTCCTTCCAGCAGCTCGGCATCTACGCCCAAGACCAGATCCACATCACCCCGGAACTCAGCATCATCGCCAGCGGACGGGGCGACTTCACCGAGAACGACGTCCTCAACAAGCTGACGAGCCGGACCACCGAGCAGCACGCCAACGCGGCGACCCAGCGCTACGGCATCGTCTACGACTTCGACTTCGGACTCGCCCCCTACCTGAGCTACGCGACGTTCTTCAATCCGGTGATCGGGACGGACTTCTTCAGCCAGCCGTTCAAGCCGGAGACCGGCGACCAGTACGAGGCCGGCGTGAAGTACCAGCCACCAGGCTCGCAGCTTCTCGCCACAGCCGCGGTGTTCGACCTGATCCGCACCAACGTGTCGACGACGGACCCGACTAACATCAACAACACGATCCAGATCGGCGCGGTGCGCTCGCGCGGCGTCGAGCTGGGTTTGCAGGCCAACGTCACGCCCGACTTCAACGTCACCGCGTCGTTCACGAGCTACGACCTGAAGACGGTCGCAGACGGTTCGGCCGCCAGGATCGGCAAGACCCCGGTCAACACCCCGCAGACCCTCGCCTCGGCGTTCGCGGACTACACGATCCCGACCGGACCGTTGGCCGGCTTCGGCTTCGGCGGAGGCGTGCGCTACATCGGCATGTCCTACGCCTCGGTCGACAACTACTTCACCGTGCCAGAGGTCGTGTTGTTCGACGCACAGGTGCACTACGTGCGCGATGGCTGGCGCTTCGCGATCAACGCCACGAACGTGGCCGATCGGCACTACGTGGCGTCCTGCATCTCGACCGGCAGCGGATGCTACTATGGCGACGCGCGGAGGGTGATCGCCAGCGCGAGCTACAAGTGGTGAGGCGCCCGGCGGTCTCCGCGTTATGGCGGCCAACCTCGCCGTGACAACTCACATCCGGCTCGCGGTCACTGCCCGGATCGCCCTGGCGGTCTTCGGCGGCTATGGTTTGGCAGGTCTCTTCACCGCGGCGCTAGCGCTCGCCCTGCCGATGGGTCGGGCTGACGCCGCGTCGACGGCGACGCTACTGAGCTTCGCCGTCTACGCAGCGGCGGTGCTTTGGACGTTCGGGGCCCGCCGCTTCGCGATCGCCGCGCTCGGCCTGCTGCTGCCGGCCGTCGTGCTCGGCGGTCTCGTCTGGACGCTGCACGGAGGAGCTGGATGAAGGCGACGTTCCGGCAATCGATGGCGTGGCTGCACGCCTGGTCCGGGCTCGTGGTCGGCTGGGTGCTGTTCGCGGTCTTCCTCACCGGCACCCTAAGCTACTACCGCACCGAGATCTCGCAGTGGATGCGGCCGGAACTCCACGCCGGTCACGCGGTCGATGTTCCGATCGCCGCGGAGCGCGCCGTCGATGCCCTGCACGAGCGCGCCCCGGACGCACGGGCGTGGTTCATGACGCTGCCAACCGCGGAGACTCCCGCGACCCGGATCGTCTGGCGTACCGGCCCCGGAGCCCCGTTCTCGGTCGTGCTGCTCGACCCGGCGACCGGTACTGCGCTCACCGCGCGGGACACCCGTGGTGGCGACTTCCTCTACAGGTTCCACTACGAACTCCACCTGCCTCTCCTGTGGGGACGCTGGATCGTCGGCGGCTGCGCCATGGTGATGCTGATTGCCCTGCTCAGTGGGATCGTCACGCACCGGCGGATCTTCGTCGACCTGTTCACCTTCCGGCCCAAGAAGGCGCCGCAGCGCGCGTGGCTCGACGCCCACAACGTCACAGGCGTACTGGCGCTGCCGTTCCATCTGATGATTACCTACACCGGTCTCGTCACGCTGATGCTGCTGTACATGCCCTGGGGGGTGGACGCGGCCTACCGCGGCGACCGCGAGCGGTACTTCCAGGACCGCGGCCAGACGATCGCGGCTCGTCCTCCCGCACATGCCCCGGGGACGCTGGCGCCGCTCGGACCGATGATCCGCGAGGCGATGCGCCTCACCGGCTCGGAGGCCACCTTCATCGCGATCCACAACCCCCGCGACGCGCGGAGCACGGTGGTGGTAACGATGGATGAGCCCGAGGGCTTGGCTCATCTCCACCCAGCGGTCGGCTTCGATGGAGTGACCGGATCCTCCCTCGGCACGACCATGCCGGCCAGCGCCGCGACCACGGTGCATGGGACATTGGTCGGTCTGCACGAGGCGCACTTCGCACCCTGGCCACTGCGCGTGCTGTTCTTCCTGTCAGGCTTGATGGGCTGCGCCATGGTGGCGACCGGCCTGGTGTTGTGGACCGTAGCGCGTCTACCCAAGCCCAACTCTGCTGCGCGAATGCCGCTGGGCCACCGGCTTGTCCACGCGCTCAACATCGGCACCGTGGCTGGCCTGCCGATCGCCGTGGCGTGCTACTTTCTGGCCAATCGGCTATTGCCCGCCGAGATGCCGGTCCGGCCTGAGGCCGAAGTGCAGGCTTTTTTCGCGGGGTGGTTGTTGACTGTCCTTCTAGCGCTGTTCCTTGCGCCGGCCCGGGCATGGACCGTCGCGCTGACGACAGCCGCCGCCGGGTTTCTTGCGGTCCCGATCGTCGGCGGTGTGACCACAGACCGTCATTACCTCGCGAGCTTGCGCGAAGGCGACACGGTGTTCTTAGCCTTTGATACTGTCAGCTTTTGCGTCGCGGTCGGGTTCGGGTTCGCTGCTTACGCTCTGACCAGCCGTCGAGCTGCCCCGCAGCGACTGAGAAAAAACGCTCTCCGAGTAGGCATCGGATCACGGTCGTCGATCTGAAAGTAATGCCAGTGCCCGGCGGGTAAGAACGGCGACGCCGCGGCCTCGCCGTCTTCCATGGCTGCTTACGGGTATGCATCGAAGCGTCCTGAACGACTGGGAAGGGTCGGTAGGAGCCTATCCGCATTTCCGGCGCTGCTTCCCCGAAGCGGGCCGGCGGCTTTCGGTCATGACAAGACATTGAATGTGTGTCGGACATTTTGTCCGAAACACCCTGACCAGTGCGATTTTGTCCGCGGGTCCGGCGAGGGCTGACGCATTGCCGTGCGGGTATACCCGGGGGGCGGCTACCCCGAGATGCAGATGCCCCTTAACTCGAGCATGCTCATTCGATCAGAGTTGACCTCGATCGTTGGTGTATCATTATAAGCAACGTCCGATGCATAGTGCGATACAGTTCAAGCATGATCTCCGGCCGCTTCATCTCTTACCTGCGTGTCAGTACCGATCGGCAGGGTCGATCTGGGCTCGGCCTGGAAGCGCAACGCTCGGCCGTCACAGACTTTCTGAACGGAGGGGCTTGGACCCTGATCGCCGAGGTGGTCGAGATCGAAAGCGGTGCAAACAGTGAGCGGCCGGAGCTGGCCCGCGCGCTGGCCTTGTGCCGTGCGCACCGCGCAACGCTCGTGGTCGCCAAGCTCGATCGGCTGGCCCGCGACGCTCATTTCCTTCTGGGCCTAAGCAAGGCGGGCGTCGATTTCGTCGCCTGTGACATGCCGTCGGCGAACCGGATGACCGTCGGCATCATGGCTGTGGTCGCCGAGGAAGAGCGTCGGATGATCTCCGCCCGTACGAAGGCTGCTCTCGCTGCCGCTAAAGCGAGAGGGCAAAAACTCGGCGGCTTCCGGGGCCGGGCAGGCACGGCTGCGGACACCGCTAAGGCTCGTGCTGTCCGCGGACGCAATGCCAACGCTCAAGCTGAGGCTCTCGCGCCAATCCTAATACGCCTCGATCCAACAGGTGCAGCGTCACTGCGCGCTGTTGCCGTCTTATTGGAGTGCGAAGGGGTTCCGACGCCCAGCGGAAGCGGTAAATGGACGCCAACGGCCGTAAGGAGGCTGCGAAGCCGCCTTGAGCTCAATAGAGGATTAGGCGCCTCAGCCAGCCAAGTCGTATAGCCGGCTGATCACAGCGGCCCCCCTCCCCTCACCTATTCGACATTTTGCGGGAGTGCTGCCCAACTCCTTGCTTTTTGACGCAGTACATCTGCTTGATGCCGCCCAGTTTCTCGCAAACACCTACTATACAGATCTTCTTGTGTTTAGTCTGTCTGATCTGTCTGATGACTAATCATCAATATCAGACAGCGTGTCTTATTTGACTTGACGTGCGATTTGTTTTATTTGTTGGGCGTTCGGAAAATTGGTCTTGTTAGTTTAAAGGGAGCGAGCAATGATGCCATTTCTTAAGAGGCATAGTAATGGAACATTCTACATACATTGGGTCGAGGGCAGGCGTAGCCGTAGAAAAACAACTAAGCTGCGGGATGACCGCCGTGCCGTGATCTATTTCGCTAACTGGGTGCTGGACGAATGGGCGGCTCTGCCATTCGTTCCACCGAAAAGTCGAAACGCGCGTATGAGCGCTATCTGGGCAAGCCTACAGCCGAGGTTTGACGAGGAGCGCCGAGCTGAGTGCCGTACGATCGCACAGCGTCAGGCCGAACGTCGTGCTGGCCAGACGATCGCGCTTTAACACCGCACTTGCGCGAAGCGCCTAAAGGTTGCCGGTAGGATTTGTGCGGCTCCGGCGCTTTTCGGACGAGGGCGCGCAAGACATTTTGTCTGATAATCAGTTTCCTGGGCCAAGCTATCTAGCTAGCAATTGATTCAGTCGAATAGACCGCTGCTTGGAAATTCATTTTCGGCGTCGAGACGTTCGAGGAGCGCCTGGGCTTTCGCCCGAAGTGCAGCTAGCTCGGCCTGCTGCGGGGTCGACGGGCGCGGCGCCTCGTTCATCAAGCCCTTGAGCCATCGGCGCGCCTCACGGTTGCGGTGCGTACGCGCTCGCTCGCTCGCGCTGCCAGGCTTGTGGGTCCGATGCCAGTCCTCATGGCTAGCACGTTCCGCCGGCGTCATAGTCGCCCACCGTGCGCGCTTCTCGCGCCGCTTCCAGGCCTTGTAGGCGTCGCTGCGCGGCTTGCCGGTCGGTAAGCCAGCAGGATACCCGGGCGTATGCCAGCCGGCCGCGCCGTCGCCGCGCGGCGTGGCTCCTCCGTGCAGCTTGCAACGCGTGCGACCTTTGGCAGGCATCTGCCGGCAGGGCTCGCCGGTGGACTTAGCGATCGCACCGCAGATCGGGTGCAGGTGCCGTTCGGCGTTAAACCGCCGCAGCGCGGCGTTCGCGATCGCGCGGAACTCGGCTGAGTATGACCAAGCGGTTGCCTTCCTCGGCTTGCCGCTTGTGGTTGGCGAACGTCGCTTCATGGCACGACCTCATGAGGTATGGCGGTAACCCCGCCGACTCGCCGGCAAGTGGATATTTTGTCCGCTGGTCCCCGGAGCGCCCCATAGTTCGCGGCGGCCCACCGCTTCCGCATGGCCCTGCTCCTTCGAATCGAGGTGACCGCTATGGCGTCGACCTAGCGCCGGGTCTCAAAGGCGAAGTTGCACAGACCAACAGATAGGTTGGCGCTTGTGCGCCGGCAGCCCAAATGGGCCATGCACACGGTGTGTTCGAAATCAGGGACAAACAGGCTCTAAGCATTGACCGCGGCGATCATGGCCGACCATACCCTCGCCAAATGGGGGTTTGGGGTGTTTGGGGGGGTGATTTTAACTCTGTACGAGAAACTGTCGCTGCCTCTTTCCGCGTGATGATCATAGTAGACCCCCAAAACCCCCATAACCCCCATGGTTAGGATGCCGCCCGTCATTGTGGAGCGCTCGTGGCAGGATTGATCGTGCAGAGCGAGAAGCGGTTGCCGTGGCTACCGTCGATCTTCATCTCGATGCGCAAGCTGTCGACCACGCGCCCACTGATGCGTGCCAGCCATTTGCCGAGGCGCCGGCTACAGATCGCGCCGCCGTCGCCGGCCTGTCGCAGCAGCAGGTCGCGGAATTCTGGCCTCAGAAATTCCTGCTGATTGAGATGGAGGCTGCTGGAGGGCGCCTTCTCGCACGCGGACTTAATGATGGCGTTCGTAGTGAAGCCGCTCGACAGTTCCAAGTGCTCCTGCCAGTGACCGAATAGTTCGCGGATGGCGGACAGTTCGGGGTCCTCCTCGCGCGCCGTATCCATGCTCGCGCACGGGTCCTGCTGGCCGAGCCAGATCAGCGGCGCGCGCACCGCCTCGGTCCAGGCCTCGTAGCTGCCGACCGGGCCGCACACCTTTGGTGCGCCCGCGGCACGGTAGGCCCTGATGATCGTGAGCACCGCCGCGACGTACCGGCCGCGATCGATCATCACCCTGTCTATCGGGTCGAAGTCAAAATCGCGCAGCTCGGGGCGCTCGGCCTTGGTGTCCAGGGTGCAGAGCACAGTGCGCCGGGTCATGTCGCCGACCAGGATCAGGCCGTTGCCGGTGGCGAACACCGTCGCGCGGCACTCCAGCTCGGGCGCCTCGCTCTTGCCGAGGATCCGGACCCGCACGAGCGGCCGTTCGGTGAGCTGGCACAACATGTCGCCACCAAGCTCACCGTTGACGTTATCGATCGACACGATCGGCACCGCCTCGCGCAGGAGCGCGCCGAGCCGCTTCTCGGTCTCCTCCTCGGTTTTGCCGGCTGCGATCACCGGGCAGCGCCGTCCGGTGGCGATGGTGCTGGCGAGGTCTACAAGGTAGCTCTTGCCCGTGCCCGGCGTGGAGGCGCGGATCGCGTGGAGGGGGGCGGTGGGCAGCACGCTGCGCACCAGCGCCGTGAGGATGCAGGAAAGCGCCACGGCGCGGTCGATCAGCCCGACGAACGGGAAGCCGATCAACAAGTCTTCCAGGAGCTTCAGCGCCTGCTCGGCCTCCTCCCGGCTCGGACGCTCTGGCACCGCTGGCATCCGAAAGCTCGGATCGAGAAAGAGGAACAGCCGGGTCTCAGGATCGTAGCCCGGTTTGTCGAGGATCGTGCCGTCCGCGCGCAGGGTCGGCGTGTTGATGACGCCCGCGATCGGGTACAGCTGCCAATCGCCGTCGCGCGCGAGCAGCGCGTTCATTACCTCAGCGGGTGGGTTGATCGTCACCCAGTCCTTGGACCGCCTGTCGAAGCGCTGGTAGCGCGCGACCTGCGCGACCTTGTCGGCGAGGCTGGCCACGCACATCAGCTTGAGGCGCGCCACCGTCGTCCGGCGTCCCTTCGCTGCGGGAATGGTCTCAATCACCGGCCGGACGAGGCTGCCGGAGCGGGTGAAGATAGGCACGTCCGCCGAGAGGATCGCCTGCTCGGTTTCGGTGACGACGCGCGGCACTTCGCCGTTGACGACATCGATCGTGGGGAGGTCGTCGAGCCCATCTTCTCCGTCTGCGGTAGAAGGTCCGCTGCGGCGCCCCTCACGGCTCTGCATGGGCGCCCCGGAGCGTGCTTTGCTCTCAGAAAACACGCGCGGCTTGGCGGCGCCGGAGGTCAGCCCGCTCTCGATCGTCGCGAGGGCAGCGCGCTGGCCGTCGCCCTGGACGAGGCCGCTAGCAACCGCGGCGTCGTAGAGGCGACGCGTGGCCGTGCCGGCGTCGAAGCGACCGGCGCCGACGAGGGTGCCGAGCTTGAACGCAGCAGTGTTCAACGCCTCGTTGCGCTGGCCCCGCGGCGCCTGGGCGACGGCGGCGCACTCTTCCTCGACAGCACGAAGGATGTAGCTGTCGGGCACGTCGCCGTTGATTGCGCGGGAGCGACCTCCGTTCGATCGCGCGTCGGGCTCATGCTCAGGCGCGACTTCGGCGCGGGTCGCTTCTTTCGGTGCAGATGTCGGCTCCACCTTCCTGAGCAGGTCGAGCAGCCAGTCTGGGCTACACGCGAACTGGAATTCGTGCTCGAGCTGCGCGAGGCGGTACCCCCGGCCGTCCGCCCTCCGGCTCGGTGCAGCGATGATGTAGCCGCCACTTCCGCGCACGTCGATGCCAGGTGGCAGGGCGCCGCGGCTGTTGGTGATGGTGAAGCCCTCCGGGTACGCGAAAAGTAGGTGGAGGCCCCCGCTGGGGGTGGTGTGCGTATGGGTCGTGGGCACATCGCCGTGCGCCGCGGTTACCCACTCCCAGGCCGCGACCCCGTCCGGGTCACCCGGCTCCTTCGGCAGGTCTAGGTCGATGGCGAACACGCCGGACTCAGGACCCGTGCGCAGGCCGATCATGGCGTGCGGGTGCTTAACCCACCACGTCCGGATCTGCGCCTCGTCGCGCGTCGCCTTGTAGAGGCCGCCGGTCTTGGGGATCGGGTTGCCGTTCGCGTCCTTGTCCTGCGGGACCAGCGGCCGCTTAGTCGCTGGGTTGCAGGGGAGCACCGGGATCCCGTGGCGGGCATAGACGAGGGCGTGCTCGACCATGCTGACGCTATGATCGGAGGGGCGGGCATTCACTGCGCCGTCTCCCTCACGCTGACGAGGAGGAGCGCGGCGTTCGGGTTCTCAGCCCTCACCATTCCGACCCATTCGAGTTCGCGCTCGGGGCGGGTCTCGATGACGAGGCCGTTCGATCCGAACGCGATAGGGGCCTTAACCGCCTCCTCATAGGCAATCTTCAGGGGGGCGGCGGCAACGATCACGATGACTCGAGATCGGGCGATCAGGCGGCGGACCGATTTCCGATGGAAGCCGGCCGGCCCCATCGCTGTGTGCATGTCGTCCCCGATGATCGCGATGAAGGGCTTGGTTTTGGGAACTTCAAACCGGCCGGCCCGCTGGGGTATCGTCGCCCAGGCGACGCCGTGGTCGCGCACGGCCAGTAGGATCGGGCGCATGTGGTCCGGCGCGAGCGCGAGCGCGGTGTTGAGCCGGAAGCGCGGCAAATCGGCGTGGAAGGCGCCGCTCATCGGTCGCCCCTAACCTGCTGCAGTCGCAGGGGCAGCGTGACGTGGCTGGCCGTCACAATGGCGTCCTCATCAAGGCTGCGGACCACTCCGGCGGCCTCGACGATCTCGTCGCAAATCCCCTCCCCGACGTGGTTCGCGCTGCCGCGGAGGAAGTTGGCAAAGCCCAGAACGGACACGTTCTGTCTGGCGCGCCTGTGCTTGAGGAGGCGCATACGGTCAGCGGCCTCGCCGCAAGCGGAGGTGGGCACCTGCCCAGGCGTTTCATTCTTCATCATCGGAGGGCCATGCGCGCTGCATTGGATCGCTTCGCCCGTGCAGCGGCGCCGCGGTTACCTGGCCTCCAAGACTCAGCATTTTCGACGAGGCTTAAGACACCCGCAGTCTCGACGACGACCCGGCCGGCGAGGCGCTTGAGCTTCAGCCGACCTTCCGATGCCAGGCGATAAATCGTCGTGCGAGAAAGCCCTGTGACATCGCCGGCTACATCCATGCGTAGGTGCGGCCGCTTCTGCCACGGGATGGTGTCAAGGCGTTCCGAAGGCTTTTTTGTCAGGCTGGTCATAGTGATCTGCCATGTCTGATCTGTCGGACGACATGACCATAAGCGGCAGACGCGAACGCCGGGAGCTGACAAAAATTAAGTTATTGTGCGGTAAGCAAAAATCGGGAAAATCAAGATTTGGGACTGTCCTCTGCGCGGCGCTTTATGCCCCTCCGGGCACGCGTGTATTCCTGTTTGACCGCGAGCACATCGCGGTGCCCCTCTTGAGCTGCGATGCTTTGCGCAAATCCGCGTTGTCCCGTGCATTGGTGGAGAACGACGATGCGTTTCAGGGCAACGCCATCCTTCACAGGTGGCCGACCACGCTTGACCTCTCGCCACTCGTAGACCGGCTTCGGCGGCCCGAAGAGTTCGACGATTTCACCAGTGATCGGGCTAATGATCCGACCAGGTTCCCTGAGGCGCTTGATGTAGCGCTTCAGCCGGATCGGCTTCGGCTCGATCAGCGGTAACGGCAAAGCCTTCGAACGCCCGACGGGCCGACCGAGGATCTTCCCGTTGGTGGTTATCTTGGTCTTCGCGCGTTTCCGCTGTTGATTCATGCCGCGGCGCCATCGACGGAGCGCAGCGCAGCGGCAGTGCTCGGTGCCAGGGGCGTGACGGCTCGGCGTGCGATCTCCTCGGTCGCCTCGACGATGTAGGCGGAGTAGTGGTCCTCGATCATCTGCACGCTGGTGTCGTGCAGCGCCGCGACGAGCCTCACCGGCACGCCGGCGCTCAGCGCCCGTACGATCGAGCTATGGCGCAGGCACAGCATGACTGTCCCAGGAGGCGCCCCTGCGCGGGTCCGGGCCCTGTCCCATAGGCGCAGAGCTGCCGAGGCCGTGGCCCACGGCCCTCGATCGACACGCTCCCAGGTGACGGGCCCGACTTGTCGATGCCGCCAGTGCAACAAGAGCGGCTCGTGCCCCCGACGGCCGGCAATGGCGACTTGGAGCCGCTCGATTACGTCGGCCCCGACCGGCACGGCGATCGGCGTCGGGCGCTTGCCGGCGCGTCCCTTGTTCGAGGGTGGCACCATGATCCGACCACGCGCGGTCTGCACGTCGCCGACAGTGATTCGCGCGACCTGCGAGTGGCGAGCGCCCGTGGCCGCCATGACCAGTACGAGCCGCCCGAAATCACAGGTCTCGTCGACGATGAAGGCCGCGTCGATAAGGCGGCGGATCTCGGCATCAGGCAGGACCTGCTTGCGCGCGCTCGATCCTGCTGAATTCGCCTTCGTGCCAGCACGTATCTCGGCGGCGAGCGTGGCCGGCAGCACGCGACGGTGGTGTTCCGCAGCTGCATTGAGCGCGGCGCGCAAGTCGTTCAGCAGCCGGTTGACGGTGGTGGGTTGCAACTCGCCCGATAGGCGCTGTCGCCAAGCCCGGACGGTCCCCGCATTGAGCTTCGCTAGGTCCGTATCGGCGAAGACCTGATCATAGAGGACGTGCTTGCCGAGGCGCTTCTCGGCGTCCCTCCCCGCCGCTGGAGCACGCGCTGAGCGGGCGGCGACATAAGCTTCGACTGCGGTGCGGACGCTTGGGACCTGGGTATCATCCCCCTCCCCTTCGCCGTCGAGACGACGTACCTGAGCGCGCGCCCATTCGATGGCTGCCGTCACCGCAGCCGGGTACGAGAGGGCGTCTGGATCCGATCCAGGGTCGTCAGCCTGGGCGAGGCGTTGCTCGACGCGGTTCCCATCAATCACCAGCTTGACGATCCAAGCGCCAGGTCCTCGCGCAGGCTTGCGGTAGCCCAGGCTGACCCCACCCCGCCCTCCTGAAACACCCTGCCAGCGTGGATTCTTAGCAGGCGGAAGCCGGACCCGCTTAGCGACACTGTCGAAGCTGCTAGGTTTTGCCATCGATCGGTCTCACACAGCGTCTCACACAGACGAGCAGACCAACTATGATAGCGGGAGACAGAAAATGCCAGTATGCAGAGCTGATTACCGCGTTCGCTTCTATCATCCCTGTCTCGTGGCGGCCCTTTCACGGCGAAAACACGGGTTCGATTCCCGTAGGGCGCGCCAATAAAATCAACCACATAGCATCAATGTTTGCGAGCGTAGCGTCGACAGACCGCCGCGCTCAGCATGCGGCAGGCTGGGGATGGCCCGGTTGCGCTGACCTTCAACAGTGATGGTGAGACCGTTGGACCTGCCCGGGTGATGCGGGGGCGACAGGCTGGCAGAAGACAGAGCAAGGTCACACACGGACCCGCGACTCCATCCCGTCCATGACCAAGACGCCACGTTCAGGCTGTCCAGCTCACCAAATTCGGCGATAAACCACCTTGCCGGTGACAGATTACGCGCAGTGGCGAACTGGACTTCGAGCGCGCGCTTGTCCCGAATGATTTTTTGAGGCGGGATTTCTGTTTGTTTATCCTCCGATGAGAGATTTTTTGAATTCTGTGGTCGGTTTCATGGAGATAATTCTCCGAAGCCTATCATACATAAAATGTAAATTCCTTGTTCGATCAATTGCTTTGCGTCACCATGAGCCCAGTTGGGACGACGAAAGCTCTGTCATAAACTGACGGCTGCTATGGGCTGTGCAGGCTCATCGAGAGTCAGCATCGGATGGCGCGCTGAAGCCTCGTCAGCCTGTCAGGTCTTCGTGCGGGCAAGCCTGTTTTCCCGTCGTGCTTATTGAGACGCGGGACGGCTGACCCGTGAACAGTCTTGAGAGGATGCTGTAGTGGTGCTCTCCCATGCCCCCGGCTCGCTGGTCGGCCTCGATCGTTTCGCCGCACCGACCGATTTCCCGGAGAGCCCGCTGTCGAAAGTGTTGCGCGAGCAGCCGATCCTGCTCGGCCTCTTTCTTCCGATCCAGGCCGGCGGCTGGACGAACTCGACGCTGGAACGCTCGACGGACTGGCGCTTCGACTACAATCGCGACCTCGTCCTGCGTGCCGAGGAACTCGGCTTCGATCTCGTCTTCGCCTTGAGCCAATGGCTGCCGAAGGGCGGTTATGGCGGCGTCTTCAACGGGCAGGCGCTGGACAGCTTCACCACCATCGCCGCGCTCGTCGCGCTGACGAAGCGCATCCTGCTGATCTCGACGATGCATGTCCTCTACGGACCCTGGCACCCGCTGCATCTCGCCAAGTTCGGGGCGACGCTCGACCATATCTCCAAGGGCCGCTGGGGCATCAACGTCGTGACCGGCCACCGCGCGGTGGAGCACGCGATGTTCGGCTGGGACCGGATCGAGCACGATCGCCGCTACGAACTGGCCGCCGAGTTCGTCGAGGTGCTGCAGCGCCTCTGGCAGGACGAGGAGAATTTTTCGTTCGAAGGCCAGTCGAGCTGGCGGATGCGGGGCGGCTACGTGTCCCCGAAGCCGCATTACGGCCGGCCCATCCTGGTCAACGCCACGGGCTCGGACGCCGGAATCGCCTTTGCCGGGCGCTATTCCGACATCGTCTTCATCACGAGCCCGGCGGGCTCGGACATCCAGTCCACGCTGGAGGCGTTGCCTGCCCATACGGACAAGGTGAAGCGCAGCGCCCGCGAAGTCGGGCGGGCGGTGCGGACCCTGATCAACCCGCTGGTCATCGCCCGGCCCACCGAGAAGGAAGCCTGGGACCTCGCGGACCGGATCGTCGCCCATGCCGACACGCGTAGCCCGAAGGGCTTCAGGAGCTTCGAGAGCGACGCCCATGCCTGGACGGGGCGGGAGGGCCGCACCGATCCTTACGGGCAGATCGGCGGCAACATCTATCTCGTCGGCACGCCCGAGCAGATCGTCGAGCAATTCGTGGGGCTGAGGAAAGCCGGCATCGACGGGCTTCAACTCAGCTTCTTCGACTTCAAGGAGGATCTCGAGATCTTCGGCTCCGAGGTGCTCCCGCTGATGAAGCAGGCGGGCCTGCGCAACTGATGAGCCCCTCGGCGTCCAAGAAAGGCCGCTGCAGCCAGTGGTCCTGAAGTTCGGGATATCCTTCTAAGCCACGCGCCGAGAGGACGGTTTATCGTAATAATCGCGGAAATTAAAAATTCATTTCGTTGACATGGGATCGCTAAACGGACAATCTTGCGTGATGAAACATATAGTTATTAGACTATGTGATTGGAATTGTTGCGGCAATCATCTCACATCTGGCGAGTTGTAGCACATCGGTATGCCATAAAGATCTTTGGTCGTTGCCAATGTCGCAATTTCAAATCTTGGGATCCAGAGTCTTGCCCGTGAGAGCGCGCATTTCTTCTTGCCAACCAAGTTCCTCCGGCAGCGAGAGCTGCGGCCCGATCCCAGATGCGCCTGTCGGTGCCAGACCCGGTGGCCGGGTGAGCCCCCTCTAAACAATCGAGGATCGTCGCATGGCCAATGGAGAACTCGGCCTGCAGGGCATCGCCAAGACCTTTAGGGTCGACGGGCGCCTGCTTCCAGCGCTCGACGGCATCGACCTCACGGTCACGCCCGGCGAGTTCATCACCATCGTGGGCGCGAGCGGCTGCGGGAAATCCACGCTGCTGCGCATCCTAGCGGGGCTCGAGACCGACCATGCCGGCGCGGCGGTCCATGACGGCAAGACGATCCGGGGGCCGAGCCTCGCGCGGGGGCTCGTCTTCCAGGAGCCGCGGCTGTTCCCCTGGCTCACGGTCGAGGCGAACGTGGCGCTCGGGCTCGAGAATGCGGGGCTGAGCCGCGACGCGAAGCGCGCGGCCGTCAGCGAGCACATCGCCCTGGTCGGCCTCACCGGCTTCGAGAACGCCTATCCCCGCCAGTTGTCGGGGGGCATGGCGCAACGCGCCGCCATCGCCCGCGGTCTCGTGAACCGTCCGGGCGTCCTCCTGCTCGACGAGCCCTTCGGGGCGCTGGACGCCTTCACCCGGGCCCATCTCCAGGAGGAGCTCCAGGGCATCGTCGCCCGCGAGGGCATCACGGCGGTGCTTGTGACGCACGATGTGGACGAAGCCGTCTACCTCGGCGACCGCGTCGTCGTGATGGCGCCCAGGCCCGGGCGGATCACCCGCATCGTCGCTGTGGACGAGCCGCGGCCGCGCAGCCGGACGGAAGCGGCCCTCCTGCACAAGCGGGAGGCGGTGCTCGCCGCGCTCGATTCCGGCAGCTGGGGGCGGCCGGAGCCCCGCCGGCTCGATGCGCCGGATGAGCCCCTGCGTCAGCCGGCCGCCGCGATCGCCCTCCAGGGCGCGGCCTGAACCGCAATCCCGAACGGCAGGCGACCGCACCATGCCCCAAGACCGCCAGATGAAGCTCGGCGCCTTCCTGATGACGGACGGCCACCACGTCGCGGCGTGGCGCCACCCGAAGGTGCGCCCCGACGCCTCCGTGAGCCTCGACCACTTCCTCAACCTGGCGAAGCGCGCGGAGGCGGCGAAGTTCGACGCCCTCTTCCTGGCGGATTCGAACGGTGTGCGCGAGCGCGGGCTCCAGGCCCTGAGCCACAATTCGCGGGCCGCGAGCTTCGAACCGCTGACGCTTCTCTCGGCCCTCGCCACCGTGACAGAGCGGATCGGCCTCAACCTCGACAAGCATTACGCCCGTGCGGACCGCTACGCCCGGGCCCGCGAGTTCGTCGCGGTGACGACCGGGCTCTGGAACACCTGGGAGGACGACGCCTTCCTGCGCGACCAGGACAGCGGCCTGTTCTTCGACCCGCAGAAGCATCACGTGCTCGACCATCGGGGCCGCTACTTCAAGGTGCGCGGTCCGCTCAACGTGCCGCGCTCGCCGCAGGGCCACCCCGTGATCGTCCAGGCCGGCTCCTCGGCGGCTGGCGTCGACCTCGCGGCCGAGACCGCGGAGGCCGTGTTCACGGCCCAGCAGACCCTGGCCGACGCGCAAGCCTTCTACGCCGACCTCAAGGGCCGGGCGGAGACTTACGGGCGCGACCCCGACCACATCAAGATCATGCCGGGGATCTTCCCGGTCGTGGGGCGGACGGAGGCGGAGGCGCAGGAGACGTTCGAAGCGCTGCAAGCGCGGATCCACCCGGTCGTGGGGCTGGCGCTGCTGTCCTCGACGCTCGGCGGCTTCGACCTGACCGGCTATCCCCTCGACGGGCCTCTTCCGGAACTGCCGGAGACCAACGGTCCGAAGAGCCGGCAGAAGCTCCTGATCGACCTCGCCCGGCGCGAGAACCTGACGATCCGCGAGCTCTACCTGCAGATCGCCGGCGCGCGCGGCCATTGGCAGCTCGTCGGCACCGCCGAGCAGATCGTCGATCGGCTGGAGGAACGCTTCCGGAAGGGCGGCGCCGACGGCTTCAACGTGATGGCGCCCTTCCTGCCGGGCGGCCTCGAGGATTTCATCGCCCTCGTGATCCCCGAGCTGCGCCGTCGCGGCCTGTTCCGGACCGACTATGAGGGCCGAACCCTGCGCGAGAATCTCGGGCTGCCGTTCCCGGCCCATCGGGCGCGGACGGCGGCCCCGCTCCAGGCGGCGGAGTGACGGCGATGCCGCGAATGCTTCGTCGGATCGTGGCGCTGGCGCTCGGCGTTGCAGCGCTGCTGGGCTCGGTACAGGTCTCCGTCGCCGCCGAGCGGGTGACGATCCGCATCGGCTATGCCGGCCCCGCCGCGGAAGGCGGCCGCTTCGTGAGCGGCCCGGTCGGGGTGATCGCGAGCGAGCGCTACATCGAGCGGGCGTTCGCGGACGATCCGGCGGTCACGGTCGAATGGTCCTTCTTCAAGGGGGCCGGGCCGGCTGTGAACGAGGCCCTGGCCTCCGGCCAGCTCGACTTCGCCTTCATGGGCGACCTGCCATCCCTCACGGCGCGCGCGGCCGGCCTGCAGACGCGGATCCTCATGGCCACGAGCCCACGCGACAACCTCTACCTCGTCGCGCGCCCGGATTCCGGCATCGCCGCGATCGGCGACGTTCGGGGCCGGCGCGTCGCGCAGTTCCGGGGCACCTCGACCCACCTGACGACGGACCGCGCCCTCTCGCAGCACGGGATCGACGCGCGGGACATCCGCTTCTTCAATATGGACGACGCCACCGCCCTCGCGGCAATCGCCTCGGGCGACGTGGACGCCGCCTTCGGCAAGTCGATCCTGCTGCGGCTGGTGGAGCAGGGGCTCGCCAAAGTCGCCTTCAGCACGAAGGGCGATCCCGCGACGACCGCGAGCAACCATCTGCTCGTCGCGGCCGCGTTTGAAGCCGCGCATCCCGATTGGGTGGCGAAGGTGGTCCGCGGCACGTTGAAGGCCCTGGCCTGGTCGTCACGCGAGGAGAACCGAGAGGCGGTCTTCGCCATCTGGGCGAAGTCGGGGACCCCCATCGACGTGTTCCGGGCGGATTACGAGGGGCAGGCGCTGGCCTATCGCCTGTCGCCGCTCATCGACGACCTCCTGGTCGCGAGCTACCGCTACAAGGCCGCGCAGGTGAAGGCGCTGGGCCTGGTGCGCCGGCCGGTCGACGTCACCGGCTGGTTCGAGCCGAAATACCTCGACGCCGCCCTCAAGGATCTCGGCCTGGAGAAGGCCTGGATCCGCTACGCCGCCGACGGAAAACCCCTCGGCAATTCCTGATCCCGACGCACCTCCCTCCGCAAGGATTCCGACGTGATCGCAGCACGATCCTTATGGCGCGTCATCCGCACCGCGCTCCTCGCCTCCCTCGCGCTCGCTTTCCCCTCGCTGGCGCACGCCGAACCCTTGACGATCCGGATCGGCTTCGCCTCGATCGGCGTCGACAACCGCCCTTTCGCGGGCGGGGACACGCTCGCGGTCGCCCATGCCGAGGGTTACGTGCAGCGCGCCCTCCAGGCCGATCCGGACGTCAAGGTCGAGTGGTCCTTCTTCAAGGGCGCCGGCCCGGCCGTGAACGAGGCGATCGCCAACGGTCAGCTCGACTTCGCCCTCCAGGGTGACCTGCCCTCGATCATCGGTCGGGCGAGTGGACTGAAAACCAAGATCCTCGCGGCGACCGGCGCCCATGCGCCGACCTACCTCGCCGTCGCGGACGGGTCGAGCATCAAGGGCGTGACGGATCTGCGCGGCCGCAAGGTCTCGATCTTCCGCGGCACCAACAACCACCTCGCCGTGGTCAAGATCCTCGCCGCGAACGGGCTGACCGAGCGCGATCTCCAGGTCCTCAACATGGATACGGCCACGACCAACGCGGCGCTGGCGAGCCGCGACATCGAGGCCGCCTTCGGCAACTTTCCCCTGATCTCGCTCGCCGAGCAGAAGAAGGCCGCGATCGTCTACTCTACCAAGGGTAACGATCGCGGCCTGGAGCGGCAATGTGCGTTGCTGGTCACGGAGGCGTTCGAACGTGCCCATCCCGATCTCGTCGCCAAGGTCGTGAAGGCTCTCGTGGAGGCCGCACGCTGGTCGTCGGATGAGGCGAATCGAGACGCGTTGATCGCGGTGTGGGCGAAGTCCGGCACGCCGGCTTCCGTATTCCGCTACGACTTGGCCGAGCAGGAACTGCGCTACCGCAATTCGCCGATCGTCGATCCATTCTTCGTCGAGCAATACCGGGTGCAGGCCAGGCAGGCCAAGGCGTTCGGCCTGATCCGGCGGGACGTCGACGTCACCGGATGGTTCGAGCCGCGCTACGTCGATCAGGCGGTGCGGGAACTCGGTCTCGAACACTACTGGGAGCGCTTCGGACCGGACGGCAAGCCGCTGGGCTCGTGAGAAGAGGCGCCCCGATGAGCCTCCTCGCCTTCGCGCCGCCCAGGTCGGGCGATTTCACCGCGGCGCTCCGCGTTCGAGTGCGGCACGCGGCGATCGGCCTTCTCGTGCCGCTCACCCTCGTGCTCGTCTGGGCGCTCGCCTCGGCCCGGGGCTGGTTGCCCGAACAGGTCCTGCCCGCGCCGAGCTACGTCTGGCAGAATCTGCGCGACATGGCCGCGAGCGGCGAACTCGCGCAGCATGCGGGGATCAGCGCAATCAGGGTCGCGGCGGGCTTCGCGGTGGGAGCGGGCCTCGGCCTGCTGCTCGGGATCGCCATTGGGCTGTCGCGCCCGGTCGAGGATTACGTCAGGCCGCTGTTCACCGCCGTGGCGCAGGTGCCCACGATCGGCTGGATCCCGCTCCTGATGCTGTTCCTCGGCATCGGCGAGACCCTGAAGATCGTCGTCATCGCCAAGGCGGCGTTCTTCCCGATGGTGGTCAATACCGCCGCCGGCATCCGGAACATCCCGGTGAGCTACAAGGAGGTGGCCGCAGTGCTTCGCCTCACGCGGTGGCAATCCCTGCGCCGGCTGATCCTCCCGGGCGCGTTGCCGTCGATCTTCACGGGCGTGCGCTACAGCCTGACCAAGGCCTGGACGGCCCTCGTCGCGGTGGAGTTGCTCGCCTCGTCCGAGGGGCTTGGCTACCTGCTGGTCTGGAGCCGACAAATGTTCTGGCTCGACACGATGCTGGCCGCGATGCTGGTCATCGGCCTCGTCGGCTACGTGATGGACGCGATGCTGGCCGCCGCGGAAGCGCGGCTCCAGGCATGGCGGATCGACGCTTAGAGCCGTTCCCGATCGCGTTGCAATCGGGAACGGCTCTCAGTCATTGATTTCACGCGCTTGCTTGCGCCGAACCGGTATCCCCTTCGGCGGCGAGTGCTCGAGCGAGATCGCCATGTCCCGTACGACTGCGACCCGGATCCGACGCGGCCTCACGCTCCCCGTGCTGCTCCTCCTCGTCTGGGAGGCTGCGAGCCATGGCGGGCTGGTCGATCCGCGCTTCCTGCCGCCCCTCGAACGCCTCGCCGACACGGCGTGGCGCGAGGCGACGGAGGGCCGCCTGCTCGGCGATCTGGCCGCAAGCCTCGCGCGCGACCTCGTGGGCTTCGCCATCGGCACAGTGCTCGGGCTCGGATTCGGTACGCTGCTGGGCGTCTCCCGCGGCGCCGAGCGGCTGCTCGGCCCGATCTTCCACGCCGCCAAGCAGGTGGCGGTCCTTGCCTGGATCCCGATCATCTCGGTCTGGTTCGGCTTCGCCGAGACCGCGAAGATCGTCTTCGTCGCCCTCGCAGCCTTCATCCCGGTCGCCTTGAACACCCATGAGGGCGTGCGCAGCGCCTCGGTCCAGCTCGTCGAGGTCGGACGCGCACTGCGCTTCTCGCGCTGGCAGATCGTGCGGCGCATCTTCCTGCCCTCGGCCGCCCCCGCGATCCTGACCGGCGTTCATCTGGCCCTGATCTACGCGTGGCTCGCCACGGTGGCGGCCGAATATTTCATGACGGTAGGCCCCGGCATCGGCGGTCTCATCATCGCGGGTCGGGAGCGCTTCCAGATGGATCTCGTGATGCTCGGCGTCGTGATCCTGGGCTGCGTCGGCTTCGCGCTCAACCAGGGCGCCGCTGCGATCGAGACGCGCGTGCTGCGCTGGCGGGGGGCCTAGAGACGCGGCCCAGCGAGACGGTTGAGGCTTCGCTGCATCGCTTGTTGCAAGAGGTGCGCAGGCTCAGGTCGAGGCCAAGCCGATTGGGGCCGCATCCCTCCGCGTGCCGCCCAATTCCGCGAGCGCGGCCCGGAATCGGGCTGCCGGATGGGTGTCCGGCAGCAGGCGATCCCGGCCGAAAACCTTCTCGCGCAGCGTACCTGCCCCGTAATCCGTCTTGTAGAGGCCCCGGCGCTGGAGTTCCGGCACGACGAGATCGGCGAAGTCGCTGTAGCCTTCGGTGGTCACGGCGTAGCTCAGGTTGAAGCCGTCGATGTCGGTCGCGTCCATCCAGCCTTGCAGCGCGTCCGCGACCTGGGCCGGCGTGCCGATCACCACCGGCCCGCGTCCGCCGATGGTGTTGTGGGTGACGACCTCGCGGATGGTCCAGACCTTCTCGGCCCCCGCGAACGAATCGATCAGCGACGTGACCGCGTTGTCCTTCTTCTTGGTCGGGAAAGGATCGTCGAGCGCGTAGCGCGAGAGGTCGATGCCGCTCCAGCCCGACAGCAGGGCGAGCGAGCCTTCGAGGTCGATGTAGCGCTGGTAGTCGCGATACTTGGCGTGCGCCGCGGCCTCCGTCTCGTCCACGATGACGGTGACGAGCGAGAAGAACTTGATGTCGTTCGGATCCCGGCCGAGCCCGGCCGCCCGGGCACGGGTGTCGGCGACGTTCCTGGCGACGTTCGCCTGCGACGGATCGCTCAGGAAGACGGCCTCGGCATGGCGTGCGGCGAAGTCTTTGCCGCGATGCGAGGTGCCCGCCTGGAACAGGAAGGGGGTGCGCTGCGGCGAGGGGTCGACGATGTTGACGCCCTCGAACTGGAAGTGCTCGCCGCGATGGACGACCTTGCGGATCCGGGCCGGGTCGGCGAACACCCCGCTCGCCCGGTCGGCGACGAGGGCGTCGTCGGCCCAGCTGCCTTCCCAGAGAGCGTAGACGGCGTCCAGGAACTCGTCGGCGATGTCGTAGCGCAGATCGTGCGCCTTGACGCCGGTACGGCCAACCGCCCGTGCGCCCGCATCCGAGAAGTTCGTCACGATGTTCCAGGCGACGCGCCCCTTCGTGAGGTGGTCGAGCGTGGAGAAGCGCCGCGCGAAGATGTAGGGCGCCTCGTAGGAGACCGAGCCGGTGATGCCGAAGCCGAGATGCTCGGTGACCAGCGCCATGGCCGAGACGAGGAGCGTGGGATCGTGCTTGGGCAGTTGCACCGCGCGCCGGAGCGAGGCGTCGGCGTTGCCCTGGTAGATGTCGTGGATGCTGATGCTGTCGGCGATGAAGAGCGCGTCGAACTTCCCCCGCTCCAGGATGCGGGCGACATCCGTCCAATAGTCCAAGGTCGAGAATTCCAGCGAGCGGTCGCGGGGATGGCGCCAGAGCCCAGGCGAGAGGTGGACGGGGCTATGGATGGCGAAGCCGTTGACGCGGATTTCCTTGGTCACGGACCTATCCTCGCGATCGGGGGTGTGTTGCCGGGTCAGCGGAAGGCGCCGGGCGTCGGGTAGTCGCCGGTCAGGAACCAGGTCCCGACGGTGCGGGTCTTGTATTCGGCCGGGTTGTGGAGCGTGTGGATGCGGACGTTGCGCCAGAACCGGTCGAAGCCGTTGGCATTCGTCGCGGAGCGCGCGCCCATTACCTCGAAGATCTGGCTCGTGACTTCCAGGGCGATGGTACCGGCATAGACGTTGGCGGCGGCGATCCGGATCGCCGCCCGTCCACGCTCCGCTTCGGTCAGGTCGCGCCCGCGCGCCGCGGCTTCGTCGAGCGCCGCGGCCGCGTCGTCGGCCAGCTGCGTCGCGGCCTGGGTCTTGATGTAGAGGTCGCCGTAGACGCGCTTGATCCAGGGATCGTCGACATGGCGCTCCACTCCGGAGTCGATCCACGGGCGCGATGTCTCAACGGTATAGTCGCGCGCGGCGAGCAGCGCCCCCTGCGCGCTGCCGACGAAGACGTTCAGGAGGACGCTCTGCTGCTGGAATGGCGTCAGCGTCTGGTAGGGCTCGGCCGTTTCCACCCGAAAGCGGAAGACCTCGTCGTGGTGAACCTGCACGTTCGTGTAGGTGACGCGCCCGCTCCCGGTCTGGCGCTGGCCGATCCCGTCCCAGTCGTCCTCGACGCGGATGCCCGCGCGGTCGGCCGGGATGGCTGCGAAGTGGCGCAGGTTCGTGTCGCGATCCTCCCAGGCCACGTGCAGGTAATCGGCGATGTGGGAGCCCGAGGTGAACGGCCGGTAGCCGTCGAGCACGTAGCCGTCCGCGACCGGCTGGCCGAAGAGGCTCTTGGAAAAGCTGTTCGCCGTATTGCCCCAGAACCAGTTGCCCGCCGCGGAGCGCCGATAGATGTCGGCGGCCTGCTCCGCGGTCCCGCGCAGATGGGCGGCCTGGAGGGCGCTGAAGTGATAGCCGAAGAGGTGGCCGAGCGAGCCGTCCACCTTGGCGAACTCCCGGACGATCTTGAGCACCGTCGACCATCGCTCGCCCTGGCCGCCATGCGCCTTCGGGATGAGGAGGGTGAGGAGCCCGCTCTCCTTGAGCAGGCGCAGCTGCGCGGTCGGGCGGCCACCGGCCTTGTCGCGCGCGACCGCGTCCTCTGCGAAGCGCTGCCGCAATGCCGCGGCCGAGGCGAAAGAGGGGTTGGATGGGTCGAGTTCGAAAGGCATGGCCGGGAGGGGGTGAGATGGCGCTCAGGCGTTGATCCACACGTCGGCGATCATGGCCGTAGGGGCCAGGGTCACCAGCACCGGCGGCTCGGGCTGGATGATCGTGGTCAGGATGCCCCCGCGCCGAGGGCGAGGCCCCGGCCGAAGCCGCGGCGAGACATCAGGATCATGCGATCGAAGGACGGAGATACGCCCGATCACACATCGGGCCGCACTATCTTAGGAGCCTGAACCCACGCGGCACAATTCTCTTCTTTGCTGGAAAAAACGAATCCTTGGCTCCATTTGCGTGTAAATCCAGCAAGAACATTCTTGTTGACTTGGGATGTCGACCTTTGAATGCTTGGCTTCATGGTTGCGCTCGAACCAAGATCCTCCATCCGCCGCAACCATCTTCACTGTTTGAAAGGACTTTCGGTCATGCGGCCCGGTTTCTCGTGCGGTGTCGAAGGCACGCGTACGCGCCCGATGACCCTGAAATGTCTTCCGGCGGCGCGCGGTCCGAACGTCGCCGACCTCATCGCTCGGCGCGAGGGGATCCGGTGACCGAGCGGTGTCTCCCCGCGGGCCCGCGCCCGGCACGTCGTCATGTCCTCGCAGGTCTCTCGGCTCTGCTCGCCGTCCCAACCGCTGCATCCGCGCAGACATCGGCATCGGCGAAGAAGACGCTGCGCGTCGGCTTCGCTCCGGGACCCTACCTCGACGCGTTCAAGCTCGGCGTCGAGCCGCAGCTGAGGCAGCAGGGCTACGATATTCGCACCCTGCAGTTCAGCACGGGGTTGGAAGTGAATTCCGCCGTCGCCACGAACGAGATCGACGCGAACGTGATGCAGCACAGCGTCTATCTGAACGCCTACAACGATCGCAACGGCACGGACCTCGCGGGAATCGTGCAGGTCCCGACCCCGCCGATGGGCCTCTACGCGCGCAAGCACAAATCGGCCTCCGAGGTGCGGCCGGGGGCGACGGTGGCCGTGCCCAACGATCCGGTGAACCTGGAGCGGGCGCTGAAGATCCTGCGCGACCTCGGGTGGATCGAGCTGAAGCCCGCGGCGAACCCGGTCGACGTGACCGAGCTCGATGTCGTGAAGAACCCGAGCGGGATCAGGCTCACGCTGCTTGAGAGCGCGCAGGCCCCGCGCGCCCTCGACGATGTCGACTTCGCCGCGATCCAGGGGAACTTCGCGATCGACAGCGGGCTCAAGCTGACCGAGGCGATCGCGCTCGAGAAGATGACCGCGCCCTATCTCAACGTCGTGGCGGTGAGACAGGGCAACGTCGAGTCCCCGTGGGCGCGCGACATCGTTGCGGCCTACCGGGCCCCCTTCTTCCGCGACGCGATCAAGGGCAACCGCACCTATGACGGCTTCGCGCTGCCCGACTATTTCGCCTCCTGACGCCGCGGCCGCGACAGTCCGCCTGATGCCGACACAATCGCGATCAGGTCGATCGTTCTGCGATCGACCGCGACGGCAGAAGAGCGGATCGACACGACCTCTTAAATGGAACGAACATTCTATGGACGGGAAAAGCTTTTCTTTGTCTTATGCGATGGATTGAATCTCGGTTCGGCTTCAGCCCCATGTCGCGCAGACACTTGCATCTGAACGTGAACATCCTGCATGCCGGCTTCTTCGCGTCGGCGTGGCGGTTGCCGGAGAGCCGGCCGAGCGCCTTCACCGAGATCGCGCATTACGTGAAAACGGCGCAGATCGCCGAGCGCGGCAAGCTCGATGCGGTCTTCCTGGCCGATACGCCGTCGCTCGCCGAACGCCCGGACCTGCGGTCGTTCCTCTCCCTCGAACCGACGATCGTGCTCGCGTCCATCGCGGCGGCCACCGAGCACATCGGACTGATCGCGACGGCCTCGACGACCTACAACGAACCCTACAACGTGGCCCGCCGCTTCGCGACGCTGGACCATGCCAGCGGCGGCCGGGCGGGCTGGAACGTCGTCACCACGGCTGACGCCCAGGCCTCCGCCAATTTCGGCCTGGAGGCGGTGCCCGATCACGCCACGCGCTACGCCCGGGCCCAGGAATTCACCGAAATCGTGCGGCTCCTCTGGGACAGCTGGGACGACGACGCGCTCGTCGGCGACAAGGCGGCCGCCCGCCTGATCGACCCCGCGCGTCTCCATGCCATCGACTATCACGGGCGGCACCTGTCGGTCGCCGGTCCGCTCAACCTGCCGCGCTCGCCGCAGGGGCGGCCGGTCCTCGTCCAGGCGGGCGGATCGGATGACGGGCGCGACCTCGCGGCGCGCTTCGCGGAGGTCGTGTTCAGCGTCGGCCAAACGCCGGAGGAGTCGCGCGCCTACGCGGACGATCTGCGCCGCCGCGCGGCCCGCTACGGACGAGCGCCGGACACGCTGGTCGTCCTGCCGGGTCTGGCCACGGTGATCGGCTCGACGGAGGCCGAGGCGAAGCGGCGCCGGGAGGAGCTGACCGACCTCATCCCCATCGCCTACGGCCTGTCCCGCCTCGGCGCGACGCTCGGGGTCGACCTGACGCACTACGACCTGGATGCGCCGCTGCCGGAAATCGCGATCCCGGCGAACGGCAGCACGACCTTCGCCCAGGCGATCCTCGCGCATGCGCGGCGTGACGGCCTGACCCTGCGCCAGCTCATAGGCTCGCTCGGCGGCGGCACGGGCCACCGCATCGTCGTGGGCACGCCCGAGCAGATCGCCGACGACATCGAGCACTGGTTCCGCGCCGGCGCGGCGGACGGCTTCAACCTGATGCCGGACGTGCTCCCGACCGGTCTCGAGACCTTCGTCGATACCGTGGTGCCGATCCTGCAGCAGCGCGGTCTGTTCCGCCGCGCCTACGACGGCGTCACCCTGCGCGACCATCTCGGCCTTGATCGGCCCGCAAACCACTTCGCGACGGACGCGCCGCAGCGCCTGTCCGCCTGATCCAGCCGGAGGATCCCGCATGCCGCAGCGGCAGCTCTCCCTCAACGTCTTCGTCTTTCCGGGCGGCCACCACGAGGCCGCGTGGCGTCATCCGGATTCGGACCCGACCCGCGTCCTCGATCTCGGCTTCTACCAGGATCTCGCGCGCAAGGCGGAGGCCGCCAAGTTCGACGCCGTCTTCTTCGCAGACGGTCCGGCGCTCGCCGACAACATCCGCTACGCCGCACGCTTCCGCCTCGAGCCGCTGACCTGGCTGTCCGCGCTGGGTGCGGTGACGGAGCGCATCGGCCTGATCGGAACGGCCTCCACCACCTACTACGAGCCCTACAACCTCGCCCGGCTGTTCGCCTCCCTCGACCATCTCAGTCACGGCCGCGCGGGCTGGAACATCGTCACCACCTCGGCGGCCCAGGCGGCGCAGAATTTCGGGCTGGGCGAGCACCCGCCGCACGGCGACCGCTACGAGCGGGCGCGGGAGTTCGTGGAGGTCGTCGGCAAGCTCTGGGATAGCTGGGCGGACGACGCCGTGCTGGCGGATGCCGCCTCCGGGATCTACGCGGACACGACGCGCATCCATCCGATCGACCATGCCGGCCGGCATTTCCGGGTGCGCGGCCCCCTGAACATCCCGCGCACGCCGCAGGGCCGCCCCGTCTACATCCAGGCCGGCGCGTCGGATGACGGCCGCTTCTTCGCCGCGCAATACGCCGAGGCGATCTTCACGGCGCATCAGACCTTCGCCAGCGCGCAGGCCTTCTACGCCGACATCAAGGACCGCGTCGCCGCCCTCGGGCGCCGCCCGGAGCACGTGAAGATCCTGCCGGGGATCAGCCCGTTCATCGGCAGCACGCAGCGAGAGGCGGAGGCGCTGGAAGCGGAATTCAACGCGCTGATCCAGCCGGAATACTCGTTGACCCAATTGCGCAACATGACCGGTCTCGACCTCGCCGGCCACGACCTCGACGCGCCCTTCCCGCGCCACCTCATCGACACGGACACGCGCTTCGGCGTCGCGAGCCGCTTCAAGCTGATCGTGGACATCCTCGACCGGGAGAAGCCGACCCTGCGGCAGCTCATCCAGCGGCTCGCCGGCGCGCGGGGCCACTACGTCTTCGTCGGGACCCCAGAAAAGGTCGCCGACGAGATCGAGCATTGGTTCGTGAACGGCGCCGCCGACGGTTTCAACGTCATGCCACCCTCGCTGACGGGCGGACTCGACGCGTTCATCGATCATGTGCTGCCGATCCTGCGCCGGCGCGGCCTGTTCCGTACGGACTATGCCGGGCGGACGCTGCGCGACCATTACGGCCTGCCGCGCCCGGAGGTGCCGTCTCTCGCAGAGGTGCGCGCGAGCGCCTGAGCCGAGCCCGTGGCCATGCCCGACGTTCCGCGCCTCGCCCGCGTCCGAGTCGGCGCGCTGGCGCATGCCGTTCCCACCGTGATCGGCATCCTCTTTTTGCCGTCTGCGCCTATCCGCCGGCAACGGCGTCGACAGGCTGGCGGTCGATAGGCGCCGCGACGGAAGCGGCCGCAGCGGTGCTCCGCTCAAGTCACACGGCAGCGCCCGATCGCCCAGCGCACGAGCTTGCGCACATCCGGATCGGGATCGTCGAAATCCGCTTCGAGGGCGGGCAACGCGCGCGGATCGGCGATCTCGCCGAGGGCGGCCGCGGCTTCCTTCCGGAGGTTGCTGATGTCTGATCCCAGGGCGCGGCCCAGCGCCTCGACGGCGGACACCGCCCGGATGCGCCCGAGGGCGTTCGCGGCCTTGGTGCGCACCTGCCAGACGGGATCGTCCAGGCGGGCGATCAGCGGCTCGACCGCCTCGGGCAGGCGGATCTTGGCGGCCGAGATCGCGGCCTCCTCGCGCACCTGCCAATGCGCGTCATCAAGGCCGGCGATCAGCGTGGCGACACCGGGGCCGCCCGGACGCAGGAAGACGAGCGCCGCCATCGTGGCCCGGCGCACGCCGGCATCCGCGTCGCTCGCGGTCGCGATCAGGGCGGGCAGCGCGACCTCGGCTTTAAGATAGCCGACGACCCCGAGCCCCTCGCGGCGTACCTCCGGCGAGGGGCTGCGGAGCGCTTCGAGCGCCGCGGCGAGCGCGTCCGGCAGCACCAGGTCGCGCAAGGCCCGCAGTGCAGCCGCCTGCACGAAGGGATCGGCATGGCCGGCCCGCTCGATCAGGAGCGGACCGCAGGCGGGCTCCTTCTTCTCGGCCAACGTGTCGGCGGCGGTGCGACGCACCGCAGGATCCGTATCCTCCAGCGAGCGGACGAGGCCCTCGACCACGTCGGGACCGTCATGCTCGTCGAGGGCCTTCGCGGCGGCGGCGCGGACCGTGGCATCGTCGTCGGCGAGCCCCTTCAGCAGCAGCACCTTGGCCTCGGGTCCCACCGCCTCGGCGAGTTCCATCATCGCCACGCGGCGGATGCCGGGATCGGGATCGGCGCACCGCTCGGCCAAGTCGTCGAGATCGTCGTCGAAGCTGTCGAACACGGGCATGGCGCTCATCGCAGCAGGTAGGGAATGTTGACCTTGACGGCGTTCGTCGGGCAATCGACTTCGCACGGCATGCAGTACCAGCACTCGTCGTATTTCATGTACGCCTTCTGCCGGCTCTCATCGATCGCGAGGATGTCGAGCGGGCAGACATCGACGCAGACGCGACAGCCCTTCTCGGCGATGCACTTTTCGTCGTCGATGACGACCGCGGCACTCTTGGCCTGGGTGATGATCGGCATGGGATGACCCTGGATAGACTGGCGACTTACTCGGCGGCGGCCGGCGTCTTGACGCGGAGCTGGTGGTAGGCGCCCATCTCCGCCTCGGCGACCGGCACGATGAAGGGATCGACGGCGCGCTTGGCGTGGGCCATCCGGCCGCTCGCGTCCTTGTAGAGGACGGTGTGGCAATTCCAGTTGCGGTTGTCGGTCTCGGGATGGTCGGTGCGCAGGTGGTAGAAGCCCCAGCGGCTCTCGGTCCGGTAGAGCGAGGCCGCGGCCGCCATGTCGGCGCAGTCCAGGATCGTCTGCATTTCGAGGGCGCGCAGCAATTCGTGCGGGTCGCGGGCGCAGAGATGGTCGAGATCCTCCCGGATCTCCGCGAAGCGGCGCTGGCCGAGTTCCATCTTCGCCGTGACCTTCGGCGGCTCCAGGTAATCGTTGACGAAGCGGCGCGTCTTGAACTCCATCTCGTGCGGCGTCAGCCCGTCCGCGTGTCGGGTCGGCGCCAGCACGCGCTCCTGCTCGGCCAGAAGGTCGCCGCCGTCGTACTCGGCGAGGCGCGTGGCCGCGCAATAGGCGGCAGCGTCTGCGCCCGCGATGCCGCCGTTCACGAAGGCGCCGAGCATGTAATTGTGCGGCACGCTCGCCATATCGCCGACCGCGTAGAGGCCGGGGATGGTGGTGCGGGCCTGCTCGTCCACCCAGACGCCCGAGGCCGAGTGGCCCGAGCAGAAGCCGATCTCGGAGATGTGCATCTCCACCGGCCGCCTGCGATAGTTGGTGCCGCGCCGCTCGTGGAAGCGTCCGCGCGAGGGCCGCTCGTTGGTGTGCAGGATGGTCTCGATCTCCGCGATCGTCTCCTCGCGCAGATGGTCCATCTTCAGGAAGACCGGGCCGTTGCCGCCCTGAAGTTCGCGCCAGAACTCCAGCATCATCTGGCCCGACCAGTAATCGCACTCGATGAAGCGCTCGCCGCGGTTGTTGGCGGTGTATCCGCCGAACGGCCCGGTGACGTAGGCGCAGGACGGCCCGTTATAGTCCTTGATCAGCGGGTTGATCTGGTAGCATTCGAGGTTCGCGAGCTGCGCGCCCGCGTGGTAGGCCATGGCGTAACCGTCGCCGGAATTGGCCGCGTTCTCGTAGGTGCCGAACAGGTAGCCGGAGGCCGGGAGCCCGAGCCGACCGGCCGCGCCGCAGGCCAGCACCACGGCCTTGGCCTTCACGACGAGGAACTCGGAGGTGCGGGTGTTGACGCCGACCGCGCCCGCGATGCGCCCGTCCGGACCTTTCAGCAGCCGGGTCGCCATGTAGCGGTTGGTCACGCCGACCTGGAGGCGGCGCAGCTGCCGGTAAAGCACCTTCTTGACGTTGTGCCCTTCCGGCATCGGCAGCACGTAGGTCCCCAGGTGATGGACCTTGCGCATGTTGTATTCGCCGGAGCCGTCCTTCTCGAATTTCACCCCGAGCTTGTCGAGGTACTGGATCATCGGGAAGGAGCCCTGCGCGTAGGCCATCACCGCCTTCTGGTTCACGATGCCGTCGTTGGCGACCGTGATCTCCTTCACGTATTGCTCGGGTGTCGCGTAGCCGGGCACGACGGCGTTGTTCAGCCCGTCCATGCCCATGCTGATCGCGCCCGATCGCTTGACGTTGGCCTTCTCCATCAGGACGACGCGGAGCTTCGGGTCGGCCTCCTTGGCCTTGATCGCGGCCATCGGGCCGCCGGTGCCACCGCCGATCACCAGGATGTCGGCCTCGATGATCTCGGTCTTGGGCGTCGGGTTGGGCTGGACGGCGCTCATGCGGACCCTCGTGCGGAATGGGCGCGGACGGACCGCGCGAAGATCAAGGGGCAGACAGCGTCAGGCCGCCCGGGACGGCTGCGCCACAGCAGCATCGCCGGCGGTCTCGCGGGCGAGTTCGCGCAGGTAGAGGTAGGGATAGATCCCGCGGGCATGCCCATCGGAGAAGCCGAGATGCAGGGCGTAGCCGCCCATCGCCTCGACCTTCGTCAGCGCGACCGCTTCGAACCCGGCCGGGAAGCGGCCCTGGATGCGGTCGCGGGTGCACCAAGCGCAGCGGCAGCCGAGGCGCAGGGGCTCGGCACCGAGCGTCGCCGCGGAGCCGTCCGCCCAGGCGAGGCGCAGCGCCCGGCCGCCCGCGGTCAGGACGATCTCTGTCGGTACGGCATCGGGATCGATGGGCGGCTCGGAGGGGAGCGGCATGGTTGCATCCGTCATCGGTCTGGTCTCGGACGGGCGACGTTGGGACCGAAGGGCCGACGCGCGATAGCAATTCCTTTCCAGTTGTTCCCGAAGCGGGCTGCGCCGCAGGTTGTCGAGACCGCAACCCGCACGCATGACGGGTCTCCGCCGCCCTTGTCCCTATGGGCCGGACCGCAGCGTGAAGTGCGATCGAACATGTCAGGCCGCCCCCGCGAGCGGCAGCCCGAGCGGGGTCAGGCGCGGCAGCGGGGGTTGGCCGTCCCGGGGGCGCAGCAGGTCGAGGCAGCGCCGCTTCAGGGCGACGAAGTCGGGATCGGTGACGAGGTCGCGGCCGCGCGGGCGCGGGAAGGCCAGCGGGATGTCCTCCAGGATGCGGCCGGGACGGGCCGACATCACCAGCACCCGGTCGCCCAGGAACAGCGCCTCGTCGATGTCGTGGGTCACGAAGACCACCGTGGTCGGCAGGCGCGTCCAGATGTCGAGCAGCAATTCCTGCATCATCAGGCGCGTCTGCGCGTCCAGCGCCCCGAAGGGCTCGTCCATCAGCAGAATGCGGGGCCGGTTGATCAGCACTCGGGCGATCTCGACCCGCTGCTGCATGCCGCCTGATAGCTCCGCGGGATAGCGCTCGGCGAAGTCCGCCAGCCCGACCAGCGCCAGGAACTCGCGGGCCCGGGCAAGCCGCTCGGCTCGACCGACGCCGCGCATCTTCGGCCCGAACGCGACGTTGTCCACGACCCGCTGCCACGGCAGCAGCGTGTGCTGCTGGAAGACGATGCCGCGCTCCGGGTGCGGGCCGGCCACGGGTTGACCGTCCAACGCAAGACTACCGCGGGCGAGATCGAGATGGCCGGCGAGCGCGCCGAGCAGGGTCGACTTCCCGCATCCCGACGGCCCGAGCAGGCACACGAACTGACGCGGCGGGATCGTGAGGTCGATGTCGCGCACGACCTCGAAAGCTTCGGCACCGGCCCCGAGCCGGATCGCGGCGCCGGTGATGTCGATGCGGCCCGCGGCCGATGCCGAAGCGACGCTCACGGGCGGCCTCCCCGGGTCCACGGCATGGCCAGTCGGCCGAGCCCGCGCACTGCGACGCTCGAGCCCATGCCGAGGAGGCCGATCAGCAGCATGCCGACGACGATGTCGTCGTAATTCTGCAACGTGTAGGATTCCCAGGTGAAGTAGCCGATCCCGTACTGGCCCGAGATCATCTCGGCGGTGACCAGGCAGAACCAGGCTGTGCCCATGCCGATGGCCGCGCCCGTGACGATGCTCGGCAGCGCCGCCGGGATCACCACCTCGCGCAGGATCGCGACCGGCCCGGCACCGAGGCTCCGGGCGGATGCCACGAGGCGCGGGCTGGCCGCTTCCGCCCCGTGCACGGTGTTCAGGAGGATCGGGAACAGCGCGCCCGTGAAGGTGATGAACACCATCGAGGCCTCCGACGACGGGAACATCAGGATCGCGAGCGGGATCCAGGCGACCGCCGGGATCGGACGCAGCACTTCGAGGGGCGGCAGCAGGAGGTCGCCCGCCAGGCGCGAGCGGCCGATGGCGAGGCCGAGGCCGATCCCGGCGACGAGCGCCGCCAGGAAGCCGCCGAGCACCCGCGCGAGGCTGGCCCCGAGATGGGCGCCGAGCTTCGGCGCATGCGCCAGCGCCCAGGCCGCCCGCGCCACCGCGGCGGGGGTCGGGACGTTGCGGAAGGTGACGAGGCCGAGATCGAGCTTCAGGCTCGCCGCGAGATGCCAAGCGAGGAGGCCGAGACCGAGCGCACCGGCCCGGATCGCAAGGCGGCGAACCGGCAACGGGGTGAGCCGGCGCGACGTCGCCCGCGCCCCCGGCCGCGCCGTCAGGGCGACGCCGGGGGCGCCGAGGGTTCCGGCACTCATCGGGCGCTGAGCCGCGCCGCGCCTGCACGGGCAGCGGCGAAATCGAGCACCTCGCCGCCCTTGGCCTTGGCGAAAGCCTCGGCATCGCCCTTGAGCAGGAAGGCGCTGAGGCGGCGCTCGGGATCGCGCACGTACCAGGCCTGCGCGGCGAACAGCTTGATGCCGCTGTTTCGGTCCTGCGCGTAGACGACGCGCGCGCTGCCGCCCCCCTGCTCCAGCGTGGCGAGCGCCGCGAGCGCCGCCTCGGGCGAGGCGTAGTGGCGGACCTTGTCCTCGCGCGTCACCCAGATCTGGGCGACGCGCGAGACGTCGGTGATCGGCTGGCCAGTCCCGGCGTCCACGGCCTTGAGCGGCGCCTGGGCGTAGTCCTTCAGCCAGGCCTCGTAGTCGATCCCGGCCTGTGCGGCGGCCGCGCGCACGAAGCGGTCGTCGACGAACCGGTCGACGTCGAGATCGCCATCAGCCTTCTTCAGGAGCGTCAGGGTCTCGATCGAGGTCTTCAGGGCCTGCCGGTATTCCGGCTTCCAGGTGATGTCGCGGGTCTGCAGGCCCAGCGGCCCGTGGAACAGGTAGACGACCTCCGCCTCGATACCCGTCACGCGCGCGATCAGTTCGGCGTAGTGCTCGGGCTCGGCCGCGATCAGCCGATCCGCCTCGATCGCCGCGCGCAGGTAGGCCGTGACAATCTCGGGGTAGCGCTCCGCATAGGCCGCGTCGACCAACGCGCCGTGGAAGGTCGGGGCGTTCGACTGCGAGCCGTCGTAGATCTTCCGGGCGATGCCGCGCCAGGGGAACAGTTCGGCGAAGGGCACGAAATCGGCATGCGCGTCGATCTTGTTGGCCTTCAGCGCCGAGCCCGCGACCTCCGGCGCCTGCGTGATGATGGTCACGTCCCGCTCGGGATCCCAGCCCTGCGCCTTCACGGCCCGCAGCAGCAGGCCGTGGGCGGTGGAAGCGAAGGGCACCGAGATGGTCTTGCCCTTGAGCTCAGTGAAGGCCTGCACCGGGGAGGCGACGGGCACGACCACCCCGTTGCCGCTGCCCGTGAGGCTGCCCGAGAGCACGCTGAGGAACAGGCTGCGCCGCCCCGCCTTGGCGAAGGCGGCGCCGTTCAGGGAGCCCGGAAAGTCGGCCATCGCGCCGAGATCGAGCTTGCCGGCGACCATCTCGTTGGTCAGCGGCGCGCCGCTGGTGAAGTTGCGCCACTGGATATCGTAGGTGGCATCCTTGTACGTGCCGTCATGCGGCAGGAATTTTTCGAGGAGCTTCAGCTCCCGGATCAGCAGACCGCCTGTGGCGCAGTTGATTGTGGTGTCCTGCGTGCCCACGGCGACACGGATGGTCTCCGCCTGCGCCATCGTCGCGAGGGTGGAGACCGCGAGCAGGATTGCGGTGAGGCGGCGAAGGGGGATCACGCGGGCGGCTCCTGAGCGCGGGGCTGCGTCCCGACGGCGCGCGGGAGCAGGCGCAATGTTCGCCGCCGAGGGGACCGGCAAGACAGCAATTAATTGCTGTCTCGTCGAAGATCCTGCCTTTGTCCGTACCGCCGAGGTGACGGAAAGAAGAGTCTCTTCGATGCCGATCATCAGAGATAAAATTCTCCGGCGCGAGAAATGTTTGGACTGGTTCAAAATCTTGCGGCGCGCATAGTCGGGGTGTTGGACTCTGCCGAACCGGATCTTCCTGATGCCGCCCGCGCTCGCCGCCCTGACTGCCCCGTCACGGGCGCCCGCGCCCCTGATCGTCAGCGCCCTGTTCCTGAGCGAGACCATCGAGGGGCTGGATGACGGGGCGACCTTCCTCGATGGCCTGCCGCAGGCCGACATCGCGCGCCTGCGGGCGGCCGGGCGCAGCCTCACCCTCGCGCAGGGCCAGAGCGTGTTCCGCCAGGGCGAACCGCATGGCGGCATCTTTTTGATCGAGGCCGGACGGATCCGGGTGTTCTATACCGGGCCGTCCGGCCGGCAGATCACCCTCGCCTACTGGACGGCGGGTCATTTCATCGGCGGCCCGAGCCTGACCGGCGGCGGATTCCATCACTGGTCGGGGGAGGCGATCGAGCCCTCCCGGGTCACCGCGCTCTCGGCCGCGACCTTGCGCAGCCTGATCCGCCAGATGCCGGATTTCGCCCTATGCCTGATCGAGGCGCTGGAGGCGAAGGGCCGCTGCTACACCGCGATGGCGCAGATGCTGGGCACCCGCTCGGTGATCGAGCGCCTGGCACAGCTCCTCCTCAATCTCGGCGATCTCTACGGGCGGAAGGAAGCGGGCGCCCGCATCATCGAACGGCGCATCACGCATGACGAGATCGCCGCCCTCATCGGCTCGACCCGGCAATGGGTGACGATGATGCTCAAGCGCTTTCAGGCCGACGGCATCGTCGCCGTGGACAAGGCGTCCATCCGCATCCTCCACCCGGAGCGTTTGACCGCCATCGTCCAAGCGGCTGCTTGAGGCGGGCCCTAGGCCGAATCGCAAGGGTCGGCTCGCGGTTCACGCCTCCGCGGCGACGGGTCGGGGCGCCGGCAGGCGCTGGCCGGGAATCGCCGCGATGAGGTCGCGGGTATAGGGGTCGCGGGGCCGCTCGAAGACCGCCTCGACCGTGCCTTGCTCGACCGCGCGGCCGTCGCGCAGGACCGTGACGGTGTCGGCGATCCGCCGGACCACCGCGAGGTCGTGCGACACGAACAGGTAGGTCAACCCGCGCTCGGCCTGCATGCCGTCGAGGAGGCGCAGGATTTGCGCCTGCACGGTCACGTCGAGCGCCGAGACCGCCTCGTCGAGGATCAGGATCTTCGGTTCAAGCACCAGGGCGCGGGCGATCGCGACGCGCTGGCGCTGCCCGCCCGAAAGCGCGGCCGGACGCCGTCGGAGGAGGCCGGATGGCAGGCCGACCCGCTCGACGATCTCCGCCACGCGCCGGGCCCGCTCGGCCCGGGCGACTGGCTCGAAGTTGAGGAGCGGCTCCTCGACGATCGCCTCGATCGTCTGGCGCGGGTCGAGGGAGGAGAACGGATTCTGGTAGACCAGCTGGATGCGGCGCCGGAACGCCCGCAGCGTGTCGCCGCGCAGCGTCGCGAGGTCGAGCCCGTCGACCAGGATCCGGCCGGCGGACGGCCGCTCCAGGCCGACGATCGCCCGGATGGTGGTGGACTTGCCCGAGCCGGATTCCCCGACGATGGCGTGGGTGGTGCCCGGCGCGACCGTGAAGGACAGCCCGTCCACGGCCCGGAACGGGCGCCGGCCGGCGCCGGGATAATCCCGGGCGAGGGTCTCGACGACCACGGCCGGCGGTCCTTCCCGCGGCGCTGGAATCGGGCGAAGCCGGGGTGCGGCGAGCGACGGAATATCGGCGAGGAGCTGGCGGGTATAGGCGCTGCGCGGCGCGGACAGCACGGCCGCGGCCGGGCCGCGCTCCTGGACGCTGCCGTCGCGCAGCACGACGATCCGGTCGGCGCGGTCGGCGGCGACGCCGAGGTCGTGGGTGACGAGAAGGAGCGCGGTGCCGCTCTCGCGGCGCAGCGTGTCGATCAGGTCGAGGATGCGCTTCTGGACCGTGACGTCGAGGGCGCTGGTCGGCTCGTCGGCGATGATGAGGCTCGGGCGCAGGGCCGTGGCGATGGCGATCAGCACGCGCTGCTTCATGCCGCCGGAGAGCTGGTGCGGGTACTGGCCGAGCCGCAGGGCCGGCTGCGACAGCCCGACCTGGGCGAGCAGGTCGAGGCTGGCCTCCCGGATCTCGGCGCGTCCCAGCCGGCGATGCAGCCGCAGGATCTCGCCGACCTGGGCGCCGATCGTCTTAACCGGGTTCAGGGACGAGCCCGGATCCTGCGGGATCAGGCTGATCCGTTCCCCGCGCAGAGCGTCGAGGCGGCGCTGCGACCAGCCGGCGATGTCGGTGCCGGCGAGCCGGATCGCGCCGCCGTCGATCCGGCCCCCCTCGGGCAGCAGGCCGATCACCGCCTGGACGAGGGTCGTTTTGCCGGAGCCCGACTCGCCGACCAGAGCCACGACCTCGCCGGCGGCGACGTCCAGCGAGATCCCGTGCACCACCCGGCGGCGATCCGGCCCGTCGGCGTAGGAGACGTCGAGATGATCGATCGCGAGGAGCGGCGCGCTCATCGGGGGCTCCCGGCGAACGCGCGGCTGATGCGGTTCGCCGAGAGCACCACCAGCACCACCACGATCCCCGGCGCTGTGGTGATCCACGACGCGCGGGAAATGTAGTTGCGGCCCTCCGCGATCAGCAGGCCCCATTCCGGAGTCGGCGGCGGCGCGCCGTAGCCAAGGAAGCCCAGGGTCGAGATCGACAGGATCGCGGTGCCGAACTGGAGCGCCGCGAGGCCGATGACCGAGGTCAGCGAGTTCGGCAGCACGTGCCGCCAGAGCACGCGCCAGAAGGTACCCCCGGAGCCGTAGGCGGCCTCGACGTAGTCGGCGCCGCGCACGCGCACGACTTCGGAGCGGGTCAGCCGGGCGAAGCTCGCCACGGAGGCGAGCCCGACCGCGATCGCGGCATTCACCGTGCCGAAGCCGAGGAGCACGATGATGGTCAGCGACAGCAGCAGCGTCGGGATCGCCAGCAAGGTGTCCACGAGCCGCATCACCAGGAGGTCCACGAGCCCGCCCCTCGCGCCGGCCACGAGGCCGAGACTCGTCCCGGCGAGGAGCCCGACGGTCACGGCGACGAAGGCGCCGGACAGGGAATGGACCGCGCCGTGCACGATCCGGGCATACAGGTCGCGGCCTAAGGCGTCGGTGCCGAGAAGGTGGGCGGCGCTCGGCGGCAGCAGCTTCTCGCGGGCGATGCCGGCGACCGGGTTCTGGCCGGCGAACAGGCCGGGCGCCAGCGCCCAGAGCACGACGGTCGCGATGACGAGCCAGGCCAGCACAAGTCCCGGCGGCGTGCGGCGCAGGGCGGCGAATCCGCCTCGCGCGATCCGCCGCGCCGCCGCGGCGGGTGCCGTTCGGCCGGCCTCGGAGCCGGAGGCGAAGACGCGCGTCGGGACCGTACTCATCGGGCGTCCGCCTCGGCGATGCGCGGGTCGAGCAGCGGATAGAGGAGATCGACCGCGAGGTTGATGAGGACGAAGGCCGTGGCCGAGATCACCACCACGGCCTGGAGCACCGCCATGTCCTGGTTGGCCACCGCCTGCTGGGTCAGGGTGCCGAGCCCGTTGAGGCCGAACACCGTCTCGGTGACGACCGCGCCGGCCAGGAGTTCACCGAAGAGCACGCCAGCGATCGTCAGCGTCGGCAGGAGCGCGTTCGGGACGACGTGGCGCCACAGGACGGAATGGCGGCTCGCGCCCTTCGCTCGCGCCACAGCGACGAAGGGCTGGGTCAGCACGGCGTCGATGTTGCGCATCAGGATCTGCGCGAGCGGCGCCGAGATCGGCACCGCCAGCGCCGCGACCGGCAGGATCAGCCGCTCCCACGGTCCCGGGTCGATCACGGGGACGAGCTTGAGCTGGAACGAGAACACCTGGATCAGCAGAATGCCGAGCCAGAACACCGGCACCGAGACGAACAGCGACGGCAAAGCGGCGAGGCTGTTTCGCAGCCAGACGAAGCCGGTGAGGTTCGACAGGAAGGAGACGGCGAGCGCCAGGATCACCGCCGCCAGAAACCCGAGCGCGGCGAGCGTCAGCGTCGCGGGCAGGTTCGCCGCGAGGCTATCCCGCACCGGCACCCCGGCCTGCACCGAGGTGCCGAAATCGCCGGTCAGGAAGTTGCCGAGCGCGTGCAGGTACTGGCTCCAGAGCGGCATGCCGGCGCCGTAGGCAGCGTGGATCTCGGCGATCTGCTCCGGGCTCAGCCCCAGATCCGGGTTCATGAACTTGATCAGGATCGCGTCGGCGGGCAACGCCTGCAGCAGCAGGAACGAGGCCGTGAACGCGGCGAGCAGGACGACCAGGGCCTGCCCGATGCGCGCGAGGAGCCGCCGCACCATCGGCAAGGCCCTCACGGCCGGGTGAGCCAAGTGCCGTAGAAGCTCGGCCGTCCGACCGCCTCGAAGGCCAGCCCCTTGACCAGGGGCGAGGCCGCGAAGGCCTGGGGCTCCTCGAAGATCGGGATCACGTAGGCTTGGTCGAGCAGGTATTCCTGGACCTCGCCGACCAGCTGGAGGCGCTTCGCCCGGTCCGGCTCGCCCGCGATCGCATCGAAAAGGCCGTTCAGCCTTTCGTCGACGAAGGCCTGGACCTTCGTCGACGATCCGCCCTTCTGAAGGAGCGCGTCGCGGTTCTTCGGATAGAACTGGCTCTTGATCACGTCCGGGTCGGCGCGGCCGACCATCACGGGCGCGACGCCGGTCTTGAGCGGGTCGAGCATGTCGAGGGTGCGGCTGCCGGAATCGCCGGCGAGCACGGACAGCTTCACGCCGACCTTCGCCCATTGCTGCGCGACGAGCTGCAGCATGTCCTTGTTCTGCGGCTGCGGCAGAGATTCGTAGGCGGTGAGCGCGAGTTCGCGGCCGTCCTTGCGGCGGATGCCGTCGGGGCCGACCCGCCAGCCCGCCTCGTCGAGGAGCCTCCGCGCGGCCACCGCGTCCGGCGCGAGCTTCGCGGAGAGATCGCGGTAGCCGGTCGCCGTCGCGGCGATCACCGAGGTCGCGCGGGGATAGTGCTCCGAGTAGAGCGTATCCACGATCTCGCGGGTGTCGGTGGCGAGGGTCAGTGCCCGGCGCACCCGAAGGTCCGCGACCAGCGGATTGTCGGGCCGGAACGCGATCGAATTGTTCACGCCCCGCGTCGAGGGCGCCGAGATCGGAAAACCCTTCGCCTCCACCTCGCGCTCGTCATAGGCCTGGATCTGGCGGATGATATGCGCCTGACCGGCCAGGAGTGCGCCGATCCGGACGCTGTCCTCCGGCGTCACGATCAGCTTGATCCCATCGAGATAGGCCCGCCCGCCATGGCTGGATTGCGGCGGCCCCCAGGCATAGTCCTTGCGCGCGGCGAACTGGATCTCGCGCCCGAGCGTCTCGCGGACGATGACGAACGGCCCCGAGCCGACGATCCGGGTCGCGTCGCCGAGCTGATCGAAGGGCAGGGCCAGCGTCTTCGGCGCGACGAGCCCCGAGCCGATGACCGAGGTCGCCTGCAGGAAGCCCGGCGAGGGCTTGGTGAAGTGGAAGCGCACCGTGAGCGGCCCGAGCACCGCGCTGCGGGCGTAGTTGTTGATCGCCTCCGAGACCGGCAGCTTGAGGTCCTTGTTGCCAAGACCGAACGTGTCGAAGTTTTTGGCGACCGCTGCGGCATCGACGGGGGTGCCGTCGGAGAAGGTCACGCCCTCGCGGATCTCGAACGTGTAGGCGGTGGCATCCGCGTCGACCGTCCAGGACTTGGCGATCCACGGTTCGATCTCGAGGGTCTTCGGGTTCTGATAGGTGAGCTTGTCGGTGATCTGGTTGAGGATGCCGCCGTTCGGGTAGAAGCCGCCCGCCGGGGGATACAGGTTCGTGTGCGCCTGCTGCTCCAGGTAGACCAGCGTGCCGCCCGTCACGGGCTCCTCCGCGGCCGAGGCCGGCACCGCGACGAACGCCGCCAGCACGGCCGCCACGGCGCCGAGGGCGGCACGACGCGTCGCCGCATCGCCGCCCCAGCGCCGGCTCGCTTCGTCCCTGGTCATCTTCGATCTCCCGTCTCTCACCATAGAGGACCGGCCTTTGTCGCGATGCAATAAGCGCCGATCACAAAGCGACATCCTTCTATCCAGCCAGGATTCCCGGGGATGCTTTGTCCATTGCTTGCGGCGCTTTCGTAAATAACCATCGCTTTGTTTGCGGTGGGCTTTCGTGGCACGCTGCGCGGGGATGAACCGCTTCGCTTCCGAACGGCGAAGCAGCGAGGATGGACCTGCCGCATGCCGCTCAGCCTGGACCACGTCGTCATCGCCGTCGCCGATCTCGACGCCGCGATCCGGGATTACGGGGCGCTGGGCTTCACGGTGGTTCCGGGCGGCGAGCATGCGGGTGGCGTCACCCACAACGCCCTCGTGGTCTTCGCCGACGGCACCTACCTGGAGCTGATCGCTTTCCGCCGGCCCGATCTGGATTCCCGCTGGTGGCGGCTGCTCGACCGGGCGGGCGAAGGGTTTGTCGATTACGCGCTGCTCCCCGACGATGTCGGCGCCGCGATCGCGCGCGCCAACGCGCGCGGCCTCGATCTCGAAGGGCCGTTCGACGGCGGCCGCGCCCGCCCGGACGGCGCCGTGCTGCGGTGGCAGACGGCGCGCTCGCCGCGCCCGGACGTGCCCTTCCTGTGCGGCGACCTCACGCCGCGGGCCCTGCGCGTGCCGGAGGGGGCGGCCCGGCACCACGCCAACAGCGTCTCGGGCATTGCCGAGGTCGCGGTCGCCGTGAGGGATCGGGCGGTCAGCGCGCAACGGTACCAGGCCCTGCTGGCCGCAGATCCCGGGCAGACGGCGTTCACCCTGGGCGGCAGCATCCTGCGGCTCGAGTCGGGCGCCGAGGTCGCGCAGGCCGTCGATGCAAGGGACGAGGGGCCTTACGCCGTGCGGTTCCGGTCGTCCGGCCCGGCGGCGGAACTCGATCCGGCCCGCACGCACGGCGCACGCCTTCAGGTCGGGGCCGCTTGACCCAGCCGACAGCCGATTCCCTCAGCCGAGGGGACCATGATAGGTCGGCTTCGGACCGGTTCTGACAGCCGGGCTCGACCACGCGCCCGATCGGCGCTGGAGGCCGGGCGCGGGATCGGGTTGGGGTGTCCGGTCTCCCTCGACGCCAGGCTGGGAGAGGTAGCGCTCGCCGCTATCCGCGATGATGGCGACGATGGTCCGGCCGGCATTCTCCGGCCGCGCGGCCAATTGGGCTGCCGCGAACAGAACCGCCCCCGAGGACGGCCCTGCCGTGAGCCCTTCGTCCCGCGCCAGCGCCCGGGCCGTGAGCCGAGCCTGGGCCGTCTCGCACGCGATCACCGCGTCGACGACGCCGGAATCGTAGTTGCCGGGGAGATGCTGCGCCTCCACCTCGGTCACCTTGTGCACGCCCTCGACGGTGTCCACGTCCGGATGGTCGGGGGTCGGGACCGAGCCGGCCGCCGGCTCGACCACCACCACCTTCAGGCCGGGCTTCTGCGCTTTCAGGTAGCGGCCGGTGCCCGAGACCGTGCCCCCGGTTCCCACCGCCGACACGAGGATGTCGACCGCCCCCGCCGTATCGCGCCAGATCTCCGGGCCGGTCGTCTCGAAATGGATCCGGGGGTTGGCCGGATTGCTGCGCTGGTTGGTGTAGAGGGCGTCCGGATTCTCCTGTTGCACCCGATCGATGATGAGGTCCACGGCGCCGGGCTGCAGGAACTCGGCATCGTCGATCAGGATCGTCCGGGCGCCGTATTGGTGGATCAGGGCGATCTTCTCGGGGCTCGTGGAGGCGCGCAGGTAGAACTTCGCCCGGTAGCCCCGGGCCGCGGCCAGGGCCGCGAGCCCGATCCCGGTATTGCCGCTGGTGAGATCGACCAGCGTCTGGCCGGGCCGGAGATGCCCCTCGGCCTCCGCGGCGCGGATGATCCCCCAGGCGGTGCGGTCCTTGATGCTGCCGGCCGGGTTCAGATACTCGATCTTCGCCAGGATGCGGCAGGGACTGGTCTGCCGGCCGCCGAAGCGCTTGAGTTCCAGCAGCGGCGTGTTGCCGATCAGCGCGGCGAGATGATCGGACCATGCGGTCATGCGTGGATCTCCAAGCCGGGCGCGCGCGCGGCATCGCTCGGACCGATCGGTTCGGCGGCCGCGTCCGGCGCCGCGCGGGCCGGCAGCGCGGGCAGCGCCGCCAGAAGGCGCCGGGTGTAGGAATCCGCGGGCGCCGCGAAGATGTCCTCGACCGGGCCGGTCTCGACGATCCGGCCATCCTTCATCACCGCGACGCGGTCGCTCATGTGCTGGATCACGCCGAGATCGTGCGAGATCAGCAGGAGGGTCAGGCCGAAGCGGTGCTGAAGGTCGGCCAGAAGGTCCAGGATCTGGGCCTGGGTCGTGACGTCGAGGGCCGAGACCGGCTCGTCGCAGACGAGGAGGTCGGGTTGGCCGGCCAGGGCCTGGGCGATCGCCACGCGCTGGCGCTGGCCACCCGAGAGCGTTCTCGGTCGCCGCGCCAGCATCTCGCGGGGCAGCCCGACGAGGGCCATCAGTTCGGCCGCCCGCGCGGCGCGCTGGCCGGCGGCGAGGCCGGGCTGCAGGCGCAGGGGCTGTTCGAGGATCCGCCGCACGGTGTCGCGCGGATCGAACGAGCCGAGAGGATCCTGGACGATGGTCTGGATCCGTGGGCGCAACGGTCGGCGGCTCCGCTCCGGTAGCGTGCTCCAGGGTCGCCCCTCGAACAGGACTTCGCCGCGATCCGCCCGCTGAAGGGCGAGGACGACCCGGCCCAGGGTGGTCTTCCCCGAGCCCGATTCACCGACGATGCCGAAGGTCTCGCCCTGCCGCACCCGAAGCGAGACCCCGGCCAGGGCATCGACCGCCCCGCCCGGGCGGGAAAACCGGACGGCGACGTCGCGGACTTCGAGGATGGGCTCGGCCGGACGAGGATCCCGCGCCCGCTCCGGGCGGGGGCCGGCTCTGGACAGCCAGCTCTGGCGCGTCTCGGGCCCCGGGACCGCGGCCAGCAGGCGGCGGGTATAGGCGTGGCGGGGATCGGCCAGCACCGCCCGGGCCGGACCCGCCTCGACGATCGCGCCGTGCTGCATCACGGCGATCGTGTCAGCGACCTGGGCCGCGACCGCGAGGTCGTGCGTGATCAGCAGCAGCCCGTGGCCGGCCCGGGCCAGATCCGCGAAGACCGCCAGGATCTGGCGCTGGATCGTCACGTCAAGGGCGGTGGTCGGCTCGTCGGCGATGAGGAGACGCGGACGGCCTGCCAGCGCCGAGGCGATGAGCGCCCGCTGCCGCAGGCCTCCGGAGAGTTCGTGCGGGTATTGCGCCGCCCGGATTGCGGGGTCGGGGATGCCGACGCGGGCGAGCAGGGCCTGCACCTCCCCCGCCACCGCGTCCCGGGGCAGCAGGCGATGCGCGAGGATCGGCTCGGCGACCTCCTGGCCGATCCTGCGCAGCGGATCGAGGGAGACCAGGGCATCCTGGAGCACGAACCCGACCTGCCGGCCGCGGACGGCGCGCCACCGGCGCTCCGAGAGGCCGAGCAGGTCGAGGGCCCGGCCCTCGTGGCCGGTCAGCCGCAGCGCCTCGGCCCGGATCCGGGCGCGGGCCCCCGCCAGCCCGACAAGGGCCCGGGCGGTGACCGACTTGCCCGATCCCGATTCGCCGACCAGCGCCAGGACCTCGCCCGGCCTGATCGTGAAGGAGATGCCGCGCACCACCTCGTCCGGACCGCTCCGGCCCGGAAAGGCGACGTGCAGCCCCTCGACCGCGAGGACGGGGGTGGACCGAGCCTCCTCCCGGAGAACCGGATCGCGGGGATCGGCGCCCGCGCCGGTCACGAGCCGTCGCTCCCGGCCAGCAGGTCTTGCAGCCCGCGCCCGAGGATCGTGATGGCGATCACCGAGACCGCGACGACGGTCGCCGGCAGGACGCTGATCCAGGGCGCCGTGTCGAGGTAGTTCCGGCCGTCGGCCAGCAGCGCACCCCACTCGGCCACCGGCGGCACCACGCCGAGCCCGATGAAGCTCAGGGCCGAGGCGGTCAGGACCGCATGACCGAGGCCGATGGTCGCCACCACCACGAGCGGCCGGGTCGCATTCGGGATGACGTGACGGAGGATGATGGTCCGGCGCGGCTCGCCCAGCGCCACGGCGTGCTCGACATAGCCGGACCGGACGACCTGCAGGACCTGCGACCGCACCAGCCGCGCATAGCCGGCGATGCTCGAAAGACCCACCGCCAGCAGGGTGTTGGCCGGTCCGCGCCCCAGGGCCACGATGACGAGGAGCGCGAGCAGGATCTCGGGGAAGGCGAGGAAGACATCGATCAGCCGCACGAGGATCGCCCGCACGACCGGCGGGGCGAGCGCCGCCGCCAGTCCCAGCAGCACGCCGCCCGCGCAGGCGACCAGCGTCGCGCCGAGGCCGATGGTCAGGGACAGCGACGTGCCGTGGACCACCCGGGCGAAGACGTCCCGGCCCAGCTGGTCGGTCCCGAACCCGTGGGCCGGGCCGGGGGGCGCCAGGATCGCATCGGTGTCGATCGCGTCGGGGGCGAGCCCGGTGAACAGGCCGGGCGCGGCGGTGGCGACGGCCAGGAGCAGCACGGGGACGAGGGGCACGAGGAGGCCGGGCCTATGCCAGGGCGCGGGCGAGCCGCGATCGGGGCGGAGCCGGTCGATGATCGCGAGCATGTCGGTCATGGCGCGGCCCGCCTCAGGCGCGGATCGATGCGCCGGTACAGGGCGTCGAGGGAGAGATTGATCAGCACCGAGGCCAGCGCCGAGAGCATCACCAGGCCGAGGAGGAGCGGCATGTCCCGGGTCCGGATCGCCTGGATCGTGATCTGGCCGATGCCGGAGCGACCGAACACCGTCTCGGTCAGGATCGAGCCGCCGAGCACGCCGGCGAACAGCGTGCCGGCCAGCGTCGAGGCGGCGAGCGCGGCATGCCGCAGGGCGTGGCGCAGGCGCAGCGCCGCCTCGCCGACGCCGCGCATCCGGATCGTGAGCGCGAAGGGCTGCGCCAGCGCCTCCTCCAGCCCGTCCCGCAGCACCTGCGCGAGAAGCGCGGCCAGCGGCAGGCTGAGCGCCACCGCCGGCAGGACCAGCGCCGGGATCCCGTCGCCGCCGATGATCGGAAACCAGCCGAGGGTGAAGCTGAACAGCACGATCAGCAGCAGGCCGAACCAGTAGACCGGCGTGCTCAGCACCACGAGTTCGAGGCCGGAGAGCACGCCGCGCAGCCATCCGCGGCGGCCGGCTGAGACCAGGGCGCTCGCGAGGCCGAGGCCGAGAGCCAGGACCATGGCAGCGCCCGCGAGCTGGAGCGTCGGGCCTGCGGCTTCGGCGATGACCGTGATCACCGGCAGCCGATACTGGTAGCTCTGGCCGAAATCCCCGGCGAGCGCGTGCGCGACGTAGCGGGCGTACTGGACGGCCAGGGGCTGGTCGAGGCCGTAGCGCGCGACGAGGGCGGCCCGCTCCGCGGCGTCGACGACGTTCTCGCCGCCGGTCAGGATGGCGACGGGATCGCCCGGAATCGCCTTGATCGCGACGAAGGCGATCGTCGCGGCCGCCCAGAGCACGCTGAGGATCACGCCGAGGCGCTGCAGCGCGACGACGAGCCCGGCCGGGGCGGTTCGGCTACGGGGCGAGCCAGGCATCGTAGAAGCTCGGCTTGGCGTTCGCTGTCCAGCTGATGCCGTTCAGGCGCTTCGACGCGCCGAGCTGGAACGCCGGCACGTAGAGCGGCACCGCGTAGGCGGACCCGATGATCTCGGCCTGGACCTGCCGGTAGAGGCCCCCGCGCACCGCGTCGGGCGCGCCGACCGCCTGCGTCAGCGCCGCGTCGAGGGCGGTGACGCGGGAGAAATTCGCCCCGTTGGGCGGGATATAGGCCGCGTGGAAGACCGTGCGCAGGATATCCGGCTCGGGGCGGACATAGTAGATCGAGGCCATGTCGTAGTCGTTGGCGGCGGTCCGGGCCGTGAACCCGCCCGCATCGAGCGGATCCAGCTGAAGATCGAAGCCTGCTTTCTTCACCGCGTACTGGACGGCTTGGACCAGCGTGAGGTTGTCGGCCCCCGAGAAGGCGACGTCGTAGACGAAGCGGACGGCGAGCCGTGCCCCGGCCTTGGTGCGGATGCCTTCCGGGTCCGTCCGCGTCCAGCCGGCCTCGTCGAGCAGCCGCGCCGCCCGCTGCGGATCGAAGCCCCAGCTGTGCGCCACCGCCGGATCGTAATGGAGGGTCGCGGGGCCGAGGATGTTGTCGGCGGGCTTCAGGCTGCCGAAGAAGGCGACCTTGACCAGCGGCGGGATGTCGATCGCGCTCTGGAAGGCCTGTCGGACCCGGATATCGGCGAAGGGGCCGCGACTGGTGTTGAGGAACAGCGACCAGTTCACCCCCGGGTTCTCGCGCGTGACGACGCGCAGGCGCGGATCCGCCTGGACCGCGCGGAAATTCGCCGGCGGCACCTCGTCGATCGCCTGGATCTGGCCGCTCGTGAGCGCCCCGAGCCGCACCGCGGCTTCCGGCAGGTATCGGAACGCGATGGCGTCGAGATAGGCCGGCCCGGTATGGGCGGCAAAGCCTGGCCCCCACGCATAATCCTTGCGCCGGACCAGCTGGCTGCCGCTGCCCTTGACGTAGCGTTCGAGGATGAACGGGCCCGAGCCGACGACGGTGTTCGTGGTACTGCGCGCGTCGCGCAGGTAGGTCGGCGACTGGATGCCGAGATAGGGCAGGCTCAGGCCCTGCAGCAGCGGCACGAAGGGCTGCTTGTACCGGAACACGACGGTGTCGGGGTCCGGGGCGGCCACGGTATCGAGCGGGCCGAGCAGGGACTTGGCGTAGCTCGACGTCGTCTTCGGGTCGAGGATGCGGTTGATGTTGAACGCCACCGCCTCGGCGTCGAGCCGGGTGCCGTCGCTGAAGGTCACGCCGCGGCGCAGATGGAACGTGTAGACGGTGTTGTCAGCATTCACCTCCCAGCGCTCGGCGAGCCAGGGGGTGAAGCTCTTGTCCTCGGCCTGACCGACGAGCGAATCGACCACGTGCCGGGTGATCAGGGCGGTGATCGAACTGCCGGTGATCGAGGGATCGATGATCGCCGTGTCGGAGGCGAGGCCGACCGTCAGCGTCCCGCCCTGGACCGGCCCGTCCGCCCGGCAGTCCCGCGCCGCGGCGCCGAGGAGACAGACGGCGGCCGCCGCGAGCATGCCGAGCCGGCCCAGGATGGCGGGGCGCCGGAGGGGCCGGCCCGGGGCCGGATGGGGAGCATCGTCACGCAGGTTGGTCATGGCTGTCCGTCGGGGCCCCTCTGCCCGGAGTTGCGATCGATGCGGGCCGATCATGCGGCCGCCTCCACGCCCCAGCCGAGCTGCGGCGCGATCAGGGTCCTGAAGTCCGCCAGGATCTGGCGGTATGCGTCGGGGGCGAAGCTGTAGGGCAGCTCCAGCCGCAGGGTATCGGCGAAGGGCAGGATCGGATCGGCGCGCAGCCGCTCGACGATCTCGGCCGCGGTGCCGACGAGATCGGGCGCGAACTGGGTTCGCCGCTCGCCCTGCGGCGCGCGAGTGCGGGCGTGGCGGCTCGCGGCATAGTCGCGGTAGCGCGCCCGGGTCGCCGTGTCGGCGCCGTCGAGGGGTACGATCACCCGGCCGAGCGCGATCCGCGGCGTGCCGACGCCGCGCCAATGGGCGCGGAAGATCTCGACGTGATGGGCCTGGGTCGCGAAGAAGCCGTCCCGCTCCTCCGCTGTGTTGATGTTGCCGATGAGGAGATGGAAGCCGTTCTCGGCGGCCCAGCGGACCGAGCGCAGCGAGCCGCCGCCGTACCACAGCCTCTGACGCAGCCCCGGCGCGTGCGGGCGCAGCCGGGGCCGGTGGGTGCCGGCCGCCGAGGTGATCCGCGTGTCGGGCTCCCCGAGCCAGTCCCCGTCGAGATTGGCGGCGAGCCGCGCCACGCGGCGATGCGTGTGATCGACGCGCGCCGGATCGCCATCCAGGAAGCGGTCGCCGAGCAGCGCCCCATAGGCCGGCGGCCCGGCGCTCAAGCCGACATGGAGCCGGCCGCCGGACAGGATGTCCACCAGCGACAGGTCTTCCGCGAGCCGGAACGGGTTCTCGTAGCCCATCTGGATCACGGCCGTGCCGAGGTCGATCCGGCGCGTGCGCTGCGTCGCGGCCGCCAGGAAGGTCGCCGCCGACGAGATGCCGGGTTCGAGGTGGCGCTGGCGCACCCAGGCGCCGTCGAAGCCGAGGGCCTCGCCGGTGGCGAACAGGTCGAGGGTCTGCTCCAGCCCGGCGCGCGGATCGGCATCGTCGTAACTGCCCGGTGTCAGGAAGGCGATCTGACGGATCGAAGCCTGCGCCATCGCTCAAAACTTCGGCAGGCCGGGCGGGTTGGTCTCGGAGCGCGGCAGCGCCTCCTCCTCCAAGCCCCAGCGGGCCAGGGCCCGGCCATACGTGCCGTTGGCGATCAGGTCGTTGGTGGCGAGCGTCAGCGCGTCGACCAGGCCGCTGCCCTTGCGGGTCGCGATCGCGACATCCGATGTCAGCGGCCAGCCGGCGCTGAGCGTGCCCGCCTGCCGGATGTCCTTGTCGCGCGCGGCCACGAACACGAGTTGCGCGTGCGGCTGCACGATCACGTCGGCCCGGCCCGAGCGCAGGGCCACGAGGCGGGCGGCCTCGTCGTCGAACAGCTGCAACTCGAGGGGCTTGAGCCCCGCCGCGCGGTTCTGCTTGTCCCACTCGACCAGGATACGCTCTTGGTTGGTGCCGCCGCCGACGCTGATGGTGAGGCCAGCCACGTCCTTTGGCTCGGCGATCCGCGTGATCGGGCTGTCGGCCTTCACGAACAGGCCGTGCAGGCCCTGTCGGTAGGTGGTGAAGTCGAACTTCTCCTTGCGCTGCTCGGTGACGCCGACATTCGAGATCACCGCGTCGTACCGGCCGGCGGTCAGGCCGAGGGGCCAATCCTCCCAGGCCACGGGAACGAGCTTGAGCCGCAGGCCGAGGCTGTCGGCGATCAGCTGGGCGAAGTCGGGATCCGCCCCGACCACGGTCCTGGCATCGGTGGCGTAGCTCCCGAGCGGCGGCCCGCCCGGGGTGATCCCCACCGTCAAGGCGCCGGGCTCGGCGAACCGGTAATCCTTCGGGAGGCGCGCGATCGCGGCCGGGTCCTTTTCGGCCCGGATCCGGCCCGGCTGCTCCGGCCCGAGATCGAAAGGCCCCGTTGTCCCCTCCGCCGCAGCGAGAGGGCCCGCCCACAGCGCGCCGAGGACGAGCGACAGGCGCATCCACCGTGGAATCATCGAAAGCCTCCGGTTCCCGGTCTTGGCGGCGGCCCGCCGGTCAGGTCCGCGGCAGGCCCGGCGGGTTGGTGCGCGATTCCTCGATGGCCTCGGCCGAGAGGTTCCAGCGCGCCAGCGCCTGGGCGTAGTGTCCGTTCTTGATCTGGGTGTTGATCGCGTGCGTGATCGCCTCGGCGAGGCCCGCGCCCTTGCGCGTCGTCACCGCGATCTCGGCGAGCACCGGCCAGCCGCCGCTGAAATTGCCGGCGAGCCGGGTCTTGCCCTCCTGCGCCGCCTTGAAGCCCAGGAGCGCGTTCGGCCCGAGATAGGCGTCGGCCCGGCCGGACTCGATGGAGAGGTAGAGCACCACGTCGTCGTCGTGATACTGGAACTCGACCGGCTTGAGCCCGGCCTTCACGTTCTGGTCGTTCCAGCGGAGCAGGATCTGCTCTTGGTTGGTGCCGGCGGAGACGATCACCCGGAGGCCGGCCACGTCGCGCGGCTCGCGGATGACGATCGGGTTGTCCTTCCGGACATAGAAGCCGAGCAGGTCCTTGCGGTAGGTCGAGAAGTCGAACTTCTCCTTGCGCTGCTCGGTGACGGTGACGTTCGAGATGACCGCGTCGTACTTGCCCGAGATGACGCCGAGGGGCCAGTCGGACCAGGAAACCGGCACGATCTCGAGCTTGCGGCCGAGCGCGTCGGCGACGAGCTGCGCGATGTCGGGCTCGGACCCGATGATCGTCTTGGTGTCGGTGGCGTACCCGCCGAACGGGAAGCGGCCGCCATTGTTGGCCACGGTGAACACGCCGTCCTGGGCGAAGCGCGCGTCCTTGGCGATGAGCCGGATCGCCTCCTCGTCGCGGGCGGCGCGCACCCGCCCGGGCTGCTCGGGGGAGAAGTCGAACGCCTCCACGGCGCGGGCACGGCCGGACACGAGCGCCCCCGAGGTGGCGGCGGCGAGGAGGGCGAGGGATCTGCGGCGGGTGAGCACGGTCGAGAGCCTTTTCGAGAGGGGTCAGAGAACCTTGGCGAGGAATTCCCGGGTCCGCGGATGGTCCGGCTCCGTGAGCGTCCGGTGTGGCGGTCCCTGCTCGATCACGCGGCCGTCCTCCATGAACACCACGTGGTCGGCGACCTCGCGGGCGAAGCCGATCTCGTGGGTCACGATCACCAGGGTGGTGCCGGAGCGGGCGAGTTCCTTGATCACGTCGAGCACCTCGCCGACGAGTTCGGGGTCGAGGGCCGAGGTCGGCTCGTCGAACAGCAGCACCTTCGGCTTGAGCGCGAGGGCGCGCGCGATGGCGACCCGCTGCTGCTGGCCGCCCGAGAGCTGGCGAGGATAGGCGTCGGCCTTCGCGGCGAGGCCGACCCGGGCCAGAAGCTCGCGCGCCTCGGCGAGCGCCTGCGCGCGGGGCACGCCGCGCACCGTCATGGGCGCCTCGATGATGTTCTCGATGGCCGTGAGGTGGGGGAACAGGTTGAAGGTCTGAAACACCATGCCGACATCGACGCGTCGTTTCAGGATGTCCTTCTCCTTGAGCTCGTGGAGCGCGTCGCCGTCCTGCCGGTAGCCGATCAGCTCGCCGTCGATCGCGATGAAGCCCTGATCGACCCGCTCCAAGTGGTTGATCGCCCGCAGCAGGGTCGATTTGCCCGAGCCGGACTGGCCGATGATCGCGGTCACGCTGCCGGGCCGCAGGGCGAGGCTGACGTCGTCGAGCACCTTGAGCGCGCCGAAGCTTTTGGAGACGCCGCTGATCCGGATCTCGCCGCCGGCCGCGAACAGGCTGGACCGTGGGACCGGGGCGGCCACGGCGTCCGCGGTGGCGGAGGCCCGGCCGGCCTCGTCGCTGGCGCGCCGGATCCGTTTGAGCGCCAGGGCGATCAGCGAGGGTGGCGGCTCGCGCAGCGCGCCGCGGGCATAGTAGCGCTCGATATGGCGCTGGACGAAGGACAGCACGGTCAGGATGACGAGGTACCAGACCGTCGCCACCATCAGCAGCGGGATGACTTCGAGGTTGCGCCGGTAGATGACCTGGACCGTGTAGAACAGATCCGGCAGCGCCAGGATGTAGACGACCGAGGTGTATTTCGTGATTTCGGTGACTTGGTTGAACGCGGCCGGCAGGATCGAGCGCATCGCCTGGGGCAGCACGATGCGGGTGATCTGCCGGCGCCACGGCAGCCCCAGCGCCGCGGCGGCTTCGAGCTGGCCTTGGTCGACCGAGAGGAGGCCGCCGCGCACGATCTCCGCCGAGAAGGCCGCGGTGTGGAGGGTGAGGCCGAGCACCGCCGCCAGGAACGGCGTGATCAGCTGGGTCGTCTGCCAGGACCCGAAGCTGATCCCGGTAAACGGCACCCCGACCGAGAGCGTCGGATAGAGGTATCCGAGATTGTTGAGGATCAGGAGCAGGACGATCAGCGGGACCGAGCGGAACAGCCAGACGTAGCCCCAGGACAGGCCGGCGAGCAGCGGCGAGCCGGAGATGCGCGCGAAGGCCAGGAGGCCGGCGAGCAGGAAGCCGAAGACCATGCTGAGCAGGGTCAGGAGCAGGGTGCGCCCGAGGCCGGTCAGGACCGGTTCGGCGAAGAACCACTCGGCGAAGACCGCCCAGCCCCAGCGCGGGTTGGTGAGGACCGAGTGCAGGATCACGGCGATCACCAAGCCGGCGAAGACCGTCCCGATGCTGCGCGCCGGATAGCGCGCCGGGACGATCCGGGCGCGGCTGAAATCGCGGGCCGAGCCCGGGTGGCTGACGGGCCCGGGCAGGCTCGCCACGTCGCTGGCGAAGGTCATGGCAGGCTTTCTCGGGACAGGGGCTCTTGGGATGACCGTCTCGGCGGGGCGGAACTCAAGCGGGGCTGCACGCGGCGACCGCGACGGCCAGCTGCTGGGCGACCGCCGCCGGGGGGCGAAGTGCCTTCTCGAAGGGCAGGATCTTGTAGATCTCGGGATCGAGCGACACGTCGAACAGCGGCGTGTAGCCGAGGTCCAGGTAGAGCCCCTTGGCCTCGGGCTGGCGGAAGCCGGTGGTCAGGTAGATGCGGTCGTAGCCCTGTCGCCCGGCCTGCGCTTCGAGCGCCTCGACGACCCGGCGTGCCAGGCCTTGCCGCCGGAACTGCGTGTCCGTCCAGACCCGCTTCAGTTCGGCCGTGTGGTCGTCGTAGCGCTTGAACGCCCCGCCCGCGATGGCGCGCCCGTCCCGCAGGAGCAGCACGAAATTCCCGTCCGGCGGCGCGAACAGCTCGGCCGGGTAGCGGCTCATCTCGGCGCCGGGCGGATCACCGAAATAGCTGCCGTAGCGGGTGACGTACTCCCAGGTGAGCTGTTCGACGAGGGGGCGCGCCAGCGGGTCCAACGGCGTGGTGTAGACGAACTGATCGGACATGGCGGCTTTATCCAATCGCAGGGGCGGCGGGGAGGGTCAGACCAGGAAGGCGCGGGCGAGCCGAACCCAGAGGCTCGCGGCCGGCGCGAGGATCGCATCGTCGAAATCGTACTGGGGGCTGTGCAGCGGCGCGCTGTCGCCGTTGCCCACGAACAGGTAGCTGCCCGGCCGCGCCTCCAGGAGGTAGGCGAAATCCTCGCTCGCCATGCGCGGCTTGAAGTCGGATTCCAGGCGGCCGGGACCGAAGGCGTCGAGCGCCACGTCCTGCGCGAAGCGCGTCTCCGCCGCGTGGTTGACCAGGGCCGGCAGGCCCCTGCGGTAGCGCAGCTCCGCCCGCGCGCCGTAGCTCTCGGCGATGCCCCGCGTGATCGCCGTGACGCGCTCTTCGAGCCGGTCGCGCACCGCCGGATCGAAGCTGCGGATCGTCAGGCTGAGATCGACGCTGTCGGGGATGACATTCGAGGCTTCCCCGCCGTGGATCGCGCCGACGCTGACGACGGCGGCCTCGCGCGGGTCGACGTTGCGCGCGACGATGCTCTGCAACGCCAGCACGATGGCCGAGGCGGCCACAACCGGGTCCACCGTCTCGTGGGGCGAGGCGCCGTGGCCGCCCCGGCCCACGACACGGATCTCGGCCTTGTCGACCGCCGCCATGGCGGGGCCCGTGACGAAGCCGAATTGCCCGCGCGGCACCCCCGGCCAGTTGTGGAACCCGAAGATCGCGTCGACCGGAAACTGCTCGAACAGCCCCTTGCCGATGAGCGTGCGCGCGCCGGCGCCGATCTCCTCGGCCGGCTGGAAGATCAGGGTCAGCGTGCCGGAGAAATCCAGATCCGCCAGGCGCTTGGCTGCTGCGAGCAGCGTCGCGGTGTGCCCGTCATGGCCGCAGGCATGCATCGTCCCGGGCGTCCCCGAGCGGTAGGGCAGGTTCGTCGCCTCCGCGATCGGCAGCGCGTCCATGTCGGCGCGCAGGCCGAGCCGGCGCTCGCCCGAGCCCTTGCGGAGCACTCCGACCACGCCGGTGCCGGCAAGCCCGGCGGTGACCGTGTAGCCGTAGCCGCGCAGCCGCTCGGCCACGAGGGCGCTGGTACGCGTCTCCTTGAAGGCCAGTTCGGGATGCCGATGCAGGTCGCGCCGGAGGCTGACGAACTCGTCCACCGAGGCGAGGATGCCCGGATCGATCCCCCTCTCGGCGATCGCTGCGTGGATGGTCATCGCGGGACGCCTCAGCCGGCCTGCCGCACCGGCGCGGCATCGCCCGGCGCGCTGTAGCGGCTCGCGCGGCGCGGCAGGCCGAGATGGTCGCGCAGGGTCGTACCCGGCAGCGTGCGGTCGTAGACGCCGCGCGCCTCCAGCACTGGGATCACGAGTTCGATGAAGTCGTCGAGGCCCTGGCCGATCACGGGGAAGCCGAGCACGAAGCCGTCCGCCGCCTGATTCTCGACCCGCGCAATCAGCAGGTCGGCGACCTCCTCGGCCGAGCCGATCAGGTCGGTGCGCGGCGTCGCGGTCTCGAGCGCCGCCTCGCGCAGGGTCTGCCCCTTCGTGGCGGCGTTGCGCTTGATGCGGTCGGTGGTCGAGCGGAAACTGTTCTGGCCGATCGCGCCGAGATCCGGGAACGGCGCGTCGAGGGGATAGGCGCTGAAATCGTGATGGTCGAAGAAGCGGCCGAGATAGGCGAGCGCGTCCTCGATCGAGATCAGGTCGCGGATCGCCTGATACTTGTCCTCGGCCTCCGCGCGCGTGCGGCCGACGATCGGGCCGGCCCCCGGGAACAGCTTCACGTCGTCCGCGCGCCGTCCATGGGCCACCGCGCTGGTCTTGATCGCGCGGTAGAGGGCCTGCGCCTCCTCCAGGGGCACGTGGTTGGCGAAGACCGCGTCGGCGTGCCGGCCCGCGAGCCCGATCCCCGATTCGGACGCGCCGGCCTGGAACAGCACCGGCTGGCCCTGGGGCGAGCGCTGGATGTTGAGCGGCCCCTCCACCTGGAAGAACCGCCCCTTGTGGTTCAGCGTATGCAGCTTGTCGGGATCGAAGAAGCGCCCGCTGGCACGGTCCCGCACGAAGGCGTCGTCGTCCCAGGAATCCCAGAGGCCCTTCGCGACCTCGAGATATTCCTGCGCGATCTCGTAGCGCAGCGCGTGCTCGGGATGGGGCCGGCTGTAATTGCGCCCGGAGCCTTCGAGCGGCGAGGTCACGGCGTTCCAGCCGGCCCGGCCGCCGCTGATCAGGTCGAGCGAGGCGAATTGCCGGGCGATCGTGAAGGGGTCGCTGTAGGAGGTCGAGACCGTCCCCACGAGACCGAGTTTCTGCGTGTTGGCCGCGAGAGCCGAGAGCAGGGTCAGCGGCTCGAACCGGTTCAAGAAGTGCGGGATCGACTTGTCGTTGATGTAGAGCCCGTCCGCCACGAACGCGAAGGCGATCCCGTTCGCCTCGGCCTTGCGCGCGTTGCGGATGAAGAGGTCGAGGTTGACGCTGGCATCGACCGGATTGCTCGGATGGCGCCACGCATTCATGTGGCTGCCGCCGCCCTGGAGCATCAGGCCGAAGGTGAGACGGGTCTGCGACATGGGCGGGGCTTTCCGGACCGGGATCAGGCCGCGAGGGCCGAGGCGCCGCCCGCGAGCAGCGTCACGGAGGCGAGGCGTCGGGTGGTCGCGGAGGGCGGCGTGTCGACGATGAATTCGCGGATTCCGAAGCGGGCCTGCAGCCGGTCGAGTTCGCCGCGCACGTCCTCGGCCGTGCCCGACAGCACGTGCGGCCTGCGGAGCTCGGTGCGGAAGGCGGCGGCGCCGGCCTGCCGGGCATATTCGGCCGCCTGTTCCTCGGTGCCGAGATTGACGCTCTGGCCGTCGTCGAGGGTGACCCGGACGACCTTGAGCGGATCGGTCACCGCCCGGGCCTCCTCCGCGGTCGGGGCCACGAAGGCCGTCACCGCGAGCAGCACTTCGCCCGTGCCGCCCGCCTTCGCGTAGGCGTCGAGGCTCGCCTCGGTCACCCCCGGGTCGCCGTTGAGCTGCCCGGCGAAGACGAAGTGCCAGCCGCGCGCCGCGGCGAGCCGCGCCGAGTCGGGACTCGCGCCGAGGAGGAAGCGCTCGGGCGCGGACGGCGGCACCGGCAGGGCCGGCGGCGACCCCGCCTCGGATCGGGCCGCGAGGTAACCGTCGAGCTCCGCGAGCAGGTCCTCGAAGCGCGGCGGGCGCGCCGGATCCTGCAGGCGCCGCAGGGCGCGGGTCGCGTCGGGCAGCCCCCCGAACGCCTTGCCGATCCCGAGGTCGATCCGGCCCGGCGCCAGCGTCGCGAGCAGGTTGAAGGTCTCCGCGACCTTGTAGGGGCTGTAATGCGGCAGCAGCACGCCGCCGGAGCCGATCCGGATGCGCTGCGTCCGCGCCGCCAGATACGCGATCAGCACCTCGGGCGCCGAGCTGGCCAGCCCCGGATTCGCGTGATGCTCCGCCACCCAGAAGCGCTTGTAGCCGAGACGCTCGGCGTTCTGTGCGAGCGCGATCGTGCGCTGGAGCGCCACACCCGCCGGCTCGTCCGCCAGGATGGGGCTCTTGTCGAGCAGGCTGAGCGCGTAGGTCATCGGAAGGCCTGAGCCTGATGCGCAGGGCGGCAGGCCGGAACGCCCGAACGCCGGATCCGTGACCGGGGGGCTGGTTTGAGGATCGTGATCAGCACAAGGGACCGTCCGGGCTCCGGAATTCACAACCGCCGCGTCGTTGCTTGACCGTTGCTGCCCCAGCGGATGTCACGGCAGAAGATCTCGCAAAGAAACGGCTAAGCATTTCGTCCGACCCGGCAATTCTCCGACCGGTTCATGCCCGCGTCAACGACAGTCGATCCCAAAGATAAGCGGTGTTTTAGGGGTTTGATTTGCTTGCTGCCGGATCGGTCGAAAGATTATTTCTCGACCGGCGGCCTGCCTTGTTCGCCCCCTCGCCCCTCCGCGCGTCCCGCGTTCAGGCGCGTCGGGCGCGCGGGCGAGCAGCCGGTGCGGGAAGCGGCGGCAGCTCGAGATTGGAGCGGAAATCGTCGCCGCCGTAATCGGTGTCGATGAGGGCGCGCCGCCGCAGTTCCGGCAGGAGGCCGTTGAGCAGCAGATCCTCCTGGTCCGGGTTTCCCAGGCCATGCAGGGTCAGCACGTCGACGGCGCCGGCCCGGAAGCGCTCTTCGATGGCGTCGGCCAGCTGCTCGGGGGTGCCGGCGACGGACCAGTGGCCGGTCTCCTGGGCCTCGATGATCAGCGCGCGCAGGGTCAGGCCCTGGCGGGCGTAGCGCCGGAAGATCTCCACCCGACCGCGCCGGCGGTCGATGCTCTCGACCTCCGGCAGCAGCGCCGCGGGGAGCGGCGCGTCGAGCGGGAGGCCCGAGAGGTCGACCTGGCCGCCCAGCATATCCGCGAGCTTGAGGCGGCCCTGTTCGTAATCGATCCGCGCGTGCTTCTCCCGGAGCCGACGGACCACGTCCGCTTCGGACTCGCCGATGACGGCGTGGAAGGAATTCATCACGCGCGGCAGGGCCTCGCCGCGCCCGTAGGCGGTGGCGCGGCGGCGAAGCTCCGTCGCGAAGGCGATGGCGCCCTCCAGGGTCGGCTGGGCGGTGTAGACGATCTCGGCGTAGCGGGCCCCGACGTTCACCCCTGCCTCCGACTGCCCGGCCTGGAACAGCACCGGCCGCCCCTGCGGCAGCGGCGGGATGTTCAGCGGCCCCGCGACGGTGAAGTGCGCCCCGCGATGGGCGATCCGGTGGAACTTCGCCGGATCGACGGCGATCGCACCCGAGTCCTTGCGGTGGGCCGCATCCCGCGCGTTCGCGTCGAAGAGGGCGTTGACGACCGCGATGAACTCCGCGGCGCGGGCGTAGCGCGCCTCCGGGCCGGGGAGCGTCTCGCCGAAATTCTCCTCGCCGACCGAGGAGGTCACGGCGTTCCAGGCCGCGCGGCCGCCGCTGACATGGTCCAGGGTGCCGATCTGCCGGGCGAGATTGTAGGGATGGTGGAAGCTCGTCGACACGGTCGCCACCAGCCCGATCCGGGATGTCGCCTGACTGAGGGCGGCGAGCGCGATGAGGGGTTCCTGCGCGCCGGCGGTTCCGGCCAGGCCCGCCGGATCGATCTGCAGGAGGTCGGCGGTGAAGAGGCCGGTGATCCGCTCGGCCTCCGCCTTGCGGGCGAGTTCGACCGCGCGCCTCACGCCGATCGTGGGATCGCCGTCGTTCGATGCGGCCACGACGTTGGCGGCACCGACCAGGGTCTTGAGGCGTCGGGGACGGCCCACCGTCATGGCCGACGCCGAGAGATGGTCGCGGGACGCGACGCGCGCGGCCTCCGGGGAGGCACGTCTCTTCGGCGCCGGTGCCAAACCCCGTCCGGGGTCGGTGAGGTCCGGGTCATACGGCTCAGGCCGCCGTCGCGCGACGCGTCGCGAGGCGATCGAGCACCTTGCGTTCCTGCCCCTCCTTCACGGCCAAGACGCGGGCGGTCGCCGCCTCGAAGGAGGCGGCGGGCGGATAGATCGGCGAAGTCCCGGCCTGACCGGCCCGCGCCCCGATAGGCTTCTCGAACGGTAGGGAGCGGTACAGGGTGGGGTCCGCCGCCGTGTCGAACAGCGGCCGATAACCGAGCATGCGATAGAGCGCGGTCGCCTCCGGTTGGCGAAACCCCGTGGTCAGGTAGGCGCGCGTGTAGCCGAGGCGGCCCGCATGCTCCTCCAGCGCCGCCACGACGCGCTGCGCCAGCCCCTGGCGGCGCAGGTCGGCCCGGGTCCAGATGCGCTTGAGCTCCACGGTCTCGTCGTCGTGGCTCATGAAGGCGCCGCCGGCGATGGTCTCTCCATCCCGGACGATCAGCAGGAAGTCGCCGAGCGGCGGTTGATAGACCTCCGCCGGGTAGCGCAGGATCTCGGACCGTGCGCCCCCGGGACGGCCGGCCGTGCCGTAGCGGCTGTCATACTCGGCGACCAGCGCCTCCAGGAGCGGTTGCGCGGCCGCCTCCAGGGGAGACGATCGGATGATGACGCCGGCCAAAGACTGCCTCCGTCGAAGATGAACAGGGTTTCGCGACACGGAACCCGAGGCGCCGAGGCGAAGGCGCGGTCGCGACGTCGATCCCGACTGCGACGCGCTCACGCCCTGCACGCTCAGCGCTGCGTTCGTATGGCCCCGGGGTTTCAAGAGGATCGATCAGGCCGCCCGCCGAAGATCTTCAAGACATTCCATCGTATATCGGCCGCGCATCAACGGCTGATCACACTCTCATACTCGTACGGCGACGCCTCGAACGTCAATGAAAGCTTAATGCATCTTTGTGCCATTTCGTAGGACGATCACTTCTCCAAGGCTCGCAGGAGGAGAGATCGATATCCCGTGCCGACTTGGTTGCGGAGCCAGTCCACGACGCGACCCAGGACTTGCAGCAGGGGGATCGAGCGCGACCGCTTTCGGGTCAAACGCCCCCTGCCCCGGAAGCCGCGCGCGTGCCGGGCTGACCCGCGGCGGCGGCCGGGCGCAGATCCGCAATCGTCGCCCGGGCGGTGTCGAGGGCGATGGCGACGGCCGACATCGTGGCGGCGTCCGGGGCTCGCTCGCGGGCGTAGCGGACCGCGTCGCCGGCCAGCCGGTCGACCTCGCGGGTCAGCCCGGCGAGCGCCGCCGGGTCCCGGGCGGCCCGGGCCTGCTCGGTGATCGCCAGGAGCCGCTCCATGATCTCGTCGACGTGCTCGCGGCGCAGGCCGGCCAGGCGCTGCCGGATCCAGGCCAGGACCGAGACCAGGCCGCCGGCCAGCGCGCCGAGCAGGTAGAGCGTGTCGCCGTAGCGCTCGACGAAGCCGTGCTGCTCGCGCTCGTAATAGTCGAGCGCCCCCGGATGGATCGGAATCCGCGCGCTGGTCGCCGCCACCGTGGTCTCGTAGGACGGGGCCTGGACGTAATCCGCCGCCTCCGTGGCGTTGCCCGCCTCCGTGCGCTTCTCGAACAGCTGCTGGGTCATGTCGGCCGCCACCGCGCGGCTCAAGGAGGCGCGGGCCATCAGGCGATAGGAGGCGCCGACCGTCTTCACGTCGTCCGCCGGCAGCTTCGGCCGGCCGCCGAACAGCCCGCCGGGGATGGCCACCGCCTGGAGCTTGGGGAAGCGCTCGATCACCGCGTCGTCGTCCTCGACGGCGACGAACTCGACCTTGCCGCCCCGCGCCACCGAGCGGACCGCCGCGACCAGATCGAGGGCTTTCGGGGCGGAGGGCGCGATGATGCTGATGAAGGCATCGATCCGCTTCTCGCGGATCGCCCCCGCCACCGCGTCCTCGGCCACCGGCACGAGCACGACGGCGCGGTCGCCGGGGCCGCCCCCCGCCCCCGGCTCCAGGGTCAGGCCGTAATAGCCGAGGATGCTCTTGAGCAGCCAGATGTCGGCGTCCCGGTGCGCGCCGATGCCGAGCCGCTTGCCGGCCAGGTGCGGGAAATCCTTGATGCCGGCCTGCTCGGGCGAGGCGATGAGCATCGCCTGGTCGCGCAGTATCGCCAGGGTGAGCCCGTTGGTCGGCAGCAGCACGTCCGGCCGGACCACCGCCAGATCGGCGCGCCCGTCCTGCAGGGCGGCGGCGCTCTCGCGCACGTCGTCGAAGGCGAGGATCTTGAGGCGCAGTCCGGTGCGGCCGGATTCCAGCGCGTCCGCGTAGGCCTTGATCAGGCCGGGCTCGGTCCCGTCCCGGGGCGCCACCGCGACGGTGAGCACGGTCGCCTGCAGGAGATACCAGGCGGCCAGGGCCGCCGTGCCGAGGAGCACGACGGCGCCGGCCAGCAGGGTCTCGCGGCGCAGCAGCCAGGACAGGTCGGTCGGCATCGGCCTCTCGGTGGGTCACGCCGCGCCGCGGGGCGGCGCAGCTCGAAAGCGCGGCTACAGCGCCAGTTCCGGGATCGGATCGGCGTCGCGGAGGCGGGTCGGTGCGGGCGCGGCGGGGCCCGGGGTCTCGACGGAAAAATAGGCCATCGGCTCCCGGCGGCCGCGCAGGGGCTCGCGGCTGACCTCCCGCCAGAGGGCGGTCGCCGGGCCGGCCGCGCGCCGGACGGCCTCCGAGGCCAGGATCGGGACGCCGTGGGCCTTGGTCGCCTGCTCCAGGCGGGCGGCCACGTTCACCGTGTCGCCCAGCACGGTGAACTCGTAGCGCGCCTCCTCGCCGATGATGCCGCTGAACACCTCGCCGCAATGGAGGCCGATTCCGATCCGCACCGTGGCGTCGTGCTCGCCCTTGAGGTTCCAGCGGGCGATGACCTCCACCAGGTCCGTGGCGAAGGCCACCGCCCGGGCGGCGTCGTCGGCTTGCGCTTCCGGCAGGCCGAACACCACCAGGGCGCCGTCGCCGATGAACTTGTCGACGACGCCGTTGTGCAGCCGGGCCACGCGCATCACCCGGCGCCGGAACGCCGACAGGAAGGCGGAAAGCTGCTGCGGGTCCAGGCGCTCGGCCAGGGCGGTGGAGCCGCGCATGTCGACGAAGGCGATGACCGCCTGCTGCCGCCGGCCGGCCCGCAGGCTGCCGTCGTCGTCGGCCAGGCGCGAGACCAGCTCCTGCGGCAGGAAGCGCGACAGCCGGCGGCGGCGCCCCGCCTCGCGCATGGCCGAGACGGCGAACAGGATCAGCACCAGGACGAGCCCGGCGAGCGCCGCCCAGATCAAGAGCGCGATCCGGGAGACCGCCGCCTGGCGCTGCTCCATCAGGGCCGATTCCTCAGCCTCCATGCGGCGCACGACGGTGCGGATCTCGTCCATCAGGCGCCGCCCGTGCCCTTCCCGGACGAGGGTCCGGCTCGCCTCGATGTCGCCGCTCCGGTGCAGGTCGATGCTGGTGCCGAGCTCGCCGAGTTTTTCCCGGATCAGCAGGATCAGGCCGTCGAGTTCGGCGCGCTGGCTGTCGTCGTCGCGGAGGAGGTCGTGCAGGCGGGCGATCTCGCCGTTGACCTTGGACCGGCCGGCCCGGAACGGCGGCAGGAAATTCTCGTCCTCGGTCAGCAGGTAGCCCCGCTGCCCGGTCTCGGCGTCCTGGACCGCCGACAGCACCCGGCCGAGGCGCCCCTCGACCGCCAGGGCATGGCGCACCGCCTCGCTGCCGCGCTGCTGATAGACCGAGGCGCCCACCGCGATGCCCAGCATCGCCAGGATCACGGCGAGGCCGGCGATCATCCGGTCGACGGTCTTCGAGCGTCCCGGCAGATGCTCGATCACGTCCAGGGCGGCGCGGGCTGTCATGCCGGAGCCGCTAAGGATCGGGACGCGCATGCGCCAGCGATCCCGCGGGCCGGGGCCGCTGGCCGTATGGGCTGGCGCATGGTCGCGCTCCGCGCCGCGGGCACAGCGATCTCCTGTCACGATGGGGTCGGCGGACGATCCGGGCCGGGCCGACGGGTGGAACCGCTAGCACAAAAGACGGCCCCGGCCATTGTTCCCCCGCATCGGGCAAACATCACGGAGGACAGGGATTTTCGGCCCCTGCTGCCGCAATCGTGATCCACTCGGGCTGCCTTCGAGGGCGACGCCGCGCCTTCCCTCCCCCGCAGAGGCTACGATGTTCACACATCGGCTGGTGGAAGGTGCGACGCGCTCTCCTCCCCCTTGTGGGGAGGAGTTGGAGGTGGGGGTGGCTCAGAAGGCACCGTGACGTTCGATCCTGCACCACCCCCACCCCTGGCCCCTCCCCGCAAGGGGGAGGGGAAAAGCGTGGTGCAGCAAGCGCTTGCTAACGGACCCGATGTGTGGATCCGCCAGCCCGCTTGAGAGCGCGAACCTGCGCCTCCGAGGAAGATGGGTTGAATCGCAGGAACGGGCCGGGGCGGTACCTCGGCCGCCCCCCCCGCCGCTACAGTCCGAACATGCTCTGGGTCGGGGCGTGCAGCGTGAAGGCGTGGCCTTCGTCGACCCAGCCGGTGCCGGCGTGGCCCTGCTCGATGGAGGTGATCTCCGCGGCACTGGACGCGTAATAATGGCGGCCGCTCTCGGTGTTGACGAAGCGCTCGATGTTCATCGCGGCCGATCCGGCGGCGGAGGGATCGCTGTACGCCTCGAAGGCGACGCCGTCGTAGTGGTAGCCCGAGCCGGAGCCGAGCAGGCCGTCCCGCTCGGCCGTGCTGGTCGTGTAGAACGTGTCCCCAGTCGCCGCGTTGGTGAAGTGGAACACGTCCGCGGTGCCGGCGGAGCCGGTGGGGGCGGCCCAGCCGACCCCCTGATACGCGTAGGCCGGTTGGGAGGTCTTGATCGCGTCCCGCTCCTCCGTGCTGGCCGTGTAGAGATGCTGGCCGGTGGACGCGTCGTAGAAGTGGAAGACCGGCTCCAGGCTCGCGCTCGTGCCGGTGTTCGGGTTCGCCTGGTAGGCGCGCAGGTAGTCGATGTTCATCTGGGCCGGGAACGGCGTCGACGCGTCGGCATCGCCCGGCCATGTCCCCCCGATCGCCAGGTTGGCGATCATGTACATGGGCTTGTCCAGGCTGGCGGGGGTGGGCGTCTGATAGACCTCCTGGCCGTCGAAGTAGAAGACCAGGCTGTCCGGCCCCCAATCGACCCCGTAGGTGTGAAAGCCGTCGCTCATGTCGGCGACCTGCGACGCGCCCTGGCTCAGGGTGTGGTTGCCCGGGGTCTGGCCCGGCGCGAGGCTGTGCACGCTGGTGTAGAGCGTGTCGGGCTCGTGCCCGAGCATCTCCATCACGTCGATCTCGGGGGGCCAGGTGCCGTCCTGCGACAGCAGCCAGAAGGCCGGCCACACCCCCTGCCCGGCCGGCAGCTCGGCCCGCATCTCGAAGTAGCCGTAGGTCTGGCTGAAGCTGTGCGAGGTGTTGATCATCCCCGACGTGTAGGGCTGGCCGCCGAGCTCCGGGAGCAGCGACGGGTCCGACGGCGCCGCCGTGATGGACAGGACGCCGTTATGGACGCTGAACGGGTTCGGCAGCGCCGCGGCACTGCCATCCGTGGACTGATCGGCCCGGACGTACCATTCCTGCTCCTGGTTGAACGGCCGCGTTCCGGTCGCCGTGACGTAGCTGCCCCATTGCGGGCCGCCCGCCGTGTCGAGGCCCGATGTCCCGTTCCAGAGGTCGAGGGTGTCGAACTCGGCGCTGTAGGTCAGGGTCGCGGTCTGCGCGAGGTTCTTGGGGTCGATCGGCATCGGGGCTGGCCTCTCGGTTCCGCCGGATCACGTTTTGGTACAATCAAGGGTTGCAATATTCCTGCCGGCCCGGCGGCGAAGAGGCCGGACCGGCCTACTTCTCGCGAAACGCACGCCGCGCCTGATCGACCAGGGGCTTGGTGAGATACGACAGGACCGTCCGGTCGGCGGTCCGGATGAAGGCTTCCACCGGCATGCCGGGCATCAGCTTGGCGCCGTCGAGGCGGCCGAGCTCGTCCTTGGTCACGCCCAGGCGCACGAGGTAGTAGACATTGCCGGTCCGCTTGTCCTCGCTGACATCCGCGGCGATCCGGGTGACCCGGCCGTTGAGCTCCGGCGTGGTCCGCTGGTCGAAGCTCGGGAAGCGCAGGCCGGCGGCCTGGCCGGTCTGCAGCCGGTCGATGTCCTGGGGGGCGACCCGGACCTCGGCCACCAGGGAATCGGCGGTCGGCACGATCAGCAGGATCGGCTCGCCCGGCGCGATCACGCCGCCGCTCGTATGGACCGCGAGCTCGTGCACGTAGCCGGTCTGCGGGGCGCGGATCTCGATGCGCTGGAGCTGGTCGAGGGCGGAGATCCGCTGCTCGGTCAGGGTCGCGGCCTTGGCGCGGTTCTCGGCCAGCTCCTTGGCGACGTCGCTGCGCAGGTTCTGCTCGAGCTGGATGATCTGCAGCTCGGTCTCCGAGATCTTGCCCTTGGTCTGGGCGATGTTGGCCACCAGGACCCCACGCTCGCCCTTGAGGCGGGACATGTCGCGCTGGAGGCTGGTGAGCCGGGTCAGCTGGATCAGGTTCTTCTTCCAGAGATCCTCGACGCCCTCGTATTCCCGCCCGATGATCGCGGTCTCCTGCTCCTTGGCGGCGGCCTGCTCGACCAGGCCCTTGATCTCCTCGCGCAGCTGGCCGATCCGCTCGCGCAGCTGCGCCTTCTGGCCCTGAAGCGCGTCGCGGCGGAACCGGAACAGCTTGCGCTCGCCGTCGACGATCCGGGCGACCTCGGGTCCGGCCCCGGCGAGCTCGGCCGGGAAGGTGGGCTCGTCGCGGCCGTCGCGCTCGGCCTCGAGCCGGGCGTTGCGGGCGGCGATCTCCCACAGGCTCTTGGTGACGCTGTCGTAGGTCGCCCGGCTGGTGGTAGCGTCGAGCCGGACCAGCAGGTCGCCGGCCTGGACGCGGGCGCCCTCTTGGATCGGCAACTCGGCGACCACGCCGCCGGTCGGGTGCTGGACCTTCTTGATGTTGCTCTCGACCACCAGGGAGCCGGTGGCGATGATCGCCCCGGACAGTTCGGTGGCGGCGGTCCAGGCGCCGGTGCCGGTGGCCAGCACGATCACCGCGGCGACGCCGGCGACGTGCCGCCGGAGCGAGCGCCGGGTTTCCCGGGTCGGGTCGAAGGCTTGGTCCTGCGTCATGCGACCCTCGCGGGTGTCTGCCGGGTCAGGGCGCCCAGCTGCGCCAGGACCTCATCGCGGGGCCCGTGCAGCCGCACGCGGCCCTCGCCCAGGACCAGGATGCGGTCGACCGCCGCCAGCGCGCTCGGCCGGTGGGCGATCACCACCACGATGCCACCGCGGGCGCGCACGCCCTGCACGGCCGCCGCCAGGGCGCGGTCACCGTCGACGTCGAGGTTGGAGTTCGGCTCGTCGAGCACCACCAGGAACGGGTCGCCGTAAAGCGCCCGGGCGAGCGCGATCCGCTGGCGCTGGCCGCCGGACAGGCCGAGCCCGCCGGCGCCGACCCGGGCGTCGTAGCCGCCGGGCAGGCGCAGCACGACCTCGTGGACGCCCGCCGCCTTCGCGGCCGATTGCAGGGCTTCCGGGTCGGGCGCGGGATCGAACCGGGTGATGTTCTCCGCGATGGTGCCGTCGAACATCGCGATGTCCTGCGGCAGGTAGCCGATGGCGCGCCCGAGGGCGTCGGGATCCCACTGGTCGATCGCCGCGCCGTCGAGGCGGATCACCCCGCGGACCGGCCGGGCCAGGCCGACCAGCGCCCGGGCGAATGTGGACTTGCCCGAGCCGCTGGCGCCGATCACCCCCAGGGCGCTGCCCGGCGCCAGGGCGACGTTGACGTCGTGCAGGACCAGGGTGTCGGTCCCGGGGACGGCGATCGACAGGGCGGTCACGCGCACGCTCTCCCGGGGCGCCGGCAGGGGCGTCAGGGCCTCGGGCTCCCGCGGGGGCAGGAACGCCACCAGGCGGCCCCAGGCCTGCCGGGCGGCCGAGAACGACTTCCAGTTGGCGATGGCGAGATCCACCGGGGCGAGCGCCCGGGCCGACAGGATCGTGGCGGCCAGCATCACCCCGCCGGTGGCCTCCTCGCGCACCACCAGGTAGGCGCCGAGCCCCAGGATCCCGGATTGCAGCACCGTGCGCAGCAGCCGCGCCGTCGCGCCGAAGCCGATGGCGAGGTCGTTGCTGGAGGTGGCGACATCGAGGGTTTCACGGGTCCGGACCTGCCAGAGATCGGCCACCCGCGACCGCATCCCCAGGGCGCAGAGCAGCGGCGCGGTCCGGTGCGCCATGTCGGTAAAGGACCGGCGCGCGCCGGCGACCCGCACGGTCTCCCGGGTGGTCTCGGCGGAGGCCCAGTCGGTCAGGACCGTCAGGATGCAGAGGACCAGGGCGCCGCCCGCGATCGCCGCCCCGAGCCAGGGATGGAACAGGAAGCAGACCGCGATGTAGAGCGGCACCCAGGGCAGGTCGAAGAAGGCGGTAAGCGCCAGGCTCGACACGAAGCCCCGGACGGTGTCGAGGTCGCGCAGGGCCTGGGGGCCGTCGTCGCCGCGGGGCGTCTCGGAGCCGCGCGCCAGCAGGGTCCGGAAGATCCGCGGGCCGAGGCGCTCGTCGACGAGGCGGCCGAACCGCGACAGGATCCGGGCGCGGAACACCTCGAACACGCTCTGGATCACGAACAGCATCAGGGCGATGCCGGCGAGCCCGACCAGGGTGGCGATGCTCCGGCTCGGCAGCACCCGGTCGTAGACTTGAAGCATGAAGATCGGGGCGGTCAGCATCAGCAGGTTGATCAGGCCGCTGACGATCATCACGGTGATCAGGGCGCTCCGCCCGGCCCGCACGGCGGCCCGGAATTCCCGGCTTTTGGCAACACGCAACACGCCTTCGTCGGTCACAGGACGGTCTCCCCGGAGACTCGGGTTCGGAAACCCGAACAGAACCCCGCCGCGGGAGCGGCGGGGGCCGGGCCGTCAGATGCCGAGAGTCGCGAGCGCGCCGGGGCCGACGCGCCGGCGCGCGGCGGGGCTGAGGATTGCGGCAGCAGAGGGCGTCATGAACGTCTCCGGTTTCATGACGTAACCGCTTGTGCAACTATGGGTTGCAATCTTCGGCATCGGTAGGGAGTACCGAGGTTTTGGCTGTGGAGCCGATTGCCCTGTGTGGCCCGGGCCGCCCGATACGGGGAGCCGCTCCAACGGCCCGGCGGGAGCCCGGTCGAAGGCCGGACGGCGCCAGACGGTCAAAACGCTTCAGAAGGGCGCGGATCCTCCGCGCCGACGCCGCAATGAGACGTCTGCCGCAGAGTCTGTCAGCGCCGTCCCTGCGCCTCGGCCGGGCGCCAGCGGTCGAGCTCCCGGTCGATCGCGCCCTCGGTGCAGCGGAGGAACTCCGCCGCCGGCAGGCCGGGGGCGAGGGCGGCGAGGTAGCTCACCACGATGGTGCCGGCCCGGGTGGCCGCGCCGCGGGGCCAGAACAGGCCCGAATTCACCGCCACCGGCACCACCGGCAGGCGCAGCCGGCCGTAGAGCAGTTCCACGCCGCGCTTGAACTGCAGTGGATCGCCGGCCCGGCCCCGGGTCCCCTCCGGGAAGATCAGCACCGAGCGACCCTCCGCCACCGCCGCCTGGCTGCCCTCGATGATCGCCCGCAGGGCCTGGGTGCCGTTGGCGCGGTCGATCACGATCATCGGCGAGCGCCGCAGGAACCAGCCGACCACCGGGATCGCCAGCAATTCGCGCTTGGCCACGATGGCCACGTCGGGCACCAGCACCAGGAAGGCCAGGGTCTCCCAGGTGGATTGATGGTTGGCCACGAGCAGGCAGGGCTCGGCCGGGAGATGCTCGCGCCCCTCCTCGACGTAGCGCAGCCCGACGATCCGGTGGAGTCCCGCCAGGACCCCGCGCGCCCAGAGCCGCGCGGCCGTGCGGACTGGCCGCGCCGGCGCGCCGGCGAGCGCCAGGACGACCAGCGGTGCGACGAACAGGGCCGTCCAGGCGGTCCAGTAGACGACGAACAAGAGGGAGCGGGCGTGCACCAAGATCGGGCCTCACCTAGGCCCGGGGCGGGGCGGTTCAGGGGCATAGCGCCTCGCGGAACGGGGCGCACGGCAAATTCAGGCCGGCTCGAAAGCCGGAGGCGACGACGCGGACGCCGTCTCGGGCAGTATTTCTCCCCTAACGCGCGCGCAAGTCCGCCGATCCGTATCCGGATGCCGGACGGGGACTTGGCGTCACCAGCCGCAGGGACCACAAGGGCCGCTCTCGGCAACCGACCGTGCCGAACCCGGAGAACGGCCGCCGCCCAGCGGCGTTGTCGCACGGTTGAGGCGGGCGTGGACGCGAGCGAAGGAGACCGCGTTGGCGAGGGTGATGGGGCACGCGGACGAAGGGAGCGCTGTCCGGGACGGGCCGGCTGCCGTCGCGGGCGGCGGCGCGACCGGTGCCGCCATGCGCGCGCTCGACTGGTCGTCCTCGACCCTCGGTCCGCCGCAGGACTGGCCCCAGTGGCTGCGCGCCGCCGTCAGCCTGATGCAGGGATCCGGCTTCCCGATGTTCGTGGCCGCGGGCTCGGAGCTCGGCTTCCTCTACAACGACGCCTACCGGGACGTCCTCGGCAGCAAGCACCCGGCCGCGATGGGCGCGCGCTTTCCCGACATCTGGGCGGAGATCTGGCCCGACATCGCGCCGTTCGTCGCGGCCGCGCTGGCCGGCGAGGCGACCTGGGTCGAGAACCTGCCCCTGGTCATGAACCGCCACGGCTACGACGAGGAGACCTGGTTCACCTTCTCCTACGCGCCGCTTCGAGACGAGGCCGGCGCGGTGGTCGGCCTGTTCTGCACCTGCACGGAGACGACCGCCCGGATGCGGGCCGAGACGGCCCTGCGGGAGAGCGAGGCGCGGTTCCGCAACATGGCCGACCATGCCCCGGTCATGATGTGGATGGCCGGCCCCGACGGGGCCTGCACCTATCTCAACCGCCGCTGGTACGACTATACCGGCCAGAGCGAAGCGGACGGCCTCGGCCTCGGCTGGCTCGACGCGGTCCATCCGGACGACCGGGAGGCGTCCGGCCGGGCGTTCCTGGACGCCAACGCCCGGCACGGTGCGTTCCGGGTCGAGTACCGCCTGCGCGGCGCCGACGGCCGCTATCGCTGGTTCATCGACGCCGCTCAGCCCCGCCTCGGGGCGGATGGCGGCTTTCACGGCTATATCGGCTCGGTCACCGACATCCACGACCGCAAGGCCGCCGAGGAGCGCCTGGTCGAGACCACCCGCCGGCTCGACGCCATCCTCAACAACACCTCGCAGGCGATCTTCCTGATGGATGACCGCCAGCACTGCAGCTACATGAACCGCGCCGCCGAGACGCTCACCGGCTACGCCCTGGAGGAGACCGAGGGCCGCACCCTGCACGACGTGGTGCATCACACCCGGCCGGACGGATCGCCCTACCCGCTGTGCGAATGCCCGATCGACCAGGCCTTCCCGGAGAACGAGCGCGAGCAGGGCGAGGAGGTCTTCGTCCACAAGGACGGCTCGTTCTATCCGGTCGGCTTCACCGCGAGCCCGATCCGGAACGAGCGCGGCGAGCCGATCGGCACCGTCATCGAGGCCCGCAACATCGAGGAGGAGCTGCGCGCCAAGGCCGCCCTGGAGGCGTTCAACGCCACCCTGGAGCGGCGCGTCGAGGAGGAGGCCGCCCAGCGCGCGAAGGTCGAGGAGGCCCTGCGGCAATCGCAGAAGATGGAGGCGGTCGGGCAGCTGACCGGCGGCATCGCCCACGACTTCAACAACCTGCTCACCGGCATCTCGGGCAGCCTGGAGCTGCTGCAGACGCGCATGAGCCAGGGCCGGATGACCGACCTCGACCGCTACATGACCGCAGCCCAGGGCGCGGCCAAGCGGGCGGCGGCGCTGACCCACCGCCTGCTCGCCTTCTCGCGCCGCCAGACCCTCGACCCGAAGCCCACGGACGTGAACGCCCTGGTCCACGGCATGGAGGAGCTGGTCCGCCGGACCGTCGGCCCGTCGATCCATATCGAGGTGGTCGGCTCGGCCGGGCTGTGGCCCGCCCTGGTCGACCCGGGCCAGCTCGAGAACGGGCTCCTGAACCTGTGCATCAACGCCCGCGACGCCATGCCCGACGGCGGCCGCATCACCATCGAGACCGCCAACCGCTGGCTCGACGACCGCACCGCCCGCGAGCGCGACCTGCCGCACGGCCAGTACCTGTCGCTGTGCGTGACCGATACCGGCACCGGCATGACCCCGGAGGTGATCGCCAAGGCGTTCGACCCGTTCTTCACCACCAAGCCCATCGGGCAAGGCACCGGGCTCGGCCTGTCCATGGTCTACGGCTTCGCCCGGCAATCCGGCGGCCAGGTGCGGATCTATTCCGAGGTCGGACAAGGCACGACCGTGTGCCTCTACCTGCCGCGCTTCCATGGCGACATCTCCGCGGCGTCCGCGATGCCGGACCTCGCCCCGGCGCCCCGGGCCGAGCAGGGCGAGACCGTCCTCGTCATCGACGACGAGCCCTCCGTGCGCATGCTGGTGACCGAGGTGCTGGAGGATCTCGGCTACCTCGCCATCGAGGCCGGCGACGGCCCGTCCGGGCTGAAAGTCCTGCAATCGGACGCGCGTGTCGACCTGCTGATCACCGATGTCGGCCTGCCGGGCGGCATGAACGGCCGGCAGGTGGCCGATGCCGCCCGTGAAACCCGTCCGGGTCTCAAGGTGTTGTTCATCACGGGTTATGCGGAGAATGCCGCGGTCGGCAACGGGTACCTGGATGACGGCATGCAGGTGCTCACCAAGCCGTTCGTGATCGAAGCCCTGGCCTCGCGCATCCGCGATATGATCGAAGCCTGAGGCCCGTGCGCCGTCCCGCGGGCCGGCCGGGCTTCGGCGCTGACACGGCACGGCGCAGTTGTTACCGTGCGCGCCGCACGGACTGTACGTTGCGTTTGGGGGAGCGTTGAGCGAGCCGATGACCGACACCGACACGGCGCTCCCGGATGCCCCGGCGCCGCGGATCTCGACCGGCATTCCCGGACTGGACGACATCCTCTGCGGCGGCCTGACCCCGAGCCGCCTCTACCTGCTGGAGGGCACGCCCGGGACCGGCAAGACCACCCTGGCCCTCCAGTTCCTGCGCGAAGGCGCAGCGCGCGGCGAGCCGACGCTCTACGTCACCCTGTCCGAGACGAGCCAGGAACTCCGCGCGTCCGCCGCGACCCACGGCTGGTCGCTGGACGGCATCGAGGTCTACGAACTCGTCAGTGAGATGGGGCTCGATCCCGACAGCGAGCAGTCGATCCTCCACCCGTCCGAGATCGAACTCGGCGAGACCGTCCGGGAGGTCATCGCCCGGGTCGAGGCGCTCAAGCCCGAGCGGGTCGTGTTCGATTCGCTCTCGGAGCTGCGCCTGCTCGCCCAGAACCCGCTGCGCTACCGCCGCCAGATCCTGGCGCTCAAGCAGTTCTTCGCCCGGCGCGCCTGTACCGTGCTGATGCTCGACGACCGCACCTCGGAATCCGGCGACCTGCAGCTCCACAGCATCGCCCACGGGGTGATCTCGCTGGAACAGACGTTGCGCGAATTCGGCTCCGAGCGGCGCCGGCTGCGCATCGTCAAGATGCGCGGCATCAAGTACCGGGGTGGCGACCACGATTTTTCCTTGGAGACCGGGGGGATCCGGGTGTTCCCGCGCCTGATCGCCGCCGAGCATCACACGCCGTTCGAGGCTAAGACGCGCTCCACCGGGACGGGCGCGCTCGACCTTCTGCTCGGCGGCGGGTTGGTGCCCGGCACCAACACCCTGCTGCTGGGCCCGTCCGGGGTCGGCAAGACGACCACCGCCATCCGCTGCATGCTGGCGGCCCTGGAGCGCGGCGAGACCACGACCTACTACCTGTTCGACGAGGGCCTCGCGACCCTGCTCAGCCGCGCCACCGCCCTGGGCATGGACCTGACCCCGCATCTCAAGACCGGGCGCCTGACGATCACGCAGATCGATCCGGCCGAGCTCTCGCCGGGTGAGTTCTCCAGCATGGTCCGGCAGGCCGTGGAGGAGCGCCGGTCCGGCTTCGTCGTGATCGACAGCCTGAATGCCTACCTGCACGCGATGCCGGGCGAGGAGTTCCTCATCCTGCAGATGCACGAGATGCTGAGCTACCTGAACCAGCAGGGCGTCACGACGCTGCTGGTCCTGGGGCAGCACGGGGTGATCGGCGAGGTCCGCACCGATATCGATCTCAGCTATCTCAGCGACGCGATCCTGCTGTTCCGGTTCTTCGAAGCCAGGGGCGAGGTCCGCACGGCCCTCTCCGTGGTGAAGAGCCGGGTGAACGCGCACGAGCGCACCATCCGCGAGATGCGGTTGTCGGCGCACGGGATCCAGGTCGGTGAAGCCCTGACCGATTTCGAGGGCGTGCTCACGGGTCTGCCGTCCTATCGCGGCGCGGTGGCGATGCTGGGCGGCGGCGGCCGGTGACCGCGTCGACGCAGGACGAGGCGCGTGTCCTGATCCTGGCGCCGCGCGGCCGCGACGCCGCGGTGGCCGAGCAGGTGCTCGCCCGGGCCGGCACGCAGGCCGCCATCTGTGCCGATCTGGCCGGCTGGCTGGACGCCCTCCGGGCCGGGGCCGCCGCGGCGCTGGTCACCGAGGAGGCCCTCGGGGATACCGGGCCGCCGGCCTTGTTCGCATGGCTCGAGGCGCAGCCCGCCTGGTCGGACTTCCCGTTCATCGTGCTGGCGACCCGCCAGCAGGGGCACCGCTCCCCGCGGGCGTCCCAGTTGCTCGCCCGGCTCGGCAACGTGGTCCTGCTGGAGCGCCCGATCAACGCCGAGACCCTGGTCAGCGCCACCGCCGCCGCCCTGCGGGCGCGGCGCCGCCAGTACCAGGCGCGCGAGCGTCTCCTGGAGCGCGAGCGCGACCGGGAACAGCTCCGGCTCGCCAACGAGGGGCTGGAGCGGCGCGTGACCGAGCGGACCCGGGAGGTCGAGACCGCCCACGAGACCCTCGCCTTCGCCCTCGACGCCGCCGGGATGGGATCCTGGGACCTCGATTATGGCACCGGCGCGTCCCGGCGCTCGCCCCGCTTCGACGCCGTGTTCGGCTACGACGCGCCGCAATCGTTCTGGAGCCGGGAGACCTTCCTGGCCCATGTCGTCGACGAGGATCGCGACGGCGTCGAGCGCGCCTTCGCGACCATCGGCCAGACCGGCCGGCTCGACCTCGAATGCCGCATCCGCCGGGTCGACGGGGCGGTGCGCTGGATCGCCCTGCGGGGGCAGGTCAAGTACGACGCGGCGGGCGCGGCGACCCGGATCGCCGGCATCCTGATGGACCGCACCGACCAGCACGTCACCGAGGAGGCCCTGCGCCAGGCCCAGAAGATGGAGGCGATCGGCCAGCTCACCGGCGGCGTCGCCCACGACTTCAACAACCTGCTCACCGTCATCGTCGGCGGCCTCGACATGGTGCTCCGGCGGCCGGAGCAGGTCGACCGGGTCAAGCGGCTCGCGGAAGCCGCCATGGGCGCGGCCCGCCGGGGCGAGCAGCTGACCCAGCAGCTCCTCGCCTTCTCGCGCCGCCAGATGCTGCGGCCGCAGACCCTCAACCCCAACCGCCTGCTCCTAGACTTCAAGCCGCTCGCGGAACGCGCCGCCGGCGGCGCGGTCGAGCTGGCCTTCGATCTCGACCCCGCCCTCGACCCGATCCGGATCGACCCGGCCCAGTTCGAGGCGGCGGTGCTGAACCTGATCGTCAACGCCCGCGACGCCATGGAGGGTCGCGCCGGCCACACGAGGATCGCCGTGACGAGCCGCAACGTCCATCTCGGCACCGGCGCGGTCGCCGAGAAGGGCGTGGCACCGGGCCCCTACGTGCTGGTCTCGGTGACCGATACCGGCGCCGGCATCCCGCCGGACAAGCTTCAGCGGGTGTTCGAGCCGTTCTTCACCACCAAGGAGGTCGGCAAGGGAACCGGGCTCGGGCTCAGCCAGGTCTACGGCTTCACGCGCAGCGCCAACGGCTTCGTCGACATCGCCTCCGCGGTCGGGGCCGGCACCACCGTGAACCTCTACTTCCCGCGCTCCACCGACCCGGCTGACGAGGAGACCGGCGCCGGCGCACTGCGGACGATTCCCCTGCGCCGCGCCGGCGAGGGCGAGACCGTGCTGCTGGTCGAGGATGACGAGCAGGTGCTCGGCATGGCGGTGGAGAGCCTGGAGGAGCTGCGCTACCGGGTCATCATCGCCCGCAACGCCGCCGAGGCCTTAGGCCATCTCCGGGACGTGGAGCGGATCGACATCCTGTTCTCGGACGTGGTCATGCCGGGCGGCATGAACGGCTCGCAGCTCGCCGTCGAAGCCCAGCGGGTGCGCCCCGGGATCAAGGTGCTGCTCACCTCGGGCTATGTCGCCAATCTCGACGAGGGCCAAGTGATCGGCCACGGCGAATTGCCGGTCCTGAACAAGCCCTACCGCCGCGACGAGCTCGCCCGGTCCCTGCGCCTGGTCCTCGGCGGCGAGGGCCGCTGAGCCCAAACACGAAAAACCCGGTCCGCGTGAGCGGACCGGGTTTTTGATGGTGATCGAGTGGTCGAGAAAGATTTGGTTGCGGGGACAGGATTTGAACCTGTGACCTTCAGGTTATGAGCCTGACGAGCTACCGGGCTGCTCCACCCCGCGCCAAGGTTGTGCGGCTGGTCCGGGCTGGCTGTTCGCCTGTGTGGGCGGGCTCCGGGG
>NZ_JAKSYO010000208.1 GCF_022829635.1 Methylobacterium sp. E-066
CACGATCCGACATCCCTTTTTTTGGGATTTTGCTGGTGCCACGCGGAGGACCGAGTCGCCAGTGCCGGCAGCCCGGATCGTCATTGCGAGCGCAGCGGACCAACCCCGTGATCCGCCACCCTTTGGGAGCTCACGCTGCCCCGGGTTGCTTCGTTGCGCTCGCAATGACGGCGGTGCACGATCGGGGGAGCGATCAGGCCAGAACCGACGGCGCGATGACCCACGCCGTCATTCCGGCCCACGCTTCTGGCCCCCGGAATGCAGGGGCGGATGCTTAGGCGTACACGGCGCCCTAGGCCTT
>NZ_JAKSYO010000009.1 GCF_022829635.1 Methylobacterium sp. E-066
GGCCCCGGGCAAGGTCACGGCGATCGACACCCACTGGATCTGGCAGGACGGGGAGGCCCTGACCCGGGAGCCGCTGGCGATCCGCGGCGGCCTCGTGCAGGTGCCGGAACGGCCGGGCCTCGGGATCGAGCTCGACTGGTCCGCCGTCGAGCGAGCGCACGCCCTCTACCGCGAACACGGCCTCGGTGCCCGCGACGACGCGGCGGCGATGCAGTTCCTGATCCCCGGCTGGACCTTCGATCCGAAGAGGCCCTGCCTCGTCCGCTGATCGCGCCCCCGATGCCGTCTCGCACGAGGCACCGACCGCCGTCGCGCCGAAAGACCTGCGGACGCCGTGCGCTTCCGCAATAGCCTTTGAGCATGCGGTAGAAGACCCGGATGGCTGACATTGTCCCCCACCGCATCCCGGAGAGAACCTATGGACGAGACCGTCATCGGGATCCGGCTGCGCTCGGTCTACCTGCCGCTGAAGACCCCGATCAGTGATGCGAAGGTGCTCACTGGCCGCCAGAAGCCGATGACCGAGATCGCGATCCTGTTCTGCGAGGTGGAATCCAGCGCGGGTCATCGCGGCCTCGGGATCAGGTACGCGAAGCGCGCCGGCGGCCCAGGCCAGTTCGCCCATGCGCGGGAGATCGCGCCGGCGCTCCTCGGCGAGGATCCGAACGACATCGCCAAGGCCTGGGACAAGCTCGCCTGGGCCGGGGCCTCGGTCAGCCGCAGCGGCCTCGCGGTTCAGGTGATCGGTGCCTTCGACGTGGCTCTGTGGGACCTCAAGGCGAAGCGAGCGGGCCTGTCGCTTGCCAAGCTCCTCGGATCGCAGCGTGACGCCGTGCGCTGCTACAACACCTCCGGCGGTTTCCTGCACACGCCCTTGGACGAGTTGCTGGTCAACACCGACCGCTCGCGGGCGAAGGGCGTCGGCGGCATCAAGCTGAAGGTCGGCCAACCGGACTGGGCCGAGGATATCCGGCGCGTGTCCCGCGTGCGCGAGCATCTGGGCGACGCCTTCCCGCTCATGGTCGACGCCAACCAGCAATGGGACCGGCCGACTGCCATGCGGATGGGCCGAACCTTCGAGCGGTTCAACCTGGTCTGGATCGAGGAGCCGCTCGACTGCTACGACTCCGCCGGACACGCGGCGCTGGCCGCGGCCCTCGACACGCCGATCGCCACCGGCGAAATGCTGACAAGCGTTTCCGAGCACTGGGACTTCATCCGCCAGAATGGTGCCGACTTCCTGATGCCGGACGCGCCACGGGTCGGTGGCATCACGCCGTTCCTCAAGGTCGCGGCGCTCGCCGAGTTCGCTGGCCTGACCATCGCGCCGCACTTCGCGATGGAACTGCACATCCACCTCGCCGCGGCGATGCAGCGCGAGCCCTGGGTCGAGCACTTCGAGTGGCTGGAGCCGCTGTTCAACGAGCGCCTGGAATTGAAGGACGGGCGCATGCTCGTTCCGACACAGCCCGGGCTCGGCATAAGCCTCAGCGAGCAGTCGCTCGCTTGGACGCGCGAGACCGCCGGATTCGGCAGCTTGGACTGAAGCGGCGTTTCAAGATTTCGGCCGCCTGGACCGGTCGCAAGCAACAATTGCACGCGGCTGCCTGTTTCACAGCCAACGGAGCTCCGAAGCGGATATTCCGCTTTCGGCCAGACCCCATCACGCCGGATCGTCGGCGCGCGTTCAATTCATGGATCGACGCCGCTCCTGAACCTCCTGCTGGGCCAGCTTGCGTCCCAATGCCAGCAGGAGCGCGTCGACCTGGGCCTTCAGCGCTGGATCCTGTAAATCGATGATCGCCCGATGGGCCGCCATGACATGGTCCACGGCCCGCTCGAGGGGTGGCATGAAACGATTAGGCTCATCTGCGGGAGCAGTAAGCCTGCCTGTCCGGGACCGCGTGATCTCCACGATAATGCCGCGCCCGCGCACCGGACGCCCGGCTGAGTCGCGGATGATGGAGCCGCGGTCGAGCACCCATCGCATGACGCCATCGGCTGAGAGAACCCGGTACTCGGCGACGAATGGACTATCTTCGTCGATGCAACAACGGATCAAAGCGTGGACATGCTCCTGGTCGTCGCGGTGCAAGCCTTCGACGTAAGTTGACAAAGGAAGTCCTATCGCGGCCAGCTCTGGATCAACGTTGAAGAGAAGCGCTACGAACGTGTCCGTGCGCACCAAGTCTGAAGCGATATCCCATTCCCAGGTGCCGGCCACCTCCAAGGCATCCAGTGCATGCTGTAACGCCGTTGGACAGGTTTGCCCGTCGATGAGCCTGAGCTTCGTCACCACACCGCCCATGATTGTTTAAGAGATTGATCATCCGCTCAGAGTGTACCTGGACTCTGACCGCGGTAGCCAAGAGCGATCAGCAACGTCGATGTGTAATGCCTACCCCGCCGATTGCAACCTGTGCTAGAGGAACCTCCAGGATGTGTTTCGTGCGCCGAGGCTGGAGAACCCATGGGACAGAGCCATGGGACAGAGGACGTCACCTCCGCCCATGCCCCAGGAGGACGGGTCGTGGGAAGACGTTGAGGGCGCCTGCACGCCGCCAGTGCCTTCATCAGGAGCGACACGGATTGTGAGCGCATCGCAGACGCGCTGGGACTGTCGCCAGCGGTGCTGTACGACGCGCCTGCCTCTGGAGACGCACCGTCCGGGATTGATGCCGACGCTGTGACCGACGGTAGCGGCCACGATTGCGCATGCACGACCTTGCTGAACGCCTACCCAGCCATCCGCGATCCGGCGGAGCGAGGGCGGATCCTGGCCTTGGTGCACAAGGCAACGCAGCAGACCTGAAGTAGCATATCCTGTGCAACCTGCGGGGGCTCGCCGGTCAGCCAGCTTTTCGCATCCGCTTAGGTATGGCGGCGTGCTATCAAAATAAATGATGACCGATTTTTGAATGAATACGAGACACAATTTTGAAAATCCTAGGTCCCGCGGAGCAGAATGGGTTTGGTTGAACACAATCATCTTGAGCGCAATGCGCAAATATAAATTGTATCTTCCGCCTGGATAAAGGTTCATAGTGTTGATTGACGACGGATCGCCGTTGGCCGAGGCCTTCGCGCCTATGGCGTCCGTCAGGACCGGTGCTCCGCCGTCGCTGATGAAGGCCGAAGCTCACGTGCGCCAGGTGAAATCACCGAAGGAGGACGACAGGCTCGTTCGGCGCGGCCCGAGCCTCGACGGCCTGCGAGACTTCCCGGGAGCGCCTCCGCTCGATGACTTGTTCGCGGCCGTCGTTCGGCAGGCCCGCGTGTTCATTGGTATCGCCGACACGAATCTCAGACCCGTCTTCCTGAACGCGGCCGGACGCAAAATGGTCGGGCTTCAGCCGGACGACGACATCTCGGCCATCCCGATCCCGGACTTCTTCCACCCGGCCGACCAAGCCGTCATCCGCGATGTCGCATTGCCGACGCTGTTGCGAGAGGGCCGCTGGGAGGGCGAGGTGCGCTTCCGCAATTTCGGAGGCGGTGCCGGGACGACGGTCCGGTGGCGCGCCTTCACGCTCTACGATGAGGACGGAGACCTCATCGGCGCCGCGACGATCAGCACGGACATCTCGGCTCGCAAACGCGCGGAAGCGCGGCTGCGCGCGAGCGAGACCCGGCTCCAGGCCGCCATCGACCTCGTTGACCTCTCGGCCTATTCCTGGGATCCGCACACCGGCACGCTGGATTGGGACGCGCGCCTGAAGGCGCTGTGGGGCCTCCCCCCTGACGCGCCCGTCGACGAACAGGTCTGGCTCTCCGCCATTCACCCCGACGACCGCCCGCGCGTCGAGGCGGCGGTCGCGCGCTGTACAGACCCGACGGGCGACGGCGTCTACCACATCAAGTACCGCGTTATCGGCATCCACGACGGCGTCGAGCGCTGGGTCTCGACGCACGGCCGCACCAGCTTCGAGGATGGTCGGCCGGTCTCGTTCGTCGGCGTCGTGGTGGAGATCACCGGGCAGATACGCGCCGAGGCGGCGCTGCGCGAGGGCGAGCATCGTCTCGCAGCGACGCTGGCCCAGTTGCCTATCGGGGTCGGCCTCGTCAACCCGGACGGCAGCATCGCGCTGGCGAACCGGGCGCTCGGACGCTACGCGCTCGACCGGATCCCTTCTGCGGAGACAGGCTCGAGCGAGCGCTGGCGGGCCTACGCACCGGATGGGCGACGGCTGAACCCCGCGGAGTATCCGGGTGGCCGAAGTCTGCGGGGCGAAACCGTCGTCCCGGGCATCGACTTCGTCTTCACCGACCCGAGCGGCACCGAGTGCTGGACACGCGTGAGCGCCGCCCCGTTCCACAATGTCGACGACGCGATCAGCGGCGCCATCGTGGTGGTGCAGGATGTCGATCGGGAGAAGCGGGCCGAGGCGGCTCTGCGCGTCAGCGAGGAGCGCTTCCGGCGCTTCGCCGAGCATTCGGCGAACGTGCTCTGGCTCGCCGACCTGAAGAGCGGGCGGCTCGATTATCTGAGCCCCGCCTTCACGCAGGTCTGGGGCATGCCCGCCGAAGACATGCCGGACATCGCGCGTTGGCTCGCCAGCGTCCATCCGGAGGACCGCGACGGTGCGGCGCGGGCGCTGGAACGGGTGAGCGCCGGCGAAACCCTGGTTTTGAAGTACCGTATCGTGCGCGCCACGGACCAGGCCGTGCGCTGCATCCGTGATACCTTCTTTCCGATCCCGGCGATCGACGGGTGCGTCCGATCTGCGGGCGGGATCGCCCAGGATGTCACGGGCGACACCGGTCTGCGGGCCTACGTGGTCGCGGCCGGGGACGGCGCTCGGCGCCACCTCGTCGGCGCCCTCCAGGCCGCCGATTGCGAGGTGCAGGCTTTTGCGAGCGGCCAAGCCTTTCTCAAGGTGATGGGCTCGCTGATGCCGGGCTGCGTCGTGCTCGATCTCACCGACGCTGACGACTTGGTGGTTGCCCGAGAGCTGAAACCCGCGCGCTCGCACCTGCCCGTGGTCGCGGTCGGCGCGAGCGGGGGCGACGTCGGCTTCGGGGTCCACGTCATGAAGGCGGGCGCGGTCGACTTCCTCGAAAAGCCCTGGGTACCGGATGAGCTGCTGTTCGCCGTGAGGACGGCGTTGGCCGAGATCCACGATGGGGAGAAGCGGGCGCGCGGGCGCGACGAGGCCCGGGATCGGATCGCAGCCCTTACGGCACGGGAGCGCGCCGTGCTGGAGGGCCTGCTCGCGGGTGGTACCAACAAGACCATCGCGCGTACCCTCGGCCTGAGCCCGCGCACGGTGGAGATCCACCGCGCCCGGGTCATGGAAGCGCTCGGCGCCCGCACCCTGCCGGAGGCGGTTCTCATCGCGACCGCAGCCGGCGTGAGTCCCGCAGTTCCGTCTGGGTCGTAGCCCGGCGCAGGCGCGGGAACCGGAGCGCTATGGGCCTCCTGAGCCAACCAGCGCTCGCTAAAGGTATCCGGCCTCGAATTCCGCGAGCTGAGAGAGCCGCCGCGGCGCGAGGATCCGCAGGCGGCGTTCGCGCAGCGAGATCAGCCCGTCGCGCCGTAGGGCTTGCAACACGCGGTTCACGTGCACGCTCGTGAGGCCGAGCGCGTCGGCGAGATCCTCCTGCGTCAGCGGGAGGTGGTACTGGCCGTCCGTGACCTGGCCGATCGCCCCCAGCCGCTCCAGCAACTCGCACAGGAGATGCGCCATGCGTTCACGGCCCGAGCGAATGCCGATACTGACCATCCACTCGCGGGCCGTCGCCTCTTCGGCGAGCTTCGCCCGTTGCACGGCGAGCGCGATGCGGGGATGCCGGCCAAGCAGGTCGAGATAGACCGGGCGCGGGACCTTGGCGACCCGGCAGGGGGTGAGGGCCTCGATCGTGTGGTCGAGCGGGTAGCCGTGCAGGGCACCGCGGTCGCAGAGATCACCGGGGACCAGATAGGCCAGGATCTGGCGGCGGCCGGATACGCGGCGCTTATACCGGCTGGCGAAGCCGGCGAAGACGATGAGCGCGTGGTCGGCCACGCCTTCCTGCTCTGCGAGGACGGTGTGCCGCACGACCGCGTGGACATAGCCGGTCAGGCCCTCGAGCGCCGCTCGATCCTGCTGCGTCAGCGAGGCAAGGCCATCGAGCTTACGGGCCAGGGCGCAGACGGAGTGGCCCTCTTTCAGCGGCGGAGCCGAGTGCCGCGGGACGCGGGCAACCTTTGAGACGAGGGCATCCACCACGGTAATCGGGACAAGTGTCTCCATCGGTTTTCCTCCAGGATGGTTGCCTCATTCTCCCGTCGCCGCGGGGTGAGCACATCCGGCCCGTCCCTTAGGGTGCCTCCGATCCGCCCCCCTCGATCTCCCGGCTCCGGTAGGCCATCGCGGGGGCAAGCCGCGCGATGTGTGGGGACCATTGCGCGCGCAAGGTCAGGTAGGCCTGCGCCGCCGTGTCCTCCTGCGCGACCGCGATGCCTTCCTCGGCGAGCCGGGATGCGGCTTTCTCCCAATGGGCGCGCCACCGCTGCCGCTCCTCGGGATCGGCCGCTGTCACCCCCGGCGGATCACCCGGCAGGAAGGTTGTTTCGAGCGTGACGACCAGCGTCTGAGCCACGCGCCAGAGTGCCTCGACCGCCGCGGCCTCCTTCAGCCACGCCGTCTCCTCGCCTGCGAGCGCGCTGCGGATCAGCGACACCGTGTCGAGGACGAGGTGAGCCTGCGCGGAGACCGCGTAGTACGGCTGCTGGAACCGGAAGTAGAACAGCACCGGGTAGAAGTGGTGTGTCTCCTTCATCGCGGCCATCGCGTTACCGAGCGCGACGAGATGGCTGTAGCCGGCGCTGAACTGTCCGCGGGGCCCGAGCCGCGCCAGCAACGCGCCGGCGTCCGAGGTTTCCCCCGAGAGAACGTGGAGCTGGAGCCCGAGCGCGTTGCGCTGCCGTAGGGCGCCGTAGACCTGCATGACGTAGGTCAGGACCAGGGAGGTGACCGACATCCCGATCAGCGAATTCACCAGATAGAGGACGCGATAGGCGTCGGTCGTCGGCTTGAAGTCGCTCGCGCCGACGATCGCCATGCTGCTGCCCCCGGCGTAGAGCGCGGTGACGAGGTCCGTGGATGTTGGGCCGCTGCTCGCCTGAACGCCCGTGCCGAGGCCGGGATGGATGATGAGCCCCGCGCCGAGCGTCAGGCCGACAGCCCAGAGCAGGACGTAGAGCAGAAGGATAACCGGGCCGCAGAAGGACAGCACCGTGCCGCCTCGCGAACCGACCGAATCGGCAGCGTGGCGCAGAGCGATCCAGGTGAGGTGGGCAGCGCGCTCGGCGATCAACCCGGTGCCGATGCGGGCGTAGAGGACGGTGAGGAACACGTCGAGGAGGACGATCCCCATGACGAGGACGCCCGACATGCGTTCAAGGGCGGGCAGCATAAACAGCCTTCCCCAAAGCCCGGGGCGCCGCTGGCGCCATTCCCATCGCGAACTGGCCGCTGCCGTCTCTGTTCCTGCGAGATGTCCGTAGGACGATCCCTATCCGTCCCGCGCGGCCAACCGAACATCCGGGCTTGACCGCGGCACCGTCCTGAACCTCTCGCCAGGCGGGTTATCCAGCCGATAGTGCCGATCGACGGCAGCCCAGAAGGCGCCCTTCATCTCGGGGCACCGACGATCGAGCACAGCCTCAATCTCGGCGAAGGCCGCGCGCGCGCAGGCGTCGCGGTCAACCTGCGAAAGTGCATCGCTCACGGTGAACCTCCGGTCCGGCGGGCGGCCGGGCCACCCTCGTCAGCGCGAAAGTGAGGTACCGTGTCGCGCGGGACGATCCGGGCATATCCTTAGGCCTCACGCGGATCCGGCTGGCCTGCGCATCAGGTCCTGTTTCAGCCTGAGAAATCGGCGCGGACCGGAGGTTCCCTAAGGGTTCGCCCGCAGGAAACGGGCGCCGGCTATCTCGGTTCGTACTTACGTCATTCATAGCCAGCCTGATCTTCGCGGTGGACGCACGGTTTCAAGATCCGTGAAGCCTTGCCGCCAACGCATTGATGTCTGGCTCGTCCCGACCGCGTTTGAGTTTCGAAGGTACAGCTCCGGAGCAGGTGTGCCATGGCAGACAGAGACGAGGGGCTTCTTGCGCGGGATCGCGGTGATCGTCCGGTTCGCTCCCAAGGGATGGCGGCCGCGCGGTCCCGGTCGGACCCCAGACAGAGCCGACAGGATGCCCTCGGCGACCGTTCAAGCTCTGGCATCATAGGGTTTGCCCTGGCGACCGCTGTCGGCGTCGCCGCCATCGGTCTGCTCGGAGCTCAGATGAGCGCTACCGGAAGCCGAACCGGAAGGGCGCCGAATCGACGGTCGGCCGTGGGACTAGAGCCGGAGGTCGAGCGCTCGATCACCATCGAGGATGTTTCGGCAGACAAACTCTACCGTCGCTGGCGCGATCCGGACACTTTGCGGCGGATCATGGCGCCCTTCGCAGATGTCCAGCCTACCGGCGATGGGCAGACGCGCTGGAGCGCCGGACACGATCTTGGCTCCTGGACGATGCGCTTGGCGGACGACCAGCCCGGCGAATTCATGCGCTGGGAGGCGCAAGACGACGGGGCCCTGATCCGGGAGGCGTCCGTGCGCTTCCGCCCCGCTGCCGGCAATCGCGGCACGGTGGTGGTCCTGCGCGCCAGCCTCGATCCGCCCGGCGGCATGCTCGGCCGCGTCGCCACCCGGATGCTGAACGATACGGTACCGGGAGCACTCGCGAGCAAGTCGCTGCACTTCTTCAAGGCCCTCGTCCAGACCGGCGAGATCCCGACGATCGAGCGGCAGCCGGCTGCTCGGCCCGACCCTCGCTGACACGGAGGCTTCTCATGCGTGCGCTCATCTGGAACGGTGTCAACGACCTCCGTGTCGAGACCGTCAAGGATCCCGAGATCGCCAACCCGCATGACTGTATCCTGCGGGTGACCATGTCGACCACGTGTGGCTCAGACCTGCACTTCATCGATGGTTACATTCCGACCATGAAGGCCGGAGACGTGATCGGTCACGAGTTCATGGGCGTGATCGAGGAGGTTGGGCCCGAGGTTAAGAAGGTCAAGAAGGGGGATCGGGTCGTCGTGCCGTCCTTCATCACCTGCGGCCAGTGCTGGTACTGCAAGAACAAGCTTCATTCGCTCTGCGACAACACCCATCCCAAACCCGAGCTACAGGAGCCGGTCTTCGGATATCCGACCGCCGGCATCTACGGCTACACCCACGCGTTCGGCGGCTACGCCGGTGCGCACGCCCAGTATGTGCGCGTGCCGTTTGCCGACAACGATTGCTTCAAGGCGCCGGAGGGCCTGCCGGACGAGCAGGTGCTGTTCCTCTCCGACGCCGCCCCGACCGGCTACATGGGGGCGGATTTCTGCAACATTCAGCCCGGCGATGTGGTGGCCGTGTGGGGCTGCGGCGGCGTCGGCCTGATGGCCCAGAAGAGCGCGTTCCTGATGGGGGCCGAGCGGGTGATCGGGATCGATCGCCTGCCCGAACGGCTGCAGATGGCTCGCGAGCATGTCGGCTCCGAGACCATCAACTACGAGGAGGTCGACAGCGTCCTCGAGGTGCTCAGGGAGATGACGGGCGGTCGCGGTCCGGACGCCTGCATCGACGCCGTCGGCATGGAGGCGCACGGGACCGGCCTGCAATACGCCTACGACCGCGCCAAGCAACTTGCCTACCTGCACACAGATCGCGGCCAGGCCCTACGCGAGGCGATCCTCGCCTGCCGCAAGGGCGGGACCCTTTCGATCCTGGGCGTCTACGGCGTCATGGACAAGTTTCCCATCGGGGCGATCATGAACAAGGGCCTGACCGTGCGCACGGCTCAGCAGCATGGACAGGCCTACATGGACCGTCTGCTCGCCCATGCGCAGAAGGGGGAGCTGAACCCCTCGTTCCTGGCGACGCATCGCTTCTCGCTCGAAGACGCACCGCGTGGCTACGCGATGTTCAAGCACAAGAATGACGGCTGCGTTCGCTCCGTGTTCATTCCCTAAAACGACGCCGTACAACAAGAAATTTGATTATCCGATATCTTTCGAAGGCTTCATCGCACGCTTCGAGCGTACTCGGCCCGCTCTCCATCGAATATCGGGATTCCGAGAGCACGCGCCAAGCCATCGATCCAGGGAGGTACCAGCACGGCCATACGATGACGTTGGCCGTGGATCTTCTCACTCAACCGGCAGGAGAACGGCATGCGAGCCTTGGTCTGGCACGGGAAAGAAGATATCCGCTGCGACAGCGTCACCGATCCGGAGATCCAAGACGGGCGCGACATCATCGTCAAAGTCACGAGCTGCGCGATCTGCGGCTCGGACCTGCACCTGTTTCACAACCTCATCCCCGCCATGCTTCCTGGCGACGTCATGGGCCACGAGACCATGGGCGAAGTCGTCGAGACCGGGCGCGGGCTCAATGGCAAGGTGAAGAAGGGCGACCGGGTCGTGGTGCCCTTCACCATCGTCTGCGGCGAGTGCGACCAGTGCAAGCGCGGATACTTTTCCGTCTGCCAAAGAAGCAACCGCAAGAAGCACCTCGCCGACAAGGTCTTCGGCCACACCACCGCCGGCCTGTTCGGCTACACGCACCTCACCGGCGGCTATCCCGGCGGCCAAGCCGAGTACCTGCGCGTGCCGTTCGCCGATGCAACCGTCCAGAAAGTGCCGGATGGCATTCCGGACGAGAAGCTGCTCTTCCTCTCGGACATCTTCCCGACCGGTTGGCAGGCGGCCGTCCAGGCCGACATTCAGCCCACCGACACCGTGGCGATCTGGGGCTGCGGGCCGGTCGGCCAGATGGCGATCCGCTCGGCCATCCTCCTGGGCGCCGAGCAGGTCGTCGCCATCGACCACCTGCCGGAGCGGCTGGAGATGGCCGAGGCGGGGGGCGCCATCACCATTAACTTCGACGACGAGAACGTCGTCGAGCGCCTGAACGAGCTGACCGAAGGCGAGGGCCCTGAGAAGTGCATCGACTGTATCGGCATGGAAAGCCACGTCACACCGTCCATGCCGGATACGGTCTATGATCGAGCCAAGCAGATCGTCCTGGCCGAGAGCGATCGGCCGCACGTGCTGCGCGAGATGATCTATGTCTGCCGACCGGGCGGCCTGATCTCGATCCCGGGCGTCTACGGCGGCTTCGCCGACAAGATCCCGATGGGCGCGGCGATGAACAAGGGTCTGACGTTCCGCATGGGGCAGACCCACGTCCAGCGCTGGACCGCCGATCTCCTGCGCCGGATCGAGGAGGAGCAGATCGACCCCTCCTTCGTCATCACGCACGAGGTCCCGCTCGACAAGGGACCCGAGATGTACCGGATGTTCCGGGACAAGCAGGACAGCTGCATCAAGGTCGTTCTCAAACCCTGACCCTGTACGGAGGGAGCATGATGAACATGTCGAGCATCGCGAGCCTCTCGAACATCACGCGATCCGAGGGCGATCCGAAGGTCATACAGTCCGGGCCGAGCTCGCGCGGGATACCGGACAGCCTCGCCAGAGGGCTCGGCTGGTTCAGCCTCGGTCTGGGCTTCACCGAACTCCTGGCACCCGGGCGCATCACGCGTGCCCTCGGCATGGAGGGCAAGGAGGCCTTGGTGCGCGCCTACGGAGTCCGTGAGATCGGCAGCGGCATCCTCTCGCTGTCGGTCGACAAGCAACTCGGGCTCTGGAGCCGGGTCGCCGGCGACGGCCTCGACATCGCGACCGTGATGACGGCGTTACGGTCGGACAACCCGAAACGCGACAATGTCGTCGTCGCATTGGCCCTGCTGCTCGGCATCACGGCGGTCGACGTGATCGATGCCCAAGCGACGACGGCGCGGCACAGCCGCGGGGCAGGTCGGAGAAGGTCTTACCAGGATCGCAGCGGCTTTCCGCGCGGCGTCAAGGCGTCCCGCGGCGCGGCGCGGGACTTCAAGACGCCGCCCGACTTGAAACACGCCCCACCCCTCGCCGCGGTCTCGAAGCGCGTTCCGGCCGCTTGAAGCGGCCCTAATAGACCGCACGCGCGCTTCCTGTTCGGATCTGCTCGAAACCCTCGGTGATCAGGAGCGCGACCTTCGGGCGATCGACGCAGTCGGACGCCGTCCTCGTACCTCTGCCCGACGAGGACTATCCCCGACTGCGTCAGCCCCTTGCCGAAGCCATCATCGCCCCTCGCGCCGGACCCGCCCGTGGGACGTGAAGACCCGGCCGCCCGCCGCAAGGGCGCCCGGCAGTGGCCACCGGCGCATGCAACAACCACAGCCGGCGGGATGGGTCGCCGAAGCTGGGCGCAGATAGGCCTCGCCCGCCTCGGTTGCAGAATAGGCGCCGCGGCCATCCGGGTCGCGACTGACGACGGCCGGCGCGCGCAGGAAGGTCCGTGGCGCGCCGACACCGCATTCCGGGCAGGCGCCTGGGTCCTGGAACTGCGCCATGGGCCGCATCGCCCTGAACGGCCCGCACGCTTCGCACTCGTAGTCGTAGATCGGCAGGGCGTCCTTAAGCGCGAGCGTGTGGATCGGCGTCGAGGTATCGGCTCTTTTGCAGGCAGGTTTAAGTTATTGAGAAGACGTATAAATTGGATGTCGAGGTGGGGTCACGATCGGCGCCGATCGTGACCCCACCTCGATCTCATTTTTTATTTTGAACAGAAAATTAGATATATTTATTCCAGGTGCACGCTGCGAGGCCGATCCACATAGTATGGCGCCGAATGGTCGAGATAGGCTGACATCGCCTCGATTAAAGCCGCGTCTGTTTAGGTCGGATCATAAGCGTTGTATCCTGCGGCGATAATGTAGCTTCGGCATTCGGTGGACTGAAGGCGTCAAAGGCGTTCCTGATGGTCTGCCAAAGGTCCGGGACGGTGCGCGCGGCAGCGGTGCGCAGGAGGGCTTTCAGCTTGACGAGGGCTTGTTCGATTGGGTCGAACTCCGGCGAGTAGGTAGGGAGATACAAGATCCGCGCGCCGGCCGACTCGATGGCTTCGCGCACGCCGGCGACCTTGTGGGATTGCAGGTTGTCGAAGACGACGGTGTCGCCGGGTCTCAGCACCGAGACCACGGTGTCGGTGACATAGACTCGGAAGCGCTCACCGTTGGTCGCGCCATCGAACAGGGTCGTGGCAACGAAGCCTCTGGTGCGCAGGGCGGCGGTGACGGTGGTGGTCTTGTCGTGCCCCTGGGGCACGAGGAGCCGGTAGCGCTCGCCACGCGGGGCCCGGCCGTAGGCTGGGGCCATGTTCGTTGCAGTGGCAGTCTCGTCGATGAACACGGTGGCATCGGGATCGAGATCGAGTTGATCCGCGAACCACGCCTCCGGTGCGGCTCTCACATCCGCCCCCTCCTGCTCAGCTGCGTAGGCAGCCACTTTTTACGGGCTGAGTCGCAGTGTGCACGTCGTCGATGACTGCGAGTGCGATCACTTTGACTGGAAGATCGCGTATTTGGGCAACCGGGTCGATGGCGGCGCTGCACGCAGTCGGAGTGGGCAGCGGCAGGGCCTCCCCGGAGAAAGTGCCCGGCATCGATCCTGGCCAGTCACGATCGGCGTTGCGCGGCTGTTGAGGCCGAAGGTGGGGATCAGACTGAGTTCGCAGCCTGTCCGACACCGGCAGAACAGATCCGCATCGCGTTCTCAACACCAAAGTTTTTCTCTCGTTTGCCAACCACGTGGAATAAGCTTTTGTTTGGCCGCTAAAGTGCATCGGAATTATTCTTTGTCTTGTTATCAAGGCAAACTTGCGTTAAAACATGCCATTCTGTGACTGTTGCATGTAAAATGGTCTCGTTTTAATCTTTTTGAACCACCACGAATTTCGAGACTATCGATGTATGCTGTAATGTTTCGCGCTGCTTTGGCCATATGTATCTCAACAATATTATGCGCAACAAGCAACGCATCCGGAAATAAAATCATCATCGCGTACCAGACCGGACCGGATCCGATCGAAGTCTTGATTGCCAATGGTGAAATCGTCAAAATTACGGGTCGGCAGGTCGAATTTCGCCGTTTCAATTCGGGCGCCGATATCCTGGCTGCCATTGCATCCGGCGATGTGCAGGTCGGGTATGTGGGGTCGAGCCCCTTCGCGGCCGCCGCAAGTCGCGGCCTCGACGTCAAGGCGTTCTACATCCCGTCCATATCCGGAACGGATGAGGCCCTCGTCGTCCGGGATGGATCGGGCATCAACAGCCCGGCCGATCTCAAAGGGAAGCGCCTTTCTGCAGCGCCGGTTTCGACCGACCATTATCAGCTGCTGGCCACGCTCAAACAGAACGGCATTGCGGAAAAGGAGGCCACTGTCCTGCCGCTCCCGCAGCCAGAGATCGTCGCAGCCTGGAAGCGCGGCGACCTGGATGCCGCCTTCGTGTGGGATCCAGCTCTTTCTGAGCTGAAGAAGAGCAGTCACGTGCTGCTCACCTCGAAGCAGGTGGCCGAACGCGGCGCGCCGACCTTTAATGCCTGGGTGGCGTCCGGCACCTTCGTGAAGAGCGAGCCTGACTTTCTCAAGACATTTGCAGCGCTGGTCGCCAAGCAGAACACGTCCTTCCTGACCGACAAGGCAGCTTGGAGTGAGGACTCGGCCAATGTGAAGACGATTGCCGGGCTGCTCGGAGGCACCCCGAAGGATCAGGCCGCCGCCCTGCGCGACCTCAACATCCTGCCGGCCGACCAACAGGGAACGGATATCTGGCTCGGCGGCGGCGAGAGGAGTGGGGTAGCCAGCATCCTCAAAGAAACTGCAGGATTTCTGAAGGCGCAGAAAAAAACAACAGCGGTTCGCGACAGCTATGCGGACTACGTGACGGCCGCGTTCGTGCCACCGCTCTCGCAGTGAGCGGGCGGGCCAGTCGGCCTGGATGATCGATCCCCGCAGCGAAGGTCGCAAGGTTGCTTCATGCTTCAGGTCCGACAGGCGAGTGTCTTCTTCGAACAAGGCGGCGGTCGCATCGTGCAGGCGCTCAAACGCGTCTCGCTGGATCTTCCAACAGGCGGCATCGTGATGGCGCTCGGGGCCTCAGGCTGCGGGAAGTCGACGTTGCTCAATGCGATTGCCGGCTTCCTTCCACTGAGCGAGGGCGTAATCCTGCTCGACGGTATGCCGGTGGAGCGTCCCGGGGCCGACCGTGGTGTCGTGTTCCAGAAGGACGCGTTGCTGCCCTGGCGCTCAGCCGCCGACAACGTGGCGCTCGGCTTGGAATACGCTGGAATGCCGCGCAGGGAGCGTCGGGAACGCGCCGAAGCGCTGCTCCGGCTCGTCCATCTCGAAGGCTTCGCCGACGCGCGGCCTAACGAACTCTCGGGAGGCATGCGCCAGCGCGTGGGGCTTGCCCGGGCGCTCGCCACCGACCCCAAAGTGTTGCTGATGGACGAACCCTTCGGAGCACTCGACAGCCAGACGCGCGAACACATGCAGGATCTGCTGGTCGAGGTCTGGGCCAAGACCGCCAAACAGGTGTTCTTCATCACGCATTCCATCGAAGAGGCGTTGATGCTCGGCACGACCATCCTGGTGATGTTGCCCCGCCCCGGACGGATCGTTGCGCACTGGGAACTCGATTTCGTGCAAAGGATCGCGGCGGGCGAGAAAGCCGAAGCCGTGCGACGCGAGAAGCGTTTCGGCGCATTGCACGACGAGATCAGGACCCTCATTCATGCGGGCGAACAGGTCGGGAGCGTTCAGTGACTCTCGCCGCCGCCAAGGACAAGGATCAGGATCAGGCCACCCCGGCGGGCAGCAGCCGTCCGAACACCGTTCGCCCTCGCACCTATGGCCTCGCTGATCGCCCGACACTGGCGATCAGCCTGGCGGCACTGGCCGTGCTGCTGGTGGTGTGGGAGCTGGTTACGCGCTTTGGGCTGGTGCAAAGCCTGTTCCTCCCCACGCCTGGGGAAGTCTGGACACAGTTCGTCGCCGTATCCACGGACGGCTATGCGGGCGCAACCCTTTCGGAGCACATCGGGGCTAGCCTCCTGCGGATCTTCACGGCAGCGGTGATCGCGTCCTCGACGGCCATCCCGATCGGTCTCGCCATGGGGCTGAACCGCTGGGCCAAAGGATTGGCCGATCCCATCATCGAGTTCTACTGGCCGCTGCCACCTTTGGCCTATCTGCCGCTGATGATCATCTGGCTCGGCATCGGTGAAAGCTCCAAGATCACATTGCTGACCTTAGCCATGTTCGCTCCGATCTGCCTGTCCGCCCAGGCGGGCGTGCGCGGGCTGCCGGTGGAGCGGATCAACGCGGCCCTCTCGCTAGGGGGGACCCGCTGGCAAGTGCTTCGTACGGTAATCCTGCCGGGCGCGCTGCCGGAAATACTGACGGGTGTGCGCATCGCCATAGGGGTGGGCTGGTCGACGCTCGTTGCCGCCGAACTCATCGCGGCAACCCGCGGCATCGGCTTCATGATCATGTCCGCCGCACAATTCCTGGCGACGGACGTGGTGTTTGTCGGGATCGGCGTCATCGCCGTCTTCGCGTTTACATTCTCGCTCGGGCTGCAACTCCTCGAACGCTGGCTCGTACCCTGGAAGGGCCCCCAGTAACTCCACCTCGCTCATCCGCGCCACTTCCGAGCCATATTGATCGACGTTGCTGCCGAACTGGGCATCGAATTGGGGGCAGGCAAGCCGCATCGCGCCTGCTCCGAGATCCGCTTCGGGGCAGAAACGGTATTGGCTGCCCAGAGACACCGCTTCGGCTTGTTCATGCGCACCGTCGGTCCGACCCGAGTTTGGGCCGCGATCAGGCGGTCCAACCTCGCCGACAACATCAAATGCTTCCTCTGAGAGCCTGTTTGACTGCGCGATTGCAGTCGAATGCCGGTTCCGACCAACATGTATCCCAATCTTACCCCCATCCTGAGCAACCGTTATGCGGGCTCGGCCGCGGCACGCCATGGCGTGCCGCGGCCGAGGACGGTGTTGGCGTAGATGAGCAGCTTTCGGGCGCAGGCGATGAGGGCCTGCTTGTGGGTCTTGCCGCGGGCCTGGAGGCGGGTGCGCAAGGCGACGAGGGCGGGGTTCCAGCGGTAGGACGCGGGCAGGGCGGCGGTGTACAGGGCGGTAC
>NZ_JAKSYO010000013.1 GCF_022829635.1 Methylobacterium sp. E-066
CCCCGATCGGCGCAGATGCAGACCCCGACCGAGGTCCTCGGTCGTCCCGCACCGACGATCAGCGCTGTGCACCCGCCCGGACGCGTGGCGACGCTCAACCCAGATCCTGCGCGGCAGGTGGTGGATCGAACGAGCCCGATCACGCCGCCCCGCGACGCAGGGGGTGTGATCGCGCCGATCCTGAACCCCGGACCGACGCGACACACGCGGTCGCTCAGGCGGCCAAGGTCGGCGACGGGAGTCTCGCGGGCCCGGGTGCCGTACCGCGACACTGAACAGACGGCGAGCATCATCAGCCTGCCGAGATCGGCTCGGGTGGGGGTCGATGCCGGCGCGATCGCGCACGCCTCCCTGCACCGAGCACGACCTGAGCGCTCGGCCGTCCCATCACCCGCTCCTGCGCCGTCCGCACCCTGGACGCTGCCATCAGCCCTTGCGCCGACGGATTAGTGCGATGCCGCGGCCCCTCGTTCACCCCT
>NZ_JAKSYO010000016.1 GCF_022829635.1 Methylobacterium sp. E-066
GCTACCTTGGAGGTGGGCTTGGGTGTGCTCGTAGGTGCGGTGTTGCCTTGGCGTCGAGGTTTGCCCGAGCGAGCCATGTTTGTCGGCCCAGCCTTGCGATGCGAACCGGGCGTTGAATCAACCATCCGGGTCCGATGACGAGGGCGACTGCGAGCCTGCTCAGGGCCAGCCCGCGGCGCAGGCCACAGGCTCAGGCGCCAACGAGCCGAGAGTCGCCGCCGGCTCTGGGGTGGCCACCCCAGCGCCGGCATCCCTCGCGGGACAGGGGCAATCTGACATGATTCGCTAATACAAGGTGGCGTAGCGGAGCGGAGCCCTCGAAGGAGCCCTCGAAGGAGCCCTCCAGGCATCGCGCGGCTGGCTGGAGGGCTCCTTCGAGGCTGCTGCGCAGCACCTCAGGATGAGGGGAGAGATCAGGATCTCCGTCGATCAGAACCGTCATTCGACGGCGATCGCGCAGTCAAACAGGCTTAGGCTCAGGCGGCCGATGCCTTCCCCTGGCCGGATCGTGCCTGGCTCAGCCGGGCAGCCGCGGCCAACGCCGCGACCAGGGCCAGCCCGAAGATCGTCGCCACCAAGATGTCCTGGCTCATCCCGAACGCCGCGCTGGCGCCGAACGCGACCAGGGAGGAGCTGGCGATCTGGAAGAAGCCGATCAGCCCCGACGCCACGGCCGAGCGACCGTGCTCGCTCGCGATCGCGCCCGCGATGGCGAGCGACATCGACGAGCCGTTCGCCAGGCTCACGAGCAGCATCGGCAGCACCAGGGCGGCCGCTCCGAGGCCGGGCCAGGCCAGCGTCGCCAGGAAGGCGCAGCCCCCGGCCAAGAAGCACGCCACGCCGAGCGCCACGATGGCGTCGTAGGGGAGGCGATCGAGCAGGCGCCGGGCGATCTGGTTCGCGCCGATGATCCCCCCCGTCAGAGGCAGGTAGAGCCAGCCGATGCTGGTCTCGGACAGGCCCAGCCGGTCGAAGACGAAGGCGGATTGCGTCAGGTACACGAACCAGGCGCTGTAGATCGCGCAGACCATGAGCGTGTAGTGCCGGAACTTGCGATCCTTCAGGACTGCCGAGAATCCCTCGAACGGCGGTCGCACGGGACGTCCGGCCGGGCGTGTTTCCGGCAGGAGCGTCACCGTCAGGATCAGCGCCAGGACGCCGAACGCGGCGACGAACAGGAAATCGGCCTGCCAGCCGAAGGCCTTGGCCAGAGAGGCGCCCACCGCCGGCGCCAAGGCCGGCGACAGGGACACGAACGGATAGACGATGCTGTAGACCTTCGCGGCCGCCGTCCGGTCGCAGGTATCGGCGATGATGGCCCGGCCGAGCACGAGGCCGGACGCCGCCCCGCAGCCCTCCAGCATCCGCCAGACCAGGAAGCCGGCGAAGCTCGAGGCGACGGCGCAGCCGATCGACCCGGCAATGTAGAGCAGAATGCCGACCACGAGCACGGGCTTGCGGCCCCAGCGGTCGGACAGGGGACCGTAGACCAGCTGCGCGACGGCCAGCGCGATCAGATAGGCCGAGACGGTCTGCGGCATCTGCCAGTTCGCGATGCCGAAGTTTTGGGTCATCGCCGGCATGGCCGGAACGTAGACGTCCGACGCGAGCAGCCCGAACGAGCTGAGCACGGCAATGACGAGGATCAGCGGCGGCGCCAGCATGGCTCAGTCCTGTCCCGCGCGAGACGCATTTGCGGTGCGCCTCGCTGCCCCGCCGAAGCTACGGTCTACACAGGTTTGAGGCACATAGCTGTTGCAGGCCGCGACGCGCCCCCTCTCCCGTGCGGGCAGGGCTATCGCATTTGGCTGATGAGGCTGAGCAAGTATGTGTCGTTCCATGCGGCGCGCTTGATTTTGGCGCGGATGGATCCCTTTGCGGTGTCGGCGCGCAGGAGGTTGAG
>NZ_JAKSYO010000018.1 GCF_022829635.1 Methylobacterium sp. E-066
TCGCGCCTGCTGGACCCCTGATCAGCCCGGCTGCGCCACCCCGACCCGCTTCGCCGGACTGACTAGGGACGTCCCGTCAGCCCCATCCGGGGGGTCAAAGTTCGACGCCGATCCAGGGTCAATGTTCAACGCTGTTTGACAGGACGCACCGACGACACGTGTCGGCGTGCCAGGATCGTGCTGGGTGCGATCTTCGATGAGGCGATCCGTCGGCGACTTGCCCACGCTAATCCCGTCCGCTCGCTTAGGAGCCGGCGGAAAACACGGCGCGCAGAGATCCGTGAGGTCGAGGAGACGATCCGCATTCCAGAACGCGAGGTCGTTAGGGCGATGCTCGCCGCAGCCGCTGATACCGAGGCTCTGTTTCTGATCGCTCGTGAGCGAAGCGGAGACGGGGCCCGTGTCGTTGAGGTGCGGCGGGTCTCGACCGAGCATCCGATCCGGCAGGCGCGTGCCTTCCGCGCGCGGCACTCAGGGGTCGCTGTGGAGACTTTCCGCCCAACACCATGGCTCCGGCCATTCCTGGCCACGATGGCTCTTGCCGGCCTGCGCATCGGTGAGGCGCGCGGCCTGTCCTGGGCCAACGTCGAGCCTGAGCACATTCAGGTCCGAGAAGGAGTCGACCGCTATAATGTTCGAAACACCGTGAAGACGGCGGCGGCTCTGCGTAGCGTGCCGATCGGCCCACAGCTCGCAACGATCCTGGCGAACTGGCGAGCTAGGATGGCAGGGGAGGGCGATCTGGTGTTCCCGTCGGAGACCGGAACACCGATCGGCTACCCAAACATCGTGAACCGGCAGCTCGGCCCCCTACAGATCGCTCTCGGGATCATAGCGGCTGACGGCTCGCCGCGCTGGACGGCGCACAGCTTCCGGCACTTCGCCGTATCGCTCTGGATCGACGAGGGAGCGAAGATCGGGCAGGTCTCGGAATGGGCAGGGCATGAGTCGCCTGAGTTCACGCAACGGGTCTATGGACACCTGTTCAAGTCTGGCCGGACGGACCGCCGGGCGGTCACTGCAGGCGAGCTTTCTGTGCTCGGCGCGGTTGAACCAGCAACACCAACGCAACACGGCAACGACAACTCGCTTAAAAACGGCGCATCAGCAATAGCTTAATCGACCGCAGCAGCCGCCTTCTAAGCGGCAGGTCGTTGGTTCGAGCCCAACCGGGGTCGCCAAGCATTACAATGACTTGGCTCGCTTTGATATCGGTCGTTCCGACAAGCCGGCGGCTCCTCATTCCGACAAATCCTCTCGATTTGTTCGGGTGAGGCGGCGCTTTCTCGCGTCCCGGCGATGATCTGGCGCTCGGTCCTTTTTACGTAGCGGGGCAGGGTTCGGGCGTTTTTGTGCCGGCTGATGGCGCGGATCTGGGCGTCGGTGAGTTCCGCATCACCGAGTTCGGTCATGCCACCGTGCCGCCAAGAGCGGAAAGAGAAATCGAGAGGCTGTAATCCAATGGCTCAGGCCGACCGCCGAGCTTTCCGGCCGCACGTTTACGCTCGACTTTTTCGCTGACGAATCGATGCTCGCGAGCGACCTGATCGTTGCTCCAATTGCCCTCACTTAGGGTCCAATCGGCCAGCACGATTGCCTTCAGAGCGGCCCAGCGCTTGGGCGTCGTGCCGAAGCTCACCGGCCGGTCGGCGACCTACGACATGCTGGCGCGCATCCCGCGAGGATAAGCGACAGAGTGCGGGTGTCGAGGTTAGAACGGGTAGGCCGTCACCAGCAGTCGGCGGTCGTCGCCGGTCGGCCTGAACCAGACCGATCGCGTCCGCCACGTCGAGTCTTCCAGCAGCGTCATCGGGCCCTCGCCGGGCACTCAGGCCGCGCGCAGAACGTCGGGGCGCAGGGTGGTGTCGCCAACCACCGGCCGAGCGAACTCCACTTTGTAGGCCTTCCACCGTCGTAGACCATGACGATGGTCCCGCGAGACCCGGCCAGCATGCGCTGACCATTGTCGGTCTCCACGTTGCGCACGATCTCAACCACGCTCAACTCGGGGAAGGGGAAGAGGAGCGATCCGGTCGGCGCTTTGCGCAGGGTGTACATCGTCTCGACGGACGTGCCGCCGACAATGGCGCTCGCTTGCAGAATCCGCAACCGAATGGCCGGTACCGATTGCAGCACGTGCAAGCCATCGACGCCGGTCGCTTAGTGATATGGGGGCCCAGGCCATCGCCTCGGTTGTCGACCTTCGCTCTGACGGCTACAGCCCGCCCATGCCTGACAAGCTCAACGCCCTCCTCGAACGCCTGAAGGCGCACCAGCGCACGCTCATCCTGGCGATGGCCGAGTACGATGGGCTGCCGGCCGGGAGCGCGCTGCGCCAAGTCGCCGAGCTGGAGAACGTCATTGCCGCGGTCGAGGCGGTCGCAGCGGAAGAGACGGATCGAGCCCGGCGGGCGTGAACATCGCCGACTCGAATGACAACGGCGCAGCAACCAGGAGGGTCACTGCGCCGCTGGATCGGGCCGCCTGAGGGGGCGGAGGGCGGCCTCGAGGAAACGGGTACGCCCGATCCGACCGCTGAGAGGTGCGCGCCGGCACATCCAAACGCCTGTGGCTCGGATGCGACGGTGCTCGACGACCGCCTGTGGACGGCGTGGAATGCCCCTGATCGGTCAAGATTCGAGGGCGTGCATGATGCACCCATCCGATCCGGCTTGCCTCATGTTCGCCCGACCTCACGCCTTCGCCCTCTATCATCGCGAGCGCCTCGCCGTGCTCCTGTCCTCGGCATTGTTCCTGGCCGGTGCGCTCCCGTTGCTCTGGGCAGTGAGCTGACCCTCTAGGCGCACAAGAAAATACCTCGCCCCCCGTTCGTGGACGCGACCTGATGATTGGTCAGGCGGTGTCATTCGGTGACGTGCTCCGGCGCTTCGAACCCGGCGGGCGAGGGGTCGTGTTCGGCCAGAGCATTGTGCCGTTTGGCCACCGTTGGATCGACCCGACCTCGCCCTTGGGATCGTCTGGTAGCAGGCCTGCACCGGACGAGTTTGACCCGGCGGCATAGAAGTACCAGTCTCCTCATTTAGCGGGGCTCATAAGCGATATAGCTACGTTTATCGCTCCGTATAAAACAATACGGAGGAAACTACGTGGACCGGCACAGCTTTGACCAGAGCAACATCACGTGGCGCACCCTTGATTGGCTCGATCACATCGCCTTCTTCGTCTACAAAGTCGATGAGGAGAACCGGATCGTCGATGTGCTCTTCAAGTTCGCTGCCAACCAGCGGGTGATGCTGCACCGGCATCACTGCCCTTACGTCACCCTGGTCATGCAGGGCGAATTGCGGTTCTACCGCCCGAACGGTCAGCTAAAGGAAATCCGCCCCACCGGCAGCTTTGTCTCCGGGCCCGCCCATGGCGAACCTCACGAGGAGGGCGGGGGCGATCAGGATGCGATCGTCTTCTTCAGCAACCGCAACATCGAAGACGCGCTCTACGAGTTCCTCGATAAGGACGGGAACACGACCCAGGTGTTGGGGATCGCCGACTTCAAGGCGCAGCTTGAGGCGCAGATCGCGGACGGGACAGCCGCGAAGGTCGCCGGTCGCCCCGTCTGATGGAAAGCGCCCCGCAGTTTTGCGGCTGCGGGGCTGAACCCTATCAATTCACATGCGGGAGCGGCGCATGTGATGACGCCGGTGACGGGTCATGTGTCGCCGTCCCATCATGCCGGTCTGGCCACCCATCCGCTTCTGAGACGAGCTCTTCACGCTGCCAGGGTTGTTCATGTTGCCTTCGGCGCTACCACCGCCAGCAGGCGTCTGCGCCATCGCTGCTCCTGCCATCGCGACAGAGAGCGCGGCAGCGAGAGCGATTGTCTTGATCGACATGGACATTCCTCCGGGCCGATCGGCTTGATCAGCCCATGAGCAAACATCCCCACGGTCGGTATCGTTCAGGCTCCCACCATGATTGAAGTTACAAATCCTGACGGCGTCGCAACCGCAGCGCCAAGATCAGCGCGCCAGGCCAGAACGCGAGGCTCAGCACCGCGATCGGCATGATCGGGCGGCCCTTCCACCACACGATGATCACCGGCACGAACAGGCCAAGGGTCGCGATGGTGAGGAGCGCCCAGAATTCGAGGTCGGACAGGTCCATCGAGGGTACGTAGGGGCATTCTACCGCTCAGCTTCTTCACTCCTGGTGGCACAGTGCCGCTACCATGCCGACCGCTTCGGCCGAGCGCAGGGGCGATATGAGGGCTGTGGTCGCCCGCACGGACGGATGGTCTACCATCTCGGCGACGGGCGCTGGTGGGACGCTGAAGGCCGGCTGCTTGCGCGATGGGTGGGGGCGCCGGATCCAGGGCAGGTCTGGTACCGATAGTCTCGGCCGCGCTCGCCGGACCCATGTCGTGCTGGCCGCCGCCCACCGCGATCACGACACCTCGATCAACGCGGATGCCAACCCCGTGGCGTTCTGCCAGCGCTGCCACATGATCTACGACCGAGGCGAGCATCAGCGCCGTAGATGGCGGACGCTGATCCGGCGGAGAGCGATGGGCGGTTTGTTCGGCGGTCCCTACGTCTGAAGGCGATGAGCATGTTGCTGTTGATCGATTGACTACGTAGCTCGCCGAGGCCGAAGATCCGGCATATACGTAGATTGCATTAGCTGCCTCAATCCGCCCCGATTTGAGAACGGTTAATGCGCCGTTAACCACTGCGGATGCTGGTTCTCTGGATCTGAAGGAGCCCGATCCATGATCTCGACCGGTCTGATGTTCGTGATCGGCGCAGCGCTCACGGCCGCTGCAGCAGGTGCTGTCAGCGCCCCGGACGTTCGAAGCCGATAGCTGCTGCTTCCAGTCATATCGCAGGGTGTGACGGCCCAGCGACAGCTCTGATTTCTTGCCATGCGGCGTCTCCCCGGTCCTCGAACCGGCACAGTTCAGCTGACACACTGACCGGATCGAACGCCGTCTCCGGTTCTTGCGATGCTTGCGACCGCCCGCTCCTTTTTCCGGCATAACCGCGAGGGCGGCGCAGTGCTGGGGTCCTCCGCTCTGTTCATGACCGGGGCCATGACGCTGATCTGGCTGCTCGGCTGAACCAGCATCACTTCGGGTCGACGCTCACGTTGCGGCTGAGAACCCAACCGTGCTCGCATGGACCCGTATACTGTTGCTCGACGGGCACGAGGATGGTGGTCCGGCAGCCGAGCAGCGCAGAGCCGTAGACGACGCCCAACCACAGTCCGAGCTTCTCGCAGACTACGACCATGTCGCCGTCGTGCAGGCGCCCGATCTCGCGGAACGGCGTTTCGCCGGGACCGCTTTGGACCGCGAGGAAACTATCCGGCTCCGGTCCGACCTCGACGATATGGCCCTTCTCAGGACAGGCATCGTCCCCGATCGCCCCGTGCATCAGGATCGGCACGTTCAGCGGTGCAGTATCAGCCGAGGCTGTGCAGGGCAGCATGAGCGCGAGAAGCAGCGCAAGCCGCGATACGATCGATGGCATGAGGGCGTCGAGCTGTCGGATGTTTGGGAGGGTCGGCAACTCGACCGCCCTGCTGGGCGAGAGGATGAACAACGCGTCTGAGGATGAGGGGATCCGGGCCGTGAGCCGGCGCTTGCGGTGTCCAGTTCCCCCGCCGCACCGCCCCTGACGCGACTGCCCGGCCAAGGCTTCACGGGCTCTCTACGGGGAACTGGCCCGGAGAGCGCCTGTCGTCACGTGCTGGCCCGCCGCACGCCTTGCGGTGTCGCGGACACCTTGGGCTTGCAGGCGGGAAGAGACGAGCCTGTGCCAAGCGTAGGAGGTGCTGTCGCCGTCAGCTCACCGGCGGCTGAGGGCGGTCCATTGCGTCACGACCGACTCGTCGGCCGGCATGTAGGCGTCGACGATGGCGCCCTTACGACTCACGACGCAGATCATCGCCGCTTCCCGCACCTCGTACATCATCGGCCGCTCGTAGGTGATGCGGAACAGCACCGGAGCGAAGTAGTCGCCTTTCTTGTCGGTCCTGTCCGCGCCCGCCGAGACGGCCTCAACCTGCTTCATGCCGGCCTTTCCGGCCTCGCTCATGACGGTAGCCCGGCAGGTATCCACCGTGCGGTTGCGGCCCGGCACCTCGGGCAGCGGCTGTCCTATGGTCTGCAGGGCGGCGGAAGTGCCCTTCACCAAGCCGGTGCCGGGTACCATCGACAGGATGGTCTGTTCGCCGGCCGCGGCCGAGGCAGGTCCGATCGGCGCGATCTGCCAGGGCATCTGCCATGTGGCGGCCGAACTGTCCGGTGTGGCGGTTGCATCCTGCGCCAGCGCAGGGCCGGCCAGGACGGAGACGAGGGTAGCGCAGCAGATCGAACGGAGAAACATCACGGCTTTCCTTCTTCGCAGGGGTGAACGAGGGGCCGCGGCATCGCACTAATCCGTCGGCGCAAGGGCTGATGGCAGCGTCCAGGGTGCGGACGGCGCAGGAGCGGGTGATGGGACGGCCGAGCGCTCAGGTCGTGCTCGGTGCAGGGAGGCGTGCGCG
>NZ_JAKSYO010000021.1 GCF_022829635.1 Methylobacterium sp. E-066
ATCCGGAACCGCCGCGAAAAACACACCCAGACCGCCCATGCAGGATCTCCCGTGCTCCAGGAGACCTCAAAGAATCCAGTTCGCCCTGCGCCGAAAGACCCTCCTGCCAAATGCGATTCCCCTGCCCGTGCGGGAGAGGGCTGGGGTGAGGGACCCTGTTTTTCCGGAAAACTCGCATCCCTCACCCTGTCCCTCTCCCGCACGGGAGAGGGGACCCGCACCTTCTGCGCTCACGGCATGATCACGGCTACGGTCGAAACCTGTGTAGGCCGTAGGGCTCCTCGCCGCGAAGGGCTGCACGTTCGAGAACCACAAGGGTGGCTCGGGCCATCTCACGGTCCGGCGCGGCGATCGGGTGTCGCAGATCCCGATGCATGGCGGCCGGAAGGAACTCGGTACGAGTCTCGTCAACCGCATCCTGAAGCAGTTGGACCTCAAGTGACTGGCTACATCTTCGATCTCGAACCCGACGACAACGGGACGTACCTCACGACCTGCGCGGCCTTTCCCGAGATCACGACGTATGTCGAGGATCCGGCCGCCCTTCCCGTGCACGGCTTGGGGGCCCTGGAGGAAGCCCTGGCGGCGCGCATCGCCCGCAACGAGGACATACCCGCACCGGCGCCGGTCGAGGCCGTCAAGGCCCCCGACGCCCGGGACGGACGCATCATCAGGACTTGGGTGAAGCTGCCGCTGCAGACCGACCTCAAGGTGATGCTCTACCGGATGCTGCGGAGCAAAGGCATCACGCGCGCCGAGCTGCAGCGCCAGCTCGGCTGGAACCGAGAGAGCGTCGACCGGCTGTTCAGGCTCGATCATCAGACCCGAACGGCCCAGTTCGACGCGGCCTACCGGGCGCTCGGCTACGAACTGAGCGTGCAGAGCGTGCCGGTGTCCTGAGCGCTGCGTCTTCGCTTCGTCCGAGCGTGCCGGTTCACCCGAGGAACGCCGACAGCTCCGAAAAAACCTCGTCCGGCCTCTCTTCCTGGAGCGTATGCCCGCAATCGAGCGCCCGGCCCGAGACGTTCGTTGCCTTCTCGCGCCAGGTTTCCAGCACGTCGTAGGTCTGGCCGACCACGCCCTGCGCACCCCAGAGGGCGAGCAGCGGCGCCGTGATCCGCGCCTCCGAATCGGCCGCGTCGTGCTCCAGGTCGATGCCCGCCGCCGCCCGGTAATCCTCGCAGATCGCGTGGCGGCAGGCCGGATCACTGTAGCAGCGCAGGTATTCCGAAAAGAGGTCCGGCGGGGTCGAGCCCGGGGTCTTGGACTGGCCCTCGATGTGGTGGCGCAGGAAATATTCCGGATCCGCCGCGATCAGCCGCTCCGGCAGGGGATGCGGCTGGATGAAGAAGAACCACCAGAAATACCGGGTGGCGAAGGCCTTGTCGGTGCGGGCGTACATCGTCGCCGTGGGGGCGATGTCGAACAGGGCCACGCGCTCGACCCGCTCCGGATGATCCAGGGCCAGGCGGTGGGCGACGCGCCCGCCCCGGTCGTGGCCGACGAGCGCGAACCGGTCGTGGCCCAGCGCCCGCATCACCGCCACCGCGTCCGCCGCCATGGCGCGCTTGGCGTAAGCCGCGTGGCGCTCGCCGCCCGGAGGCTTGTCCGAATCGCCGTAGCCGCGCAGGTCCATCGCCACGATTGTGCGGCTTTCGGCCAGGCGCGGGGCGATGTGCAGCCAGGTCGACAGGGTCTGCGGGTGGCCGTGCAGCAGCAGGACTGGCGGCCCGGAGCCCCCGGAGCGGGCGTGGATCGTCACGCCGGGTTCGGTCTCGATCCGGCGCCGGTCGAAGCCCGGCAGAAAATCCGTCACCATGCGCTCGGTCGCCTCCGTCCCCTGGGCCCGTGTCCCTTGCGCCGCACTGGCGCGCCGGGATGCACGGGATGATAAGGCGGCTCCGGCAGGATGTCCGCCGAGCCACCATGACAGATGCACGCGCGACTCAGGACGCCGCCCCCCGGGACGCGGCCGTGAACGACCTGGACGCCGAGGCGCCGGAGGGCGAGGCCGTCCGCGCGCCGCTGCTGCGCCCGAGCATCCTCGATCCCCTGTTCGCCCCGGCCCGGGCCCTGCCGGGGGTCGGCCCCAAGATGGCGCCGCTCATCGAAAAACTGCTCGGCACCCCGGAGCGGGAGGCGCGGGTGGTGGACCTGCTGTTCCACCTGCCCCAGGGCGGCGTCCCGCGCCGGCTGATGGGTTCGATCAGCGACGCACCCGTGGGCGAGCCGGTGACCGTCGGGGTCACCGTGGTGGGGCACCGCCCGGCGCAGATCGGATCGGGCAAGCGCCCGCACCGGGTGCTGGTGGAGGACACCACCGGCGACATCTCCCTGGTGTTCTTCGGCATGCCCCGCGCCCGGGTGGAGAAGATGCTGCCGCTGGGCGCCCACCGCTACATCACCGGCCGGATCGACCTGTGGGACGGCACCCGCCAGATGGTCCACCCGTCCCGGATCGTCGACGAGGCCGGGCTCGCCGAGCTGCCCGCCGTCGAGCCGATCTACGGCGCCACCGAGGGGCTGACCTCCCGGGCGATCAACAAGCTCGCGGTGGCGGCCCTCGACCGGCTGCCGATCCTGCCCGAATGGCAGGACCCGGCCTGGCTGGAGAAGAACCGCCTGCCCGCCTTCGCGGATGCGCTGCGCGTCGAGCACCGCCCCGAGGAGCCCCTCCCGAAATCCGAGGACCCGCTCCAGCCGCCGCCGGCCACCCCGGCGCGGCGGCGGCTGTCCTACGACGAATTGCTCGCCTCGCAGCTGGCGCTCGCCCTGATGCGGGCCCGACAGCGGCGCAAGGCCGGCCGGGTCAATGCCGGCGACGGGGCCTTGAGCGCCCGGATCCAGGCCGCCCTGCCCTTCGCGCTCACCGGCGCCCAGGCCCGGGCGGTGGCGGAGATCCGCGCGGATCTCGCCGCCCCGCGCCGGATGCTGCGCCTGCTCCAGGGCGATGTCGGCTCGGGCAAGACCGCGGTGGCCCTGCTCGCCCTGGCCTCGGCCGTGGAGGCCGGGCGGCAGGCCGCCCTGATGGCCCCCACGGAGATCCTGGCCCGGCAGCATTTCGAGCGGCTGCAGCCGCTGGCCGGTGGTCTGCGCCTGCGCCTCATGACCGGCCGCGACCGGGCCGCGGAGCGCAAGAGCACGCTGGCCGCCCTCGCGGCGGGCGAGATCGACATCCTGGTCGGCACCCACGCCCTGTTCCAGGAGGCGGTGACCTTTCGCGATCTCGGCTTGGCGGTGGTCGACGAGCAGCACCGGTTCGGCGTGCACCAGCGCTTGGCGCTCGGCGCCAAGGGCGAGGCGGTCGATTTTCTGGTCATGACCGCGACGCCGATCCCGCGCACTCTGGCCCTGACCTTCTTCGGCGACATGGACGTCTCGGTCCTCGACGAGAAACCCGCCGGCCGCCAGTCGATCCGCACCCTCACCCTGCCGACCGAGCGGATCGACGAGGTCGTGGCCGGGCTCGCCCGGGCGATCGCTGGCGGCGAGCGGGTCTACTGGATCTGCCCGCTGGTGGAGGAATCCGAGTTCATCGACCTCGCCGCCGCGGCCGAGCGCTTCGACGACCTCAAACAACATTTCGGCGACGCGGTCGGGCTGATCCACGGCAAGATGCCCGGCCCCGAGAAGGATTCCGCCATGGCCCGGTTCGCCGCCGGGGAGACCAAGGTTCTGGTCTCGACCACGGTGGTCGAGGTCGGGGTCGACGTGCCCGAGGCGACCATCATGGTGATCGAGCATGCCGAGCGGTTCGGGCTGGCGCAGCTGCACCAGCTGCGGGGCCGGGTCGGGCGCGGCTCGAAGGCGTCCTCGTGCCTGCTGCTCTATCGGGGCCCGCTCGGCCAGGTGGCCCGGGCGCGGCTCGAGATGATGCGCGACAGCGAGGACGGCTTTCGCATCGCCGAGGCCGACCTGAAGCTGCGCGGCGAGGGCGAGGTGCTGGGCACCCGCCAGTCGGGCCTGGCGGCCTTCCGGCTGGCCCGGATCGAGAGCGACGGCGACCTGCTGGAGGCCGCCCGGGACGACGCCCGGATGATCGTCGAGCGCGATCCCGGCCTGAAGAGCCCGCGCGGGCAGGCGCTGCGGGTGCTGCTCTACCTGTTCGAGCGCGACGCCGCGATCCGGCTGATCGGGGCCGGCTGACCAAGAGTTTCCTGAACGGCGCCGTTCAGGAAAGGCCGCCGTTCAGAAAAGCTCCGCCCCGGCCATGTGCGCTAGGGAACATGACGCACGAAACCGTCCGCTGATGCATGGCAGGCACGCTTGTCCGGAAAAGATGTTCTTGATCAGTAGCTTGGTTCTGCGCGCGGAAGCTTCGCCGGGGCCTCGGAGGCGGCGGGAGAGCGCGTAGGCAAGGCCTGTGACCTTGCATCAGCCACAATCTTCCCTTAACTGCAGATGAACGAATGGCCCGGTAAGCCGGGACATCACGGACGAATCTGGAGGACGGACATGTCGAACGGACTGTTCCAAAACCTGCCGGGCTCCCACGAGATGGCCGGTATCCAAGCCCTGCCGACCGAGCCCTGGCTGCTGCCGATCTCGGATGGCGCCGCCGCGGCGGTGACGAAGACGTCGGAGGATCTGCAGGCTGCCGTCCGGCTGGCCGCGCGTCCCTTCTGGCTGGCCGCCAACGGGCTTTGCATCGCGCTGGGCCTCGCTCTGACGCTCCAATGCGCCACCGGCTGGTCACCGACCCCGACCCGCAGCGCCGTGACGGTGGCCCAGGCGACGCCGCCGACCATCGCGCCGCAGACGGCCTCGCTGCAGCGCTGACGCTGGGCGGACACGATCGCAGTTTCAGGGCCGTCCCGCTCGCGCGGGGCGGCCCTTTTTCATGACGGTCACGCGTCCTGCGGCTCCCGGTGGGCCGCCGGATCGCCGGCCTGCTGCGCCGTGCGCAGGGACGCCGCCATCGCGTGCAGCCGGCCCTGCGGATCTTCCGGCTGGATCACGCCGGCCGACATCACGAGCTTGGCCGCATCGTCGACGCTGATATGCAGCTCCACTACCGCCGAGCGCGGCAGGTAGAAGAAGAAGCCCGTGGTCGGGTTGGGCGCGCAGGGCAGGAACACCCCGACCATCTCGTCCGCGCCGGCCGCGTTCCGGGCCTGGAGCGCACCCTCGACCTCCGGGGATGCGGGCGCCGACAGGAACACCACCGACCACGTGCCCTTCACCGGGAACTCGACCAGGCCGACCGTGCGGAACGAGGTGCCGTTGGCCGAGAACAGGGTCTCGAAGATCTGGCGCAGGCCCTTGTACAGGCCGGAGATCACCGGGGTCCGGGCCAGCAGCACCTCGCCGAACTCGATCACCGAGCGGCCGACGAGGTTCGCCGTGAGGAAGCCGAGCAGCGTCACCGCCAGGAACGCGATGACCAGGCCCAGGCCTGGGATCGAGAACGGCAGGTAATGGTCCGGCAGGTAGTTCGCCGGCACCAGCGGCTTCACGAACGAATCGATCAGCGCGATGAACCACCACGTGATGTAGGCGGTGATCGCCAGCGGCCCGGCCACGATCACGCCGGTGAGGAAGTAGGTGCGCAGCCGCCCGCGCGCGCTGACGCGCGTCTTCGGGGTGGCGGGGCCGGGCGCGGATGCGTCGGGCTCGGGAGCCTGAATCGGCGGGGAACTCGGCGCCACGGGTGCCCTCTCGGCCGCGCGCTCCGCGGCGATCCAGCCTGGGGGCGATCGATCCCCCGAGGGCACAGGTAGCGGCTGCGCTTGCCCGCCTCAAGGGCGGCGGGCCGATCGGTGGGGCCCGCTGTTCTCGGGGGCTCTGCCCCCGAACCCCGCCAAAGGGCTGAGCCCTTTGGAAACCCAGGACTCAGAACGCCAGGGCCGGCATCGCCTCCCGGGGGATCACGGCGCCGCGATGCCCGATCACGGCGCCCGCCAGACGGTGCGCCTCGGCGGCGGCGGCCTCCGGGGTCAGCCCGGCGATGCGGGCCGCGAGGTAGCCCGCCGCAAAACTGTCGCCGGCGGCCGTGGTGTCCACCACCCGGGCGACGGGTGCGGCCGGCACGGCCGTATCGCTCACGCCGTGCAGCACCCGGGCGACCGGGGCCGGGCCGTCCGACGTCTTGAGCACGATCTCGGCACGGCCGCGATGGCGCAGCACTTCCTCCTCGCCCGCCGCGCCGAACAGCCAGTCCAGATCCTCAACCGAGGCGAAGATCAGGTCCGCCTGGGCCAGGGCCGCGCGGAACGTGGTGCGGGCCACCTCCCGGTCCGGCCAGCCGCGGGGGCGGTAATTGGTGTCGAACGCGACCCGGCCGCCCCGGGCGCGCAGGGCCGACAGCGTCTCGGCGAGCGCCGCGCGTCCGGCCTCGCCGTAGAGCGACAGGCTGATGCCGGAGACGTAGACGAGGTCGTCGGCCTCCAGGGCGGCCCGCGTCTCCGGGGCGCCCGGCTCGGAGAACAGGTCCCGGGCGGCGGCGCTGTCGCGCCAGTAATGGAAGCTGCGCTCGCCCGCATCGTCGGTGCGGATGATGTAGAGCCCCGGCATCCGGCCCGGCAGCCGGCGGATCCGGCCGAGGCCGATGCCCTCGCGGCCCCAGGCCGCCACCATCGCGTCGCTCCAGGGATCGTCGCCCAGCGCGGTCACGTAATCCACCGTCACGCCGATGCGGGCGAGGTAGAGGGCGGTGTTGAGCGTGTCGCCGCCGAAGCCGCGGACGAGGCTCCCATCCGGCCGCTCCGACAGCTCGACCATGCACTCGCCGACGCAGGCGACCCTCATGCGGCTTCTCCCGTGCGGGCCACCGACCGGCCCCGCGGCGGACGGGCCTCGTTCGGCCCGGCCTGTCAACCAGGGGCTTCATTGCCGGGCCGCGGACCGGTCCGGGGCATGGCCGTCGCGAACCGACGGTGCGCCTTTGCCTGCCGATCCTGTCCAGGATTCGGCAAGGTCCCCCCGCGTCGGGGAGCGTGCTGCGAACCGCACCGTTCAGAAAATGGCTCCGGATGGACGGACTCTTGTCTCGCCATCGATGATCAGGGTCTGTAATTCTTCTTGTGTCGCGCGCGACATGTGATTTCAATGCACCTCCGAAAAGAGATCGGTATCCGGCATCGGCGCGATGCTTGCTGCGTAATGTATGTTTTATTTTAGAGTAACATCAATCACAATATGTCATGGGTTGACGGCCGGCCGATTCAGAGCGTCCGATACACGGAAGGTATTAAGCGTAAGAGCATTCGTGAAATTTTTATCGATCGCATGCGATAAAAGCCGAGATTTTTGCATATCCGATCTACCCGTAGTGGGGGTGATTCAGAGGACCGGCACCCGTATTATCTTCGGCACGATGTACGAATGATGCCGGTGGGTATCGACTTATACAGGGATGGTCCCGATTCTTGCGCATCACACCACACGTCGCAGCCTCTCATCCGTCGCCAACGGGCGGGTCCCGATGGCGGGTGCAGGAGAACGGCGCCGCCACTTCGCGCGAAGGCTGGGCGTTGCGGGTGCCTTAGAGCGCTCGCCGCCGAAGTGGATACCGGTTCGGCGCAAGCGAGCGCGTCATATCAAGGACTTAGAGGCGAGCCCGATTGCAACGCGATCGGGAACGGCTCTGGAGCCCATGGCGCGGCTGTGCGGGCGCCGTGGAAGTCCTATGCGCGCTGCTTTCGCTTCGGCGCCAGGTCCCAGACGACAGGTTCGGCCGCATCGGCCCACCAGGGATGCGTCCGGATCGATGGCGGCCGGCAAGAATACATTCGGGATGCTCTGAGATGTTTCATTCCGCCCTCAGCGCACTGACCTTTTCCTCCGGGGAATTTCTGACGATCACCGAGAGCCGGGGGTTGAGCGGGGCCTGGAGCTGGGTGCTCATGGGTGGCGAACAGATCTGGTCGCCGGGGTTCTTCCGCCTCCTGGGTCTCGTGCCGAATGCCGCGAAGGCGAGTTACGATCTGCTTCTGAGCCTGGTCCATCCGGAGGATCGGCGCCTGTTGCCGTCGCTCGGCGAAGTCCGGCAGGGCCACGTTCCCCGCGAGACGATCGTCCGGGTGATTCGCCCGAACGGCACGATGCGCGTGCTCTCGCTGGTGATGGAGGCGCGCTTCTCCGGGGACGGCCGGCCCGTGGCCGTGAACGGCACGGCGCTCGATGTCACCGACCGGGAGCAACTGGCGCAGATGCGCCAGGAGGAGCGGCGGCGGCGGGGCGCCCTGTATCTCACGGAACATATCACGTGCTTCTCGATCGGGCTCGATAACCGCTTCGAAATCCCCTTCGAGGTGGCGCAGGTGCATGGGCAGCCGTATGAGGAACTCTGCACCAACCCGTACGTCATGATCGTTCCCGAGGAACGGAGCGGCTTCCAGGAGGCGGCTCAGGAGCAGATCGAGAAGCAGCAATTCTTTCAGGGTACGGCCCACGAGCGCCTCGCCAACGGCGAGTTGTGGCATTTCAAGATCATCTCGATGCCGGTCCGGGATCCGGATGGCACCTATCTCGGACGCTGCGGGCTGAAATACCCGGTCCGGAGCCCGAGCCCGACCGCGGCGGTGCTCAACGAAGGCCTCGACCAGGCCGTGAGCGGCCATCATCTGCGCGCGGCCCGGGCGCTGCTGGATTGGTCGATGATGGATTTGGCCCAGGCGAGCGGCCTGTCGCATTCCACCGTGCGGCGCCTGGAAGAGGACAGCGAGCAACGCGGGAGCCGCTCCCGACTTCAGGCCGTCGCGTCCCTGCGCCGGTCCGGCATCCGCTTCATCCTGATGGACGACGGCACGCTGGCGGTGGCCAAGGGTTGAGCGGAACCGGTTTCGGGCGGCCCTCAATTCGGCCCCCTCGTTCCTGAATGAGCCCACTGCGACCGGAAGGCGGAGCTGCGTGCAACACGCGCTCCGGGATAGCCCCGGCGCGCATGGGTTCAGGCTACAATACGCAGCATCGTCACGGCGCGCGTCCCTCGCGGTCGGTCCGGTCGGCCCAAAACCGGGGTCCGGTCCGCGTCGGGACGCGCGCGCGCACTCAGCCGACCTTGTGGCCGAGCTGGATCGCCTTGGCGATCTGCGAGCGCCGCTCGGCGTAGCTCGGGGCGACCATTGGGTAGTCGGCCGGCAGGCCGAACTTGGCGCGGTAACGCTCGGGCGTGAGGCCGTGGGCGGTGAGGTGCCGCTTGAGCGTCTTGTAGGGGCGGCCGTCGATGAAGCTGATCAGGCCGTCCTGGCCGATCGAGGCTTCGATCTGCGCGGCCGTCGGGCCGGTCCAGGCCGAGGTCGAGCCGGCGGTGTTGCCCTGAAGCACCGAGATGGCCGTGTGGACCTGATCGATCAGAGCCGGCAGCACCTCAACACCGACGGCGTTGCGCGATACATAGGCCGCGACCAGTGAAGCCGTGCATTTGATCAGGTCGTAATTTGGTTCCTGGGTATTTTTATCGAATTCGATTGTGTTCATGGTCCCCTCGCTTCAGGTTGCCGCGGCGCCCAAAGTTAGATCGTAGAAGATACCGACAATTTTACCGGATCTTCCCGGTCTAAAGTCCGCCGGACTGCTGATGCTCCGCCAAAATTGGCGACTAACAATACGAAACTGCGACGAATTGTCTAGGGTTTACCTTGAATAGTCTTTGAGCATTTTATGTTCCATGATCTCAACACGAGGTTGCCTATCCTTCGGCGCGTCGCAATTATTGCTCATTCGCGAATGTCGACGCTGTGCGAAGATGCGTTGTTTGCCATTTGCCGCAGTCCCGGCCGCTGCGCGCGCTCATCGTTCGCCGACGATGAAGTCTGTGGGACAATGGAATGGACCATTGTGAGCCGGGAAATGTCACGGCATGAAGTGTCCGGCTATTCTTATAAGTTTTTTGCGTTATATCTATTGCAATTATCAAATCAAATACAATACTGATAGATAATTAT
>NZ_JAKSYO010000028.1 GCF_022829635.1 Methylobacterium sp. E-066
CCGACCCGATCCGCTGACCTGCTGCCCTGAGCGTCGCCCGCCGCCGTATCCCGGCCGCTCCCCGCTACCCGAACCTCCCGATCGAGCCGGTCCCGGGCGTGTCCGGGCCCTGGCAGGCCGTCACTCCGGCACGGCCCGACACCACCCGCAGCCTCCGCTTCCTCGACACGGCCGGCGAGCTGCTGGCCGCGGCCCTCACCATCGGCGGCGGCATGGTGCTGACCGGCCTCGCCACCCTGCTCTGAACCCGACCCGCACCCGAGCGGGCCGGCTGCCCGCGTCCCTCATCCGAGGATCCCGCGATGTCCCTGCGCACTTCCCTCAAGAACCTGATCCGCCGCGATGGCGAGCGCCCGAGCCTTCGGGAGCGCGCCGCCGACCTACGTGGCGCTCTACCCAGCCGCCGTACCGTCGTAGCCGGATCGATGGCCGTCGCCGTGCCACTGCCGGCGATCTCCGCGCCGATCGTGGCGACCCCCGCGCAGCCGCATCCCGATGCTGCCCTCGTGACGCTAGGCGAGCGGTGGCTACGGGCGAACGACGCTCAGGAGAGGGCGCGGGAGGAATGGGGTGTCGCCTATCAGCAGGTCTACGCGGTCATCGTCACGTGCCCGCCGGAGCTGTTCGCGACCCGCGATGAGCAAATTCGGGTGCTCGGCGGCTGGCGCTGGCCCACGCTCCTCGGTGTGAACCTCAGGCACGTCGCCTTGGATTGGGGAACCGAGGAGGCTCACACCGAGCGGGCCTGGACCGGGGAGGCGCTGCGCATCGCCATCGCCCGCGCGGTCCCGATGCTTGGCCGAGGCGGCAAAACGCCTGGCCGGATCCGCCGATGGAAAGCTCTCCTGCCGATCGCCGACGCCTTCGATACCCAGGTGGAAGCCGTCGAGACCGCGACCGACCGACGGCGCCTTGAAGCGGCCCGTCGGACGGCAGAGGACGAGTTTCGCGATCTGAACCGCGAGATTGGCCGGCACGTCGCCACTACCCCGGAGGGCATGGCCGCCCTGGTCCGGGTGATCGGCCTCTATCCGTGGAAGGACACGGGCGGCGCCTGGCCGAACCTGCTGCGCAGCGCGGCCGCCGTTGCCGGCATCGACCCCGCCAGCCTCGAACACGAGCACGCCTCGACCCGCGCAGATTGGGCCTGAAGCCGCCACCGCGCGGCGCTCGACCCGCCGCGCCTCCTCCCGCTGATCCTGTGATACGCGGCAACGACCACGACCGCGAGGCCGAGGCGCCCGAGACCGTGCTGCCGGAGGGAGCGACTGAACCGAGGCCAGCGCCGATCGTCCTACCGTGGCGGGGGCAAGGGAACGTCATCACGGCAGCGGGGTCTGCGTTGATAGACTTCCTGGAGCGAGCCTAATGCCAACGGAGATCCCATTGCGCCGCATCGGCCGTGTTGATCGCAAAGGCCGGCCCCTGAACCGGGTGCAGGCGATGCGTTTCTACTGGCTGTTTCTGAACGCCGTAATCCTTGACGTCAGGCTCCACCGCGCTGAACGGCGCGTTGCCGTCTATGGCGTCGACCACGCTGGGCTTGGACTGCTACGGACATCGAGACGCTGGGTGGCCTGTCACGAGGCCATCGCCGCCTTGCTGGAGATCCCCGAGCCTGAAGCCGTTGCTCAGGTGCGGGCGCGACTACAGGGGCCGGTGTCGCCACTGTAGCGCAG
>NZ_JAKSYO010000030.1 GCF_022829635.1 Methylobacterium sp. E-066
GCTAATCAGACGCGGGCCGATCCTCCGGCAGCAAGCCTTTCCCCAAAAGGGCGTATCCGGTATTAGCTCAAGTTTCCCTGAGTTATTCCGAACCAGAGGGCACGTTCCCACGCGTTACTCACCCGTCCGCCGCTGACACCCCGAAGGATGCCCGCTCGACTTGCATGTGTTAAGCCTGCCGCCAGCGTTCGCTCTGAGCCAGGATCAAACTCTCACGTTGAAGAGATTGATC
>NZ_JAKSYO010000032.1 GCF_022829635.1 Methylobacterium sp. E-066
GCTAATACCAATCCTCATTGATCAGAACCCATGAGCCCAGGCGCGCAGTCCAATGGACATGATGCGCCAGGGTCGGTTGATGAGGGTATTCCAGGCCTCGCAGCAGTGGTCGAGGATGTCGGCGTAGGATTTGAAGACGCGGTTGCCGAGCCAGTTGTCGCGCATGAACTGCCACAGGTCCTCATCCTGAGCTTGTCGAAGGATCGACCGGGTTAAGTTCGGGGGCACGGGCCGGTAGGGGCAACAGGGTGATGTTGGCGGGCACTGCGAGTTTCTTGGTGGTGTGCCAGCCGGCCTGATCGAGCAGCAAGACGGCCTGCGCGCCGGGGGCGACGGCTTGTGCGATCTCTTCGAGGTGCAAGGCCATCGCCTCGGTGGTGCAGCGGGCCATGACGAGGCCGGCCCCTTTGCCGAGGGCGGGGCAGATCGCCCCGAAGATGTAGGCGGAGGCGGTGCGCTGGTCCTTGGGGGCCGAAGGGCGCGTGCCGCGTTTGGCCCAGCGCCGGGTGATCGTGTTCTTCTGGCCGACCCGGGCCTCATCGGCGAACCAGATCTCTATCGGCTTGCCGCCGACAGCCTGCGCGATCTCCGCCAGGTGGGCGGGGAAAGCTTTTTAAAAACCGGGATGGCGTCCGGGTCCTGGGCGTGGTGGCGCGCACGGGCGGAGAGCTTCCGATAGCCCATGCTCTGCAGGACCCGGCTCAGTGTCTGCTCGGACACCGAGACGCTGTGGTCCTCGAACAGGATCTGGGCGAGATCGACCAGCCGCCAGCGCACCACCCCGTGGGCGGCCGGCATCGGCCCCTGCTCGATCAACGCGCGCAGCGCCTCCCGCTGCTCGACGTTCAAGCGCGGGCCGGCCCCAGGCGCCTTGCCGCCGATCAGCCCGTCCGGACCGTGCGCGTTGAACGCCACGACCCAGTCCCGCACCGTCTGAAGCCCAACCCCGCCGAGAGCGGCAGCGGCCGAGCGCGAGCCGCCCGCGTAGATCGCCGACAAAGCCAGCAGGCGCCGTGTCTGGGCGGGATCGCGTGCACACTTGGCCAAGGCGCGCAGGCCCTCAGCGTCAAAGTCCGACCGCAGTGGCACCGGAGCAGCCATGACATCCTCCTCGGGCTCCAAACCCGGAGACGGAAGCACCCCTCAGCCGCCGATGCCACCCCGTGAGTCCCCCTCAATGAGGGTTGGTATAAGGCCGTTAACTTCATCGAGCTGACCGCCGACATCGTCTCGGCCTACGTGTCGAAAAATTCGATTCGGCCCAGTGACATGCCGGATCTGCTTGCTAGTGTTCACAGTGCGCTAACTGGGCTGAGCCAGAGCAGCGCTCCAGAAGCCCCGGCGGTCGACAAGCCCACCCCTGCGCAGATCCGGAAGTCGGTCACCCCCGACGCGCTGATCAGCTTCGTCGACGGCAAGCCGTACAAGACCCTGAAGCGCCACCTCAGAGGTAACGGCATACGGCATGACGATCGAGCAGTACCGGGAGCGATACGGTCTGCCGCGCGACTACCCGTCCACGGCCGCTAGCTACTCCGAACAACGCTCCAAACTCGCTATGGCTCTCGGCCTCGGCAATCACCGCAAGAAGGCTGCTCCGAAGGCCCCTGAGCCTGCAGAGACTGTCACCGATAAGCCCAAGCGTGCTGGTCGGCCTCGGAAGGCCAAGGAAGCCGCTGAGGCCTGAGGCCAAGCGGGGATCTGCCGTTTCCTCCGGCGATCCCCATATCGCTACCTATCGCAGTGGTTGAGCCTTCACTGGCTGCCGCAAGCGAGCGCGCCGGTCGCCGTGTTCCCCCCGTTCACGTGTGGCCGGCGCGTCCTCACCGACTTCCCAAAAGACCGCTTTGGCGGGCAGCCTTCAGGCAACGCAGACTCGCACCCGGTGCCATGCCGTGCTGAGGTAGCCCTTGTAGTTCCAGGTGTCGTCAGGATTGGCGGGTTGTGTTTGACCAGCTTCGTCCCAGGCCCGCACCGTCAGCTCGTGCTCACCCAGAGGCAGGTCAAGGACGATCGTCCAGAACGTCCAAGCGAACGGCGCATTCGCGTCATGATCGAGCAGGGCCTGGGCCCAGGAACGCCCACCATCGCCGGACACGTCGACGCGCACCACGGCGCGGTCACCCGAAATCGCGTAACCGAGGATTCTGTTCGTCCCGGCCTTCAGCCCCGCGCCGCGCATCGGCTCGCAGATCACCGCGTTCAGCGGCATGGTGTTGATGGTGTGGCCCTTCGCCGGATCGGCCGTCTCCGCGGTCACATCAGGCGGGTACAGCCTATAGTCGTTCGCCTGGATCGGGTTGTCGGAGGGATGGTCCTGCACCGTGATGCGCTTCAGCCATTTTGGGCTTCGCACCCCGGCGTAGCCTGGCACCACAGCCCGCAGTGGGAAGCCGTGCTCTGGCAGTAGCGGCGCGCCATTCATAGCGAAGGTCAGCAGAGTTTCCTGTGCCAGCGCTTTCGCGAGTGGGATCGAGGCCCCGTAGGGATGCCCCTCGACCGTATCGTGGCTCTCGAACGCGGCATGCAAGTCAGCGCTCTCGTGGATCCCGGCCTCGCGCAACACATCGGCTAATCGCACCCCGGTCCAGTCGGCGGTGCCGATGGCGCCGCCGTCCCACGGATCGCCGGAAACCGGTGCGATCGCTCGCATGTCAGCACGGCGATTGCCCGCACACTGCATCGTCGCGGTGACGACGACGTGAGGAAAATTCGATCGCAAATCATGCAGCGATAGTTCCAGCACGGTCGTGACCGCACTGTTGACGGTGAGGCGGAATCCATCCTCGGCGATCGCCGGCAGATCCCCGTGGGAGCGCACGTAGAAATCGTCCGCCGGCGTGCGGTAGGCCGCGCGCAGCCGGACCAGCGGTGTCTCGGCGTTGTAGGGCGTCTCCCCGTGGACAATCAGGCGTGCTTTGCGCTCGACCAAATTCGACATGCAGGTTGTGCCCCTCGATACGAGGTGGGAACGCGCAGCAACACCAGATGGGAACGCCCGGGCTCACGGAGCATAGCGCTTCCAGAACGGAGGCGCGCACCATGACTCACGCTGACACCCCGATGCCGGGCGTGGATCCAGGCCCGTGATCGAGGATCCGTCCCGGCTCGACGAGATCGAGCCGCCGAAGCCTACCGTGCTCGAGGAAGAGGATCCCGAAGTGGAAGACACCGAGGTGCAGCCGACCTGATCCAGGCCGCCCATCCGCTGTCCGAAGGCTGATACAGAGAGGACCGGGATCATGATCGCCCCGAAGCGCCCCCGTGACCAATCCAGCCGAGACACCGCCGGGAGAGCGTGGTTATGAGGACCTGCCGGTTCGGGGGACGTCACAGGGCCCACGCTCGCTCGGAGTGTCAGAGCCCGGTGACATCGGGGTGCAGCGAAACGATGAGGTGAAGCCGACGGGCGAACACGGCGGCAAAGACGCACCCGTTGGAGGCGACACCGGGCTCGAGGCCTTCGACAAAGCGCGAGCGGAAACGCAGCAGCGAAAGTGACCGGTTGAGGTGCCAGATGTTCGGTGGCCAAGTTGCGATCACTGCTCACCGTGGAGCCGATCAGGTCGGCAGTACCGGACGCTTCCGCTCCGACCCACAACGCTCCGGATGAGGCTTTACGATGCAGACAACGCACGAGTCGGGCGTCGGTCGCCGATCGTTGAAGAGAATGATCTCGCCAACTGCCGCCTCTATCGCCTAGCCGGCTCGTCGAAGTAAGTCTATTCGTGTGCCTGGTTGCGCCTCCAGCAACGCGTGCAAGACCGCGATGCTCTGATCCCTGGAATAGGTGCTGCTAGGTGCCGGACGTCGAGCAGACAAGCGGTCAGCTAATTGCTGTTGTGCCACGCCTTGATCTGCCGAAAAACGGCCTGCCCATTGCTAACGGTCACCTCAATCGTCTTGCCTTCCGTGGGGCAGCAATGACCGTCGCCGAGCCCCTGCGAGACAGCATAGATGATAGCCCGTTTGTCGTTGAAGTCCGCACCTTTGACGATCGACCAGCTCTGCGGCTTGCCGATCTCTAACGCCGTGTCGTCTTTCACGCCGTAGACCTGAGCGGTGTAGCCCCAGCTGTTGCCACCGTTGCAACCTTCCACGCTGTAGACGAGGACCAACGCACCATCGAACCGCGCCGATGACGCGCTACCACCCGCCGCGATCCTCCCAGCGTAGGACAGCCCTATGTTACACTCACTGTTGTCCTGTTCGATCTTTTTCAGGACCCGCTGCATCATCGTCGCATCTGATGGCTTCGGATCGGCCAGCACACTGGAGCAGCCGACAAGCGAAGCAAAGGCGATCACATAAATGCGTATGCTCATGGGCAAGCCGTTCGTAATTGCTATGAGATTCAAATCGACTTAGCGTCCATTCATCACCGATGGCGGGTTACCATCGGTCAGAAAGGCTGCCTCGAATAAACCGCCGGGAGTATCAGCGCGACACTCGACGACGCCCTGCTTCTGGTACGGATTCGTGAACCTGCAAGTTCCCACCGCGCGCGAACGATCGATTTTTCCATTCGACCCGACAAGCACACCATCTATTAGCTGCACCGCGCTATTTGGGTCTGGGTTAATTTGCTGACTTCCCATTCCAGTGAAAGTCAATGTGGCCCCGCGATCTGTCACAAAATAGAACCCGACTCGCCCGGTCTTATAGATTGTGTTTAATAGCTTGCCGGTGCACTGCTGGGAAAAGTCCGCACCCGCTATGATAAGCCGACGGCATGTGCCGTTAGCGACGGCCATTGTCGGCATCACGCAACCGCCCCCCCGGCCCCTCGCCGTTCTCCTCGATGAAGATGACTCCGGCGGCTTCGGATGCGGGCTCAGGAAATCGCCTCGCCTACGGCCGTCCTATTCTGCAGCTTGGCACGCATCCCCCTCACGCTGGACGAACTCACGAGCGGCGAGCAAGAGGCTCTGTCGATTTTCAGGATCTCGAATCGCCTGCCAGAAGCGGAGCAGTTCGGCCGCGTCAACTGTATCCGATTTAAAAGGCGTTTCCCCAAAGAAGGTCCCAATCGGCACTTCGAGCGCCTGGGCGACTCGTTGCAGCTGCGGCCCACCTTTTCCCGCGTAGGCCGCTGGCCGAGGGTCGTTCGGCATTCCCATGCTCTCCATCAGCCACGCAACCGGACAGGAATATTACACGCTTGAATTGCGGGCCAGATAATGGCCTGCAACCGTGCTATGCAATAATTCAACCGCATGGCACCCCAGTAAAACTACCGGTTGTACAAACGTCGTTGGCCGACAATAGGCAGGTAATAGATTTACTGACGACGGAACCGATGACCGAGGATACGGGCCCCAAGGCGATGCTGGACGCCTGTATCGCTGCCTATGAGGCAGTGAAGAGGCACGGCACAAGCGAGATGCAGTTGGCTGCTCGCGTCCTCCTGCAACTGGTCGGCGAGCAGATTGCACGTGAGATCACACCTCCGACCGCCGACGCCAGCGACGAGAACGTCGCCTAGCGGCTTGTGCCAATCACAAGCGGCCGGCCTTCAGCGTCGCTTCCGCGAGGCGGGGGGATGGGATCTGAGCGAAGGATTTAGTCCTCCTCGTCGGGGCGACGATTGCGACGGCGATGGACACGTCGCTCATCCTCGTAGCCCTCTGCCGCTCTCGGTGGAACGCCGACAGCCTCACCGTCCTCAATCCCTTCAATCACATTGCGCCGCCCGTCCCGTCCTTCGGTGCCACCGGGTTCCGTGACAGACGGTTCACCGCCGGGCGCGATGAAGGACTGTGCTAGCGCCAAGGTCGTGCCGTTCAGGAGAACGGCGAAGGAAGCGACGAGGGTAAGCTTCGCCATGGAGCGATCCTTCGTTCGATCACGGCCGATGGGGCAACGCTGATTAGAATAAAATGTAGGGCCGTGATTCAACGGGTCGAGCCACCGCTAGTTCAAGTCGCTCTCCACCTGCAGGTGCCTTGTGAGCAACTTCAGTTCGCCCCCTCGGGATCCTCTCGGTGCCGCACGTAACCCTGGCCGGTCAGTTAGCTCGTGACGGAGAGTTCGGTCAAACTGCCGCCACCTCGAACCGGTGATCCTGAAGTAAGATCGCTCGTTTGCAGCCAGGGCACACAAAACGATATTGGTTCTCCCAAGCCGACGCGGGCTCACAGAGAAGTGTAGCGCAGGCCGGGCATTCGCCTACCCAGGCACCGATCCGCTTGGGTCGCGGTTTGCTCCTATCGTGCATAAGCGGCAAGCCGATCGCTGCCGCTATAATCGCTACGATCCAGTACTGATACACAAGGCCCGCTGCAGCCACGAGCAGTAATGTCCCGCCGGCAACAAGGCGGCCGAGAAACAGGAACGTGCGTCCGCTTATCCGGACTCTACGGACCCGCTTAGTCGCTGGATCAACTGCTACGTCATCGCGATGAACGGCTGGCGTGCTTCGCGCCACACTTCTCACCCAAGCATACTCTTGGTGTTTGCGGCGGCGGCAATCACTTCAGGTAGCCCTTCGTCTTCAGATGCTCGGTGAGGAACTTCACGGGACGCTTCCAGTCATATCGCTCTGTCGGATTAAGCTGCGCTACGCTTACTCTGCCCACGATGGCTGTACGGATCAACGCTCATCGGGTGTGCGTGGCCGGGCGAGCCATGATGATATGGCCGCCCGGCCACGCACACGCGAAGGTCGCACGGGGTAGTGTTCATCGCCCTCGAGCGTCGTACCCTGGCCCTGGAATGGGTCAAGGACTGCCACCGGATGACGCTCCGGTTCATGCGTCGCGCTGATACAGGGTTCGAGGGATAGCGGCATGGTGTTGTGGGCCTGGTTCAACTCCCTGTCGCTTCTCGACCAACTCGTGATCGGGGCATGCATCGCCGCGATTCTGTGTGGCATCTATAAGGCCGGCTACACGCATGGGTTTGAGGCCGGTGAAGCCGCTACCAGGACCCGATCGAAGATCCCATGGCCCTGATTTCAACGCCAACGAGACTCGGTTCGGTATAACCTCAGCGGCACGAGCGCGATTGGGCGCGCGCTGATGTTCCTTGTGCTGGTAGGGTGCGAGCTGCTGACCGAGGTGATGGTGGGCGAGCCGGGGAAGCCATAATCGCCTGCCTTCGCCCAGCTCAGCCCCGCCGCCCGATCTGATCACAGGCTGGCGGGGGAGGTCGACAATCTCACCGGCGTACCGGCAGGATGTCACGGTCCGGTTAGCCGACGAGTTATGATGAGGGCCGGCGGTGGTCCCGGATTGGGAAGGGTCAGGCGATCTTGAGGTTGGCAGCACTCTCCTTACCGCTGCGCCGGCTCAAGCACGGTGACGATGCTACTTGCCGCCACCACCCTTGTAGGCCGTGATCGCACGCCGGCAGTTCTCCGAAATCTTGTCCATGTTCTTCTTGAAGCATGCGTCCATCTCGGGGCTATCCGGATCATCGCCGCTGCAGAACGTGACCGCATCGCCGGAGCAGTAGGTCTTCAGATCTTTGTTGCCACGCTTTGAGGCCGACGCGTCAGGGGCCCCGAGAACGGGAGCCGCGACGGCGATGAGGCCGAGGGCCAGGATAATGCTTCGCATATTGGATGCCCGGTCGGAGGAGTTTGTCGATGCGCTAACGGCTCGGCTCGGTAATCTATCCCTTCCGCTTACGGAGCCGAGGCTCGCCCCCTCCGCGGCATTCGGGCTGTGACCGAACGGTCGAGCGGCTACTTACCGCCGCCCTTCTCGTAGGCATCGATGGCGCGACGGCAATTTGGGGACATCCGGCTCATGTTCTTCTTGAAGCAGGCATCCATTTGCGGGCTGTTCGGATCGATGCCGGCGCAGAACGCGAGGGCATCACCCGCACAGTTGGCCTGTAGGTCCGCGTTGCCGCGGTTAGGCGCCTGCGCCGAGGCCGGGGCGGCGAGAGCGATGAGGCTGACGGAGAGGATGAAGCTGCGCATCTCTGCTATGTAGCCGCGATGGGACCGCTGACGAGGCCGGTTCGGTGCGACCCGCGCCACCCTTCGTCACACCGGAGGACGACCATGAGCCCTTCCGAACCCAATCGCCTGATCTACGCCAGTCCGAATGGCGACCAGTGGCACCTGCTGTTCGACCCCACGACGGGGCACAGCTTCGTTCGGCACACCGGCAATATCGCCTCGGGTGGCCATGTGACGGATTTCAGTCTCGCTACCTTTCTCGCTTCCGGCCGCAACGGCCCTGAGCATCAGGCGCTCTGGCGACTGATAGGCACCCTTGTTGGTGACGACGGCCCCAGGCAGCCACTCATCGACATCGCATAGTCAGGGGGAGACCGCCGCCCGGGGTGATTACGGGCGGACGGCGACACCCTGTACTGAGCTACGCGGACTTGCGCTCAAGATAGGCATGTACGAGGTTCGGCAGGTTGCTGCCAAGCCAATCGCCCATCTCCTGTTCTTCCTTCATCGACTGTTCAAGCGTCGACTTGTCGTCGCCCGCACCGGCCGCGTCGGCCAGAACCAGTAGCACCTTGTAGGAGCTGATCTCGTAGGCCTTGAAGCCGATCGCTGCGAGGACGTTCTTCAGCACCTCGTCGTCCGCACCGACATGGATGAAACCCGCTACCGTGGCGACGGCGCCGGTGACAGCCTGCTTGATCACCGACTTGCTAGAACCGTGCTTGGCCAGGAGATCGTCGAGCCTGGCGGCCTGCGTGACCGATCGCTCGTGATCGGTCTTCATCTTTGCGTATAAATCCGGGTATGGCTCCATCCGGGGCATCTCATTCTGGATGGTCCCGACGGCCTGCATCTCGACGGCGTGCTGATTGCGCAGCCCTTCGAGATAGACGTCCATCGCCTGCTTCACTTTGCTCATAGCTTGATCCTTCGCGGGATGATCCGACGCTGTCAGTGTGCAGGTTCAGCAGTTGTCGGCGCCGGGCTTCACCGGTTGACCCTCGGGCGCTTTCTTCGAGCCATCGTCCTTCATGCTGGCGGCACCAACGTTATTCAGAGCGCCTACCGTGCCCGGGGACTCGCCCTTCGCGCCGGGGGTCACCTTGGCGGTCGTACCGCCATCGACGTTCGAGCTGGTGTCCTTGGATGAGCCGGCCATGTTCGTCGTCGTGCCGACGTTGCACGGTGCAGCGAAGGCGCTAGGCGCAAATAGAGAGACGGTCGCGATGACGACGCTAATATTCAGGATTTTGGACACGTGTTCTCCAGGCTCTCAGGTCTGAGGGAAGGGATCCCACAGGCCGATGTTCCTGGTGAGCCGGTGTGACAACTGCTCGCGTTGGAGAGGGGTTACCACTTCGGATCCGTGGAACGGAACTTGGGCCCACCGGCATTCTCGCGGATGAGCACCGGGTGGAGTGCGGCTAGGGAAAGGGCGCAGAAGGCGGCATACAAGTGTCGCCGATGCCCCCGCCGTCCACTCTGTTGTTGGCTTTCAGGGGCCGTTATGTCGCGGTCGACCGGCGAGCGCTCAACGATCTATCCATGTCGAGGAGCCGAACCGCGGCGAAGGGAAGATCGTGAAATCGAAGCTGTTCGCTCCATCGCTTACTGCCGTCACAATCGCAGCGTCGGTCCTGTCGGCGTCAGCGCAGGGCGGCTGGAAAGGGCCGGAGGCCCAGGCCCTCTTCGTCAACGAAGCGAACCCGAAGGGCTACAACTACGCTCCGAGCGTCATCACCGAGAACGGGCAGACCGATATCTGGTGGTGCGGACAGGGCAAGACCGACGTCATCTTCCACCGCTCGTACAATCCAGAAACGGGGTTCTCACCGGCGCAGATTGTCTTTCAACCCACGCCGGGATCTTGGAACCGTCAGTACGTCTGCGATCCGAGCGTGATCAAAGGCAGCTTCACCAACCCGGCGGATGGCCAGCGATACAGCTATGCCATGTACTATTCAGGAGCAGACAATCAGCCTGGCAACAACAACCAGACAGGGCTGGCTTTCTCCAACGACAAGGTGACCTGGGTCAGTTATCCCACGCCCGTCATCTTACCGCTCAACCCAGCTGTCGCTCAAGGCAATTACGGCACCGGGCAACCGGCGACCTTCAATGCCGATGGCCGATCCAGCCTATACGTCTTCACCACGGATCTGACCGGGCCGCAGGGCGTCAGCGGCTTCGGCGACCTCTACGTCCGTCGCACGGCCGATGGCGTGCATTTTGAGCCGCCGGTGCGGATACCGAACGTGGCCACCGATGGCACGACCATCAACCCGAACTCGGATTTCGGCTACGACGCGTCCTCGGGCAACGTCTACGTCATCACCGGCCTGCCGGGTCGCAGCTGTCAGCAGGTAGCCTGCAAGGATCCAGCCCGCAATCCGGACCGCGAGACCTACCAGATGGGTCTCTTCAAGATGCCGATGAAAGCCCTCCTGAGTGGAAGCCCTGCCAGATGGTCACCCGTTGGCTATCTGAACTCCGACGTGACAGGCTTCTATCTGAACCACAGCCCAGGCTTCCAGCGCGACCCCTTCGGCAACATCACGCCATTCCTGCCGAACGTCACGATCTTCTTCTCGGGCGGCGACCCATATCCCGGCACATGGCGGATCGCTCGGGCGACCGAGACAAGCACGTCCGACCGGGTACCTCTGAAACGGTCGCTCGGACCCAGCGGGCACTGGGTCACCACGGGTTACGTCGCGCCTGGCTACGCTTTCGAGGCCAATGTCGGCTCACTGTTCCTTCTGCCGAAGCTCGGCACCTCCAAGCTCATGAGCTGTGTTGCCGGGGCCGATCATTTCCTCAGCCGCGACGCGAATTGCGAGGGCCACACACCTCTGGGGCAGACCGGCTATATCTACGACGCTCGCCAGCCAGGTAGCCACGCGATCTTCCGCTGCAACGCTGGCGGTCACGACCACTTCGTATCCGCCGATGCCGGATGTGAAGGACAATCGACTGAAGGCGGTCTCGGATACGCTCTCGACTAAAGCTATCCTGTGCAACAGACTTCCTGGAAACCCACTCGCAATGCGCCGAGTGGACATGCGACGGCCCCTAGCCAAGCCAAGATTACTTTGAGCACGGCGGCACCTAGCCGTCGTGGTTCATGATTGAGCCTTCCGCTCCCGGAACCGGATCCCGGCACCGCCGCCGTTCTCTGGGATGAACTCCAGGCCGGCAGCCTCAAATGCGCGTCGCATAGCTACGATTGTTGGGCCGTGAGCAGAGAGTGCGCCGGGCGTCACCTCAAGCCGCTTGATCGTCGGCAGCGACACGCCAGAGGCTTCGGCCAGGTCCTTTTGCTCTCATCGCAGTAGTGCGCGCCCCGCACGTACGTTGAAGCCGAACATCAGAACGCCCGCAGGGCGCCAAGCGCCGCGTGACAGCCGAACGTCGGAGAGCGTGTTCAGGAACCAGGTCCGCATCGCGGCGGGTTTCTGTCCCGGCACCCACGTGAACCGCTCGCGTGATTTGTCCGCATCCACCGACCCGCCCTCCAGGGCCGAAGGTTGGCCGGACGAGTCTCTACAGACGAGCGACGAAAATCCCCGAGAACCACACCGGCGGTCAGGTCACATGGCTGCGTGGCAACGATCAGGACCGCGAAGCCGAGGCCCCCGAGACCGTCCTCCCAAAGGTGGTGGCTGAGGTGCGGCCCGACGCGACGATCTTGCCCTGGCGCAGCCGCGGGAACATCATTGCGGCGGCCGGGACGTTTCTCGTTGACCTGTTGGAGCGGGCTTGATGCCACCGTGGCTTGAGCGCGTCGATCCCGGCACACATCGGCGCATCAAAGGGCTGCGGCTAGTCACGGCCTATGCGATCGCGGCCCTGCTGGGCGCGGTGCTGGAGCCGCATCAGGCCGGGAATGGCGGCACGCTGAGTTCCCTCGCGGGTGGTTTCGCACTTTGGGCCAGCGTCTCAGAAGGTCAGGCAACCCGTGGTGCGTCCAGCCGTGACCTCCTGATCCTGTGCGCTGCTGCCGTGGCGGGGGCGCTCAGCATGGTCGGCCTGGCTGCGATCCTCGGCCCGCGGACTTGGCCAGGACCCGAGGCGATCCTGATCACGGGCGCCTTCCTGGTCGGATACCTCAAACGGTACGGGACGCTCGGGGCCGGCGTCGGGTCACAGGTCTATATCGGGCAGCTGCTGGCCTACGGCGCATCCCTACGCCTCGCCGACAGCGGGACGGCAGTGCTCGCCGGTGCAGTCGCGTCGGTCGCCGCTATCGTACCGCGGGTACTCAGCGGCCCTGCTGAGCGGCCGGTATCGCCGCCTGTCGGTGGGCCACTCGAACTCGGTGGTCCTGCTCAGCAAGCCCGCGAGCTACGCATGGGGCTGCAGGCGGCACTCGCAGCGATGGTCATCGTCCTGCTGAGCGACGCGTTCCACCTTGAGCAGTCAGCATGGGCCATCACGGCGTGCACATACGTCATCGCGGCATCGACCGCCGGAACCCTCGACAGGGTCCGACGCCGGATCCTGGGCACGCTCGTCGGTGTCCCGCTTGGGTTGATGCTCCTGCCAGTTGCGCCACATGCGCCCCTCGTCCTCTGGCTAGCGGCGGCGCTCGCGATGGTCATCTATGCCATGGCTCTCCCCGAACGCTATGACATCGCCTGCGGGGCTTACGCGTTCACGCTGATGGTGACGTTGGCGGCCACCGGAGAGCGCTCGACGCTGCTTCTCGCCGCGCGAGCGTGGGAGACGCTGATCGGTGCCGCAATCGGTCTCGCGACCGCGCTGATCGTCCTACCCCTGCGTCCGCGGCGGAACGTCAGATCCTGAAAGCGTCATCAAACCCGATCCCTCCCAGCGTTCTAAAACCTCAGTCCCTCGCCACTCACGACACCATCGCTACCGTGATCAGCCAGCCCACGCCGATAAAGATGGCTGCCGAGATTGGCAGGGTCGTCAGATCAGGCATCATCAACAACGGCCTGGATCACGGTTCGGTTCTGCGGGGGGCAGCGGGCGACCTCGACCGAACGACACGTTCTCGAATCCGCGCGGGTGGTCGCGCGAGCCGAGCTATGCGGTGCCGATCTGCGGCTGTTCGACAGAGCGGACAGGCACGATGCAGGGGAAGTTCGTCGACGATCGCCCAACGCTTCCCGCCAAAACATCTGAAGACTCTGAATTTTCAGCGCGAACGAGCGCGATTTGTAAATGACTGACTGTCGAAAATTCTAATCCTCGCTGTCTTGAACTGTTTCTGGCCCAGCCCAGTTCTCAGAGGATGACACGCCGTGGCCCGATTGCAGTGGGCGACCTGCAGCCCATCGGCGCGGCCCGGCCTCTCACGGTCGCTCGGCGCGGTGATCCCCTGTCATCCTGGGTCACGATCTCGCTGTCCTGCTTTTCTGCCCTCACGCTGCTGGCCACAGGCGCATCATGGCTTGCTTCTGGCCGCGGTTGGATCTCACCGACATCGACGGGCAGCATGCCATCTGTCGTGCCCGTCGAAGCTCCACCTCCTGTCGTCTTTCCGTCCTGGGTAGAGGTCCCGCACCTGACCGGGCCGCTATCGACCCAAGACGATCCGGATGCCCCACCACCTGCGGATGGACCGCGCTCCTTCCTGGATCCGGACCCGGCGGACACGGCGGAGCAGCCGGGATTCCTGCCGCCCCGCGTCAACCCGCGCCTGCCGCTGATCGGCCGCGCGCCCCTCGACGCGTCGCGTCTAACGCACGAGCAGTCGCCCATTTGGAATGAGCACACCGAACGCCGGGATGGCAGGACATCGGTTCCGCCGCCCGTGGTAGCGACGCTCGAACCAGATGTGTCGCAACAGTCGCAGAATCGAGCCGGGACGGGGCCGACCCCTGCGCCGATCCTGCCGCCCCGATCGGCGCAGATGCAGACCCCGACCGAGGTCCTCGGTCGTCCCGCACCGACGATCAGCGCTGTGCACCCGCCCGGACGCGTGGCGACGCTCAACCCAGATCCTGCGCGGCAGGTGGTGGATCGAACGAGCCCGATC
>NZ_JAKSYO010000145.1 GCF_022829635.1 Methylobacterium sp. E-066
CAGCGTCACCGGAATGCGCCCCGGGCGCCAGCACATCACGGCGCTAAGCCTCCGTCTGATCAGCCTCTGCCGCTGGCGCGGCGCCTCGTGTGCGCGGCCCCGGATCAGGTTCCGCTTCGCTGCACCTGTCCGGGCACGGGGCGCGCGTGATCTGCTCGGTAGCCCCGATCGTGCGACGCGCTAGGGGCCAGACACCTTGAAACGGCTGGGCCTGACGCCCTGTGGAAACCCCTGACTTCCTGTCGGGCGCAGCGGGCGCTCAGCTGGTCTCAGAGGTCGCTCGCGAGTTGACGCTGCCGTG
>NZ_JAKSYO010000038.1 GCF_022829635.1 Methylobacterium sp. E-066
GTTCCTCGTCAGAGAGGCGGGTGACGCTCTCCAGCTTGCGGATGAGCGGGTAGAGGGCGTGGGGGAGCTTTGCAGCCATCGTGGCGTCGCCTTGCGTCGCAGGCGGAAGCACACGGCTCTCCCAGGCGGCAGCACCTGTACCGGAGCGGCTGACGATCCTATGAGCGTAGGAGGTATATTAGCGCGGCGATCAAACCTGAGTTAAGATTTTCGGCGTTCCCGGTGCTCGGCATGGTCGCCCCCGTCCGTTGAGGTGTCGGACCTCGCAGTTATGCCACGGGGCTGCACGCACCCGATTAACCTCGATCAGAGCACGGCCTCGGTGAAGCAGCTATGGCGTCGGAATGGCAAACCGGCTCATGACGCTCGACCTGTTCGCCACCCTCGACATCGTCGAGGACGATGTTACCGCCGTGGTGGACGCCTACATCGACGATCCAGCCTCTGGTCCGGTCTCGTTCGGCGAGATTTATCGGATCGACCCTGCCGCGGCCGTTGCAGCCCACCCCTTCGCCCAAACGCTCATGGGTCAGTTCTGGGCAAGCCCGGAGCTTCGGCGGGCCGCCATCCGTGCCGCCATCATGCTCGCGCAGCCGGAGCGGGTGTAGCCGTCGCGCCCGGTCAGTCGCGAGCGGACAGCAGCTAGCGTCCGCTCAGCCAACGCGACGTGATTTCTCGAAACGCTGCGTCGCCGCTCGCCTCTGACGCTCCCTCCGAGCCGAATGAGCGAGCCGACTGGCGCACGACTATATCGTCCCGCGTGACCGACCAATCGAACCGACCCGGCTCCTTTGAGGATGGGGTTATCCGCAGCTTGTGGGGGTTCGGCTTGAAGGTGATCATCTCTCGCATGTGGGGAGCCGCAGGACCGTCCGCGATAGACCCGAAGGTCTGGAACTGTACCCAACCTCATACGCTGCCAGAAATACAACATATGATGGAGTATTGGGGCCGTATCGCAGTCTCACGATGTGCAGGGCCTTGAAGTCCATCCTGTGTGATTGCGATACGCCGTCCGGATCGGGGCGAAACGACCGCCGAAGAGCGCGTCGTGAGCCATGATCGATACCCTGATCCGCAAGCTCAGCATCGCGGGCGAACTAACCGAGGGCGATCTCAAGACGTTGCGGCGCGCGAGCCTGCATAGCCGACAGGTCCCAGCCCGTCAGGATCTCACCACCGAGGAAGACCGGCCCGAGAACGTGCATCTCGTCCTCTCCGGCTTCGTCTGCCGCTACAAGATCCTGCCGAAGGGTCAGCGCCACATCACAGCCCTCATGGTTCCGGGCGACTTCTGCGACCTGCACGTCGCCATCCTGGATAAGATGGACCACTCTATCGCCACGTTGACCCCATGCACCGTGGTGGAGATCTCGCGTTCCACCATCCGCGACCTGACCGAGAACCATCCCCGCATCGCCCATGCCCTCTGGTGGGCGACCCTCGTTGATGAGGCCGTACTGCGCGAGTGGCTCGTCGGCTTGGCAGGGCGTGAAGCCGCCGAGCGGATGGCACACCTGTTCTGTGAACTGCTGCTGCGCCTGAGCGTGGTCGGCTTGGCGGAGAAGGACGGGTATGCCCTGCCCTTCACTCAGATCGACCTCGCCGATATGCTCGGTCTGACGCCTGTTCACGTGAACCGCACATTGCAGCACCTGCGGTCCGAAGACCTGATCGTCCTCAAGAAACGTCGCCTTGAGATCCCAGATGCCGCTCGGCTGAAAGCGTTCTGCGATTTCGTTCCAACCTACTTGCATCACACTCCAAGAGCTAAAAAATCTTCGGCCCCACCAACACAAGCTACAAACGTCAGCCTCGGAATGAGGCAGAACCAAACACATCGCTGATCGAACATTTGGGCGTCAGCGGCTGAGAGATGCGAGTGCTCCCGCCTGAGCGAGGCCGGATATCTCATGCCGCATTATTTCTTCGACACCGACGACGGCCTCTTCCGCCATGAGGACGACGAGGGCATCGAATTGCCCAGCCTCGATGCCGCGCGCATCGAGGCGTTGGATGCCCTCCCGGATATGGCGCGGAACAAGTCCCCGGACCGGGATCGTCGCACCTATTCGGTTCGGGTGCGCGATGAGGACGGGAGGGTGATCTATTTCGCCTCACTCGACTTGGTCGGTGAGTGGCATATCCCACACGCCATCAGCCTGTGATCGGATCGGGAAGCGAGGGCAAAGCATCTACAACATAGATTAGAATCCGCCTCTATCCTATGTGAAGGTGGTGTGCCGTTCACCGTCGCCTCGGGGGAGGGGGCGAGCGACTGCGAGCCGAAGTCTGCCCTGGCCCTGATCGGAAGCAGAGCTGTGTCCCAACTTGTGCAGTCGGAGGTCCGTAACCGCCTCCTTGCTACGCTGCCCGCAGACGACTTCGCTCGCCTCTCTCCCGCAGTGGAGCGCATACCGTTGCGGCTACATGAGACGGTGCTCGACCCGCATCAGCCGATTGAACACGCCTACTTCGTTGAAAGCGGGCTGTGCTCGTACCTAGATGTTTGGTCCCGGCATGTGGTGTGACGGATTGAGCCTGAAGCGTCCGGGCTCTTTCGTCCAGGTCTGGCAGATAAATTCGTAGGGGGTGAGGCCTCGCAGGGTCTTAAGCCGGCGACCGTAGTTGTAGGCTTCCACGAACAGTTGCAGGTGGCGGCGCAGCTCGTCGTTGTCGGTGTAATGGTAGCGCTTGACCGTGGCGTCCTTGATAGTGCGGTTCATTCGCTCGACCTGGCCGTTCGTCCACGGGCAGCGTGGTTTGGTCAGGCGATGCTCGATCTTGGTCTGCTCGCAGGCCCATTCGAACGAGTGCCAGCGGTAGATGCGCGGCTCGTCGCGCTCTGCCCAATAGGCAGCTGCCTTGGCCTCGGCCTCCGCGTTCACCGGCTTGTTGTCGGTGAATTGAATGCCGTTGTCGGTCAGGACCGTGTGGATCGTGTAGGGCACGGCCGCGACCAGATCGCGTAGAAAGGCCGCTGCGATCCGTTGTGTCGCCTTCTCGTGAAGTTGAACGAAGGCAAATTTGCTCGTGCGGTCGATGGCAACGAACAGGTGGAGCTTGCCTTGTTCGGTGCTGACCTGTGCGATGTCGATGTGGAAGTAGCCGATCGGGTAGGCTTTGAAGCGCGAACGCTTGGGCTTGTCGCCGTCGACCTCCGGCAGTCGACTGATGCCGTGACGCTGGAGACAGCGATGCAGACTTGAGCGGGTCAGGTGCGGAATGCTGGCCTGAAGCGCGTAGAGGCAGTCATCCAGTGGCAGCAGGGTATGCCGGCGAAAGGCGACGATGACCGCCTCGTGCTCCAGGCTCAGCACAGTGGAATGAGGCTCCTTCGATCCCATCCGCGCATCGGTGCTGGTCGGACGTGACCGCCACTTCTGCACGGTGGTCGGGCTGATCCCATAATGCTTCGCCGCGGCTCTCACGCTCTCTTTACGAGCTTGGATTGCCCGACGGACCGTCTCAGTCGTTGTGGCGCTGCCGTGGAGAATCTGTCCCATAGCGCGTCCCTCCATGTGGCACCAAATGTATCACTACATGCCGGGACCAAACATCTAGCCGACACGCACGATGGCCGCATAGAGATCGGCCTCGTCGGTCGTGAAAGTATAGTCGGCACACCGCTGGTCCTGGGCACCGACCGCGGGCCGTTCACGGCACTCGTCCAGGGAGATGGCGAAGCGTTGCGCATTTCAGCCACGGATCTATGCGCGGCGCTCGATGCAAGCCCAGCCCTTCGCGGTCTGCTCGGGCGCTACGTGCAGAGCTTCATCGTACAGGTCGGAGGCACTGCCTACGCCAATGCCAAATTGACCATCGAGGCGCGGCTGGCCCGTTGGATCCTAATGTATCAGGACCGCATGTACCAGAACGACCTACTGATCACGCACGAGTTCCTGTCGTTGATGCTGGGGGTGCGACGGCCTGGGGTGACGGCGGCTACGCACCTGCTGGAGAGCTCCGGCATGATCCAGGCGCGGCGGGGGCACATCACAGTGCTCGATCGCGAGAAGCTGGAAGGCATGGCTGGTGACAACTATGGTGCCGCGGAAGCCGAGTACGAGCGATTTATCGCAGACGCATAGAGCCTCCCCCACCTGGGGTAACCCTCGCTCGGCGCCTGGAAGTCCAGCAACCCTTCCAACATTCGTCCCCCGCCTACCGCAGCAACCATAAGCCCGCGTAGGTGAGCGTAGCTGAGTAGACGGCATGGCCGTCCTCGTCGGTTACCAGCACCGTGTAGACGTGCTGGTCGCCATCCCCTGGGATTTCACTGCGGGCGATGTCAGGCAAGAGGCGCTGGGCTTTCTCGCGGACCATTGAGAGGTCAGCGAGTTCGAACCCCTCCTCGTCCCGTTGGGTACCCTTGTCATCGCGGATATCGAAAAAGAAGCGCGGCATGGCTGAATGCGGCGATGTTGATCGGCTTTGCCTCTAACTCTCACCATCACACCTTGTTTCCGCACAGGGCGGCAGCCCTTGCTAAGCCCCTGTCACAGGCTGGCCGCCGCCTTCACGATCGAGAGGACGCTGTTGCGCGTGGTTTCATCGGAGATGCTCGTAAACGCCATCACGAGTTCCATCACCTTCGGATTGTCGAAGAACGTCGAGACCGTAGCCCCACTCTCATCGATCCCCGGCTGCCCGGCAAAGAAGGTCTCGACGGGCACCTTCAGGGCATCGGCGATGTCCTGCAGCCGGCCGGAGCCAATGCGGTTGCGGCCCTTCTCGTACTTCTGCACCTGCCGGTGCAAATGAACGGGGATCGGATCGGGCTTCCTCAGCCCCACAGGGCGCTGAAAGTCCGTTCGAAATCTCCGATCAAGGTCCGGTTGCAGAAGCTGTGCAGGATGGGGCCATCGACCCGGCCATCGCGCATCACGATCGACTCGGTCTGCTGATCATACGAGAATGTCAGATGGCGGCCTCCGAGCGTCGTCGAGAGGATGGCGTTGGCGCTGTCACCATCCTGCGTCATCTCAGTCGATCCTGGCTTGCTGCGCCACATGATCCCGCCAAGCAGCGCTAGAGTGACCGCCTTCATCTGCAGGTCTTCGCCTCCGGACTGCGCGATCACGCTTACCGCGTAGCGCCGCACGGCGTCGAGGTCGGTCGTCTCGGATCTCGTGAGAGCGTTTGCCATCGGATCAACCCTGACTGTCTGTGATGTTCTTTCCACAGGTCGAGGTGGCGGAGTAGCCGCCCCAGCCCTCGGTCGAGACCGGTGATGTCCCGCCCCAGCCCTCCTCGCGCCAGATCGCGACGCGCTGTGTCGGGTCGACCGAACCGTGATCGTTCAGGATCCCCAGCACGCGTTCCCGTTCCGCACCGTCGACTGCCAAGTTCAACATCGCCCCGCCGGCGGTCAGCTTTGCGGAGTAGGCAGCCCATGCCTCCCGGGGCAGCCCGATTTCCCCAAGCGCGTGACGAAACGTGTCGCCGTCAAGATAAGGATCTCTCGTCTCGGCGCGGTCGGCCTCAGGGGGGAGGGGGCCGACGACCAGCCGGATCGCCGCGTCGGGGATGCCGGCCGCGATAAGCGTAGCCATCTCCGCCTGCGCGCCGTTTCGGCTCTCGTACAGCGCATTGATGCCGGAACTCATGGTCGGACTTTCGTTCGGAACTGGGCGGTCTCCGTCAAGCGAGACCGAGCCGTCTCGGTCTCGATCTCTGCCCGTGCGACGGCAATGAACGTGGCGCGCTCAGCGGCGCTCAGGGTGAAACACGCATTCATCGTAGACCTCTCTCCCGAGGAGGGATCTGCCCACAGCCGGTTGCCCGGACCGTTGTCGAGGAAGTTCTGCTGCGCGCGTTCGAGCACCGCAGCTTCGAACGAATCGTCGATCGCCGTCTCGGCCGCGCTCAAGGGTTTGCACTGCGCACGGCGGGCTGCGGATATGCCGGGTTTCCCCCGGGCACGCCGCTGCTATTGGCCGACGACGCGGCGTCTGACTTGCCTGTCTCAGAGCCGGTGATCTGCTTGCGCGATGCCGCCTGGCTCTGGCTGGCATAGTCGGGTGGCGAACTTGCGCCCTGCCAGATCATCAACCCGGCCAGAGACGTGAGCATCAGACCGACGCTGATGATCAAGACGTAGAGCGCCGGCCTGCCGCGCTTGCCCTGGCGGCTGTCCTGACCGGATATATCCTCTGACACTCATAAACCTCGCTTGCTCAAGCATTATGAGCATGAACGAGAAACACGCGCCTCACCCGAAAAGTTCTTATCCGTGACCTTATGTACCTTCCTAAAAATCGCGCAAATCATTAGACCTATCAAATGATCGATTTTAGATTTTATTTATTAGATTTGTCTGAAACTATATGACCGCTCGCGGTTGATCAGTGGTAACGCTGTTTTATTAGAGCTGTACCATGTCTCTGACGATGTCTGTCGCTCTCGCCCTGACGGCAGCCGGCGGTTCCGTGTCGCTGACAACGGACTCTGGAGCATCGATAGCGGACCAGTTTGCAGGCTCGAATGTCGCGTTCATGGCAGGCATCGGTGCAGTGATCCTCGGTGGATTGGGTGTGCTGCTCGTGACAATCCTGAGTTGATCCACGCCCAGAGGCCTCACGATGCCCAGTCCTGATCCTACCGACCGGGTACACCGACAGGGCGATGCTGGAGGCGGGCTCTCCTTACGGACCATCCGCGATCGTCGGCTCGGAAAACCATCCGAACCGGTCGGAGGGCCTCGACGCTGTGCGTCAGAAGGCACGGCGCATGGTGGCGATCGCCGGGGCGCTGGTGGCAGCCGACGAGATACCGCGCGCCGTAGCCGGCGGAAGTAAGCTCAACCCTGACGGTCCGTAAGCCACTCTGCGAGAGAGAGTCTCCTCGTAATCGAGGGCAGATAACTCACGTCCGCTTCAGATGCCGTCGCAGCCAGCGGGTCGCATCTTCCAGAGCTGGGAAGGCAGGGGCTCTCTGCCCTTGCAGCCGACCGAACCCCGCCTCCATGAACCAACTTCCAGGATTGTCGTGCTCTGGCCCATCGAGGCGAACTAGAACCGCCACGAGCAGGCCGTTGGCGATCACCAGCCGGCCTTCGCGATCAGGGCTCGCCGTATCGACGGCGATCGGCTGCAGCACGATCAGCGTCTCGACGTTGCCCTGTTCGGACATCGGCTAGCCCTCCTGGGCGCGACCCGGCCAGCTCAGGGCGCGCCGCTCACCCCAGCGGGTGTTGCGCAGGTGCAGGTAGTTCGGCGTGAACAGGCAGAAGGCCTTCAGCCGCTCGACGTCGAGGATGGTCAACACCCGGTACTTGAGATGGATCAGGCCGAGCGCGCGTAACTCCCGCAGCGTCCGGTTCACGTGCACGTCGGACAGGCCCATCGTGTCGGCGATCTCCGTTTGGGTGAGCGGGAACGCGTAGCTGTTGTCGGTGACACGCCCGACCGCTTCCAAGCGCATCAGGAGTTCGCACAGGAGGTGGGCGATGCGCTGGACCGGAGGGCGCCCTCCTACGTTCACCAGCCATTCCCGCAGGACAGCGCCGTCGACCAGGGAGCACCACCAGAAGGCACGCGCGATGCTCGGATGGTGCACCGTGATCTCGTCGATGGCCTGCCGGGGGATGTCCACGACCTGACAGGTCGAGATGGTGCCGATGCTGTGGTCCATCTCATCGAGGATGAAGACGTTGAGGTCGCAGAAGTCGCCCGGCACGAGGAGGGCCATGATCTGGCGCTGGCCGTCTGGGAGCACCTTGTAGCGGCAGGCGAAGCCATCCAGGATGAGCAGGACGTTGTCCGGCTTGTCGCCTTCCTGGATCAGATCCTGGCGCGCGCCGACCTGCCGTACCTTGAGTGTCAGCCCGTTCAGGGCCCAGCGCGCCTGGTCGGACAAGGGTTCGAAGCTCTCAAGCTTCCGCGTCAGCGCCTGCTGCATCGGACTGGCCTCATGATTGAGAGAACCCGCTGATCGTCCGAGAGGCGCTCCTCGAAGGAACGCCGAGCCGAGCGGCACCGATCCTGAGAGGGCATCACAGGTACGATTTCGGACGCTCGCGCCCTGCCTGGAAATAGATGAACTGCGCCAAGAAACGCCCCGCCACCCGGACCGGGCGACAGGGCTTGAGTGCGCTCGGGTCGGAAAGAGCCGTCTGGGCGATGAAGGGGCAAGGAACGCTCGCGCGGCCAACTGCGCTCACATCATCGCGGCAACAGCCGGATACCCAATGCCAGCGGATTAAAGAATCGATCCGATCAAAAGATGGAATTTGGTGAGGTTGGCCCTTGATCTCTGCCGTGTCGTAATCGTCTTAGAAATCCGTCTTATGACCAAACATATAGGTAACTTCGTTCTATGGTAGAGCCTATCATCAGTCGGTCAGACACAGGTTCTGATGGCTGGGAGAGCCGCGGGCTTCCTCCTGCAATATGAGGTGGAGCAATATGAGTTCAGCTCCCGTTCTCCACGCTATGAACTGGCTCATCCGCAAACTGGAAAGCATCGCCAGCCTATCGGAGGTAGAGCGCCGGGCCATCGAGAGCCTGCCGGTCAGGATCCACAAGCTCAACGTCCGGCAGGACATCGTGCGCGACGGCGACAAGCCCTCGCATTGCTGCTTGATCATCGATGGCTGGGCCTGTCGGTACAAGCTCCTCAGCCAGGGCAAGCGGCAGATCCTATCGTTCCACATCCCCGGCGACATCCTGGATCTCCAGAGCCTGCACGTCCCCACCATGGATCACAGCCTCGGCACGCTGACCAAAGCCATCGTGGCCTTCATTCTACACGAAAGCCTGCGGGAGCTGACGGCCCGCCACCCCGGCATCGCGGCGATCCTCTGGCTCGATACCTTGATCGACGCGGGGATCTTCCGCGAGTGGTTGGTGAGCATGGGACGGCGCTCGGCCTTCGAGCACGTCGCCCACCTATTCTGCGAGCTGTATCTGAAGCTGCAGGCGGTGGGGCTGGCCGGGAACTACCGTTGCCCGCTGCCGGTCACCCAGGCGGATCTCGCCGATGCGCTGGGGCTCACGCCTGTGCACATCAATCGCGTGCTCCAGGCGATGCGTGGCAAGACCCTGATCACGCTTCGAAGCAGCACGCTGGTGATCGAGGCCTGGAATGAACTTCTGCGTGTCTCCGAGTTTGACCCGACATACCTGCATCTGGAGAAGCGAGCCACCGGATGACCCTTCGCCTACAGCCGGTGCAGGTCGCCACCGGCAGTTACGATGTCGACGGGCAGTTGGTCTTCGCCAACGGCTTCTTGGCCGCAGTCCTAGTGAAGCTTTCAGGCTATCACGATGACATGGCCGGGATGTGGTTCGCGGAAGCGGGCTTCGGATGGGTCGATACACCGACCCGGCCCACTTTCGCCGACCTCGATGCCGCGCAGGCCTGGATCGAGCAGCAATTAGCTCAAGCGGCTTGAGCCGCAGCTTCAGAACTGCCGTTGTTGTTCGATGAGCTCCCGCTGTTCCAGTGCGCTCAGCTGGTACTGACCGGGGCATATCCTGACGCTATCTTATCTCGTTCAGGAGGGCGTTGGACGCTGACAGAGTCGCACGGATCAGGGCCCGCCGCTGCTACATGATGTCCGGTGTAGGTGGAACCCGGCGAGAAGCCTGGAGCATCCATTGACATCAACTTGCGATAGTATGCAGGACCTACATATGTTGAAAAATCTACCTCAAGGCGCGGCCACCTTCTGTAGTCGCGGCCTCGCGTTCGTCCATGGCACCCACATCGTGATGAAGGTCTGCCCGGAGTGTTCTCAGTGGAATGCTCCAGAGGCGGCCGACAGAGGCGTTTGCGCCTGGTGTGCCTACGTCCCATCATGTGAGGACGTAGAGCCTGCTGTAGTGTTCGACGCCGCGGCGTAGCCCCACTTCGTGGACACGGACCATCATCGTTGCCCCTCAGACCTCGACGCAGTACCATGGGGCGCCCTGACGAGGGGCACCCATCGGCCCGGCCTGCATCTCTCCCCCGAATGTGGGTCGGGCCGGTGGGTCTCATTTACTGGCGCTGAATGGCATGCGCGCCGAGGCACGATACCGGAACCGAGCTTGGCGTTGCAGGTTTATCGGCGGCACGCGGTTATAACGTGCTCCCGGCCAACGAAAAGGGCTGCTTTCCGATCGGGGAAGGCAGCCCGTTTTATGTCTGAGAAGTGATCAGGTCCGCGTGCGCCCCGCCAGGGTACGACCGATCGCGAACAGCATCATGTCGGAGAGCCGCTGAAGCTTCCGATCGCCGACCAGACCGATCGCCGCGTGCGCGGCAATACAGCGATCGGCGGCCACGATCAAAGGATCGGTCTCATGCATCTCGATTGGATGGTCGGGCAGGAAAGAGCCGCGATGGGTGTCCGTGGTGTCGATGTAAGCGCCACGGCCATGCATCACCCCGGTCTCGTCAGGCGCCAGGGTGCCGCGGTTGAGCACCCACCGGACCTCACCTGTCCCGGTCAAGACACGGAACTCGGCAGAGAAAGACCCTCCTGTTTCACGCACCCGTCGGATGCGATCGAATACCCAGCCGCGATCGTCCGGATGCATGCGGCGCAGAGCAATGTCCAAGGGCATGGGTTGACCCGCGAGACCTCCGTCCCCGGCAAGCAAATCGGCGGCGCCTTCGTCAAGAACGGATCGGCCTGCCGGCACATCTGTATCCCAGGTACCAACAAGGCCGGCCGCCTGGAGGGCAGGATTGATAATCAACATCGATGCATCGCACCTCAGGTCGAAGATTGATACTTTTGGGAAGGTCAGATCTCAGAGCCGTTGCTACAAAATGTATTGCCGCATCCGCCACTCAAACCCAGTATCGCGGCTTTGACGGCGAAAATTTCGTCAAAGCATTATGATGATTAAGATATCAGCGATTAAACCCTTCCCATTGGCGCGTAGGAGGTTAGGACGGTGGTATGGCAGATGATCGCACTCGCGCTGCGCTCCACCAAATCGCGGAGATCCTCAGCGTTCCGGTGAGCGTGCTCCATAGTCCGGGCCAGTCGTCTTCGCTCACGCCCTCAGCGCGGGAGATACCGGAGACGCTTGAGCTACTTGAGGCGTTCACCCGGGTCACCGATCCGAAGATGCGCCACGCCTGCATCGAGTTCGTGCGCAAGGCAGGATCGGCCTGACAGGCAGAAGTAATAATTTGGCATTCGCATTGCGCAAACCCAATTCAATTGATGCATTGCCAGCCAAATATGCGTATATTCCGCCATGGACGATGATCCAGGTTATGGCATCACAGCTGAACGAAGAGTAAATTTGAATTTATCGCTGATCGAAAATTAGGCATCAGCGGCTGAAAGATGCGCGCGCTTCCGCCTGAGCGAGGCCGGATATCTAATGCCGCATTATTTCTTCGACACCGACGACGGCTACTTCCGCCATGAGGACGATGAGGGCTTCGAATTGCCCAGCCTCGATGCCGCGCGCATCGAGGCATTGGATGCCCTCCCGGATATGCCGCGTAACAAGCTCCCGGACCAGGATCGTCGCACCTATTCGGTTCGCGTGCGCGATGAATGACCTGACCGGTATTTTGGACCGGGCCAGTTGCGAGGTTACTGCATGGTAGCGGCCATGGGTAGCCGGAAGGCCAGATCCGGGTAGCTGACGGGCGCGGGCGGCCGATAGCCCAGCGACGAATGCGGTCGGATGCAGTTGTACGTGGTTTGCCATAGACCGATCACGATCTGCGCCTCCTTCAGCGAGTAGAAGATCTCCTGGCGTAGGCACTCGTCACGAAGTTTGCCGTTGAAGCTCTCACAATACCCGTTCTCCCACGGTGATCCTGGCGTGATGTACTGGATCTGCGAACCAGTTTTGGCCACCCATTTGCGCAACGCCTTCGCGATCATCTCGGGACCATTGTCGCAGCGGATGTTCTCCGGGATGCCGTGCAGGCACATTGCCTCTGCCAGGGCCTCGATTACGCCGAGACTGTTGATGCGCCGCGCCACCTTCAAGGCGAGGCACGCCCGGCTGTGCTCATCGATCAGCGTCAGGATGCGCAGGCTCCGGCCGTCGTGTGTCTGCGCCTGTACGAAGTCGAAGCTCCAGACGTGGTTGCGGTGGAGCGGCCGCAGCCGCACGCATGAGCCGTCGTTCAGCCAAAGGCGGCTGCGGGGTCTCTGTCGGCTGGGGACCTTCAGCCCCTCGCGACGCCAGATGCGCTGAACCCGGTCCTTGCCCGCTTGCCAGCCGGCTGCCTGCAGCAGCGCCGTGACGCGGCGGTAGCCGTAGCGCCCGTACTCGGACGCCAGGGCGATGATGGCGCGGGTCAGATCATCCTCGTCGGCCGGCATGGTGGGCACGTAGCGCTGCGTACCCCGATGCTGGCCGACGATCCGGCAGGCGTGACGCTCCGAGAGGCTGTACTTCTCCCGGATGCCGTCGACCGCTTGCCTGCGTCGCTCGGGGGCTACAAGTTTCCCGAGGCGACGTCCGCCAGAACCTGCTTCTCTAAAGATAGATCCGCCACAAGCCGACGAAGCCGGGCGTTTTCGCGCTCCAGATCTTTCATCTTCTTGGCCTGATCAACCTTCAGACCGCCGTACTCCTTACGCCAGCGGTAGTAGCTCTGCTCGGAGACATCCGCTTCCTTGCATGCGACGGCGATGCTTTTGCCTTGCGCCGTCTGCACCTCGATCTGGCGCAACATCAGCACGACCTGCTCCGCACTTGGCCTCTGTCCTCGCTTCATCCCCAACTCCTCTGGTCCACGCTGATCCTCTCAATCAGCCCGGTCCAAAGCCAGCCGGTCAGGTCAACTACCTGCCCGTCTCCTCGACCAGCTGCACCGTTCGCACGCCAACTTCGCCGGCGTACCTTCCCTGATCCTGACCGAGGCCTTCCCGGATGGCTTGCCACCCGACCTCGAAGACGATCCACTCATCGTCCAACTCAAAGGGCGCTTCGACGACCCCGCTGCGCTAGAGGCTGCCGGTGTCGATCATGCCCGAGTACTCGTCATCCTGGCCGAGCAAGAGGGTGAACGCCTGTCCGACAGCCGTACCTTCGACATCATCCACCGCTTGCGTGAGCGGGGTATCAAGGTGCGCATCGTCGCCGAGTGCGTCGACGACCTGAACCGGGATCGCCTGACGCGAGCTGGGGCTTCGGCGATCGTCAGGCCCCTGCGCGGCTACCCTGAGATGATCGTCCGCGCGATCGTCGCGCCTGGCACCGAATGGATCATCGAGCGCCTGTTCTCCAGCGAGGGTGACGAGTGCCTTCGCTTCGACGTCAAGATCACCGATGTCGTCTGGGCGGACGTCGTATCGGCCATCTTAAACGAGAACTTCGGCACACCGGTGGGCTACGCGGATCTCCAAGGCGAGCCGCACAGCAACCCACCGCCGCACACTGCCGTCACAGGCGAGGCCTTGTTCGTCTTGGTCGATGAGTCTCAGAAACCGAGCAGTGCCTCGCTCCAGAGATTGCTAGACCGGCTGGCCGGGGGCAGGGCCGCGTGATGACTGCGATCATGGAACGCCACGCTCGAACGGTAGCTCGTCCTGACCGCTCTGCGTGTCGCGCCCGCTGCGATGATCGAGAAAGCGTAGCACGGGCGTCACCGTCACCCCGTGCAGGATGATGGATACCAGAACGGTTAGCCCGGCTGTCGCCCAGAGTAGGTCTGGCGCCTCGAACCGCGCGTGGTTCAGCGCGAACGCGAGGTAGTACATCGTACCGAGGCCGCGGATGCCGAAGAAGGCGATGACCGCCTTTTCATCGGCCGGCAATCCCGAGCCGAGTAGCCCAATCCAGCCGCTGAGCGGGCGCACGACGAGGAGGGCGAGGACGACGAAGCCGACCGCCGAGAGGCTGAGGCCATCGAGTAGGCCACCGGCCGCGAGCGCCAACCCGAACCCGACGAGCAGGACCATCATCAGCAGGCGCTCAAGTTCCTCGGCGTAGGTGTGCATCTTCTGATGGTAGTCATGGCTGTGATGAGAGGCGCGCAGCGCGAGTGCGGCAGCGAACACACCGACGAAGCCGTAGCCGTCAGCGACCTGTACGACCCCGTAGGTCAGGCAGGTCGCCCCGAGAGCCACGAAGCCGTCGCCGGTGCGAGACAGCTTGGAGGCGTTCGGCAGGTGGAAGATAAGCCAGCCGAGACCGCGTCCGATCAGGCCTCCGAGCGCGGCCCCGACGACGATCTTCCAGATCACGTCGATGGTCAGCCAGTGCTCCAGCGGCAGATCTGTGAAACTGCCGGCACCGGCGAGTACGATGGCGAGGTTGACGAACGGGAAGGCGAGCCCGTCATTGAGGCCGGCCTCCGAGGTCAGGGCAAAGCGCATCTCATCCTCGCCCCCTTCTGTGGGATGTCCGACCTGGACATCGGAGGCGAGGACTGGATCGGTCGGGGCGAGGGATGCCGCCAGCAGCAGAGCCGTCGCGGCACCGACCCCGAGGAGTGCCCAGGCGAGCATTGCCAGCGCTAGGATGGTCAGCGGCATGGCGATGCCCAGCAGCCGCCAAGTCACCGCCCAGCGGCGCCAGCCGATCAGCCGGTCGATCTTCAGGCCAGCCCCCATCAGCGAGATGATGACTACACCCTCGGTCGCATGCTCGATCAGTGATAGGTGTTCGGAAAGCTTTAGGGGCAGTCCGGCAACTACGGGCAGCAGGGACAAGGCTGCACCGGCGCCGACACAGCAGATGGGCAGGGACAGCGGTAGCGCTCGGAGTACCATCGGCAGCCATGCCGTCAGCAGGACCAGGACACCGAACCCGGCGAGGACGACGACATAGGTTTCCATCGTAGTGCGAACCAATCCTGGATCGCCCTGTTCCGTGTTTGCTCCATCATTCGTATCAGTAACACTGCAAGGCGTACGGTGGGCAACCACGCGACGATAGGCGCGCTGTTGGCCAGTCCTCCGCGGACCGCCGGTGAGGCCTTGGCCGGGCGGTCGCGTAAGGGTCGGTGCAGCGGGGAACAGGACACTGCAAGCGCCAGCCAACGGCCACTCAGTTTCCAGCGGCAAGTCCTCTGGGGGCAGGCATCAATGTTTCGTCAGGCTATCGACGGTCTCGCTTGGTCCAAGCGTGTCCCGGAACCGCGCGAGGCGACTGAGACTCGGCTCATTCAGGCCTCTAGAGTTCGCGAAGGTTGCCAGTGCGATACCGACGAGGAACTGGGCTTCTGCTCCTGTCACCTCTCGTCCACCCAGGGTACTGGAAGCGCCGCGTACGGCTAGCACAGCCTGTCGAAAGGCCGGATCGCCTTGAAGTTCTGCCAATCGGGTCATTCGCGAAGGTCGCTCATGCTGCTGATTTTTCACTCAGCCGCTTCTTATGACGGCCAAGATCGTCCATCAGGCGTGGCATGAAGGGCGAAACACCGTCCAGCGCGGTAGTCTCCCGCCGGAGCATCTCCAGCGCTGCCGTCTGGGCGCTCAGGCCTGTGACTGAACTTAGGTACGCCCAAATAGCCTCCTCAGCCTCGCCGATGTCCACGGGCTGCTCGGCATCGAGCAGTACACGGAAGACTTGTAGGGTTTGATCGAGGCTGGCCATCTTACAATCCATTTTGAGTTACCGAGGCGCCGCGAGCTTTTTAGAAAAGCCAGATCGACAGCGTTAGGATCGCGCCGATGCTCCCGATGGCGGCACAGAACCCGGGTATGACCCAGTTGTTCAGACCGTGTAGCTGCGCTGCCCTTCGAACTCTGGCAGATGCCGCCTCGGTCTTACGAGCTAAGGCAATGCGTTCGTGGGACGGGGTATTACCAGCAGCCTCATCGTCGGTCCCGAGCTGCGACAGACCTGGATCGTAGGCTGTGACCTTATCGCCAGTCGCACCGCTGTCGATGTCTGCCTTCAACATGGCCGTAGTCGGCCGATCAGAGGCGGGCGGTTCCGCTACATGTAGGTTGCCGGGCGGTGGCGGTGTCTCAGATCGGAATAACACCGGGGGGATGCTTTTCGAAGTTGTGGTGACCAACATCGCGTTATGGGTCACCACTCGCGCGTGGATTTGGTTCGGTCGTCTTGCGCACCGTCGTTCGCAGGCCACCAGATATTCGACTAGAATGCAGTGCCCCCGTCCTGCATTCACTGTGACGGGGGCAGGTTCTATTTAGGACTAATCAGCCGCCGCCACCGTTTCCGCCACCGCCACCACCGCTGCCTATCGAGCCGATGCGTGAGGGTTGACCCGCGTTACCAGCTGCCGCCGAGTCCTCTGAGATGCCGTCGGCGGCTCGACCGCTCGGCGAGTAGGTTGCTGCACCTTCCTCCCCGGTCGAGCCAGGTTGACGTGTGACAACGCCTGGCGCTCCTGGCGGGACGATCACAGTCGTGCTGGTTGGAGTCTCGATCACCTGGGCAAAGGCAGGTGTCGTCAGCGCGGCGGCAAAAGCCGCGACGAGGATAAGTTTGGCCATAAGGTTCTTCCGGCTGTAGAGCCCGGGGAACAGCCGGTAGAGCACAATGTGTCCGGGAGGCGGTGTCACAGGGCCGGGCAACACAGGAGCTTAAGCGACGTTGTAGGGTGCGCGACTGCGCGGACGCCTCCTCAAGCGTAGGGCCCGAGCGCGATGCATGGCGGAATGTGGCTGAGTGCTTGGGCGCTCGAAGCATCAGGGGAGCCTAACCAGCGACAGCTCGTCCTGCGCCTGCTACGGCACTGCTTCTTCCGGTCAGCACGCCCGAGGCGTTCGCGACACCGCAAAGCGCGCGGCGGGCGAGCACGCGACGACAGGCGACCATGAGCCAGTTCCCTCCGGCTCGCCCGTGACGCCTGGCCGGGCAGTCGCGTGAGGGTCGGTGCGGCGGGGGAACTGGACGGCGGATAGCGCTCGTGCACTTCCCGCACAGTTGCAGCGTTGCCGTGTGATGACTGCCTTCAAACTCATCCGCGCGCTCGCGCACGACGCTGCGATTGGCATCGTCGTCACCGATCCGATGATCGAGCCGCCTGGGCCCATAATCCTGTACGCCAACGCCGCGTTCAGCCGTCTGGTCGGACGCGAACTCGACGAGATCGTCGGACGCAGCCCCCGGTTCATGCAGGGCAAGGAGACCCGCCGGGAGACGCTCGACGTGTTCCACCGCGCTCTGGCGGCGGGCGAGCGCTTCCACAGCTACCTCGCGAACTACCGCGGCGGTGGCACCAAGTACCGGGCTGAGATCGATTGCCGGTCGTTGCGCACCGCCGATGGACACATTGAGAACTTCGTTTCGTTCGAGCGTGAGGTGATCCGGCGGCTCGGGCGCCCCGCCGGAAGCGCCAGCGGACGCTACGAGCCGACGAGCGTAAGTAACGACGCCTTGACCGGTGTTCTTCGCGCCTTGGGCGTGTTCAAGCACGCATAAATTGCATTCGCGTCGATCACAGGTATGTGAATACAGGCCATTATAATTAATCTAGGTTATAATCTGCCGTATTGATCGATTATATTGTGGCGTTAAGCCATAAATAACCCTTGGCATGCAGTATCGCAGCTAACGGTGCCACATCTGTGTGATGCGCCGGTGGGCTGCACCGTAGGCCTTCGGCCACCTGGGTGTCGTCGAGCAGCCTCAACGATCCTCGGAGTCGATGACCATGTTCGGTGGAATGCGCCCGCACGTCGATAACACGGCCAAACTCGACGCACTCGACCGCTCGCAGGCGGTGATCGAGTTCCTGCCCGACGGCACCATCCTCACCGCCAACGTCAACTTCCTGACGGCGATGGGCTACACTCTGCCTGAGGTTCAGGGGCAGCACCACGGCATGTTCGTCGAGGCCGCGCACCACGACAGCGCCGAGTACCGCGCGTTCTGGGATGCCCTACGACGAGGCACCTTCCAGTCCGCCGAATTCAAACGCATCGCCAAGGGCTGCCGGCCCGTGTGGATCCAGGCGAGCTACAACCCGGTGTTCGACCGCGCCGGACGCGTCGTCAAGGTGGTCAAGTTCGCCGCCGACATCACCGCCCAAAAGCTGCGCGCCCTCGATCTCGATGGTCAGATCACCGCCCTGCACCGCTCGCAGGCGGTGATCGCCTTCGATCCTGCAGGCACGATCCTCGAAGCCAACCAGAACTTCCTCGACGCCGTCGGGTACCGCCTCGACGAGATCGTAGGTCGCCACCATAGTTTGTTCGTCGATGCCGCTGAGCAGGCCGGCGCAGCCTATCGCGGGTTCTGGGACCGCCTCGGACGCGGTGAGTTCGCGGCGGGCGAATTTCGACGCATCGCCAAGGGTGGCCGCGAGGTCTGGATCCAGGCGACGTACAACCCGATCAAGGATGTCGACGGCACGGTGTTGAAGGTGGTGAAGTTCGCCGCGAGCATCACCGCGCAGGTGCATGAGCGTCAGCGCCGGGCCGAGGCGCAACGGGCGATCGGTGCTGACCTCGATGCGATCGGCTCTGCGGTCGAGAACGTCACCCGGCAGACCGCTGAGGCCGCCGGCACGGTCGGACAGGTCTCGAACGACATCCAGTGCGTGGCATCGGGGGCGGAGGAACTCTCAGCCTCGGTCGGGGAGATCAGCCAGCAGGTCAGCCACGCCGCGCGCATGGCCGGCGAGGCGGTCGAGCAGGCCAGGCACACGGGAAGCATCGTGGCGGGACTGAGCGGGCAGGCGGCGCAGATCGGCGACGTCGTGACCATGATCCAGGGCATCGCCTCGCAGACGAACCTCTTGGCCCTCAACGCCACGATCGAAGCCGCGCGCGCCGGCGCAGCGGGCAAGGGCTTCGCGGTGGTCGCCTCCGAAGTGAAGGCCCTAGCTGAGCAGACTGCCAAGGCGACCGACCAGATCCGCGGGCAGATCGTGGCGACACAGGCGGCGACTCGGGATGCGGTCGATGCCATCGGATCGATACAGCGCACGATCCGCGGCCTGGACGAGGTCTCATCCGCGATCGCCGCGGCGGTGGAGGAGCAGTCGGCGGTGACGCGGGAGATGTCTGGCAGCATGCACACGGCCGCGCACGGCGTGACCACGATCGCGGGGGGTATGGAGGCGATCGCCCGTGCGAGCGAGGAGGTCGATGCCGCCACGCGGCAGGTGCGGGAAGCCGCACGGGCGGTCGCCTGACGATGGCCCAGCCCCCCAATTTGACCGCCCCCATCCTCAAGCATGACTGGGCGCAGCTATCGGAGGTTAGCGCCGCTGTACGGCGCAGCCTCGACGATGCACTCGAAGATCTCGTGCGCGCGGCGGTCGAAGATCCCACGGGGCCCAACGCGACAAGTTGTGCCCGCATCGACCGGGCAATCGGAGGCCGGATGGCCCCATATTGGAACCTCGACTGGGCGGTGGATCGGGTTACAGCGCTGCGGCACGCGCTGAAGCAGGGCTTGCGTCAGGGACCATATCGAACTGGCGGAAATGATCCCAAGGCAGGTTGATCATGACCGGAACGATCATCCCTCTGCGGCTGAAGCGCGACGAGGCATCCGCACTCGCCAGTTTTGACACGCTGGCGACCGAACTACTGGCTGAGGGACGCGCCCCGAACCTATCGGTCGCGCAGTTCGACGCCATTCTGACGAAGCTCCGTGGACAGCGAGTCGAGTTGGCTTCTGTTCTGGCTGATCTAGAGGCGCGAGCACCGAGTTGCGACGCGCAGATCGAGGCCATCAACGCAGAGCTGCGCGACGGGGCGCGTGAAGGACTGGCTCAGATCAATCTGTTCATCCAGCAGGCGGAGACCTGTCGGACGACAGCGGAGCGAGGTCTACTGCCAGGTTAGGGCCATCCCTTTTCGCCACAAGGCATCAGGATGGCTGAGGTTCAAATTTGTGCTGACCCTCCGAAGACGGGATAAACATGCGATGGTCGAGGTTCTGTTGATCACCGACGATATCGCTCGTGGCGAGCGTCTGTCGCGGGATCTGGGCAGGCGCCGACCGTGCCACGTCCACAATCTGTACGATGACGCACTGCCAGTCCTAGATCCCTCCCTAATTGTCAGCGATGTCGAGGCGCTCACCTCCGAGGCTATCGTTCGCTTGCGCCGCACTTTGACTCGGCTCCGCGGTGAGGGGAACCCATACCTGTTCCTCGTGCACGGTAATGCCGCCCGTGCAGAAGCTCAGGCTCGGGTCTTAGGCGCGACCGCTACGGCAGCGGTGCAGCAGATGCTCGGCGCCGTAGAGCGCCTGCAGGGGGCATCAATCCCCGTACTGGCTCGAACGCGAGCCGCCGAGGCCCGACAGTTCTTCCAGCACGCCCTATTCTCCGGTCGACCGATCACGCCCGCCACCGCCGATGCCGGTACCGAATTGGTCGTGCGCGCTGTAAGCGACACCGGCATCCATGACTGGGTCCGCGCGGTTCAGCAGTTCGACGATGCTACCCACCAGCACTGCCTGCTGGTCGCCGCCCTCGCCGCCGCGTTCTCAGGGGCGCTGAGGCTACGTCCGACCGACCGTCACCACCTGACCCGTGCCGCCCTGTTGCATGATGTCGGCAAGATCCACGTCCCCATCGAGATCCTGAACAAGCCGGGCCGTCTCACCCATTCGGAGATGGTGGTGATGCGCACGCATGCGCAGCATGGCCACGCCATGCTCGTGGGCGCCGGCTTCGGTGACGAACTGCTGGCGGCCGTTCGCTCGCATCACGAGATGATCGATGGGACCGGCTACCCCGATGGTCTCCGAGGGTGGGAGATCCCAGATTTCGTGCGCCTGGTGACGGTCTGCGACGTCTACGGGGCGCTGATCGAGCAGCGTCCATACCGGGCATCCATGTCTGGCCAGAAAGCCTATGGCATTCTGGAGGGCATGACCGGGCAACTGGACGACGATCTCGTTCGATCCTTCCAGCCCGTGGCTACAGCGTTCAGTCCCCCAGCCTAAAGGAATGTGTGGGCGCTGCCAGCCGTAGAGGCTGAGAGTTACTGAACGTGGATGGTGAGCTTCATCTTCGGGTGGATGCCGCACTGGATGATGAAGTCGCCGGGCTCCTTGAGGGTCAGCGTCGCCTGCTTGCCGGGTTCCTGGTCGCCGGCGTCGAACACGAAGCGATCGGCCTCGATGAAGGGGTGGTGCACCGCGCTCTCGTCGCCGTTGACCAAGGTGATAGAGTCCCCCTTACGCAAGAACAGGTCGGTGGGGTCGTAGTGCCGACCCTTCTGCAGCACGATCCGCACGACGCTGAGGAGATCAGCTTTGACAGGTCCGAGCGCCAGCAACGCTGTCAGGAACGCGATAGCTGCGCCGAGGAGAAGCGGTCGGCATAGGTTGTAAATCGCCACGGATGCAACCTGAACAAATCAATCCTTGCAGCCTATATTTAGGCCAAGCCAAATACGCTCGGAATAACGGATGTTAGTGTATCAGTTTAAATCTTCCGGTGCTTCGTGCCCGATTTGCAGAATAAGTGAAAATTGCGCGTTGAAACTCATGAATTTTTAACCACTGTTGTTCTGGTCTCGACGCCCAACGCGCAGGAACACCAAATAATCCCATTGGCCATGCACCTCAATTTAAACATTCGTGCTTATAAACGTGCTGTTCGCTGTCTCATGGGCTGCCTGGCAGCCTCAATCTAGGGTCCTCGTGCGATGAGCGCTGATCTGCACCACCTCGGCGCGGCACAGCGCAAGGTAGTGCCACTCACGATCCGATTGGATCAGAGTGCTGCTCCGCTTCATACCTGGGACCGGTATCTCGACGTGATCCGGCACGGTCTATTGATGATCGATGCCTCCGGGCGGGTCGTTATCTGTACCGACCCAGCTGAGCGCTTCCTCTACAATATGAATATTGAGCGGACCGGCAATCTATCCTCACGGCAACTGCTTCGCGGCCTGTGCACGGGCACTTCGCAATCGCGGCAAGAAATTTTCGAGGCCCTGCGAGGCGCACGCGACCTCCAAACCTCCGCTACGTTCGAGGTGGCGGGCCAGGATCACACGCTGCAGGTCGAGATCCGTTCCGTCGCGGGTGAAGGTTGGGTCGCAACACTGGAGGATGTCAGCGCCCGCAAAGCGAACGAGGCGCGTGCTGACGAGTTGGCGCGTCTCGATCCACTCACCGGCCTGCCAAACCGCCTGCTCTTGCGAGAACGCCTGGCTGGAGCCGTGGCACGCTTGCAGCGCAACGAAGAGGCTTGCGCTCTCCTTCTCATCGATCTCGACCGGTTCAAGCCGGTCAACGACACGCTCGGTCACCCGATCGGCGACGCACTTCTGGCGAAGGTCGCCGACCGGCTGCGCTCGACCGTGAGGCCCACGGACACCGTGGCCCGGATCGGTGGTGATGAGTTCATCATCCTGCAAACCGGCATTCGCGAGGCTGCCGACGCACAGGCGCTGGCCCGGCGTATCGTCGATCTGATCGGCCGGACCTACATGGTCGAGGGCCACCTCCTGACGATTGGAGCCAGCGTCGGTGTCGCGCTCGCACCCGCCGACGGGACGAGTGCCGACAAGCTCCTGAAGAATGCTGACCTAGCCTTATACCGAGCCAAGCTCGACGGGCGCGGGACGTACCGTTTCTTCGAGCCTGAGATGGACGCGCGCATGCAGGCGCGCCGCCGGCTTGAACTCGACATGCGTCAGGCCTTGGCGCGGCGCGAGTTCCAGCTTCACTACCAGCCCCAGATGCAACTCGACGGTGATAGGCTGATCGGCTGCGAGGCCTTGATCCGCTGGAAGCATCCTGAGCGCGGGATGATCTCGCCGCTCGATTTCATCCCACTGGCGGAGGAGATCGGTCTGATCGTGCCGATCGGCGAGTGGGTCATCCGTCAGGCCTGTCGCGATGCGATGACGTGGCCTACGGGGATGTCAGTCGCAGTGAACGTCTCCCCCGCCCAATTCAAGAGCGATCGGCTGGTGGAGACAATCATCTCGGCACTCGCCAGCTCAGGTCTGTCGGCCAAGCGGCTGGAGGTCGAGATCACAGAGGGCGTCCTCTTGCAGGAGAGCCAGAGGACCTTGCAGACGCTCCATCGACTGCGTGAGCTCGGGGTCCGCGTCTCGATGGACGACTTCGGCACCGGCTACTCGTCCTTGAGTTACCTGCGCAGCTTCCCGTTCGACAAGATCAAAATCGACAGGTCCTTCGTGAAGGACTTGTCGGACAAGCCCGATGGGGACGCGATCATCCGGGCGATCGCGGGCCTCGGCAAGAGCCTGGGCATGACCACAGTCGCCGAAGGCGTCGAGACGCCGGAGCAAATGCAGCGTATTCGCGATGAAGGCTGCACCGACGTGCAGGGCTACCTCATCAGCAGGCCAATACCGGCGGATGATCTTTTGCAATTCATCGCAAGCTACCAACTCTAATCCTGAGTCACCCAACTTATTGGATGCCCCATGAGTGAGCTCTATCGCCTTGTCTACGCCAGCAAGAACCTATTTCACGGATCTGAGGCTGAACTGACGGCCGTTGTCGGGCAGATCCTGGCCTCATCGCAGCGGAACAACGCTCGGGCGGATGTGACCGGAGCGCTGATGTTCAACGCTGGAGCCTTCGCTCAGGTTTTGGAGGGACCAAGACAGGGGGTCGAAGAGACATTCGAGCGGATCCAGTGCGATGGCCGTCACGGCGACGTGACGGTTCTTCAGTGCGGTCCGACGGAAAGCCGCAACTTCGCGAACTGGTCCATGGCCTACGTCGGCGCGTCCGTCGGAGGGCAAGCGCGCTTCAGCCGTCTCGCGGCCGAGAGCGGGTTCGACCTGTCCAGGCTGGACGGCGACACCGTGTTCACCATGCTGCATGAGCTGGTGCTGGAGGAGGAAGGTGTGCCCCTCGCGCTCGCCGCCGCTCCGTCGATCGAACCACCTGAGGTTCATCCCCCGGCAGGGCTGGATGTCGAGCAACTGAAAACAGAAATCGCGCAGCTTCGACCTGACGCGCCAGCCACGCGGACGTCATCACCGGTGAGCAATCAGCGGGCTGCTGAGGTCAAGAATGCCGGGCTACAATCCCTTCCCATCCGCGATGTGAACCGTTCGCCGAAGGGAGCGACCGACGCTGCCCTCTATGTGCTCAAAGCCGCCTTAGCGAGTGAGCGGCAACGCACGAGCGATCTACGGACTGAGATCGACACGTTGCAAGTCGCGTTGGCATCGAGCGAGGATCAGCTTGCTGCCATGCGGGCAGAACGGGATCGTTGGGCAGGACGTGCGCAGCTTCTCGCGACGGCGATGGCTCAGGAAGCCGGCGACATCCAGATGTCGGCTTATCGAGTCGGCTTGCTCGAAACCTTGCCCAACGGAGAGGCCGGTTTGAAAGACGACGCCGACGTTCTGGCCGCCTGAACACGCGATCCCAGGGGGCTGCTGCTGAAACGGCGTGGGGCCGGCGGGCGCGACCAAAGCTGTTGGTGCTCGAACCCCATCCGGATCCAACATCTCTAACCATCGCGCCAGCGATCGGCCCCGGTGCCGGACCTATCCAGTACGGAACGCTACATTGCGTCGCTCTGTTACTGCGGCTTCCGGGAGTGAGCCCGCGAATGCCGAGGACGACGTCATGAGCCTGTTCGGATCGATCATCTCGAAGATTTTCGGCGGCGGAGCAGCGACTGCACAGGCGTCTGCGCCGCAGGCATCCGATACCCCGACCGTATCCCCCGCTGCTACCGGAACGGGCGGTGCTGGCAGCGGCACCAGCGGCGCGACCGCACCCACAATGGGTGGTGCGGCGTCGCCCACCAGTGCGCCTACGGGCTCGGCAGCGAGCGTCGACGTCGGTCAGGTCTTGAGCGACATGGCCGCCAAGAAGGGTGAGAACCTGAACTACAAGCAGTCGATCGTGGACCTTTTGAAGCTGCTGGACCTCAACAGCAGTCTCCCGGCTCGCAAGCAGCTGGCCGACGAACTGCACTACACCGGCGACAAGGACGACTCGGCTACGATGAACGTCTGGCTGCACAAGCAGGTGGTTCAGAAGCTCGCCGAGAACGGCGGCAAAGTCCCCTCTGATATGCAGCACACTTAAGGCAGTAGCAGTAGTGGGGTGATGTGCGGGGGCTGTTAACCACCCTGTCCCACCATACCCGCAGCGACCGGCCGTGAGCCGAGCGCCGGCGGAGCAACACCGAGGTCTTCTCCCCTCGATACTCGGTGCGGCCTCTCCGGCGCAGTCGCGCTAAGGCCCAGGCTGATAGTCATGCCGACGCGGCGACAGCCTCCCTAGCGCCTGCTACAGGACCCCCTCTTCCCGTCAGTGCGCCCGAGGCGTTCGCGACACCGCAAAGCGTGCGGCGGGCAAGCTCGCGACGACAGGCGTTCTCCGGGCTAGTTCCCCGCAGGGCGCCCGTGAAGCCTCGGCCGGGCAGTCGCGTGAGGGTCGGTGCGACGGGGGAACTGAACACCGCAGGCGCCGGCCCATGGCCAAACTCAACGGCTGGAGACTTCTGCTGCGTCTACGAGGTGCACACGAGTTTCAGTCTGGGTGGGATTGCCGGAACGCACTGCTGTCCCGCACAACGGGTCTGATTGCGACCACTTGTTTTGGCTTCGTAGAGTGCGGCATCGGCGAGACGATACAAATCCGCAAGCGCAGATAATGCCGTGCCGTTCGGCGCGCCGGCGGCGAGCCCTATGCTGACCGTGATAACCCCAGCCGTGATGCCAGCTGATCCGATCGCCAGGGTCGATACCTCGGTGTGAACCTTCTCCGCGATGCGAAGAGCCCCTGCCTCGTCCGTATTTGGCAGGAGAATAGCAAACTCCTCGCCGCCGACCCGGCAGACGAGGTCGTTAGGCCGGTGCACACTGGCCGAAAGGCAGCGTGCCAAACCTTGCAGGACCTCATCCCCGACCTGGTGGCCATAGCGGTCGTTGAAGCGTTTGAAGTGATCGGCGTCGACGATGAGCAGCGACAGCGACTTGCTGTTGTGTCGGGCGCTTTCCCAGGCCCGGGCACCGGCGTGCTCGAAGGCTCTTCGATTGGGAAGACGGGTCAAGGTGTCGGTCAGCGACAGCCTTTCGAGCTCGCTCTGCATCGCTTCACGGCGGTGCAGTTCGCGCCCAAACAGAAGCGACAGGGCGATCGTGACACCGCAGAGCACCAGCACGATGCCGCCGATGACGAGGGCCTTCACGCGCCACTCCGCCTCGATCTCGTCGGTCGATAAGGCGATGTTAAGGATCAGCGGCAAGTCGCCGACGCGCGTGAAGGTGTAGTGCCGCTCGATGCCGTCCCGGACCGAGGTATGGACGAAACTGCCGCTGTTCTGACGCAAGAACCCTTGGAAGGTTGGGGCGCCAGCGATGTTGGCGCCAATGTCGGCCTCGACGAAGGGCTGGCGCATCACCCGTGTGCCGTCGCGCAGGTACAGGTTGATCGCGCCGTCCCGCCCGAGCGCGATCTGACTGAACAGCCGCGTGAAGTAGGACAGCTTCACGCTGCCCAGAACCACGCCCCCGAAGGTGCCGTCGGGTTTGTTGATGCGGCGGCTGAAGGGCAGCATCCGTTCCCCGGTCAGGCGCGAGACGATCGGACGCCCGATGTGAAGGCCGAGGCCGGCCCGCGCTTTATGGACCTGGAAGTACTCGCGATCCGAGTAATGGCCCTTGCGCGGTGGGACGGCATCGATGTCGGCGACGATGCCGCCGTGCTCATCGATGACGATCATCACCCCCATGTCGCGGGCGGTGGCGGCGCGATCGAACAGGATGAGCTGGCGTAGCTCCGGAGTTAGTTCTGCGAGCCCTGGCGTCCTAAGGTTGTCGACCGCGGCTTGGATCGAGAGATCATACATCTCGACGTTGCGGGCTACGTCGCGCTCTAGGACCTGCAAGAGGTTTCTGGATGTCTGCTCGGCCTTATCCCAAGCGTCCTGCCGCAGATCCAGCAGCATTATGCCGGATGCAGCCAGCATGCCGACTGGAGCCAGTACGCCGAGTGCGATCCAAGTGCGGGCAGAGCTGAATGGACGAACCAGCCGGGGAAGCAGAGACATCGCGTACCTCGCTGTATTCCCTCCGCATCAAACCGTGGCATGCCAAGACTTAAGCGATCGTTACCTCGACGGATGACCGTGCCTTCCTCGTTATCGGACAACCAAAACGGTATCGTTGCCGATATTTCCAAAACAGATGGCTTCGATCTTGGTCTTCAACGTTATGATAGTAAAAGGTTTGCCGATATAGTTGTCTACGCCCGCTCTCTTTGCCGCTAGTACATTTTTGATTTTAGACTCAGCAGTGATCATGAGGAACGGGGTAGACCACAAGTTCTCGTCAGAACGTACATGCTGCAGCAATTCGTAGCCAGTCATTGGCTGCATGTTCCAATCGGAGATCACAAGTCCGTATTTGCGATTTCTCAGGCGAGTAAGCGCAGTTGTGCCGTCAGATGCGTCGTCGATCTCTGAAAAACCGAGTTGCTTCAATAAATTTCGGATGATGCGTACCATCGTCTGTGCGTCATCGACGACGAGGATCGGCATACTCAAGTCAAGGAACATATGCGACCTGCTTATCTGTAATATTTTTGGATGAGGGGTAAAATCTATTCGAATCCGCTGATGACATACTTATCCGCGTCACAGGTAGGGCGGGCCAGCCGGTCTAAGCTTAGTAGAGCGCCATTATCGTTGTCAGCGATTGCCAAGAACGCGGATCTGCGCCCCGCGAGAACCCAAAAATCCCCTATATTGATGGCGTGGGCCAGGGCTGCCGTGGGACTTTCGATCTTGTCGATGGGAACCATGGACCAGAGATCCACAGTTCCCATCGTCGCCTTACGCCGCACGCACGGTAGCCAAGAAGCGTCCAACCTCGGCCGCGAGGTGCTCGGACTGGCGCGACAGCTCAGAGGCCGCCCCAAGCACCTGGCTCGCGGCCGCACCCGTCTCCTCGGCTGCGCCAGCCACGCCTGAGATGTTGCTGGTCACCTCACCGGTGCCCATCGCAGCCTGGCTGACGTTACGCACGATCTCCTGGGTGGCCGCGCCCTGCTGCTCGACGGCAGCCGCGATCGACGTCGCCACACCGCTGATCTCGCGGATCCGCCCGGTGATGCCGCCAATCGATGTGACGGCCTGGCCTGTCGAGGCTTGGATACGGGCGATCTGACCCGAGATCTCACTCGTGGCCTTGGCGGTCTGCTCGGCGAGTGCCTTCACCTCGGAGGCAACGACGGCGAAGCCCTTGCCAGCTGCCCCCGCCCGGGCCGCCTCGATGGTAGCGTTGAGGGCCAGTAGGTTGGTCTGGCCGGCGATGGTCGAGATCAGCCCAACCACGTCGCCGATCCGTGCGACCGCGGCGCTCAGCTCCTGGACCAAAGCACCTGTCTGATCCGCTTCGTGCACGGCAAGCTGTGCAAGTTCAGCCGAACCAGCGACCTGCCGGCTGATCTCCTGCACCGACGAGCCCAGCTCTTCCGCTGCGGCCGCCACGGTGTTGACGTTGCTGGCAGCCTCCTCGGCCGCTGCTGCAACCGTGGTCGACTGACTGGCCGTCTCGGTCGCGGTGGCCGTCATCGTCTGTGCTGTCGCCTGCAACTCGGTGGCGGACGAAGACACCATGCCGATGATGCCGCCGACCGCCTGTTCGAAGCTGTCGGCCATCTGGCGCATGCCGGCCTTGCGCTGTTCCTCGGCTGCTAGGCGGGCCTCCGCGGTCTCTTCTTCCAACGCCTTCATGCGGATCAGGCCATCCTTGAACACCTGAACCCCGTCTGCGATCGTCCCGATCTCGGTCTTCTCGCCCTGATGCGGGATGGCGGCGTTGAGATCGCCAGCGGCAAGGGATTGCATCGGCCCCACGACCGAACTGATACCACGCGAGATGCTCAGGACGATCAAGGCCGCCAGCGCGATCGCTAGAACCACCGCCACAAGCCCAGCGCCGACCAGCATCAGGCGCGCCTGACCATATGTCGCCTGACTATCCTTCTCTGCCTGTTGAGCGCCGTCCTGGTTGAGCTTGATGATCTTGTCGAGCGCTGTTGAAGCATTACGACGCGGTTGCACACCTTTGGCTTCGTAAAGGCTGAGCGCCTGCGCTTTCTCACCCTTGCGCGACAACACAAGGATAGGCTCGACAGTGCCCATGAAGGAGCGCCATTCACGGGAGAAGGTTTCGTAGAGCGATCGTTCCTCGGGTGAGCTGATCAGACCCTCATAGGCTTTGGCGGTCGTCTCGATCTTCTGGGCACGATCGGCGAGGTCCTTGTCGACGCTGGCCAGCATCTGTTGTTCGTCCGTCAGGATATGACGGAGCAGACTCGTCGTGTACCGTCCTGTCAGGGCATCGACTTGGCCAGCGGTGCGAACGCTCGGCAGCCAGTTCGTCTCGACGTCGAGGAGCAGCCCGTTGATTGTGGACGCACTCCACAAACCGACCGCGCTTAAACCGCCCAGGAACAGCAGAAGTACCGAGAATGCAGCGATGAGTTTGCTGCGGATAGATATGAATGGAAGCGACACAGCGGGCCTCATGAGGCAGCCGTCGATCCAAAAATGCTTGCAGCCGCCGGAGCTATGGCGTGCCCGAGAATAGTTAATGAGCCGCAACGCTGGGCTTTGGAATCAGGAGCCTGCAGCCCTGCACGGCAGCGGTGTTGTTTCTGGCAAATCGGTGACTACCGATCCGTATTTCGATAGCGATGGCCATCTGGATGTAGGCCGAGCACGTCCATAACGCGATCCCGAGCTCCGACGTCGGCGATCGGCGCGCCATTCTCAAGCCTGACGATCGCCTCGGGATCCACCTGGGCTAGCGCGGACAAGGTCTCGATCGAGTAGGCCCCACGCAAGCGGGCAGCGTGGATCTGCGCCGCTATCGCAGCATTCAGGGCGGTAGGCTCGTCGTCTTGGTCGCTCATGGGCAGGCGGTACGTGCCGGGTCCGGCCGAAGTTTCCCCCGACGAGCTTTTTGAGACTTGGCTACTCCATCCCCGACGGCCGAGGGCGTGGCATGCCAAGCTCGGTCAACCCCAGGAATAGTGCGACGCGCGTCAGCACAGCGAGCGAAGTCGTACCGCCGCTGCCGTTCTCGATAACTGCGATGACCTCGGGTGCGAGGCGTGCCAATCGGGCTGCATTTTCCAGGGACAGGCACAGACGGCCTCGTGCCGGACCAGCATGTGCCGCGAGGTTGCACAGCACGACGTGCCGCCGCTCCTCGATCTCGTCCATGAGCGATGCTCAACCTCGCCAGGGCTCATAGCCCTCACGAAACCGTTACAATCGCCGCTACCGTTAGGAAATCCCCAGAGTTGCACTGGTGCCCTGCGCAAGTTGCAGCTGTTGCTGGCCTGCACTAACGGTTGTGCAGCGCAATCGTGTACAATCCTGGGTCAGTTTTAAGCGATTGGACCGCCAGCGGCGCGTTCAGTCTTCTCCTCGACGAGAGCTAATCCTGCGATGACCGCCACCAATGCACCGAAGCTGGCGACTGAAGCTGATCGCGCGATCGGCAGCCGCATCGCGGCGCTTCGGGCGGCACAGGGTCTGAGCCAGACCGCGCTCGGTCACGCCATTGGGGTCAGCTTCCAGCAGGTGCAGAAATACGAGAAGGGTCGCAATCGCATCGGCGCCAGCCGGCTGCAGAGGATCGCCGATCAGCTCAAGGTGCCGGTCGAGACGTTTTTTGCCAGCTCTCAGGGAAACGACGACCAGGAGGCCGTTGTCCCGGCCGTCTCCAATGACCCGAAGGTGGTGGAACTCGTTCTCGCGTTCATGGGTATCGCCGACGAGACCACACGCGATAGCGTCCTCTCCATCGTGAAGGCCGCCGCTACGATACAACGAAAGCGTGCTGGTCAGGCATAGGGCCCACCGAACAGGTCGCCCATCGCCTTCCTTCGGAACAGCGTGCGCCTGCGCCGCCTCTGATGCTCCGGACGATCGTGGATCATGTGGCATCGTTGGCAGAAGGCCGCGAGGTTGGCGTCCGCGTTGTTGGCCGTGTCGTGATCTCGGTGGGCGGCTGCCAGGACGACGTGGGTCCGGCGAGCCCGGCCGAGGATATCAACGCCAGACCTGACCCGGATCCGGCGGCCCCACCCATCGCGCCAGCGGCTGGCCTCGGCATCCCACCAGCGCCCGTCACCGAGGTGGTAGACCATTTGCCCGTGCGGCCGCCCGCAGCTCTCACAGCGGCCCTGCGCGCGGCCAAAGCGGATCGCCATCGACAGCTCGCGCCAATCGATCGGGTAGAAGAAGCGGTGCTCGGGCCGCATCGGCATGACGGCGGCACTGTGCCACCAGGAGTGAAGGAAGCGTAGCGGTAGAACGCCCCTACCTACCGTTCATGGACTTGTCCGACCTCGAATTCTGGGCGCTCCTCACCATTGCGATCCTAGGCCTGTTCGTGCCGGTGATCATCGTGTGGTGGAAGGGCCGCCCGATCATGCCGATCGCGGTGCTGAGCCTCGCGTTCTGGCCTGGCGCGCTGATCCTGGCGCTGCGGTTGCGACGCCGTGAGGATCTGTAACTTCAATCATGGCGGGAGCCTGAACGATACCGACCGTGGGGCTGTTTGCTCCCGGGTTGATCGAACCGATCGGCCTGGAGGAATGTCCATGTCGATCAAGACAATCGCTCTCGCTGCAGCGCTCTCTGTCGCGCTGGTAGGAGCAGCAATGGCGCAGACACCTGCTGGCGGTGGTAGCGCCGAAGGTAACATGAACAACCCGGGCAGCGTGAAGAGCTCCTCTCAGAAGCGGATGGGAGGCCAGACCGGCATGATGGGACGGCGACACATGACCCGTCACCGGCGTCATCACATGCGCCGCTCCCGCATGTGATCTCGGACATGGCAGCCCCGCAGCCGTAAAACAGCGGGGCTGGTTTCAATCAAACGGTGCGGCCGGTTACCTGCAATGCTGTCCCGTCCGCGATCTGTGCCTTAAGCTAGCTAGGCCAGGCCATCCTTGGCAGCCTTGTCTGGATCGTCAGGCTTGCTCTCAGCATCCTGTACAACGTCTTTGCTCTCAGGCTCGCTGCCTGCCGTCGGGTCAGGTACGTTGACGTTCCGGATCGGCACTGTGGGCGGCACCACGCTCACGCCATGAGGCTTGTCGGTCTCGGTCATCGCTATGCCGCTCCCAGTGACACCGGCACGTCGTGCGGACCAATGACTCGCCCGGCATCATCCCCCAAGGTCGCAGATCCTGCACGATTGGCAATCAGGTTTGGGAACCTGTGGCTTACCGCATCTTGCCGTACCCAGCCGTCTCGCGACGCACCACAAGCTTACGAATAGCTCAGTACCTCGAAGGCATCACACCACACCCACTGAAGGCGCCGGGACCCATATCCCCGTGGTCCGCGCCCTCAAGCCGAAGCCGATCGAAGCACCGCGGCGCAGCTCGAAACAGCGCCGACGCTCTCGGACGTTCGTAGCTGTTCGGGAAGGCTCGCAGATGTTCTCTGCACACCTGTGCACCCCAGTGCGGATCGGCCGGCCCCGCCCGATCCGTGACTACGGGTGCCTTGGTCTGTAGGCGGAATAACCCCGCCTCTGCGCCCCTGTCCTGTTCCGGATGAGCACCGTTCGTGGCCGCCTCATGGGTCCTCGTCACCCGACACAGCGGCCGCCATCTTGAGCCTATGCCCGCGCAGCACGATCAAACCTACGACCCGCGAACCTGGCCTCTCACCCCGGCATTCCGCAGCATCCCGTAGAACTTCCCCGGGTCGAACATGGCCCGCGCCTGCTGCAGCGAGATCGGCCGGCCGCCCGGCGCCTCGCCTCCAGCCATCCCGCCCGCCTTCTGTCCCTGCCCCTGCTTCTGCTGGCCGCCGGCGATGCTCTTGAGGGCGTTGCCGATCTGGGCGTAGGGGGCTGGCCTCCTGCTGCGGCTGTGCGGCAGGATCGGCCGAGAACCCAATTGGTGGGGGAGCAACCGCGAGCGGCTGAGCTGACAGCGCCGCGACGCCGGGCATCGGAGAGGCCTGGCCTGGCACGGCGCCACCCTGACCGACGACACCGCCGAGTCCGAAGCCGCCCTGCTGTGCGGTCGAACCCATCGAGCCGCCGCGAGGGGCTGCGACCCCCGGCAGCGCCTGCCCGCCCGCGAAGCTGTTGGCGTACTGCTGCGTGGTCGCCAGCCGGGCCGCATTCTCGCCACCGGGTCTGTCGTAACCGGCGAATTTCCAAGCCTGAGCCATCAGGCGATTGGCTTCCTCGGCGCTGCCGGCATTCTGCAGAGCCTGGATCCGCGCCGGGTTCTCGGCCAGCGTGAATTTCGCCTGCGCCACCACCGGGTCGGCCGCGCCCTGCGTGAAGGCTTTCATGTTGGCGAGGCGATCGGCGCGCCACGACAGGATCCCGCCGGACTGGCCCGCCTGCCCGCTCTCGCTCGGGTCGGACCAGGAGCCGACGATGTTGCTGGGCGAGTACCGGCTTTCGTGGGCGGCATAGGCTGCCACCGCCCCGAGACCGTTCGGGTTGGTTAGACCGCCCTGCTGCAGGGTCGAGATGAACCGGCCGCGGATGTCGTTCGGGTCGGGCGTAGCCGCCTGGGCACTCGACGGCCCCAGCGCGTTCAGGGCCGCGGAGGCAAGCCCCTGTGCCTCAGGCAGAACCACGTCGGTCGGCGCGCCCGTGGGCGGGGTCTGTGGCTGATAGCCGGTGAACCCCGGCGGGGTCGCCTGCGGCACGTCCTGGGGCATGCCCTGGCCCATGCCACCCTGGCCCTGGCCCTGGGCCTGGGCGAGCTGCTGTTGCTGAAGCCAGTCCTGGATGGACGGGCTCAGACCCGCGCCGCCGCCTGCGAAAGAGGGCATGCCCCCGAAGCCGGTCCCGTCGCTCATGTGGAATGCCCCATCGTTGCGAAATGCGGCCCGCTGGCGGGCATCGGGCAATTTCTGGTGTCTGTGTGCGGGCTCGGGGCGGTGCCTGCCTGAACCCCGCCTGCACGGCTTCTGCGGCTATCGACAGAACGGCAGCGCGGGGCCACATTCTTAGGCATGCGCCGCCTCGTTCAGCCCGGATGGATCCTGTTCCAACTCGCGGTGGTCGGGTTCTTCGTCTGGGTAGCGGCCACCGTCCAAACCGATCAGCCCCGCCAATACGGGGTCATGGTCGTTGCGGGCGTCTTCACCGCCTACGCGCTGACCGTCGCACTGCTGATCCTCAACGAGGGCCGCAAAGACGCCCTGCGCTGGTGGCGGCGACGCCACGCGATCAGCGTCTCGGATGGACACGGAGCATCAGAGGATCTGCGTCCGCATCTTCGTAGGCCTGGAGCGCGCGAGATCCCGCCGCCGGCAGGCCACCACCGCCTCTGACTAGATTATTGCCGAGGTAGGCCTGCACGGGGCGGGACGTGATCGCCCGACCTGCCAAGGCAGGGAGTACGAAGGCGGCCGCCCCGGTCCCCGCGACTGTCGAGGATGGCGCTCCCGCCAGCAGCCCGGCCCCCATCGCCCCGAGGCTGTGGACCACACTGTTCGCCATCAGCCGCGGCGCTGTCCCCGAATTCGGGAGCGGCCTTATCGCGGTGACGGCGCGCGCCAGATCCGCCATCTCACCCTCGCCCCGCGCGTAGGCTGCCGGATCCCGACGCGCGATGGTCGAGCGCAGGGCGTCGGGCGAGATGTGCCCTTCTGCGGCGACGACACCCGGCACGTTCATAGCCTGCTCTGCAGTCTTCATGGCGCCGTACTGGCGACGCGCCTCGCTGAGGGCGCCAGCGTCGGCCGTGCCGGCCACCGAGCGCTCGAATGCGCCGTCCAAGCGCACACACACATGACAGTTTGCGTGTAGCGGCCAAAACGAACACCTCTAATCCGTCAAACCCCTATCACCCCGGGGATAGGGGCGCCCGGTGATCCCCGCTGCCGACGCCTGGGGGCCGTTCCGACCCGACCTCGACCCTGCCGAGCGGCTCGCCCAACTGCGGTCGATGCGGGCCATCGTCCATTTGACCACCGGGCCTCGGGGCGATGCCCTCGCCCGTGAGCTGCGCCTCGCCGAGCAGGATCTCGCGCACCTGCCGGCCGCCGTCGTAGCGCTAGACCGCCGGCACGCGCTGGCGTCGTTCGCCCGCCTCTATCGCACCGACTGACCTGGAGAGCCCATGCCGAGCGCTAGAACCACCGCCCGCCGCGCAGCGGTCCGGGCTGAGGATTCCTCACCCGATCAGGTCGCCTCCTCTATCCTGGTGCTGCTCTCGGGCATCGAGCGCCACGATCCTAGAGCGCCTGCAGCTCTGGCCTTCCGTACCGCTCTGGCCCGCAAGGGGCGCGAACTCGCCAAGGCCGGCGGCCCGGCGGCGTTCGCCGACATGCTCGCCCGGATCCGCGCCGCCGATCCAGCCCAGGCCGATGCGCGCGAGACCATCCTCACCACCGCGTGGGCCGGCCTGCTACCGGTACCGGAGGGAACTTGAGATGAGCGCCGTCCGATCAACTGCCCATCTGGCTCAGCATCCGCTCAAGCCTGTCGAGCAAGCCGTCGAGTTCGCCAACTGCAGCAATCAGCTCGTCGACGGATCCCCGCCATGGGTCCATCGGATCATGCGGTATGTCCCTCAGCAGCGTCCTGATGCCCGCCACTTGCGCGCGTCCGGCCGTAACCGCCGCTTCGATCAGGGCCGGATCGGCTGGCACGATCGTTCCGTCGGCGGTTCGGCGACCAAGCAGACGCTGCATCGCTGCCAAATTCACGGCCAGCGTGTGCAGGTTGGTCGACACAGGAGCGGCCGTCATGAGTTCGCTTTAGACGCCGGCAGGGGCGGCAGTTCGGCCAAATCGAACAGCACGCGAGCGCCTTGGATCGCCGCCACCGTCTCGCAAGCCGCCCCTTGCGTGCGCGCTCTGCGTTCCAGATCCGCTAAGCGGATCCCGAACACCTCGGCCTGGCGCCGGTTTCGTTCAGAGGGAAATTCGCCCAACAGGTCGATGAGCTCGACCATGAGCGAACGCGGAACGACCGTCTCGGTAGGAGATTGCATACGCCCGTACTCCTGCGGCCCGAGTTGGACAGGCTGCATCGGGTCGAGCGCGCGCGCATTCACACAGATCAGAGCCAAGCGCAGTCATCTGCCGACGGTCATCAAGTGTACGTATGGGACGGCCCCTTCGACCGCGGAACCTGACCGGAGCGCCGCCATGGGCGACCTGATCACCCTCCCCGCCCTGCCGGTTGAGCGCCTGCGCGAGGTGCACAGCTACGGCTTCGCCGCCGGGCTGATCCTAGTGCTGATGCTCGACACGAACGAGGGCGCGCACATGCCGTTGCGCCTGTCCGCGGTCGGACCCGAACCCATCGGCACCGTGACGCTCTCCACGTTCCCGCACATGGGCGAGGGTCGCCGGCAGGCCGACAAGGTGGCGGTGTCCGTCCTGCGCGCCCTGCAGCACGCCGAATGGACCATCCCGGGGAGCGCAGCATGACGGCCGGTCTGGAGACCTTCGCCAAGGTGCGAGCGCTGCACGACAGCACCACCAACCCGGGCGAGAAAGCATCGGCCGCAGCCCGGATGAAGGCGCTCGCCAACAAGGCTGGGATGACGGTTGATCAGGCCGTGTCCAAGTTGGACGCCCCGCCGGTGACGATCGTCGCGAGCCGCACCGTCAACATGGCCGACTTCTTCGACACTCCGTATTTCAGGGAGCAGAAGGCCGAGCAGGACCGCGAGCGTGCCGTGCGCTGGCAGGAAGTGCTGGCCGAGTACGGATCTGAGGCGGCGGTATTTGAGCCCGGTGATTGGGAGCGGGCGCTTTCCGAGGCGGCCGCCCCGTTCCGCCCAGATGACGGATACGGCCTCCGCAACTGGAACTACGTCACATCTCGGGACGATCCGGATCCTGAGATCGTGGCCGCCATTGCTGGCGCCTACCCCATGCCGGCTACCGTCCAGCATGCGGGGACCGAATTTATGTTCTGGGACAAGCTCGGGCGCGACCGGGAGGCACGAGGGACTGGATGCGGCGACCACGCCGAAGAGGTTTCCTTCCGTCTGGTTCTGGTCGAGCGGCTGTTGGACACGATGCCGGCCGCAGGACTCAATGACCTCCGCGCCCGCATGTCCTGGCTGGAATGGTTAAACGCGCTCGGGTCGCCGTGCGAGGACAAGCAGCGCGTCCGCCTCACCGCCCTCCGCGCCGACATCGAGCGCATGGCCCAGCGGCTCCGCGACCAAGACGCCGAGCCCCAGCCCGTCCAAAATGGACAGAAAGGGGAGGCACAGTCTGCCCACCCCTCTCATGCCTCAGATTTGAGGGGTAAACCTGCGCCTGTCCAATCTGAACACGCTAAAGGGGGTGGCGCTTCACCACCTCCCTTGCGCCGGACTAATGCCGACAAGCGCCGCGACGTGCTCGCGCTGCTCGGCCAGGAGCTTCCGGACCGCGAGATTGCCCGCCTAGCAGGCGTCTCGCCTACCACCGTCGGCGCAATCAGGAGGTCACAGCCATGATCGCCGCCCTCCCCGATCCGCCGACCGTCGCCAGCATTCTTACCCTCGTGCAGAGCATCGAGCGCTACGGCCCGAATGCCCCGGCTGCTGCCGCCTTTCGTAGCGCCCTGCGCCGCAAGGGCATTGAGGCCGACAACATCGGGGGTCTCGCAGCCCTCGACGCACTGGCGGACGCGGTTGTAGCTGCCGACCCAGACCGTGCCGACACCAGGATCGCCATCATCTGTGCCGCCTGGGCCGATCTGTTGCCATGTCCTGGCGGGAGGGCTCGGCCATGACGCCCCACGAGCGCGCCTACCAGCCGAGTCCGATCTCCTTCGTCCGCTCGGCGGGCTTTGCGCTTCCCAGCCACCAGAGCAGGGCGTTCAGGGCGATCAGCGCTTCTGGCCTCATATCGGATTGGAACAAACCACGTCGATCGAGGTCCTGCGCAAATGCATCGGAGGCGACCAGCGCATCCTCTATCGCCGCCTCTAGGTCGTGAACCCATAACGGGTGGCACGGTTTGGTCGGGGCATCGTTGGTTCTTCGAATGGAGGACCGAGGATGGCGCGGTTTGACCTGACGGATGTCGAGTGGGCGGTGATCGAGCCGATTCTGCCGACGGACGTACGCGGCAAGGATCGGGTGGACGACCGACGGGTGCTGAACGGGATCTTCTGGCGGCTGCGCACGGGTGCGCCGTGGGCCGACATCCCGGCGCGTTACGGGCCC
>NZ_JAKSYO010000039.1 GCF_022829635.1 Methylobacterium sp. E-066
GCGTTGGCGGCGCTCCAAACACGAAAAACCCGGTCCGCGTGAGCGGACCGGGTTTTTGATGGTGGTCGAGTAGTGGGAAAAGATTTGGTTGCGGGGACAGGATTTGAACCTGTGACCTTCAGGTTATGAGCCTGACGAGCTACCGGGCTGCTCCACCCCGCGCCAAGGTTGTGCGGCTGGTCCGGGCTGGCTGTTCGCCTGTGTGGGCGGGCTCCGGGG
>NZ_JAKSYO010000049.1 GCF_022829635.1 Methylobacterium sp. E-066
AGTGTCGAGCGAGAACTCGTAGAACAAGGCACCCTGCTCGACTTGCCGAGGTCCCATCATCTGCTTCGATCTCCGTCTCTCGACAGGAGTGAATCACCTCATCACAACCGCTGCAACACCCGAGTTTTTCAACAGAATCGACCCCTTTCGGACCTTGAGCTCGAACTTTTTGAAGGTCCGCTTCGTAACAGAGGCGGACGCCGCTCAAGCGGCCATCACGCCAGCACGTTCAAGCGGGCTTCGCGCCCACCGGGCTGGCATCCTGCTTGTCTCCGACCCGCGCGGAGAGCACCCTGTCGCAAGGTGTCGGGGACGGAAACACCTCCCCGAGGAAAGCCAGGAAGGCTTTCACGTTTGGGTTGCCGCGCCGGCTCTCCGGCCATAGCGCCGTGATGACGGAACGCTCGACAACGAATTCCCGCAGGACCGGCACCAGCACGCCCTGCTCGACGTACGGAGCTGCGATGTAAGTTGGCGAGACGCCGATGCCGCCGCCGGCCACCAGGACGGCCGCCACGGCGTCGCTGAAGTCCGTGACAATGCTGGCGTTCGGCAAGATCTCGACAGTGCGGCCGCCAATCTGGAACGGCCAGCGCAGTGCTTGGCCCGTGCTCTGGAAGCGAAAGTTCACGCAGTCGTGGCGGACCAGCTCATCCGGATGCACCGGCGTGCCGCGCCGCTGCAGGTAGCTCGGGGAGGCGAAGGCGCCGAGCCGGTGCGGCGCAAGGCGCCGGGAGATTAGGCGCGTGTCCGCGAGCTCGCCTACCCGGATCGCGACATCGATGCCCTCCTCGATCAGGTCCACGAAGCGGTCGCCCAGGCGCAGGTCTATGGATAGCCTTGGATGGCGCTCGCGGAAGCGCGGCAGCGCCGGGGCCAGTAGATGTACCCCGATGGGGAATGGCGCCGTCACCTTCAGGGTGCCGGCCGGCTCGGAGCGCGCTGCCACGGCGGCCTGCTCGATTTCCTCGGCCTCGCGCAGCAGACGAAGCGCCCGCTCGTGCAGGTCGCGGCCTTCCGGCGTCAGGGTCAGCGAGCGCGTGGTGCGGGTGAATAGGCTCAGGCCCAGCCGTTCCTCCAGCCGCTGCACGCTCTTGCTCACCGCCGAGGGCGAGATGCCGAGGGAGCGTGCGGCGGCAGTGTAGCTGCCGAGCGAGGCCGAGCGCGCGAAGGCGATGATGCCGGTGAGGCGGTCGAGACCGATCTGTTCCATGACGGCAAGATTGAAACGAAGACGAGCCCGATTATCAAGCTCGAAGCGATGATCCATTCTTTTTCCTATAGGCGCTGCAGCCGCGGCGGCGAGAAGGATCATCGTCATGACCAGCACTCTCCAGGACCGCACAGTCGTCATCTTCGGCGGTACCTCGGGCATCGGCCTTGCGGCCGCTCAGCAGGCCAAAACCGCGGGCGCCAAGGTCATCGTGGTCGGCTTCAACGCCGAGGGTGCCGAGCGCGTGGCGGCGGAGAACGGCTTCAACGGCTGGCGCGCCGCGGACGTGACCCGGCCAGAGACCATCGCTGCGGCGCTCGCCGACATCCCGCAGGTGGACCACCTCGTACTGCTTGCCGGCACGTTCGTAGCCGGAAAGATCCTGGAGGCCGAGGTCGACTACCTGAAGCGGGCCTTCGACGAGCGGATCTGGGCGGCGCTCCACACGCTGCGCACCCTGGGCGGCCGACTTGCGCAGGACGGCTCCGTGACCTTCATCTCCGGCACCCTGGCAGACCGCCCCAGCGCCCAGGGCACTGCCGTGCTGGCGGCTGCTTCAGCCGCGATGGAGGCGTTCGCGCGCGGCCTCGCGCTCGAACTGGCACCGATACGGGTGAATACCCTATCGCCGGGCACCACCGACACCCCGCTCCTGGCCCGTACGCTCGGCGCCCACCGCGACGCTTACGTGACCGCGTTGACCGAGAAGCTGCCGCAGCGACGCCTCGGCACAGCCGAGGAGGCGGGCGCGGCGGTCGTCTTCCTGATGAGCAATGGCTTCATGAACGGCGAGACCCTGCACATCGATGGGGGCGCCCGCCTCGTCTGACATCATCTCGCAGAGGAGAAGTTCGATGCCCGACCGTTCTGCACCAACGGCAGCGGTCGGGGACGAGCGATCATTCCAGCGGTTTTGGCTGAAGGTCTGGAAGCCACCCTGAGCCGAAAGTGTGGATCGGGGTCGAAGCGTCACTCCTTTCACAAACAGGCTTAAGCTGTTGAGATCAAGCCCGAATTGGATCACGAGGTGGAGTCATGATCGGCGCCGCTGGTGACCCCACCTCGATCTCAATTTTTGCAGTCATAACAAAGATTTAGCTGAATTTATTCTGGGGACAGGCTTTGACGCCGATCCTTACCGACGTCTCCACCGCCCCAGCCGTTCTGGCCGAGGCACCCGGCCGGATCCGCCGCCTGGCCGCCGACAAGGGCTACGACGCCGACTGGCTGCGGGCCGAGTTGCGCGCGAAGAGCATCACGCCGATCATCCCGGGCAAGCGCGGTCGGAAGAACAGGATCTGCGACGACAAGCGCCGCTACCGGGAACGCTGGCGGATCGAGGCGGCCTTCAACCGCCTCAAGGACTTCCGCCGCGTCGCCACCCGCTACGACAAGCTCGCCCGCAATTACGCATCAGCCGTAGCTCTGGCCGCCGTCATCGCCTTCTGGTGCTGATCGAGTCCAGACCCTAGGTAGGGAACTCATACAACCATTTGCGGGCGCTTGCGTTTTCTTCCTGAGTTTGGGGTTTTCAGCTTAGGAGGATCGCGATGGCACGGCTGTTCTGGCTCTCGGACGAAGCCTGGGCGCGGATCGAGCCGCACCTGCCTCAAGGTCAACCCGGCAAACCTCGGGTCGACGACAGGCGGGTCATCAGCGGCATTCTGCATGTGCTGAAGGTCGGCTGCCGGTGGCAGGATACGCCCGCCGCCTACGGCCCGCACACCACGATCTACAACCGCTACAACAGGTGGTCCCAGCGCGGGGTCTGGTAGCGCCTGTTTGCAAAGGTCGCAGCCGCAGGCCCTGTCCCCGACGAACTGATGCTCGATGCCTCTCACGTGAGGGCACACCGCTCGGCATCGGGCGGAAAAGGGGGGCCTGGAGCCAGGCCATCGGCCGCTCGCGCGACGGCTTCACGAGCAAAATCCATTGCTTGGCCGATGGTCGTGGCCGACCGGTTGCGTTCGCCCTGACGCCCGGCAACGTGGCCGACATCAGCATGGCGCTGCCGCTGCTGCAGGCTGTCGTACCGCCCAAGCGCCTGATCGCCGACAAAGCCTACGATGCACAGAGCCTGAGAGATTGGCTGAAAAGCCACCGGGTGATCGCCACTATCCCGTCAACGGCCACCCGGACGGTACCCTACAAGCACAGCCGGATCGCCTACCGGCGGCGCAATCGCATCGAGCGCCTGTTCGGCCATCTCAAGAACTGGCGGCGCGTCGCGACCCGCTACGATCGTTTGTCCTGCAACTATCTGGCCGCCGTCGCGCTCGTTTCCTGCGTGATCGCATGGACCTGAATGAGTCCCCTACCTAGAATTCGCATTGGGCTGCCTGGCAGATCTGCACCCTCACCGGACGCCTCCTGCCCGGTCCTCGGGCTTGGCCGCCCTGGTTGCCTCCCGCGAGGCGGCCATCGCACTTCGAAATCGCACCTCCTTAAGAAGGACGTTTACGTCTCGCTCTCCGACTATGAGTGAAAGAGCCGGGAAGCCCTCCGCCGACAGCACGCCTGCGGACCAGCCGAGCTGCTGGAGGTCAATTGAACTTGGAGTCGTGGAAGTACGTGGCGGGTGTGAGTGCCATTCCCCTACGTAGCGGACCTGGTCCATTACCCGTTCCATCCTGGCAGTCACGACCTCGGTCAACCCGGCGACGCCGCGCTCGAAACCCGAGAACGAGCCGATGCTGTCCGGTGGCGGCGTCAGCGCTTCGACGAGGTGAATACGACGCGCGCGAGTGTCCACTGTTCCGAGGAGCGCGCCTCCCGTCTCCTCTGGAAGCCGAGCCGCTCGCCGCCTGACGAGATCCTCCTTCAAGTCGGCATCAAGTGTTATGTCCCAATCGTCGCGGTTGATCTGCTCGACCGGGGCCACTGCGGGACACGTGAACTCAACCTCCCCGTTAGGGCCGAGCGACCAGACAAGGATGGCAGGCTCCGGGCTGTCCAGGGCGCGCCCCAGCCCCTGAGCTGCCAGCGCGGACAGCAGGGCGGCGCGGCTCTCTGGGATACGGTTCGTCACCGCCCGACACGCACCGGTGTAGGCGAAGCGCTCACCGACGGCGCTGAGGTGTTGTTCCAGAGCCGGCAGTCGGAGCACGGCTCCGTAATACTGCGCCTCCAGGTCCCGCAGGCTGATCGAGCGGTCTTCGGCCTCGACGAGCACCACGACAGACTCCCCGGAGGGATTGAAGAAAGCGCTCGCCAGACGCGCCGGGCCGCCTAGATCCGAGAGATGGCGGGCGGCCGCGACCGATGCAGACGCATCGATGATGACCGCGGCCTCCGCGAGCAAGCTCCGAAGCGCCTCGGCGTGCTCGCCCGGACGCAGGACGTTGCAGCCCAGCACGGTCCGAACCACCGCCGGCGTGGTAGGCGCAAAGATCGCGTTGAGCCGATCCTTGAGTGCGCCGGCTTTCAAACGGCCGACGTCGGGGTAGCCGAGCGTATGGCGGGCAAGGTTATGCGGGAGCAGGTGGTCGTCATCGACGATGCCCCAGACGAAGCGACCCTCCCGCACGAGGCTCTCGGCGAGGTGCGAGCCTATCGCGCCGGCGCCGATCAAGACCGCTTGGCGGGGGTCACGACGAAGGCCGGCGAGCTCAGCGGCTCGGTCCGGGTCGAAGGCGACGTGCACTTGGGCGAGTTCGACGCGGATAGCGCGCAGCGTTGGCTCGTCGACGGGCTGTTTGACGATTGCCGGTGCATAGCAGCAGGCGATCTCGTCGCTGGCTCCAAGCAGGAGAACGCCCAAAGCCACCCCGATGTCCCCGACGGTCCGCTCCGTTAGGAACATCCGAACGTCGGCTGCGCCGGACCCGCTTCCGTCGGGCCCGACCACCGGCATGTCGACGATGACCGCCAACAACGAACCAAGCCGCTTCCCATCCGTCGCGGATGCGCCCGACCAGCCAAGGATGCGTTGGCGCAGATCATCGACCAGTTCGATGCCTCGTTCCTTGAGGAAGCTTGCGAGCGAGGCAAGGTCGGATGGGGCCTTCCTCATGCGCCTCATGCGCTCGGGCGGAACCCGGTAGGCGAGAGGTAGGATACGCCGACCTCGGATCTCAACGCTCTCGGCCGTCGAGAGCGGGACCGCTTGGACGATCATCTGCTTGCCGACCTCCACCCCGAAAGCAGCGAGTTCCACACTACAGCCTCCCTCGTTGAGGACGGCGCGCGGGAATATGAAGCTGAACGGGCTCACTCCGAAGAATGGGTCCAGCGGCTGGCTGGGGTCATGCAACTCACCGCGGGCGGCACGGTGAAACCAGGCGACGATGCGCTGGAGCAACTCGGCCGGCGTCCAGGTAAGCTGCGCCTCGTCCCAGGGACGGTCGTCGACGCAGATGGCGGCAGGGCACCCATCCGGGACGAGTTGCTGATGCTCGGTGTCCGGGAAATCCTCGCGAAGCGCCATCACGAGCGGCATGCTGCCCGCCTCGCCGAAGGCGATGGCGAGCGGCTCCACAGGCAGGATCGGCACCACCGGATGCTGGGGAACGTCGGTCCTCAGCTCGACGAGCAGGATCTCGGCCCCGTGAGCATTGCGATAGGCGCTTGCAACGGTCGCGATGTCGGACGCCTCGGCGGCCAGGTATGAGGCGACCGCTCGTGCGGCCTCATGCACAAGCTCGGGTGGATCGAGTACCGAGCCCCATTCGTCGATCCAAGCCATCGGCATCAGCCCTGACGCGCGGGTGCCGACGTCGCCGTAGCGACGACGCTCGGCGCCGCAAGCGCAGGGGCCAGTCCAAACCGACTAACCTCAAACCGAAGGGGCTTCGGAGCATCCTTGCGAGGCTCCTCCATCGTGACTTTAAAGGTGCCACCCTTCTCGCTGACGACCCGGCGGTGGTGGTTGGCTGCCTGCCGATGTGGCGGCTGGGAGTCCTTGTCCCCCTCGGTGCCGGCGATGGGGATCGGGCGGCTCGGGGAAACAATGGTGCAGTTCTTCTGACCTTGGGTCTCGAACAGCCACTTCACCTCGTCGACGGCCACTGTCTCGTCCTCTCCGCGTTCGGGGCCAATGGACAGGTACGAGCAATGGTGCGGAAGCTTCATCAAGTCCCAGCGAAGGCGGGCGGCGTTCCCGTAGCAGCGGGTGATCTTCACGATGTCCGACAGGGCGTCATGGTCGAGGTCCGAGCCGAACAGCGCGTAGGTCTCGTGAGTGGCTTCCTTGAAGGTGACCTGGAACGCGATGGCGTCGCCGTTTCGGTCGTCGACCGTATTCTCGTCCTGGCGCCAGGCAAAAGGACTGTGAACGAAGAACTCAGCCTGTTCGGGCCCGTCCTTGCTGAAGCCGGGTACGAGCTTGCCGGCGTCCACGAACAGGTGCTTGCGCGCCTCGTAGTCGAGCTCCGCCCTTTCCATCCAGTCCTTGAGGCGTTCGGCTCGAGAGAAGATGCGAATGCCTTTCTTCTCGCGGAGACGGTGCCGGGCCTCCGCCTGAAGGAGGCGCGCGTCACTCTTTAGCCCGTCCTCGGTCAAGGCACAGGCGGGCACCCAGAGCTCGTCGATCTTGATCCTGCCCTCGCCTTGGTACGCCTTGGCATGGTCGAGCCAGAAGAACTCACCCATGCGGCAGCAATGGTCGTCGTCGAGGTGGGTGAAGCAGACGACGTCGAAGCTGTCGCGCCCTGCCTTTCTCAGGTCCGCCCGGAGTTCGGCGGCGAGGTCGCAACGGGGGTCGTCGGCCTTGTCTGGATTGCGCTGGTTGCCGAAGTCCACGAGGACCTTTCGCTTATCGGCCAAGTCGATGAGCGCGCTGTCAGCATCGCCGAGCGGATAGAAGGTGACATAAGCGGTCATGGGATTACGTCGATTCGATTGGGGCTGGTGGTCAGGCGACCCTGAGCTCTCGCTCGTGCTCAGGAGCCGCCGGCCAAGCGTGGCAGGCAGGGAATTCAGCGGGGGAGTGGGTGGTCAGGACGATATCCGCCATCTCGAAGCCATGGCGGGCGATCCTCTCGAAGACGGTAGGCGCCATTGCGGTGAGATCGGTCGGGTGCAGGTGCGCGCGGCGCGCCTCCGCATCGGATTGAAAGGAGTCGTACTCCTGGGCCGCGCGCTCGCGCCCGACCTGGATGTCGATCTCCCGTGCCGACCGACCCATCTTGATGAGGGTGCCTCGCACCGTCTTGTCCAAGACGTCACGGAAGAACATGCGGGAGCGGAGCGCCCGGATCTGGTCGCTGGTGATGTCGAAGAGGCGAGGGCTTGCCAGACGGCCCCCCAGGAGGCCGAGGAGCGAAGATCCGCTGTCCGGGGGCAGCTCGGCCGACGCGTCGCTGCAAATTAGGAAGTCGCAATGTCGAAGAGCCTGCCCAGGTTTGTATAGGGCCTCCAGGCCGAGGTTCTCGTAGGCGCCGCCGTCCCAGAGACGCACCCGTTCCGTTGGTGGCCGCTCCCGACGGGCTGAAGCCTTGTGGTTACGCCCGTCGGCAACGAACCAGCCTTCCTTGGGCAGGTCGAGGGTCAGGGCACCGATGGCGTAGGGAACGGCGGCCGACGCGGCTGCCGCCTCAGCGAGACGGTAGGGCGGTTCGTGGTGGATGCCGAATTTCCAGTCGCCCATCTCCCGCCGGGCGAAACGCCAGTTCTTGCCGGTTTGCAGACAGGTGGTGTTGATCCACCAGACCGGCGCGTTCGGAAGGTCGCCGAGGTTCCCGGTCACACCCCACCTCGCTTCGAGTAGGTCGGCGAGCACGAGGGCTCGATGCGACAGGAGGCGATGGTGGAACCGAAGCACCCCACCAAGGCCGATGGCGCGGAGCGAGAAGAGGTCGGTGGTTGTGAGGAGCTCTCGGATGCGGGGATAGATTGCCCGCTCGTACCGGGCCGACGTCGGCCACTGCATCCCGGCCTGCGCCATGATGACCGCCGTGACCAAGCTGCCGCCGGATACGGTCGAGAGGTGCGTCACCCGCTCCAGCGCACCTTCAGCGGCGAGCCGCCGAAGGACGCCTAGATGAAAAACCGCTGCCCGCGCGCCACCGCCTGATAGGGCTAAGCCAAGCCGAGGCGGATCGCTGGCTTCGCTTCGCGGTGGCGGGGTGTCTGTGAACGCCATGTTCGCATCCCTTCTGGAGACGAAGCATCCTCGTCGGCTATGCTTGGCCGTACTCGGTTTGTTCCTGGCATCGCCCGAGGACGTCTTCCTGACGTCCTCGGATGACCGGTTAGTTGAGGCGGCTGAGCGCCGCGAACCCCGCCGAACTGCTTCAGGGGGCCGTCGTCCGCTGGCGATATCGATCTACCGCCGGCGGCCACCGGAGCGTGATTTCACGCCAAACTCAGGGTGATTTTTCAGGTGGCTAGATTTGACCTTCTTTTGCCTCAAGCTACGATCTATGCCGATTTAGCAAGTTATACCTCTCGGCGGCGGTCCTCTACGAAGGAAGTATGATCATCTTTTGCCTCACGCTACAACAAACATCACAGTCGTAACAGTCACGAGCACCCGGTCGTACTTCCGCAGGTGTCGCACTTCAGGCATGTGCCGTTGCGGACCAGGGTAAAGTTCGCGCATTCCGGGCAGGCCTCGCCGACATAGCCCTTCATCTTTGCCTCCGCGCGACGGTCGGCGACGGTGCGCTCCGCCCGGGCGAAGGGGAGGGTGTCGGCGATCGTCTCCGCCTGGGCGGCGATGGCCGGCTCGGCCTTCAGCGCCGAGGTGCCGTGGATCGCGTGGACCGTGCCGCCGGCCGGGGCCGACTGGCCGGTGCTCGAGGCGCCGACGCCGACCGTGCCGCCCGCCGGGCCGCCCTGGATCAGGGTGAGGCGGTCGGCCGAGCCGCGCAGCAGGCCGCGCGAGACGACCGAGGAGGCCGGCGCGGGCTTGGAACCCTCGCGGGTGGTGTCGCCTGCCTCACCGCCGCCGAGCACCGTGCCGCCGATCTCGGCGGGGCTGACATGGGCGAGGTCGGCGCGGCCGAGATACGAGACCGCCAGTTCCCGGAACACGTAGTCGAGCAGCGAGGTCGCGTTCTTGATCGCGTCGTTGCCCTGCACGAAGCCGGCCGGCTCGAACCGGGTGAAGGTGAAGGCCTCGACATACTCCTCCAGCGGCACGCCGTACTGGAGGCCGAGCGAGATCGCGATGGCGAAGTTGTTCATCAGACTCCGGAAGGTCGCGCCCTCCTTGTGCATGTCGATGAAGATCTCGCCGAGGCGGCCGTCGTCGTATTCGCCGGTGCGCAGGTAGACCTTGTGGCCACCCACCACCGCCTTCTGGGTGTAGCCCTTGCGCCGGGCCGGCAGCTTCTCGCGGGAGCGGATGTGCTCGACCCGCTCGATCACCCGTTCGACGATCTTTTCCGCGATCTGCGCGGCCTTGGCTGCCGCGGGCGCCTGGATCAAGGTCTCCAGGGCGTCGTCGGCCTCGTCGTCCTCATCGGCGATCAGGGCGGCATTGAGCGGCTGCGACAGCTTCGAGCCGTCGCGGTAGAGGGCGTTCGCCTTCAGCGCCAGGGTCCAGGACAGGCGGTAGGCCGCCTTGCAATCCTCGACGGTGGCGTCGTTGGGCATGTTGATCGTCTTGGAGATCGCCCCCGAGATGAACGGCTGGGCCGCTGCCATCATGCGGATGTGGCTCTCCACCGACAGGTAACGCTTGCCGATCCGGCCGCACGGATTCGCGCAATCGAACACCGGGTAGTGCTCGGGCTTGAGGCCCGGCGCGCCCTCCAGCGTCATCGCCCCGCAGATGTGGGTGTTGGCGACCTCGATGTCCTTCTTGGTGAAGCCCAGGAACGGCAGCAGCTCGAAGGTCGGGTCCGACAGCTTCTCGGCCGGGACCTTCAGGGTCTGGGTCAGAAAATCGTCGCCGAGCGTCCAGCGGTTGAACACGAACTTGATGTCGAAGGCCGACTTCAGCCCCTTCTCCACCGCGGCGATCTTGTCGTCGGTGAAGCCCTTGGCGCGCAGGGTGGTCGGGTTGATCGCCGGTGCCTGGCCCATCGAGCCATGGCCGACCGCGTAGGCCTCGATCTCGGCGATCTCGGATTCGCGGTAGCCCAGCGCCCGCAGCGCATCCGGAGCCGCCTGGTTGATGATCTTGAAGTAGCCGCCGCCGGCGAGCTTCTTGAACTTCACCAGGGCGAAGTCCGGCTCGATGCCGGTGGTGTCGCAATCCATCACCAGGCCGATCGTGCCGGTGGGCGCGATCACGGTCGCCTGGGCGTTGCGGTAGCCGTGCGCCTCGCCGAGTTCGAGGGCCCGGTCCCAGGCCGCGCGGGCATGGGCGCCGAGATCCGCCTGCGGGATGTTGGCGTGGTCGAGCGGCACCGGGGCGATGCTGAGGAACTCGTAGCCCTCCGCCTCGCCGTGGGCGGCGCGGCGGTGATTGCGGATCACCTTCAGCATCGCGTCGGCGTTGTCGTCATAGGCCGCGAAGGGGCCGAGCTCGGCCGCCATCTCGGCCGACGTGGCGTAAGCCACACCGGTCATGATCGCGGTGAGCGCGCCGGCCAGCGCACGGCCCTCATGCGAGTCGTACGGTAGGCCCATGGTCATCAGCAGGCCGCCGATATTGGCGTAGCCGAGGCCGAGCGTCCGGTAGCGGTAGGACAGCTCCGCGATCTCCTTCGACGGGAACTGCGCCATCATCACGGAGATCTCGAGCACCACCGTCCAGAGGCGGTTCAGGTGCTCGAACGCCTCGACGTCGAAGCGCTTGGTCTGCCGGTCGTACATCGTCAGCAGGTTGGCCGAGGCCAGGTTGCAGGCGGTGTCGTCCAGGAACATGTACTCGGAGCACGGGTTCGAGGCCCGGATCCGGCCGCCCGACGGGCAGGTGTGCCAGTCGTTCATCGTGGTGTTGAAGTGCAGGCCCGGATCGGCCGAAGCCCAGGCCGCCTCGCCGATCTTCTCCCACAGCTCGCGCGCCGGGATGGTCTTGGCGACCTTGCCGGTGGTGCGCTGGGTGAGGTGCCAGTCGGCACCGGCATCGACCGCCCGCAGGAAGTCGTCGGTCAGCGAGACCGAGTTGTTGGAGTTCTGGCCGGCGACCGTGAGGTAGGCCTCGGAATCCCAGTCGGTGTCGTAGACGGGGAAGTCGATCTTGGTGAAGCCCTGGCGGGCGAACTGGACGACGCGCTTGATGTAGGAATCCGGCACGGAGGCCTTGCGGGCGGCCTTGATCTCGCGCTTCAGGGCCGGGTTGCGCTCGGGATCGAAGCAGGCGTCGCCTTCGGCCTCGCACTGGGTGCAGGCCTTCATAACCAGGCCGAGATGCTTGGAGACGACCTTGGAGCCGGTCACCAGGGCGGCGACCTTCTGCTCCTCCTTCACCTTCCAGTCGATGAACGCCTCGATATCCGGGTGGTCGATGTCGACGATCACCATCTTGGCCGCCCGGCGGGTGGTGCCGCCCGACTTGATCGCGCCGGCCGCCCGGTCACCGATCTTCAGGAAGCTCATCAGGCCCGACGACTTGCCGCCGCCGCCCAGCTTCTCGTTCTCGCCGCGCAGGGCCGAGAAGTTCGACCCGGTGCCGGAGCCGTACTTGAACAGGCGCGCCTCGCGGACCCACAGGTCCATGATGCCGCCGTCGTTGACGAGGTCGTCCTGCACGCCCTGGATGAAGCAGGCATGCGGCTGCGGGTGCTCGTAGCTGGAGGCCGAGCGGGTCAGCTCGCCGGTGCGGTAATCGCAGTAGAAATGGCCCTGGCTCGGGCCGTCGATCCCGTAGGCCCAATGCAGGCCGGTATTGAACCATTGCGGCGAGTTCGGTGCCACCATCTGCTTGGCGAGCATGTAGCGCAGCTCGTCGAAGAACGCCGAGGCGTCCTCCTCGGAGGAGAAGTAGCGGCCCTTCCAGCCCCAGTAGGTCCAGCAGCCGGCGAGGCGATCGAACACCTGCGTGGCGGAGGATTCGGAGCCTATGCGCTCCTCCTCGGGGAGTTCGCTCAGCGCGGCCTCGTCGGCCACCGAGCGCCAGAGGAAGGAGGGGACGTCGTTCTCCTCGACCTTCTTGAGGCGAGCCGGCACGCCGGCCTTGCGGAAATACTTCTGGGCCAGCACGTCGCTGGCGACCTGGCTCCAGCTCTCCGGCACGTCGATGCCGTCCAGGCGAAACACCACGGACCCGTCGGGATTACGGATCTCGCTCAGGGCCTTCCGGAACGGAATACCGGTATAGGGCGACTGTCCGGCCGTGGTGTAGCGACGCTCGAACCGCATGAAACACACCTCTCCCGTCGGGACACGAGTGTCCCGGCCCCGCTGGACGCGGAGTCGATACCCATTAAGGGGGTCGCGTTCGCCCGCGCCCGGAAACCGGGCACGCGGCAAGTTCGCGAAGATGATTCAGGGACGGTCGAACCTGCCGAAACGCACCACAAGGGCGGCGCGACCGATGCAGGGACATTACCGCCGCCATCGCTCTCACGTCAACAAGTGGTGTGCGGCCGGCCAGTTCCCCGCTAGATGTTGTGCTGGCAACCAAAAGTCTGTGGATATCTGAAGCGACTCGGGTAAGTGCCCTTCCGGCATTCGGGATTCGGATCGGAAAAATTTTCGATCCACACCCCTAAGTAGAGGCGTGTCATCGGCGCCCGCGAATACGCCGCAGCTGGCGGAAACCGGCGTTGCCGAGCAGCGACAGTTGGGCCGAACCGCTGGACTCAGCCGCGCGCGCTCACCATAACGGCGCCACGAAGCGCCCATGCGGCGCGGCTTGAATCCGGGACCGGCGATGGCGCTGAAGGACACTTTGCTGCGCGTCTTCACGTGGTGGAACGGCCAGACCGTCTCGCTGGCGCTCCAGACCGCGCGCTCCGGCATCTTCGTCGGCGAGGACGATTTCGGAAACAAGTATTACAAGGCGGAAGGCGCCCTGATCGACCGTTCGGTCGGCTCGGAGCGGCGCTGGGTGGTCTATAACGGCTACGCCGACGCCTCGAAGGTGCCCCCGGGCTGGCGCGGCTGGCTCTGCCACAACGTCGACCTCGCCCCGAGCGAGGAAGCGTATAAGCCCCACGCCTGGCAGCAGCCGCATGTCGAGAACCAGACCGGCACGCCGAACGCATACCGGCCGCAGGGCTCGCAGCTCTCCTGGGGTTCCCGCCCGGCGGCGACCGGCGATTACGTCTCCTGGACGCCCGGCGAGTAGGCTTGCGGCTCCGGCGCCCTTTTGCCGCCACCGTTCCGGTGTTCACCTCGGAGCCACCCGATCCGACCGCCGCACCCGTGACGGCGCGACCGGCCTCCCTCTAGAGCTCCGCCCCGGATCCGGGACGCGGCTCTGGGGTCCTTGTTTCGCATCGTCGTCGTCCGAAGGCCCGCCGCCACGGTTCGGGACGATGCTTTAGGGGTCCGAGCCTTGAGCCGCACCAAAGCCCTCGCACGCCCCATCCTGACTGTCGCCGCCCTGGCACTTGCCCTCTGCGCCGGCCCGGCCGCGGCCGACAAGATCAAGAACCCGACCGCGGTGTTCTCCGGCCTCGACAAGATCACCGGGCGCATCGTGTCCTTCGAGGTCGCGGTGGACGAGACCGTGCAGTTCGGCTCGCTGCAACTGACCTCCCGGGTCTGCTACACGCGGCCGCCGACCGAGAGCGCCAAGACAACGGCGTTCCTCGAAGTCGACGAGGTCACGCTCGATAACAAGTATCGCCGCATCTTCACCGGGTGGATGTTCGCGTCGAGCCCGGGCCTGCACGCGATCGAGCACCCGATCTACGACGTCTGGCTGGTCGACTGCAAAGGCGGCAGCGACGTGATCGCCGAGGCGAAGGAGCAGGAGGACGTCCCGGCGGTGGCCGCCAAGCCGGAGCGGACGAAGCGCGCCGGCCGGGATTCGACCAAGACCGCGCAGCAGCTCAACGCCGCCGGCCAGGTCGATGTCGAGGCGCCGCGCGGCGTGCCGGTGCAGCCCCGCCAGAAGCCCTCGCGCAAATTCTTCCCGTCGAACGAAGGCCCGGCGCCGGCCCCGCCGCCTCCGCCGCAGCCCCAGAACCTGTTCGACGCGATCTTCCGCTAGGTCTCGACGCCGCCCAGCGCGTCCAGTGCCTGCGCGCCCGGCACCGAGCCGTCACAGGGCCAGACGTTCCAGTCCGCGACCTGATCGAGGGCTGCCGCCAGCCGCCGCTTGTAGACGTGCCGGGGCAGTTCCTCGGCGCCGAACTGCGTGAGGTGGTCGGTGACGAACTGCGTGTCGGCGAGCCGGTAGCCGCCGGCGCGCAGGCGGGCCATCAGGTGGACAAGGGCGACCTTCGAGGCGTCGCGCACCTCGTGGAACATGCTCTCGCCGAAGAACGCCGCCCCCAGCGAGACGCCGTAGAGGCCGCCGACGAGGCGCCGCTCCTCCCCCGCATAGACCTCGACCGTGTGGACGTGGCCGATGTCGAACAGGGCGCCGTAGAGTTCGCGGATGCGCCCGTTGATCCAGGTCTTCTCGCTGTCCCGGCGCGGGGCGGCGCAGCCGGTGATCACCCCGTCGAAATCGGTGTCGCACCGGACCTCGAACTGGTCGGACCGCACCGTCCGGGCGAGGCGTCGGGACACCCGGAACCCGTCCAGCGGCAGGACGCCGCGCGCCCGGGGCTCGACCCAGTACAGGGTCGGGTCGGTCGCGTCCTCGGCCATCGGGAAGATGCCCGCCGCGTAGGCCTTCAGCAGGATCTCGGGGGTGATGTCCACGCGGGTCGGATCGTGCATGGGGCGAGTGTCGCGCGGGGCCGGTCCAAATGCCAGAGCCGGAACCGGCCGCGATCGCCGCAAGCCCAGTTTCAAAACTTTATCGAAGACGCGATCTCGGTCGGACGGGAGTCCCAACCGACGGATATCCTGGTCTCTCCCCTCATCCTGAGGTGCCGGGCGATCGAAGATCGCTTGGCCTCGAAGGAGCCCTCCAGGGATCGCGCGGCTGGCTGGAGCCCTCCTTCGAGGCCTCCGCTTCGCTCCGTCGCCTCAGGATGAGGGCGAGGGTGGGAACGACCGGTCGAATGGGCTTCCGGTCTCTCGCGGGCCTCAGACCTTCATGCCGCCGTCATCCAAAAAATGCTCGAGCCAGTGGATGTCGTAGAGGCCGTTCTGGACGTCCGGGTTGCGGACCAGGGTGCGGAACAGCGGCAGGGTGGTGTCGATGCCGTCGATCACGAACTCGTCGAGCGCCCGGCGCAGGCGCATCAGGCACTCGTTGCGGGTGCGCCCGTGGACGATCAGCTTGCCGATCAGCGAGTCGTAATGCGGCGGGATGCGGTAGCCCTGGAAGGCCGCCGAATCGACCCGGACGCCGAGGCCGCCGGGGGTGTGGTAATGGGTGATCTGGCCGGGGGAGGGCCGGAAGGTCTCCGGGTGCTCGGCGTTGATCCGGCACTCGATGGCGTGACCCTCGACCTTGATGTCGGATTGCGAAACCGAGAGCGGACCGCCCGAGGCGACCTGAATCTGCTCGATCACCAGATCGATGCCGGTGATCATCTCGGTGACCGGATGCTCGACCTGGATGCGGGTGTTCATCTCGATGAAGTAGAACTTCCCGTCCTCGTACAGGAACTCGACGGTGCCGGCGCCGAGATAGCCCAGCTCCTTCATGGCGTTGGCACAGATGCCGCCGATCTCGGCGCGCATCGACTCGTTGAGCGCCGGCGAGCCGCCTTCCTCCCAGACCTTCTGGTGGCGGCGCTGCAGCGAGCAGTCGCGCTCAGCGAGATGGACCGCGCCCCCGCGGCCGTCGCCGAGCACCTGCACCTCGATGTGCCGGGGCTTCTCCAGGTACTTCTCCAGATAGACCGCATCGTCGCCGAACGCGGCCTTGGCCTCGGAGCGAGCCATGCCGATCGCCTGCTCCAGTTCGGCCTCGGTGCGGGCGACCTTCATGCCGCGCCCGCCGCCGCCGGCCGCCGCCTTCACGAGGACTGGGTAGCCGATCCCGGCCGCGACCCGCTTGGCCTCGTCGGCATCCTCGACGCCGCCCTCGGAGCCCGGCACGCACGGGATGCCGAGCTTCACCGCCGTACGCTTGGCCTCGATCTTGTCGCCCATGGTGCGGATATGCTGCGCCTTGGGGCCGATAAAGCCGATCTGGTGATGGGCCAGCACCTCGGCGAAGCGCGCGTTCTCGGACAGGAAGCCGTAGCCCGGATGCACCGCATCCGCCCCGGTGATCTCGCAGGCCGCGATGATCGACGGGATGTTCAGGTAGCTGTCCCGGGCGGCGGGGGGCCCGATGCACACGCTCTCGTCGGCCAGCCGGACATGCATGGCATCCGCGTCGGCGGTGGAGTGGACCGCCACGGTGGCGATCCCGAGTTCCTTCGCCGCCCGCAGGATGCGTAGGGCGATCTCGCCGCGGTTCGCGATCAGGATCTTGTCGAACATCGAACCCTTAGAGCGTCCAGGCGATCCGACGGGACCGCGCAGGATGATCTATCCTCTTGTTGCGCGGCGTTTTCCAGGCCCGAAGCGGCAGCCGGTCCGGCGGAAGACGACCAAAACTTCCCGCCCCGAGGCGATCACCGCCTCTCGGCGGGATGCAAAGCAGAGAGCGGAGCGGACGTGCGGCCTCGAACGCCGCTCACGCGATGACCAGCAACGCCTCGCCGAACTCGACCGGCTGGCCGTCCTCGACGAAGATCGCCGTGACCGTGCCGGCGCGGGGCGCCACGATCTCGTTGAAGGTCTTCATCGCCTCGATCAGGAGCAGCTTGTCGCCGACCTCGACCTTCGAGCCGATATCGATGAACGCCTTCGCCTCCGGGGAGGGGCGCAGATAGGCGGTCCCGACCATCGGGGACGGCACCGAGCCGGGATGCGCGCGGGCCGGCTCGGCCGGCGCGAGGGCGCCGGTCGGCGGAGCCACAGGGGACGCCGCCACGGCGGCGAGCGGTGCCGGCGCCGCGACCTGGACGTTCACGGGCTCGAGCCGCCGCACGACGCGGATGCGCAGGTCGCCCTTCTCGACCTCGATCTCGGACAAGCCGGTCTCGGTGACGAGGTTGGCGAGTTCGCGGACGAGCTCGGAGTCGATGGGATCGTTCTTGGGCATCCGGCCTTCTTCGTATCGCGCCGCGGCGGTCGGTTCATCCGGCATGCGCGCTGGCACTCGATCACAGCCTTGCGGCTGGCGGCTCTTAGACGAAGGCGGCCCGGCGCGACAAGGCCGCGCAGTCCGCCATCCGCCGGTGGGAAGCTCCGGCCTGGCGCCTCAGCAGGAGGCGTGGCCGCATTGGCGCACATCCGCGATGGTTTTGCGGATCGGATCGACGCCGACGGCGCCGGGAATCACCTCGTCGCCGATGATGAAGGCCGGGGTGCCGGACAGGCCGAGCCGGTCGCCCAGGCCGCGATTCTCGCTGAGCGCGGCCTTCACCTCGGGGGAGGCCATGTCCTTCTGCAGCTTGGTCGTGTCGGCGCCGAGATCCTTGGCGACCTGGATCGCCCGGGCACCGTTCACCCGGCCCTTGGTCTCAAGCAGCTTCTGGTGGAATTCGAACAGCTTGTCGCCCTTGAGCTGCTGGCGCACCGCGACCGCGACCTGGCTGGCCTCCAGCGATTCCGGGCCGAGCACCGGGAAATCCTTGATCACCACGCGCAGCTTCGGGTCGGTCTTGATCAGGGTCTGCACGTCGATCAGCGCCTTGCGGCAATAGCCGCAATTGTAGTCGAAGAACTCGACCAGCGTGACGTCGCCCGTGGGGTTGCCGGCGACCACGTCATGCGGACCGTTCACCAGGGCCTCTCGCGCCTCCTTGAGGGCCGCACTCTGGGCGAGGCGCTGCGTCTCCGCCTGCTGCTTCTCGGCCTCGGCCAGCGCCTCCTGCAGCACCTCCGGGTGCTTGATCAGGTAATCCTTGACGATCGCCTCGATGCCGGCGCGCTGCGCGTCCGTGAACGGGGCGGCCGCGGGCGCGGCGGATTGCGTGGCGTCCTGCGCCGAGGCCGGGACGGCGGCGAGACCGAGCGCCAGGGCCAGCGCGGGCAGGGAGCGGTTGAAGAGCATGGATCCTCGCTTGCGCGGCAGGCCGGCCCGCGCGTGGCGCGAGCGGTAGGGGCTGGGTTAGGCGTTTTCGCGGCGGCGGGTCAAATCACGTCCCCGGCAAGCAAATCCCAGCCGCCGAGCGAAACCGGTCCCTCCATGCCCAAGCTGTTCCGAGCCTTCTGGCTGCGTCCGCACCTGCTCTGCGCGATCGCGGTGGCGATCGTCGCCGCCCTGCTGGTGCCCGGCCTCGATCCCGGTATGCGGCTGCTCACCGGCTGGTGCGCCGGCGTGATCGTCCATGCCGGCCTGGTGGTGCGGCGGGCCACCGGCCAGACCCGGGATGCCATGCGCCGCGAGGCCGCCCGGCTCGACGATAGCGCCGGGGTGATCACGGTCTTCGCCCTGCTGGCCGCGGCGGCGAGCCTCGGCTCGGTGGCGGTGCTGGTGGTCGGCGGCCGCGTCGCCGGAACCGGCGAGCGTTACGCCCTGGCGCTCGCCGGCATGAGCCTGCTCTGCACCTGGGTGTTCGTGCAGATGATCTTCACGGTGCACTACGCCCATGTCTATTACGGCACCGCGGACGAGGCCGGCGGCGAGCGCGGCGGCCTGGATTTCCACGGCGATCCTGCGCCGGATTTCTGGGATTTTTTGTACTTCACCGTGACCATCGGGGCGGCGGCGGCGACCTCCGACACCAACCTCACCAGCAAGCGCATGCGGCGGATCGCGACCGCGCAGACGGTGGGCGCCTACCTGTTCAACACCGGCATCCTGGCGCTGGTGGTCAACATGGCCGCGGGCCTCGCGCCGCACTGACGCCGGTTGAGGCCGGGGCCGCCAGGGTCTAACCCCGGTGCTCCGCTGACTCGCCCTCGCGCACCCGTCAGGACAGCATGATCCCGATCTCCCGGCGGGCCGCCGCCGTCCAGCCGTTCCTCGCCATGGACGTCATGGCCGCGGCCGCCGCCAAGGCCCGGCGCGGCGACGACGTGGTGCGCATGGAGGTCGGCCAGCCCTCGGCGCCGGCCCCGCGGGCAGTAATCGCTGCGACGCAGGCGGCGCTCGCCACCGGGCGCGTCCCCTATACCGAGGCGCTGGGCCTGCCGGCCCTGCGCGAGCGCATCGCCCGGGACTATGCCGAGCGCCACGGCGTCGCGGTGAGCCCGGAGCGGGTGGTGATCACCACCGGTTCCTCCGCGGGCTTCGTGCTGGCGTTCATGAGCCTGTTCGATGCCGGCGCCCGGGTTGCGGTGCCGCAGCCCGGCTACCCGGCCTATCGCAGCATCCTGGCGTCCCTCGACCTCGTGCCGGCCCCGATGGTGCTGCGCGAAGAGGACCGCTTCGCCCCGACCGCTGCGCTCCTACGCGAGACCCATGCCCGCGCCCCGGTGGCCGGTGCCCTGGTGATGAGCCCGGCCAACCCCTCCGGCACGGTGATCACGGAGGCCGCGTTGCGCGATCTCTGCGGGGCCGCCCGCGACCTAGGCCTGCCACTGATCTCGGACGAGATCTATCACGGCCTCAGCTACGGCGTGCCGACCGTGACCGCCCTGCGCTTCGATCCCGACGCGGTGGTGATCAACTCGTTCTCGAAATACCACTGCATGACCGGCTGGCGCGTCGGCTGGATGGTGGTGCCGGAGGTCCTGGTCCGCCCGATCGAGCGGCTGGCGCAGAATCTCTACATCTCGGCGCCCTACCTCTCGCAGGTCGGCGCGCTCGCGGCGCTCGACGCCACGGACGAGCTCGACGCGGTGCGCGACGGCTACGCCCGCAACCGGGCGATCCTGCTCGACGCGCTGCCCGGCCTCGGCCTCGGGCGCGTGCACCCGGCCGACGGCGCGTTCTACCTCTACGCGGACGTGGCGAACCTCACCAACGATGCCACCAGCTTCTGCCGGCGGATGCTCGACGAGGCCAACGTCGCCGCGACCCCAGGGCTCGATTTCGACCCGGATCTCGGCCACCACCACGTCCGGTTCTCGTTCGCCGGCTCCGAAGCCGAGTGCCACGAGGCGGTGGCGCGGCTGCGGGCCTGGCTGCGCTGAATTCTTAAGCGCCGTCCACCGGCACCAGGGCGCGGACTGCCTCAGGTAGTTCCGAAAAATGCTCGATCACCCGGTCGGGCCCGAGTTCGGTCACCGGCACGTCGGTGTAGCCGAAGGTCACCGCCACCACCGGGATGCCGGCGGCCTTGGCGGTGTCGATGTCGGTGCGCGAATCGCCGACCATCACGGCCCGGGCCGGGTCGCCCCCGGCGCGCTCGATCGTGCCGGTGAGGTGGCTCGGATCGGGCTTGTAGGCCGGGAAGGTGTCGCGCCCGCAGATCGCCGCGAAGCGATGCCCGATCCCGAGCAGGCGCAGCAGCTCCACCGACTGGCCCTCGAACTTGTTGGTGCAGACCGCCAGCCGAAAGCCCGCCGCCTCCAGCGCGTCCAGCGCCTCGACCACCCCGGAATAGAGATGCGACGTGTCGGCGAGGTGCTCCCCGTAATGGGCAATGAAGGCCTCGAACAGCCGCTCGTGGTCCTCCGGCGCAAGCGCACGGCCCTCCGCCTCGAAGCCGCGCCGGATCAGCGCCTTGGCGCCGGCCCCGATCAGGCCGCGGGCCTGGGACAGGGGCAGCTCGGCCAGCCCCTCCCGCTTCATCAGCACGTTGAGCGTCCCGATCAGGTCGCCCGCGGTCTCGGCCAGCGTTCCATCCAGGTCGAACACGGCGATCGGCGGGCGGGTCGTCGGTTCGGCGGGCATCCGGTCAGGCTCCTGTTGGGGTAAGGCCTCGCTAAAGGCGCCCAGCGCGGCGGGCAAGGCGGCGCGGCGCCCCACACTCGCCTGAAAGCCCAGCGAAAGGCGAAGCGCGTCAGCTCCCGGATCCCGCGATGAAACCGTTCCTGCCCCTTCTCGCCACCTGTATCGCGCTGGCCAGCGCGCCGGTCGCGGCGGCCTCGTTCGAGTTCGTGCCCGCGCCGCAGGCCGACCTGAACCGGATGTACCGGGTCGACAAGGTCACCGGCGAGGTGACCTCGTGCCAGTACGGGCTCCAGGAATCGGGCGGCGGCATCGGCCAGACCGTCTGCTTCGGCCCCGGCGAGGGCGCCGGGCCTCAGGCGCCGTCGGAATACGGCCTGGTGGCGAGCCGCCACACTCGCGAGGCCGGCGTGTTCCGGGTCAATTACCGCACCGGCGAGATGAGCATCTGCTTCGTGCTGGTGAAGAAGGAGCAGGTGGTCTGCACTCAGCAAGCCAAGCCCGGCGCCGAGGGCGCCTCCGACGCGCCGCTGACCGGGCCGGCCCCCGGCCGGGCCGGGGCCAGCGCGACACCGGCGCAGGGCGGGCGCTTTTGAAGCCACCCGCCCCGCGCAGGCGTTCCGGTCCGCCCTGCGGCGTGCTACGGGCCGCGCGACTCTCTCAGCAAGCCCGGCAGCCCCGCATGCGCGCCCTCTCGATTCACCCCGCCGACCGGACGGCCCGGCCTTGAGCGGGCCGGACCTGCGCCGGGCCGCGGCCGCGCGCGCCCTCGAGCTGATCGAGCCCGGCATGCGGCTCGGCCTCGGCACTGGCTCGACCGCGGCGGCCTTCGTGGCCCTGCTCGGCGAACGGGTCCGCGACGGGCTCGACATCGTCGGCGTGCCGACCTCGGAGGCGACGCGGCTGCAGGCCGGGGGCCTCGGCATCCGCCTCGCGACGCTCGACGATCTGCCCGAACTCGACCTGACCATCGACGGCGCCGACGAGGTCGACGACCAGCTGCGCCTAATCAAGGGCGGGGGCGCCGCGCTCTTGCGCGAAAAAATCGTCGCCTGCGCCAGCCGCCGCATGGTGGTGATCGCCGACGCGGCCAAGCACGTCGCCCGGCTCGGCGCCTTCCCGCTGCCGATCGAGGTGAACCTGTTCGGCCTCGCCGCCACGCACCGCGCGGTCGAGGCGGCCATCGCCCGCGCGGGCTGCACCGGCCCGGTCCGGCTGCGGGTCGATCCGGCGGGCAAGCCGCTTCTCACCGATGGCGGCCACCACATCCTCGACGCCCATCTCGGCGCCATCCCCAACCCGGACGCGCTCGGTGCCGCCCTCTGGGCCGTGCCGGGCGTGGTCGAGCACGGCCTGTTCCTCGGCATCGCCGACGCCGCGATCCTGGCCGCGGACCGGGGCGGGCAGGCCGAGGTCACCATTCTCGGCCGCGTCTGAGGCATCATCCCGAAAGGTGGCGCCCGGCTTTCGGCAGAAGATGATGCACACTTAAAGCCTTGGCCCATCGTTCCGGGTCCTGCATCCGGAACGATGGGCCAAGGCGCAGCAATTTCCGTAGGAACGTTCAGCATGTCCCGACGCCTCACCGCCGCGCTCGGCCTCGCCCTCGCCGCGGTCACGATCCTTCCGCACACGGCCTCGGCCCAGGCGAACAAGCCCGCACCCGCGAAGCCGGCCGCGCAGCCGAACACCCCGGCCGCCGCGACGCCGACCTACACGGCAAGCCACCTCGCCTTAGCCCGCGAGGTGATGCTCAGCTCCGGCATCGCCCGCTCGTTCGATTCGGTGCTGCCGGCCTTCGCCGACCAGATCCGCAAGCAGTCGGTGACGCGGCCCGAACTGGCCAAGGATCTCGACGAGGTCCTGACGTCGCTGCAGCCCGAGATGGAGCTGCAGAAGCAGCGCATGATCGACATCGCCGCCCGGACCTACGCGGCGAAGTTCCCCGAGCCCGAGTTGAAGGAGATCGCGACCTTCTTCCGCTCGCCGGCCGGCAAGCACTACGTCGAGGCGCAGCCGCAGCTCCTCGACGAGATGGTGCAGGAGATGCAGGACTGGACGCAGGAAGTGTCCGAATACGTCATGGTCCGGGTGCGCGCCGAGATGGGCAAGCGCGGTCATCAGTTGCAGTGAGGGGGGCTGGGCCGTCGTGAGATCGGCTTCAGCTCAGACTGTCCCACCCACGCCCTCATCCCGAGGCGACGAAGCGAAGCGGAGGCCTCGAAGGAGCCCTCCAGAGATCACGCGGCCGGCTGGAGGGCTCCTTCGAGGCTCGCTGCGCTCGCACCTCCGGATGAGGGGAATGGTTTGGATACCCGTTGTCCCTGAACCTCATGCGAGCGCGATCAAACGGCCCAGTGGGCTCTGAAAAACTCGCCAACCGCCTCTACGCGGCGGGTGCGGCCCTGCTCGCCGTCCTGCCGTTGGCGATGGTGCTCGCCAACCGGTCGAGCCCGGCCATTATCGCCCTCGCCGCGCTCGCCTTCCTGGTCGGACGCGTCTTCGAGGATCGCCGTACCGTCGCGCCACGCCTTCTCACCCCCCTTGGAACGCCACTCGGCATCGCGGCCTTGGCCATCCTCGCCTGGTGCCTCGTCTCCTTCGCTTGGAGCCCATTCCCCAGAGCGTCGCTGCGGGTGCTCGGCGAGTTCCTGCCCACGCTCATGGCCGCCTACCTGCTGACCTGCCTCGCCCCCGGCCGGATCCCAGCCTTCGCGCCCCGCCTCGCCGCTGGGGCGATCGTGCTGGCGGGCCTGATCATCGCAATCGACCTCGCCTCCGATCTCGCCCTGGAGCGGGCGCTCGGGCGCCGGGTCGCCGCCTTCGTGCATAACCGGCCGGCCCTCACCCTCGATCTCGTGGCCGGCCCCGTGGCCCTCGTGCTCTGGCGGACCCGCGCCCGGGGCCTCGCGATCGCCACCCTGGTCTTCGGCGCCCTGGGCGTCCTGCGATCGATCAGCGGCGCCGCCCAGCTCGGTCTCCTGGCCGGGGCCGGGCTGTTCGGTTTGGCGCGGCTGCTGCCGAGACGCGTCGGGATCGGGCTCGCGGGAATCGGCCTCGGCCTTGCCGTGGCCCTCGCCCCGGTGGAGGGGGATCTGCTCGCGAAGGTCATGCCGGAGGCCGCGCATGAGCGCCTGGTGCAATCCTCCTCCCGGGCGCGGGTCGCCATCGCCCGCAGCTTCGGCGCCGCTGTCGCGGCCGATCCGTGGCGGGGGGCCGGATTCGGCACCAGCGCGCGCTTCGCTGAGACCCCGGTGGCCGGGACGGTCGAGCCCGAGATGCGAATCCTCCTCGGCGTCGGCCACCCGCATAACAGCTTCCTGCAGGTCTGGGCCGAGCTGGGATTGCCGGGCGCCTGCCTCGCCGCGCTGGTCCTGATGCTGATGGTCGGCCGCATTGCGGCCATGCTGCAGCCGGACCGCGCCGCGGCCCTCGGCCTCGTCGCCTGCGCGGCGTCCATCGCGTTCGTCGAGCACAATGGCTGGGCGGCATGGTGGACGGCCGGGCTCGGCGCTGCCATCACCTGGATGCGTGAGGCGGCAACGCCCCACACCGAGACGAGACCCGAGATGGACGGCCCCGCATGAGCGCCTACGACGTCGACCTCTTCGTCATCGGCGGTGGTTCGGGGGGCGTCCGCGCCGCCCGGATCGCGGCCGGCTACGGGGCCAAGGTCATGCTGGCCGAAGAGTACCGGGTCGGCGGCACCTGCGTGATCCGCGGCTGCGTACCGAAGAAGCTGATGGTCTATGCGGGCCGCTTCGCTGACGAGTTCGAGGACGCCGCCGGCTTCGGCTGGACGATCGAGCGCCCGCGCTTCGACTGGAGCGTGCTCAAGCAGCGCCGCGACGCCGAGGTGACCCGCCTCGAAGGGATCTACGACACCAACCTCATGCGGGCCGGCGTCGAGATCGTGCCCGAGCGCGCGGTGATCGAGGATCCGCACACGATCCGCCTGCTCGCGTCGAACCGGACAGTGCGGGCCGAGCGGATCCTGATCGCGGTGGGCGCGCACCCGGTGAAGGAGCCGGCGGTGCCGGGAATCGAACTGGCGATCACCTCCAACGAGGTGTTCGAGCTGGAGAGCCTGCCCGGGCGCATCCTGGTGATCGGCGGCGGCTACATCGCGGTGGAGTTCGCGGGCGTCTTCGCGGCGCTCGGCAGCCGCACGACCTTGCTCCACCGGGGCGACAGGCTGCTGCGGGGCTTCGACGACGAGGTCCGCGACGCCCTGGCCGAGGCCTATGGCCGGCGCATGGACCTGCGGCTCGGCCGCACGCTCACACAGATCGACCGGCGCGCCGACGGCCTGTGCGCGCACCTCGACGACGGCTCCGAGATTTTGTGTGATCAGATTCTGGTGGCGACGGGCCGGCGCCCGAACGTTACCGGGCTCGGCCTCGACAAGGTCGGGATCGAAACCGACGCCGCCGGAGCGATCCCGGTGGATGCCTATTCCCAGACCCCGGTCCCGTCGATCTACGCGGTCGGCGACGTCACCAACCGGGCCAACCTGACCCCGGTGGCGATCCGCGAGGGCCACGCCTTTGCCGACACCGTCTATGGCGGCAAGCCAACGTGCGTCGATCACCGGCTGATCCCGACCGCGGTGTTCTCGACCCCCGAGATCGGGATCGTCGGCCACACCGAGGCCGCCGCCCGGGAGATCTATGGCAAGATCGACGTCTACAAGTCGCGGTTCCGGCCGATGAAGGCGACGCTCTCAGGGCGGGAGGAGCGGATCCTCATGAAGGTGCTGGTCGATTGCGCCAGCGACCGGGTGGTCGGCGTCCACATCTTCGGCCACGATGCCGGGGAGGTGATCCAGGCGGTCGGCATCGCCGTCACCATGGGCGCCACCAAGGCGGATTTCGACCGGACCATCGCGGTCCATCCGACGGCCGCCGAGGAGCTCGTGACCATGCGGGTGCCGGAGGTGACCAAGCATCCCGTAGGGGTCGGTTAAGTTCAGCAGGTCGCGGGGTCTCGACGCGGTGCGCGGCCGAGCCATATCAGGGTCATGGGCAAGCAGGGCGCAGGGAAGAACGATCGCGAGGACGACGCGCACGCGCGTCGCCAAGCAATCATCGACGGCCTGCTGGCCGACGCCTTGCGGCCGGCCTTCACCTATCGGGCCCCGAGCCACGACGCGCTGCCCGCAGACATCCGCCGGGCGATCGACCGGCTGCTCGCCAAGGCCGAGACCCAGCGCAGCCGCTGCCTGACCTACGACGATCTCGAAGAAGCCCTGCCGCCCCGCGACGTCTCCGCGGAGGATCTGGAGGCCATTTTTTGGATTTTGGCCGAGCACGGGATCGAGGTCGAGGACGGCGAGGCTTGAGGCCGAAGCGGTCTCATGCATCTGCGATCAGCCGTTGGCTGGAAACAGAGATGCGCGGAGTCGCTGCGCCAACTCTGCTTCAGGCTCTTGCCTGCCCTCAGGAATCCGCCACTCGCAAGCACCCGGGAACCTCTCTATAAGCCGCGCTTCGCGCGTCATGCGCGATCGCACGACGAACGTGCGCGGAGAGAGGTCATGGCCGAGCGTTGGACACCGAAGAACTGGCGGAATCTGCCGATCCAGCAGGTCCCTGCCTATCCGGATTCGGCAGCGCTGCAGGCGGTCGAGACCCAGATCGCGCGCTTTCCGCCGCTGGTTTTTGCAGGTGAGGCCCGCAAGCTGAAGGCGGCGCTCGGACGCGTCGCCGCGGGCGAAGCCTTCCTGCTCCAGGGCGGCGACTGCGCCGAGAGCTTCGACGAGCATTCGGCCGACAACATTCGCGACTTCTTCCGGGTGTTCCTGCAGATGGCGATGGTGCTCACCTTCGCGGGCGGTTCGCCCGTGGTGAAGGTCGGGCGCATCGCCGGGCAGTTCGCCAAGCCGCGCTCCTCGCCCACCGAGACCCTCGATGGCGTGAGCCTGCCGAGCTACCGCGGCGACATCGTCAACGGCATCGGCTTCACCGAGGAGGCTCGCATTCCGGACCCGCGCCGGCAGCTCGAGGCCTATCGGCAATCGGCCGCGACCCTGAACCTGCTGCGCGCCTTCGCCACCGGCGGCTACGCCAACCTGGAGAACGCGCATCGCTGGATGCTGGGCTTCGTGAAGGATTCGCCGCAATCCTCGCGCTACCAGGACGTCGCCGGCCGCATGACCGACGCGCTCGACTTCATGCGGGCGATCGGCATCAACCCGGAGACGCATCCGGAGGTGCGGACCACCGATTTCTACACGAGCCACGAGGCCCTGTTGCTCGGCTACGAGGAGGCGCTGACCCGCGTCGACTCGACCACCGGCGATTGGTACGCGACCTCCGGGCACATGCTGTGGATCGGCGACCGCACCCGGCAGCCGGACCACGCGCATGTCGAGTATGCCCGCGGGATCAAGAACCCGATCGGCCTGAAATGCGGCCCGTCCATGCAGGCGGACGGCCTGATCCGGCTGATCGACCTGCTGAACCCGGAGAACGAGCCCGGCCGGCTTAGCCTGATCTGCCGGTTCGGCGCCGACAAGGTCGGCGACCACCTGCCGGGCCTGATCCGGGCGGTGGAGCGGGAAGGGCGGTCCGTGGTCTGGATCTGCGACCCGATGCACGGCAACACCGTCGCGGCGGGCCGCTACAAGACCCGGCCGTTCGACCGGGTGATGCAGGAGATCGAGGGCTTCTTCGGCGTCCACCGGGCCGAGGGCACGTTCGCGGGCGGCATCCATCTCGAGATGACCGGCAAGGACGTGACCGAGTGCACCGGCGGCGCCCGGGCGCTCACCGCCGACGACCTGCAGGACCGCTACCACACCTACTGCGACCCGCGCCTCAACGCGGAGCAGGCGCTGGAAGTGGCGTTCCGCACGGCCGAGCTGGTCAAGGCCGAGCGAAGCCACGTCGAGCGCCCGCGCCTCGACGCGGCGGAGTAGGGCGCTCCGCCAAATCGCTCGTCCTGCGCGGGCGTGCTGATGCCCACATCGGGTCGGCGGAATACACTGGAGACACCGCGGCTCTCCCTCCCCCCTCTGCGGGGGAGGGTGGCTCCCAAAGGGGGACGGCCAAGGGTAGCGCGGGTGCGGGATATGCCGGTCACCCTCACGCCTGCCCTGCTGCATCAGGAAGCTGGGTTCCCCTCTCCCGACCCCTGTTGACGCAGACACGATCCTCTCGCGCAGAGGGGCGAGGGAGGTTGACCTCGGGTAACCCCCATTCGTAGGCCGGCAGCTGCGTATTCGGGCGGGCATAGGCCTCGTACACGAGCAGCATGAGCTGGTTCGTGGCGAAATCCGGTTCG
>NZ_JAKSYO010000059.1 GCF_022829635.1 Methylobacterium sp. E-066
TTCGTGACCATGGAGCGGAACTTCAGGCAGCCGAAGCTGCGCCCGTCGCGGCCGAGCCGTGTGTGGCGGAAGATCGGCGCCTTGCGGTCGCCGGCCCAGACCAGGGCGGCGATCACCAGCATCAGCGGCAGCAGCAGGAACAGGGCGGTGGCCGCGACCCCGATGTCGAGCCCGCGCTTGGCCGCCCAGTCGAGCCGCAGCCCCCGGGCCACGAACGGCGTCTCCGGCAGCACCGCCTCCACGACCGCCTCGGCCGCCTCGCTCACCTGACCCGCAATCTGATCGGCCACATCGGACATCTCAACCCTATGGTGCGGCGCAGAAGCGAGGGGGGAGAGGGGTGGGCCGGCCTCGCGCAACATGGGCTCGCTTCCTGAAGGCTGATGACGAGAAGATAGTTAACAAATTCTTAATACCTATTTATAACGAATTATTGACGCTGTTACAAGCTGGGCTATATGGAGAATCACAGTCTAGTGTCTGTTATTATCATTCGGTTATGCAATGTAGCTGAGGGGATTAGGATGGGCATTGGCGCGCAGGAGGGAAGGAACGGCGCTGTTGAGGCGGCGATATCGGGATGTGGCTGTATAGTTTCGGTATAGCCATCTATGGCTGGACAGCGCCTTTTCTTTTGGTGCGGTGCACGCAAAATAGAAATCACGCGACTGTTTACCGCCTCGCGCCGTCATAGACCTCGCCCTCGGCTGACGCTCAGCTTGCAAGGGGGGCGGGAGCCGGCGGGGGCGTCCCAGCAGTCGCATCGATGCAAACTACGCATGTCGCTTCGGGGTGTCGGCTCGATCGGCGTCGGCGAGGTCTAGCCTTCGTGAGGCGCTGAAGCGTCGGCGTTGGCGCTTACTGTCTCACCGTCGAAGCCACGTGCTCGGCGCAGAGCGGCGGTCGGAGGAATCCATTCACCGATGGACGGCGAAGACGGATCGATTCCCTCGGCTTGGAGCGTTGCCGATCATCGAGCCGTGTAACGGCTCCGTATAAGCACTCAAACCGGTGTGGCCCGGCGAGTTTGGAGAGATGACATGGCGGTTCTGGTGACGGGTGGGGCGGGGTATATCGGCAGCCACATGGTTCTGGCGCTGCTGGATGCCGGCCACGACGAGATCGTGGTGCTGGACGATCTCTCCACCGGCTTCGACTGGGCCGTGCCCGAGGGCGTCAAGCTCGTTGTCGGCGACGTCGCCGACCAGGCGCTGGTCACCCAGACCATCCTGCAGCACCGCATCGACGCGCCCGTCCACCTCGCCCCCCGGATCGTCGTGCCGGACTCGGTCGCCGATCCGCCCGGCTACTCCCTGCCCAATACCGTTAAGCCCCGCGCCCTGATCGATGCCGCGACGCCGGCGGGCGTGCGCCACGTGATCTTCTCCT
>NZ_JAKSYO010000062.1 GCF_022829635.1 Methylobacterium sp. E-066
CCGTTGAACACCTCCCGCAGGTCGTGGTCACGCTGGCCCGAACTCTCCCGCAGCAGCGCCAGATACGGCGCAACCAGCGCCCATTCCTCATCGGACACGTCGGACGGATAGGCGCGGCGATCCAGGCTCATCAGCCAACAAAGCGACACGAACCTAGCAGGCATGCGATAAGTACTTTGAGATGCGAACTCACAAAAAAATTCTTAAGGACTACGACGATATCGCGCGGAGCGTCGCAGTTGAACGTCGTGAGAGGATCATCGAGATCGAAGGCTGCAATCCCGACGATGTGCCGCTCGAGCGGTGGAGCGGGTCTTCAATAAGAGGGTGGCATAGACGCTGGCGCAAGTCGGGAAAGGCTTTTCAAGCATTGGTCCCGCTTGACGATCAGAAAGGGCAGTCGGGTTTCCGCCTCGATCCAGAAGTCGAGACTATCATCGCTGAAAGGGTGCGCGAGGATTGGCTGGTCAGGAACGGTCCCCCACTTAGCCATGTCATTTGCTTCATCCAGCGCAGCATCGAGCAAAAGAATGAAACGCGCCGTTTACCTTTGAATACACCAGATTGCATGACAATTCGGCGCTGGGTGAAAGCTAATATCAGCGAGTTCGATCAAGTCTATTACCGGAAAGGCAAGGCCGCGGCAGAACAGGACTTCAGACATGTCAAAATGGCACCCCAAGCTAGGCGTCCCCTAGAGGCTGTTATGAACCGCTAGGTTCGTGTCGCGTTGTTGGCTGATGAGCCTGGATCGCCGCGCCTATCCGTCCGACGTGTCCGATGAGGAATGGGCGCTGGTTGCGCCGTATCTGGCGCTGCTGCGGGAGAGTTCGGGCCAGCGTGACCACGACCTGCGGGAGGTGTTCAACGG
>NZ_JAKSYO010000063.1 GCF_022829635.1 Methylobacterium sp. E-066
AGGATCAGGCGGGTCACGCCAAGCTCGTCGGGCTCGGCCTCTACCAGCACCTGCTGCAGCTGGCGCTCACCGCCGCCAAGGGCGAGCCGGCCGAGGATTGGAGCCCGGAGATCGAGATCGGCCTGCCGAGCCGGATCCCGGAAGATTACGTGCCGGAGCCGGAGATCCGCCTGAGCCTGTACACGCGGCTGCTGCGCCTGCGCGACGGCGAGGCGATCGAAGCCCTGGCCGGGGAGGTCGAGGACCGCTTCGGCGCAGCCCCGGCGCCGGTCCTGGCCCTGTTCACCCTGGCGCGGCTGCGCGCCGCCTGCTGCGGGCTGGGCGTCGCCCGGCTCAGCGGCGGCCCGCAGGGTGTCGCGGCCGATCTCCGGTCCGACCGGCCCCTGCCGCCGATGGCCGCCGAGGACGGGATCGTCCTGCGCCAGGGCCGCGTGGTCTGGCGCCGGCCCTGCGCCGATGCCGAGGCCCGCGCCGGGCTGGCCGGTGATCTCCTCGACCGCATCCGGTCCGCCCGGGAGCGCGCCGCCTGAGGCGGTTCTCGTCGGCAGCCCTCACGGTCACGCGCTTGTGAGGGCTGCCGGGGCCGGACCGGTACGAACGTATCAGTGACAGCGGGCCCGCCGCGGCCCATCTGCGGCGGGCCATACCCCGACCGGGACTCCGCGCGCCACGGGCTGGCGCGCCGGATCGGTCGGGTCCCGCCGTTGTACCGGGGTCTCTTGCCCTTTCGTCTCCGGTACGGCCGCATGGCCGGGTGCCCATGAACCCCGTGCAAGGCGGGCACCCGGCCTGTCGTCCGTCCACGCCCGGGCCTACACAGGTTTGAGGCACAGGCGTTCTGGATCCCGCGGCGCGCTCCCTCTCCCGTTCGGGCTAGCAAATTCACAGAACGCAGTCCGGATGGCTTTCGGCTACAAGAGAAGTCTCTCCGAGGCGGACACGCGCCTTCCCTCCCCCCTCTGCGGGGGAGGGTGACCCCCGAAGGGTGACCGTAGAGCGGCACACCGGTGCAGAGCAGGACTTCGCCAGCCCTGGCAGGCGCGCCCCTTCCTGAACCCGGCATCCCCTCCCCCGACCCCTGCGGAACGAGGGGACACCCTCCCCCGCATAGGGTGGCGGGCGACGCGCTTGGGGTTAGCCTGGGCCCTACTCCGGCAGCGCTGTGGGAATCCGCTAGCCCGCACGGGAGAGGGGCCCTGCGGCACGCGCCGCTCCGCCGGCCTGGCCATTGCCACGGCCGACA
>NZ_JAKSYO010000074.1 GCF_022829635.1 Methylobacterium sp. E-066
GGCGCCGCTTCGGCGGTCGTCTCTGTGTTACCGCTCGTGGCCATAGCTGGCCCAATCGAGCGAAGGCCAGCGGCGTCCCTGTCCGAGCTCTGGCAGATGCTGAGCGCCTGCGCTCAGATCACCGGCCTGCCGGCTGGAGCCGCGGGCTCGGAGGTGACGGTCTTGTTCAGCCTGAAGCGGGACGGCAGCCTCTTGGGTCAGCCGCGGATTACCTACTCACACCTGACCGGCGGCCCGGACGAGCAACGGGCGTTCGTAGCTGCGGCACTGTCCGGGATCGCGAGCTGTCTTCCAGCGGCGGTCACGCCCGGACTGGGCAGCGCGATCACCGGGCGGCCGTTCCGGCTGCGCGTTATCAGTCGACGGCCGGAACGCGCAACCTGACCAAGATCGTTCTGGAGTGTCCTACACCGCCTCGACGTTGGGATTATGCGCTACGCCCATCGAAAACGCCCTCAGAAATATTTAATACACCCACCATCATGTTGATTTTATACGTGGCTCAGCACACTGTGCGGTTTCTCCAAACACAGGTGCACCGTGGACCAAATCGTAGAGACCATCGAGGCTCCAGCCATCGATTTCATTGAACTGACGGCGGGTCTCGTCTCTGCCTACGTCTCGAACAATCACCTGCAGCCGGCCGAAATTGCCACCCTGATCGCCAACACGCACGCTGCGTTGGCTGGGCTCAGTCAGGGCAGCGCACCTGATGCCCCGGCGGCCGAGAAGCTCACGTCTGCGCAGGTGCGGAAGTCGATCACGCATGACGCCCTGATCAGCTTCGAGGACGGCAAGCGGTACAAGACCCTCCGCCGCCACCTGACGATCAAGGGGCTCACCCCCGAGGCCTACCGCGAGAAGTGGGGCCTCCCGCGCGACTACCCGATGACGGCTGCCAGCTACTCCGAGCAGCGCTCGGCGCTCGCCAAGAGCTTTGGACTGGGTAACCAGCGCCGGAAGGCTACCCCGAAAGCCGCTAAGTCTGCTGAGACCATCTCCGAGAAGCCGAAGCGCGCTGGGCGGTCGCGGAAGGCCAAGGAAGCCGCCGAGGACTAGGTTTGGTAGCCTACTGCGTCAGCCGTAGGGCACCGATGCTAGCCTGGATCTGCTTGAAGGCTGCAATCAAATCGTCAGACGTATTGGCAATAAAAAACTGGTTCGATGACGAGGCGCAGTTCTTTAAGAGTGTCTGTCCGGCAGCGTCGATTGGGTCGGATGGGATACTGAAACCGATGGTGTAAATCGAAATATTGACTGCCTTGGCATTAGTGCATGCCTGAGCTGTAAGCGCATCTAAGGCATTTCTTGAACTCGCTGTGTCATAAACGTTCTGATTTGATGATGGCAACCGCGAGTTGGCGTTCGTGCCGTTGGCATTTTGGAAATAGCCGGCCGCAAAATACATCGACCCATTCGGCGAATAAGGGTTTGTCGCCCAGCTATTTGTTCCATCGGTCATCAATATGATGATCTTGTTGATAGTTGTTGCATTCGAGCTGTTTGAACTCGAAGAGTAGGCTGCGCCGTCCGCGAAAACGCTAATCGGCGACAGCGTGCGCCACCCCCACATGAAGCCTTCGTGGATGTTCGTCGAGCCGAGAGGCGCCATATTGCTGATAAGGCTTTTCAGGGTTGTGGTATTGTTCGTCAGGCGCTGAAGAGGCTGCGTCGTGCAGCCGAAATTGGGACCGTTTGGTATGCCGGTGGATGAATTTGAAGTAGTAGGCGATGCATTGTATGGGGTAACGTACTTACATGCGCGGCCTTCCGCCGTGTTAAAGGATGTACCTGATGCCATAATCGGGCACGTACCGCTTTTGCTGCTGTTATCGTCGTCAAGGTAACTGTTAAAACTGTAATATGTGTTGTTATTGACGGAAAAACTTGAGTAAGATTTGCTGGCGTCGCCAGGTTCGTCAGGAGCAAACATCGGAACGTAATATGAGTCCTTATTAGAACTTGTGGGCGCGCCGTCCTGCACATTTAGAGGATATGGCAGAGTCTCCAGACAGCCTGCCCAGCCCCAGCCCGAATAGACGCTTTGAAGTTTTGCAAAAATATCGAACCGACTAGTGAACCCAGATCCGCTCGCAGATAATACGTTCGTCCAGTGATAGCTCGACTGGGCATTCTGATCGATCCAAGTCGCGTATTTATAGGTCGATGGGTTAACTGCGACTGCCGCAGCGAACGGCACGATCGAAATTTTGGTCGCATTGGAAAATGCGGCATTTGTATAAACGTAACTGACGAAATTCGTGGCTGCGGTCTGCACGGCCTGTAGCTTGGACTGCCCCCCGCTCGACTCCGCCATTGAACCGGTATTATCGAGGACGAGCGCGATCTCGAACGTCTTGGGCAGGGGCGTTGCGCACCGCGCGGCCGAGCCCGGGTTGAGGCGGGTCGTCCCGGTGAACTTGCCGAAGAACGCTGTCGAGAGCTTGTGGGCTGTCAGAGTGATCTGGCGCGGGTTGCTGGTGATGACCAGCGGGTCGACCACGAGGTTCGCCGCTCCCATCGCGCCGATCATCGCCGTCTGAGCCAGTGTGTTGAGATCGGTGTTCGAGGTGGTGAGCGGCGTCTGGCACAGGAGAAGTGCAGTGCCGTCTGTCGCCGCCTGCAGCTTGGTCTCCAGCCGGGTCGCGAACCCGTAATCGATCGCTGCGCCGGTGAACATGAGCATCGGCACGCTCAGGAAGGCGAACAGGATCGCGACGTTGCCGCCACGTCCCCGCACGAAGCCGAGCGCCCTGGACCAGCGGACACGATCAGGGTGTCGAGCCATCGCAAGCTTTCTGGGTGGTGCCGGGCACGACGACCTCGGTGTAGGTGTTCGTCCCGTAGGTGGTGCCGCCGCGGGTCGGCCACGGGATGGAGGCGGAGAAGGTGAGCTGATTGCCGACGCCTTTGACCAGCTTGACCAGCGCGCTGCCGATCATCGGCGTGTAGGTGATACTGACCTCGGCCAGCACGTAGCGCATGCCCGTGGTTTGGTAGCCCGCAGGGACGAGTAGGTCAGTGGCGGCGCCGGTGGCGCGGGGCTTGGCGTTGCTGTTGGCGACGCTGGAGCAGACCTGCGGGATCAGGTTCAGCTTCTTGAGGTCGACGCCCATGGCGCTGACCACGATCTGGACGTTTGTCGTGTCGAACGGGCGCATCACCTTGGCGGCCGAGGCGATGATGTCGTTCATCAGCGTCGTGCCGACCGGGTTCTGGGTGTCGCCCTGGGCGGTCAGGTCGGCCACGGTGCGGGCAAGTAGGGTCAGCTTGCGCCACTCGTCGATGGCGTGGGCGATCTCCGTCATGCCGGCCCAGATCGAGAGCAGCACCGGCAGGATCACGGCGAATTCCACGAGGGCGCTTGCGCGCTGGTCCCGCCGCAGCCGGGCGGCCCTGCGGACAAGGCGCCTCAGCACGGGCTCGACCCGGTGATCTGGTAGGGTTCTGTCCGGAACACCGCCGTCGAGGTAAGCAGGCTGGAACCGGCTTCAGCGCCAGTGGTGAACTTCCTAGTGCCGAGCCCCATCAGGTTGAACAAGGTCGGGAACTGCACCGCCGCGGTCACCACCACGATCGTGCCGGGCTTGGCGCAGGCGTAGTTCGTGCCGAAATCAGTGGTCCAGGTGCCTGTGGTGGCGTTCACCGGTGTCGACGCGCTGGCGCTGGCGAGCGTGCTGGCGGTGGCGACGTCGATCTTGACGTTCTGGCAGTTGAAGACGGTTGGGATGACAGCATTGCCGCTGCCGCACATCGTCGTCTTCAGCGAGGCGAGCATGGTGGCGGCGTCGGTCTGCCCAGCATTGGCGAGCTGGAACTGCCCGGTGAAGATCGTCCGGACCGCGTTCTGTAGAGCGCGATCGAAATTCTGGGTGGCCCAGATCTGGAACGCGATCTGGAAAACCGCGCCGACCAGGGCCAGGAACGGCAGCGACACAAGAGCGAACTCGACCGCCGCTGCTCCACGCGTATCGCGCAGAAAATTCATGCGCTCAGAGCGGCAAAGATGCTTCGATGGCATCGAGAAACCAGATGTGTATTAGTGAAGCGCTATCCAAATTATTGTTCGACGTATGATCATCTGAATAATTTAAATTTAGTTAAAAAAACTATACGATCTTGATCCTCACTGAGAGTTGATTTCAATCCTATGACAGCTATTAGGTGAGTCTTCTATTCTACTTTGAGTTGTGGCGCAATTCAACCAACAGTCTTATAGAAACCCGCTCTCCGAGTGCCCCTTGAAGGCGTTCACCATGTAGGCACGATCAGCGTCGCCTACCTTGTCGCATCGACACGGACCCGCCGATTGGATCAACGGCTTCCACCCAAGGGCGTGACGTGACCGACGGCGCGAGCTGATCGAGAAAGCGGTTGCAGGCCAAGGCGAGCGCGTCGCTGGATCCCGTTGGCATGACGGCCTGTAACTCGCGCATCAGCCCTGCCACCACAGCGTCTCGCCCGGCCGCGAGGAAGAGATGGCCGTCCCGCTTGTGCACAAGGATCGAGATGACATTCTCGGCGGCGGCGTAGGCCACATCCCTAGAGTCGCTACACATGCACGGTCGCCTACAGAAACCCCGATCCGGAGTGTCCTTTAAAGGCGTTCGCCCGCCGAATGTACCCGACGACCGTCCGCGGATCCCGGTGGCCGGACTGGTCCATGATCCGGGCGAGATCGGCCCCGCGCTCGGCCGCCGTCGTGATGTAGCCGGCCCGCAGGCTGTGCGCCCCGAACGTCGAGGCATCGAGCCCGGCGGCCGTGCAGTATGCCTGCAGGATGTTGGCGACGGATCGGTCCGTGAGGCGAGGCGCAATCTTTGTCACATTGGCGCACTTCCGCACCCTCCCCGACCGTGACACCGGCCGGAACACCGGGCCTTCCGTGATCCCCGCCGCATCGAGCCATTCCCGCACGAGCCGCACGGGCTGGATGTAGCGCCCGGTCGGGATCGCCTTCTCGAACCCCCTGCCCTCCTGATCGACCTTCGACCGGCGGACCGTGACGCGTAGCCCCTCCGGATCTTCGCGTAGGTCCTTGACATCGAGGGCGACGAGTTCGGACCGCCGGAACGCGCCGGCAAACCCGAGCGCCAGCAAAGCGCGGTCTCGCTTGCCTGTCAGGGTATCGGGCGTGCGGGCGAGAAGCATCTGCAGCACGTCGACCGTGGCAGCGGCCTTCTGGTTCGGGGCCGTGCCGATCCGGCGGCGCACGCCTTTCATGGTCGCCCGCACGTCCTCGTCCTCGGTCGGATCCGGCGCCTTCGCCAGCTTGTGCGCGTAGGAGATCGCGGCCAGCCGGCGGCCGATCGTCGAGGCGGACCGCCCGGCCTCGGCCTCGGCCACGAGGAACGCCGCGACCGCCCCGGTCGTCGCCGGCAGAGACCGGAACCCGTACCGGGCGCACCAAGCCTGAAACACCTTCGCGTCCGAGGTGTAGGCTCGCACTGTCGCGTCAGCCTTGCTCGCCTGCTGGTAGGCGCGGACGAGTGCCGCCGCCTCGACTGGGAGGTTCACCAGCACTACAGCCGGAACCGCTGGTAGCTCCTCATTCATTCTTCGTACTGCCTACGGGCATGTTTACTCGGTTCGTTGGGAAAGTCGGGCACACGTCGGCGACGTTCTCGGCGATCCTGACGATCTCGGCGCGGCGCGTACCGTCGAGCTTATCGAAGAGGCCGTAGTCGCGCGTGTCGCACAGGCCCTGACATCGCTCTTGCCAATCCGGCAGGTTGAAGAGGGTTTTCCGCGGCATTGTCTGAACCTGCTGTCGTAGCTCGATCGGCCGCGGAGGTAGCATGCCCTGGTCTCATCGCCCGTATAGCCTCGGCTTAACTTTCTCACCGAACTTGCAATTTGAGCCATCTAAAACTTCCGAGAAAAAACATTATCGGAAGCTAGCCTCGTGATATGGTGATAGCAAGCCGTCGAGACGGAAAGACGCCGAGAGGCTGTGCGTTCAAGGTGTCTCGATGTCCTGCTGGTGAGACGGCCCAACGGCTCTACCTCTCGCTATCGATAAAGCTTGACGGCTCGTTAACCCGACGGCTTTCAAGCTCGCTCGCAAGACGGCAGGACGCTTCGCATGCAAACCATCACGATAGCGGCGAGGAAGGGTGGGGTCGGTAAAACGACCCTCGCCACGCATCTCAGCGTCATCGCCGCTGGGCCGGGCAAGCCGGTGCTGCTGTTCGACACCGATCCGCAGCGGTCGCTGAAATGGTGGTGGGACCTACGCCAGGGCGAGACGCCAGCACTCATCGAGTGCGAAGCACGCGAGCTGCCCAAGATCTTGCCGGCCGCCGAGGGGGAGGGCGTGGCCTACAGCATCATCGACACCCCGCCCCACGCCGAGGCCTCGATCGCCGACGCGATGCGCGTGGCCGACCTCGTGCTCGTGCCGACTCGCCCAGGGCCGTTCGACCTCGCCGCGGTCGCAACGACGCTCGACCTAGCCCAGCGCGTTGGCAAGACGCCGCTGGCGATCATCAACCACGCGCCACCCCGCACAGGCGCGGCCGAGCCCGCAATCGTGTCGGAGGCCCGCGAGACCCTGACCCGCATGGGAGCCACCGTGGCCCGTGCCGTCGTCTCGCAGCGGGTCGCGATGTCTCACGCCGTCATCGGCGGACAGACGGTCAACGAGTTTGAGCCGAACGGCCGAGCGGCCGAGGAAATGCTGGCGCTCTGGGCCGAGGTCCAGGGCATGATGAAGGAGTAGGGGACATGGCCGCCGAACGTCAGTCGCTCACTAGCCTATCGGACCGCCTTGCCCGGAAGGTCACCCCCGAACCGGAGAAGCCGGCCGAACCCGAGGCGTCGCAACCAACAGCGAAGGCCAAGGCCGCGGACGCCCGGGTGCAGATCATCGTCCGCATGACGCCGGCCGAGCGGAAGGCGCTGCGCCAGATCGCGCTCGACCAGGACACGACCGCCCAGGCGCTCGCCGAGGACGCGATCCGCGACGTGCTACGACGTCACGGCTTCAAGGCGTCCTGACACCTAGAACGCTTGCCGTTTCGATCGCGAGACGCCGAGCCGCATTGACGTAGAGACGGCTTGATAGCAAGCCGTCATCATACCAGCCGCGGTGAGGTCGGAAGGGCGCAACGCCGGGTCTACCTTTTCCGCTTCGCAGCCCAGGCGGCCCAAAGTGCGCGGATTTCCTCCTCAGAGATTGTCTCCTCGTGCGGCAGGCTGAGCTGGTGCTTGGCCAAGCGGCCTGAGATCTCCCTGATGATCCGCTCAAGCGCCCCCTGGGGTACTGAGTCGTCGCCGTTGGTGAACCCGTGCTTGGCAAACACCTCATCTGAGATCCGGCCGATCACACGCGGCGTCATGAGGCTCTGGTACAGGCGGTGCAGGGCGACGATGCGCTCGCGGGCCATGTGTAGGTCGTCGGGATAATCGGGTGCATCGAGCCACGCGAAAGGGATCGGTATCTCACTGGCCGCCTGATCGGTCCAAACGGCCGGGTCGAGAGGATTGGATATCAATCCCACTTGGCGCGAAGGCACACCCCCATCCTCTGCGAGCACGATGCGGAAGCCGATGACATTGTTGAGTGTGTAGTGAGCGACGACGCGCCCATTCGCGTCGCTCGCCACGTAGATGGCGTTGAAAATCGGGCCATAGCGCCGTGTTATTTCGGCTGCGTCATACATCGCCCGCGAGTCCAGTTCAGACCGGGTGAAGGTAAAATCGGCGGAGCCACGGAGTACGAAAACTCGAGTTGCTGCGTAGGGTTCGCCACGGACCTCGTTGTTTCCGACGTGCGTAGCCCATAGTGTGAGGGCCGCCTTTGCCATCGAACGGATCGCGTCGGGGCCGCCGAACAGGTAGGTGAAGTTGGCAAAGTCCGGCCGTTGCTCAATCGAATGTGCCGTTGAACGGAAGATCTGCTCCCGTACCTGTTCCTCCGGAAGCTTGAGGATCGCGGCCACATCCGGAATATGCCGGAATATTTCTTCCAATTCGTTGGTGGTAAACTGGACTTCAACTTTGTCGGCGGACGGATATGTGACTTTGAACGGCTTGGCGACGCGGCGCATCGTGCCATCGCCTTTGATATCGATTTTGTCCTGCCCGACCTCGACTCGACGAAGCATCGGCGCCTCGCCGCCAGACCCCGATCGAAGCTGAAACATGTTTCGGATGTGAAGGGTCTGCTTGGCGAGCTCGTCGTCGATCGTTTTCCCGAAGGTTTCATTGCAGATCGAGCAGACCACCTTCCGCGTCGTCTTTCGGCCCCCGAAAGAGTCCAGCAGGATGTGCTCCGGCTTCGTGTCCTGCCTTAACTCAGCATCGCAGAATATGCAGCGTGGCATCCTTGCGCTCGAATTTGGGATTGGAGGCCGGGCGAGCTGTGATGATATGGCCGCCCGGCCGGTGCGCCTATCGAATTCCTTGACGATCGTGTGCGAACGGCTTTCGAGAGGCAGCAGGCATACAGGAAGAGCAAGGCGGCATGACACGCGAGATCGTCCTCGACACCGAGACCACCAGCACGGACGCCAAGGTCGAGCGCATCATCGAGGTCGGCTGCGTCGAGCTGATCAACCACATGCAGACGGGCCGGACCTTCCACCGCTACTGCAACCCGCAGAGGGCGGTTCACCCGGACGCCTTCGCGGTGCATGGCCTGTCCGATGGCTTCCTGGCCGACAAGCCGCTGTTCGCCACGATCGTGCCCGAGCTGCAGGCCTTCATCGGCGACGGCACGCTAGTGATCCACAACGCGCCCTTTGACATCGGCTTCCTCAACGCCGAGTATGCCCGGCTCCCCGAGCCGCGGCCGCCGGCGATCAAGCTGGACGACGTGGTCGACACGCTCCTCCTCGCCCGGCGCAAGCACGCGGGCGCCGCCAACAACCTCGACGCCCTCTGCAGCCGCTACGGGATCGACCGCAGCCGGCGCACCAAGCACGGGGCGCTCCTCGATGCCCAGATCCTGGCCGAGGTCTATGTCGAGCTCTTGGGTGGCAAGCAGACCGGCTTCGACTTGGCGCCCGTCCTCGCCACCCCGGTCCAATCTGCCATGGACGCCGCCCGGCTTGTGGCGCCGCGCGTGTTCAAATCCCGGCTGACCGATGCTGAGCGGGAGCGCCACACGGCATTCGTCGGCACGCTCAAGACACCGGTCTGGGCTGACTACATCAGCGAGACGGACAGCTGATGGCCGACGCTCAGTTCCGCACCGCAATCCTGTTGGCGCACCCGGTGAAGGGATGAGCGACCACTCGCTAGAAGCCCGGGTAAAATGGAAGATCCGCCTCGTGGAATTCCTGTTGCCCCATCTGAAGGGCGACGAGGCGGAACGAGACGGTGTGCTCAATGCGGTGCTGATGGCACTCGATACCGCTCACGCCGAGGGGATCGAGTACGCTGCCCGTTTCTGCCGGACTGTCGGAACGGGCGCGCCGCAGCATGGCGAAGCGGCCAAGGCCTTGGCGGACGTGCTTGAGACCATAGCCGCCCGCGTGGATGACGAAGCGGTCGATGCGGCTCGTCGATGGCAGGACGAGCCTTGAGTGGCTCACCGGATACCGAGCATGGGCGCGCCGCAGTCCAGCACATGATGCGCCGCCTCGACGGGTTCGCCCGCGGGCTCGGGCTAGACGAAGCGACCACGCGCGCGATCGTGGAGAGGGTTGTCGCCGACAGGCCCGAGCAGACTGACGAGGAGCGCAGCATCGAGGCCCGCTGCCGCATGATCGTTGCATCCGCCTGAACCCATGACCGAGGATTACGACCCGACACTCGAAGCCTTGGCGGCGCTGCAGGCGCATGGCCATAACGTCGAGCCGGACGAGGAGTCCGAGCGTTGGCGGATCGACGGCCGGGAGTGGATCTCGCACGGCGACCTATTAGCGCTCGCCCTGCGCCTTGGCCTCGTAGATGGTCCTGGGCTGGTGCAGTAGCTTACCGTCGTGCCCCAGCAAGCCGTCCGGGTGATCATATGTTCGGCTCGAAGCGACCCTCGATCAAACGCGCGTATTCGGCTTCCGCCACGCCGTAGCTGTCACCCGCGAGGTCGAGCAGGCCATCGCGGCTGATGATCTCGACGCTACCGCGGTGCTTCCGCACGAAGCCACCTTCGGCCAGGACCCGCAACGCTGCTGTCACCCCCGGACGCTCGACGCCCAGCATGTACGACATGAAATCCTGCGTGACCGTCACTCGACCGCCGTCGATCCGGTCGTGACACATCAGCAGCCATCGGGCGAGGCGGACTGCGGTGTTGCCCCGCACGTTCACGAACGCCGTCTGTGCCGTCTGGACGAACTGCGCCTGGATGAAGCGATGGAGGACCCCACGCAGGACCGGGCGCCGTTCCACCTCAACACGCAGCACCGCCGCGTCGATACTGAGCATGTGCCCGGCCATCTGCACGAAGTGGGTATGTGGACTGCGGTCATCGTCGAGCAGGATCGGGGCGGCGCCGACCAGACCTTCTCGGCCGATCAGCCCGATCTCGACACGGCCGCTGGGTCCATCGCTGGTGATCGAGACGAAACCTTCCTCCGGGAAATGGACGGTCTCTATCACCGTATGGGAGGCGATCAGGACGTGCCGTAGAGGCATTTCCTCGGCTCGCAACGCAGGTCGTAGGGCCTCGAAATCATCTGACGGGAGTGCCTTGAGAAGGCGGTTGCACAGCTCGGCTTGTCTGAGAACTTCCACGGCTGCTCGCTTGCAAGGGGCAAGAGCACACGCGGTCCCTCAATCACCAGCGCCCTGAATACGGCTGACAATCGACTCGATTTTGTGTTTTATTGGTGGTTTACAACTATCATTTGTTGTTTAGTTGAATAATATGATTTTAGTACGTCAAAAGACATTTATCAGGTGCTGAGGTAATAAAAATCATCACTCAGGTATATCTTTTATTTAAATTTGCCATTGCAAAATTTATTAGCGATGCGACGTGACCTCGGCTTCGCTGGGGTTTCTCGCGTGTAGATTTCGCCACTGAGGCCGAGACGCACGTGTTGACACAACCCCGGCGGATCGAGGCCATGGGAGTGCCACGTCATAGCAGTAGACACATTCTAGCATCGCGAAGGCAGTTGCGAAAAAGCGGAAATAAGACAATGCTTACAGCGCGATCGAATTGTACAATTCTTACATTCAACATTCCAGTTAACCATTCCTCTGGCTTCGAATGCTATGAGATACGCTTCAAATCTAGATGTCGGTGCGGGGGCTTGCATAGTGGTTGACGCCGCCACCGGGGCAAATGCAACGCCGTCTATGCTTGTCGTAGATCGTCCGGTGATCGAGAAATGCCTCATCATCATCGCGGCACGAACGAGCTACCGTTGATGTATAGGCTGTCCGATCCGGTAGAGTGTGTCACGCGCCCCAGAACCACCAACTCAGCGCGACTCGCTGAGTTGGACGCCTATGGCATTCTCGACACCGCTCCAGAGGACGGGTTCGAGGATATCGTGCAATTGGCGGCCTCAGTCTGTGCCGCCCCAGTGGCGCTGGTGAGCTTGGTGGCCGCTGACCGGCAATGGTTCAAAGCCCGCGTCGGTTTCCCCGCATGCGAGACGGACCTCAACTCTTCCGTCTGCGCTCATGCACTGACCGCACCGGACATGCTCGTGATCCCGGACCTCACGGCAGACTACCGCACCCGAGCTAATCCGCTGGTCACAGGCGATCCTCGCATCCGGTTCTATGCCGGTGTACCGCTGCGCTCGCCGGAGGGGCATGCACTCGGCAGCCTATGCGTGATCGACACAACGCCCCGTCCAGGCGGTCTGACCGGTGAGCAGGCCGACAATCTCCGGCGGCTCGCCCGCCACGTCATGGCCATAATGAACGAGCGCCGCCAACTTGTGCGACTGCGGATCAGCGAGGACCGCCTGTCCAACGCTTTCGCCCGTCAAGTGGCCTTGACCGAGATCGGCGACCATCTGCGCGACCTCTCGACCATCCCACAGATGAGCGCCGCCGCTGCCGAGATCGTCGGCCGAACCCTGGAGGCCAGTCGCGCCGGGTACGGCGAATTAGACGCGACAGGCGCAGTCATCGAGGTTCTGGCGGACTGGACGCCCTCCGGGGCCAGAAACCTTTTGGGGATGCATCGCTTCGGCGATTACGGGACCTTGGGTCCGGTGGTAGCCCGTGGCGAGACGCTCGCGATCGGGGACTTGGATGCCGACCCGCTCACGGCCGACGACGCCCGAACTTTCCGCAGGTTCGACATTCGAGCCTTGCTCAACGTGCCGATCCAGGAGCAGGGCCGGACGGTCGCCATGCTTTACGTCCACGACACCAAGCCGCGGGCTTGGTCCCCTGAAGAGGTAGTCTTCGCCCGCAACGTCGCCGATCGGGTTCTGGTGGGCGTAGCGCGCCTACGGGCCGAGGAGCAGCAGGGTATTCTCAACCGTGAACTCAGCCACCGTATGAAGAACACACTGGCGATGGTGCAGGCTATCGCCACACAGACGATGCGCAACGCGGTGGATCTGGAGGCGGCGCAGGGCATACTGTCGGCGCGCTTGGTCGCTTTGGGCCGAGCGCACGACATGCTGCTTGATCAGACCGGGGCGAGCGCGGACCTCGCCGAGGTAATCCGGCAATCTCTGGCGATCCATGATGACGCTCAGGCTGGACGGCTGCGGCTCGAAGGCCCTCCGGTCAGGATTGGCTCCAAGCCCGCCCTGTCGCTGACGCTGGTGATCCACGAACTTGCTACCAACGCCGTCAAGTATGGCGCTCTCTCCACTGCGGAAGGCTACGTGCAGGTACGCTGGAGCATCGAGCCGACCGAAAAGGGGGCGATCCTGAACCTCCGGTGGAGCGAACATGAAGGGCCGCCGGTCACGCCACCGCAGCGGCGCGGGTTCGGATCGCGCTTGATCGAACGCGGCTTGGCAGGCTCGATCGGCGGCGGGATCGTACTGAGCTACCCCCCGGAAGGTGTGGTGTGCGAGATGTCGGCCGCGCTGGCTGAGATCGAGGCCGATGCCTGACGATGCCCTGGCCAAGGCAGATGCGAGGTGTGGGACGAGAACCAGGCTACGTCTGAGCGGCGGTTGTGATCCGGTTCGCGACGGGCGCAGTCTGCATCCCGCCCTCGATCATCGCGACGAGGTCGGCTTCGGTCAGCGGCTGCCCGTTCGGCCCGGTGACGCTGATGTTCTCATAGCTCGCTGCCTGGAAGTCGCGCAGCTTCTTGAGCGCCCATTCCGGCGTCGGGCAGTTGTAGGTCACGGTCCCGTGGGACCTTTTCGCCTTCACGATGAAGGGCGCCGCGGTCGTCATTCGATCTCGATACCCGCAGCGCCCAGGATGGCGCGCTGCTTCAGAATGCCGATGCGATGGGTTCGGATTGCGTGCTCGACTTGGGTCACGTCCTGATCGTCGGCTGCACGCAGGATGGCAACGGCGTCGGACAGAGCCGCGATGGCGAACTCGTCCAGCATGATGTTGAACGCCAGCCGTTGGCGCATTCGGGCGCAAGGGCAGTCAGGCTGGCGCTTCGGCTGTGACATAACACAACAACGAGCGGCATCATGGGTGGTTCTGCCCCGCCGCCCGATCTGATCACGGGCTGGCGGGGGAGGTCGTCGATCTCACCGGCGTTCCGGCAGGATGGTCGCCTGCGGTTGAGCGAGCGTGAACGGGCGCCCTTGCAAACGAGCCGCAATGGCAAGGCTTTTTAGCCGGGTCTTTCGTTAGCGGTTCCAGCGACGGTAGATGTTGTCATGTGGGCCGACGTCGACCGCCTCAAAATGATCGTCTTCAATTTTGCGAAGGATGATCCGATCACCGCTTTGTGGGTCAATGATGTGGTATCCGGGGGCGCCAGCAAGAGAACGAAAGTCCAAGCTCGGCAGCTCAGGTGTAGCCGAGAACTTCGCCAGCGCTCGCGCTGCACCCTTCTGTCGATGCGGTGGCAACCCCTTCAGCGCCTTTAGGAAGCTTGGCGTAAGCTTGACGCGAACGGTCACGCCACCGCGCCAAGTAGGTACGCTTCTAAATCATCAGCGTTGTCGAATGTCGGGCCGCCGCGAGTTTCCGGGTCGAGTTCAGCGCGTAAGGCTCGCAAGAACAACGCGAACTCTTTGCCATTCGCGAGAAATCTTTGGCCGATATCGGTTAGCCGCCTTTGCCTCTTACTGTAGGCGATTTGGTCTGCTGGAGACATGCCTTTCCGGGCGCGATGGATTTGCTTATTTATTTTCTCAACATCGCGAAGTTCGCTTCGAATATTTTTTTCGTATAGATCTACGAGCATGTTGGCGTCGCGGAACGTGAACCACGGCTGCTCCTCGTGGGCGGCGCGCCACAGAAGCGTGCGCAAGGCATGCCCGCGTTCGATCCAGCCTGTGAGTTCACGCTCACTCTGATCAATGAATGCGTCGTAGGACTGCTCGAAGGCGCTGCTGCCGGCCGCAACGGGCGGTGCACCGACTATGGCAGGGGGCTGCCACGTCAGATGGTGCATTAGATCGAGAAGTGCGGCGTCGGGCATCATCGGTCTCCAGATCGCTATATAGCACCTGCCCCTGAGGAAAGCGGATGCTTGGCCGGCTGTGCTGATATAGCCGCCCGGCCGAAGGCAATTAATGGCTTCGCTTCGCCTTCGCGGCGTCGAGTTGCACCCGCAGGTCGGCGAATAGGGCTTGCGCCGCCTCAGGCTGCATCCCTAGGAACCCCTCAGGCAGCCCCTCAAGGCGGGAGACCAGATCCGCCAGTAGTCGGATTTCCGTCTCCCCAAGTTCGCGCCCACCATCCGCGACTTTCTCGGCGATCGTCTCAACCTCCCTCACATTCGTCATCAGCGCCGCGATTTGCAGGCGGATTTGCGTCGCGTGGTTGTTCAGCAGGCCTGCCAAGGATGCGGCGTGCTCCGGCTTTAGCTCGATCATCCCGACACCTTTTCATCGCCCCGCAGCCGCACGCCGGGCCCCTCGCAGTTCTCCTCGATGAAGATGACGCCTGCGGCTTGGAGGCTGGGGATCATAGCGGGCGCTGAGCCACCGTCAGCGCAACTGCGAGGACAAGCAGCGTAGCCCAGAACATGGCAACGCTACTCCACCACAACATGCGATCGAACAAATGGGCGGTAGGAGTGTCCCCGGCGGTATCTCGGATTTTCGCCCGTGGGTCCTTGAGCAGGCGTGTCAGGCTATCAGGAAGGTGGGGTTGTATCCGGTCACACTTTGAAGGCTCGTCGGCCATACCCACGCCTCCCTATCTGTTCCTCAGTCACTGGGATTGCCCCTGTTTGGTGGACACCGAGAACGCTTTCGCGTGAGGTGTTTGTCAAATGCCGAAGAGTCGTCCCCCTTACCCCACCGAGTTCCGCCGACAGATGGTCGAGTTGGCCCGCGCCGGGCGTGATCCAAACGA
>NZ_JAKSYO010000077.1 GCF_022829635.1 Methylobacterium sp. E-066
GGAGGGTGGCCCCCGAAGGGGGTCGGGAGAGGGGAGCGACGGTGCAGGATCGGGCTTTGCCTATCATGCCGGTCACGCCTTGTCCTGAAGCCGGGTTCCCCTCTCCCGACCCCTGCTGACGCACGGGCCACCCTCCCCCGCAGAGGGGGGAGGGAGACGCGCTTGGGGGTAGCCTTGGCCCTCATTCGGCAGCGGTGGCTGAACGTCGTAGCTCTGCACGGGGGAGGGCCCCTCAGGCGATTGCCCGAGCCTCCCCGTTCCAGCGATTAATCACCTCGGCCACCTGGGAGACCGGGACCGCGCGGCTGATCAGGTAGCCCTGGACCTCGTCGCAGCCCTCGGCCCGCAGATGCGCGAGCTGGGCCTCGGTCTCCACGCCCTCGGCGGTGGTGGTCATGCCGAGGCTGGAGCCCAGCCCGATCACCGCCCGGACGATGAAGTCGGTCCCGTCCTTGATGCACAGGTCGCGCACGAAGGACTGGTCGATCTTGATCTTGTCGAACGGGAAGCTGCGCAGGTAGCTCAGCGACGAGTAGCCGGTGCCGAAATCGTCCATCGAGACCCGGACGCCCAAAGCCTTCAGGCTGTGCAGGATCGCCGTGGTCGCGCCGGGATTGGCCACCAGCACCGATTCGGTGATCTCCAGCTCCAGGCGGCGCCCAGGCAGGCCGGTCCGGCGCAGGGCCTCGCGCACCGCGGTGACGAGGCTCGCCGAGGTGAATTGCACCGCCGAGACGTTGACCGCGACCTTGAGCCCGTCCGGCCAGCGGGCGGCCTCCTCGCAGGCCCGGCGCAGCACCCACTCCCCGAGCGGGACGATCAGCCCGAGCTCTTCGGCGATCGGGATGAACTCGGCCGGCGAGACGAAGCCGCGGCTCGGGTGGTCCCAGCGCAGCAGGGCCTCGAAGCCGCAGATCCGGTCCGCGGCGAGGCTGTAGATCGGCTGGTAGTAGACCTCGAAGGCCTCGCGGGCGAGCGCGTCGCGCAGGTCGCGCTCCAGGATCCGGCGGGCCTGGAGGCGGGCATCCATCTCGGGCTCGAAGAACCGGAACGAGCCCCTTGCCTCGGTCTTGCCGCGGTCGAGGGCGACCTCGGCGTTCTTCAGGAGTTTCTCGCAGCTCGCGCCATCACCCGGCGCCAGGGTGATGCCGATGGTCAGCCCGACGCTGATCTCGTGGCTGCTCAGGCTGTAGGGCGCGCTCAGCACCTCGATGATCCGGCGGGCCAGAACGGCGGCCTCCTCGGCCCGGTCGACGCCCCGCTGGACGACGATGAACTCGTCTGCGCCGAGCCGGGCGACGCAGTCGATCTCGCGCACGCAGGCGGTGAGCCGCTCGCCCACCGCCGCCAGCAGCTCGTCCCCGACCCCGTGGCCCAGGGTCTCGTTCACCGGCCGGAAATCGTCGAGGTCGATGGCGAAGACCGCGAAGCCCGAATCGCGCCCGGCCTGCGCCACGGCCATCTCGATCTGCTGGCCGAGCGCCTCCCGGTTCGGCAGGCCCGTCACGGTGTCGTGGTGCGCCAGGAAGGCGATGCGGGCCTCGGCGCGGCGGCGCTCGGTGACGTCCTCGTAGGTCGCGACGAAACCGCCATCGGCGGTCGCGCGCCGGTCGATCGAGACCGTGCGGCCGTTGCTCAGCTCCTGGAACTGCGTATGCCAGATGCCGCCGCGATGGGCCTCGTGCTCCTGGCGGAGGAGGGTGGCGAGGTCGCTGCCCGGATGGTTGCCGGCCGCGAGGCTGACGCTCAGCACGTCCTGCGCCGACATCCCGGGAACGATGGCATCGGCTGGCAGGCCGTAGATCTCGCTGTAGCGCCGGTTCACCACCATCAGGCGATGCTGTGCGTCGTAGAGGCAGAGGCCCTGGGACATGTTGTCCAGAGCCGCGTCGAGCCGGAGGTTGGTCTCGGTCAGCCGGTCTTCCTGCTCCTTGAGCAGGCTGATGTCGCTGCACACGGCCACGAAGCCGCCCGACTGAGTGGCGCTGCGGCTCACCCGCAGCCAGCGCCCGTCCGCCAACCGGATCTCGCCGTCGCGGGCAAGCGCCCGGAAGCACTCGTTGAGGGTTTTCGAGCCGGAGCCGGCTTCATCGGCCGGGACCGCCAGGGACATGCCGGCCGTGATCGCGGCCTCCAACCCATCGAAGAAATGCAGAGCCTGGGCGTTGGCCAGCGCGATGCCGCCTTCGGCATCGACCACGACCACGCCCTCGCGGGAGGTCTGGAGCGCGTCGGTCACCAGGGCCTCGGCGACCCGGCGCTGGCTGACCTCGCGCTGCATCATCGCGTGGATGTTGTCGCGCATCACCGCCATCGAGCGGAGCAGGCTGCCGAGCTCGTCGCGGCCGCCGGCCGGGATGCGGTCGTCGAGGCGCCCGCTGGCGATCCGCTCCGCCGCCACCGAGGCGTCCGCCAGCGGGCCGGTGATGCGGCGGTTGAGCAGCCAGGCGATCAGCGCACAGGCGAACACTGCCAGCCCGGCCACGACGGCGTTGACGTGCATCTCCCGGGCGACGAGCATCCGGGCTGCCTGGCGGAAGGTGAAGCCGTCGCCCGCGGTGTAGTTGACCAGGAGGTCGATCTGGCTGTCGACCGCGTTGGCGCGCTGGTCGAGCGCGTCCCAGCGCTCGGGGCGAGCCGTAGCCGGATCGAGGCCGCGGCGCATCTCCTCCCAGGCGGCCACGGCCGCCTGCACGGCGCCGGCGGTGCGCACCGACCGGTCCGATTGCGAGCGCTCGACCGCGATGGTCAGGTCTTCGGCCAGCGTGGTCGAGAGTTCGGCGATCTCCGCATCGAGCTTGGCCGCCTCGGCGGCGTCGCGGACATAGGTCCGGCGGGCGAAGGCGCTGCGCATCTTGGCGAAATCCGCCGCGGTCGCCCGGGCGTAATTGATCGACATCAGCGATTCGTCATAGGTGCGGTTGACCAGCACCCCGACATGCGAGATCGCCACGACGGCGTAGAGCCCGAGCGCGCCCGAGAGCAGGCTCATCCCGAGGAAGGCGACGAAGATCCGGCCGCGGATCGTCGTCGACAGACCCGTGATGCCGCGCGCAAGACGCGCCAGACCCGAAGGCGCCTGCTCGTCCGTCGCTCTCTCGGGGTCTCGCATCGCACCGGGCCGCCGTGTGACAGGTCCAGTGAACCGTAATTGCTACATGTTAAGGCTCGATTAGCCGGCCGATCCTGCGCTCGACTCTTCGATAAGCGTTTTCGCGGCTCAATCACCTCGGAAACAGCCGGATGAGCTGGAACGCGGGGCATCGCGAAAATGATTTCTCAATAAACGTTCCTCTAGACTAGCTGGGCTCGAACGCTTGCCGCTGCTGCGGATACCGGTTCGGCGCTGGCGAATCCGAGGAACAGCATGGCCCCCGCAGCGCCGAGTTTACCCGCATCGCTCCGCTGGAAACCGGTTCTCCCGGCAGCGCTCGCATTGGCCCTCGGGATGATCTGCGGATTGGTCCTGGTCGGCAATCTCGAGGCCTCCGGGCTCCTGGTGTCGCAGAAGGGCCGGGCGTTCCAGCCGGGCAACATCGCCTTGAGCCGGGGCGAGACGGTGATGTTCGTCAACGACGACAGCGACCTGCTGCATCACGTGTTCGTCGAATCCGACACGTTCAGCTTTGATTCCGGCGACCAGGAGCCAGGCAGCCGCACGCCGGTCACCTTCACCGAGCGCGGGACGTTTCAGGTCCTCTGCGGTATTCATCCGAAGATGAAGCTGGTGGTGCGGGTGAATTGAGACCCGTTTGTTGTGGACACGGTTCGCAATTGAGCCTCCGCCGTCATTGCGAGCGCAGCGAAGCAACCCAGGGCAGCGCGCGCTATCCGAATGTAGCGTTTCCCTGGGTTGCTTCGCTGCGCTCGCAATGACGGTGCGCGGTGCTGCAAGCTCAAGAACGATCCCACACTCGCCCTCATCCTGAGGTGGTGCAGCGGAGCGGAGCCCTCGAAGGAGGCCTCCAGGGATCGCAAAGGCTTCTGGAGGGCTCCTTCGAGGCCCAGCGATCTTCGCGTGTTGCCGGCCGATCCGGCGACACCGATGGCGGCACGGCGCTCACCCTGGTCGATGTCGACGACGCGCCCGCGGGCTTCGGCGGCGCCGGCACGGTCGATGCGGCCGCCGACGGCTCCGGCCTCGCCGGCGGCGCCGACGCCGAGGAGACCGAGGCTTTCC
>NZ_JAKSYO010000087.1 GCF_022829635.1 Methylobacterium sp. E-066
CACGGCGCGGGTGGAGGAGAACGTGCAGACGTTCCAGCAGATCGTGGCCTCGACCAACCAGCAGCAGCTGGGGATCGAGCAGGTGATGGGGGCGCTGCAGAACATCCGCCAGGCCAGCCAGCAGACGGCGGCCGGCACCCGGGAGGTCGAGGCGGCCTCGGCCAACCTCACGGACCTCGCCCAGGCGCTGATGGCCCTGGCCGAACGCTACCGGCACTGAGGGCGGGCGCCGCCTTGCCCGCCGACATCCGCCAGCTCCTGCTCGCGGCCTTCGAGGTCGAGCACCGCGAGCACATCACGGCGATCCGGGCCGCGCTCGGCAGCGCGACTCCGGACTGGAACGACGTGTTCCGCCGCGCCCACAGCCTGAAGGGCGCCGCCCGCGCCGTCGACCTGCCCCCCGTGGAGGCGGTCGCCCATCGCCTGGAAACGCTGTTCGAGCGGGTCCGCACCGGCGCGCAGGTTCTCGACCGCGCCGCCGCCAACGCCGTCCAGCTCGCCCTCGACCGGATCGAGACCTACGTTTCCGGCCTTCAGGACGGCGCCGGGCCGGACATGCCCGCCGACGCCCTGTCGGCCTTGGGCCAATGTCTCGGCCTGTCCGAGGAGGCGCCGAAGGCCCCGCCGCCGCCCGCCGCTGCGCCACCCACCGAACCCCCTGCCCCGCCCGCCCCGGCACCGGCTCCCGAGCCGATCGAGTCCGGTGCCGCGATCCTGCGCGTGCCCGGAGAGGCCGTGGAAGCCCTGGCCCGGGCGAGCCACGACCTGACCAGCACCCTGGCGGCCCAGGCTCCTGCGGCCGAGGGTCTGGCGCGCCTCGCCCGGCTCGCCCGGGACATGCGCGCGGGCGCCGAGGCGCTGGCCGCCAGATCCGATGCGGACGGGTCGGACTTGCGGGCGCTGGCGACGCGTCTCGGCGGCTTCGCCCGGGAGGCCGCGGAGCTGTCCCGGCGCCAGGCCGCCGCGACCAGCGCGGTCGAGGGCGCGGCGTTCCGCGTCCGCACCGAGGCCGAGCGCCTCGCCCTGGTACCGGCCGAGACCGTCCTCGGCCCCCTCGCCCGCTCGATCCGCGAGACCGCCCGAGAACAGGGCCGCGACGTCGATCTTGACCTGCGCGGCCTTGATTTGCCGGTGGAGCGCGGCCTGCTCCAGGCCCTGAAGGATCCGCTGCTGCACGCCCTGCGCAACGCCCTCAGCCACGGCTGGCAGAGCCCGGACGTGCGCCGCGCTGCCGGCAAGCCCGAGGCGTTGGCGCTCGGGCTGGAGGTCGCCGTGCGCGGCGCGCGCCTCCAAGTCACCGTGCACGATGACGGGCCAGGGCCGGACCTGCCCCGCATTGCCGCCACCGCCCGCGCCCGCGGGCTACTCGCCCCCGGGGAGGACGCCGATCCCGAGACCCTGCTGCGGCTCGTGTTCGAGCCCGGCTTCTCCACCGCGGAGGCGGTCGATACCCTGTCGGGCCGCGGCTACGGCCTGTCGGTGGCCGCCGACGCGGCCCGCCAGCTGCTCGGCAGCGTCCGCCTGGAACCCCGCGAGCCCGCCGGCACCGCGCTCGTGTTCAGCCTGCCGCTTTCCGCGGCCCGTCGCAGCCTGCTGCTGGTCGAGGCGGCCGGCCGCACCTACGCCCTGCCGGGCGGCGCGGTGGAGCGCCTGCTGCGCCTCGACCGGGCCGAGCTGCCCCTCGCCCTGGGCCGTACGATGGTCCGGATCGGAGAGGGTGAGGCGGCCACGAACCACCCGGTCACCGATCTCACCGAGATTTTGGGACAGGCACCGAATGCCGCCGATCAGGACCCGGCGATCCTGACCGCGGTGCTGCTCCGGGCCGGCGGCAGCCGCCTGGCGCTCGGGGTCGACCGCCTGCACGATGTCCGCGCGCTGCTGGTCCTGCCCGCCCCGTCCTTCGGGGCCGATCCCGGCCTGATCGCCGGCACCGCGGTTCTACCCGGCGACGTGCCAGTGCTGGTCCTGGACCCCGACGGCCTCGCCGCGCGGGCCGCGGCGTCATCGGCCGGGCTTCCCGCCGGAACGATGACGCAGGCTCCACGTTCGACGACCGCGCCCCGCGCCGCCGCGCGGGCGACCATCCTGGTCGTCGACGATTCGATCACCACCCGGACCTTGGAGAAGGGCATCTTGGAAGCCGCCGGCTACCGCGTGGTCGTCTGCGTCGACGGTCAGGACGCCCTCGACCGGCTGCGCGCCGAGATCGAACCCGTGAATCTGGTGCTCGCCGACGTGGAGATGCCGCGCCTCGACGGCTTCGGGCTGCTGAAGGCGCTGCGCGCCGACCCCCGGTTCGCCCGGCTGCCGACGATCCTGATGACGTCGCGCGGGGATGCCGCCGACGTGTCCCGGGGCCTCGACCTCGGGGCGGACGCCTACCTGACCAAGCAGAAATTCGATCAGCGCCAGCTGCTCGACACGATCGGACAGCTGCTATGACGCCGGTCCGGGTGATGCTGGTCGAAGACAGCCTCGTCGTGCGCGAATTGCTGCGCTACATCGTCTCGCGCGATCCCCGGCTGGAACTGGTGGCCGCGGTGGCTTCGGGCGAGGACGCGCTGGCCACCCTCCCGGTCGCGCGGCCGGACGTGATCTCGATGGATATCCGCCTGCCCGGCATCGACGGCCTGGAGACCACGCGCCGGATCATGGCCGAGCAGCCGACCCCGATCGTCGTGGTCGCCGATTCGGTCGAGGATTCCTCGCTCCGGATCTCCATGAACGCCCTGCGGGCCGGCGCCCTCTCGGTGGTCGAGAAGCCCGTGGCCACGACCCATGCCGGCTACGAGGCGGTGGCCGACCAGATCTGCACCCAGCTGCGGATCATGGCCCAGGTCCCGGTGATCCGGCGGCGGCCGATCGGCACCGAATGGGCCGGACGGACCAGCCTGGCCGACTTCGCCGCGCCGGCCGACTTGGCCGGGCAGGCGCCCAGCCTGCTGGCGATTGGCGCCTCGACAGGCGGGCCGCCGGCCCTGGCCCGGGTGATCGGCGCCCTGCCGAAAACATTTCCGCTGCCGGTGCTGGTGGTCCAGCACATGGGCGCGGCCTTTATGGAGGGCTTCGCCAATTGGCTCGACAGCGTCGTCGCCCTGCCGGTCTCGCTGGCGCGGGACGGGGCGCGCGCGGAACCCGGCCACGTCTACGTGGCACCCGGCGACCGCCACCTCGAGATCGGCACCGGCCGGGTGATGCGGGTGGTCGAGACCGAGCCCGTTTCCGGCCAGCGCCCGGCCGCCACCGTGCTGTTCCGCTCGCTGGCGCGCCAGGTCGGCGCCTCGGGGATCGGCGTGCTGCTCACCGGCATGGGCGAGGACGGCGCGGTCGGGCTGGCCGACATGCACCGGGCCGGCGCCCAGACCGTGGCCGAGCACGAGAGCTCCGCGGTGGTCTATGGCATGCCGGCGGCGGCGGTGCGGCTCGGCGCCGCCCGCGCGATCCTGCCCCTCGACCGGATCGGCGACCACGTCCTGCGGCTGGCCGACCCGGGGGCGCGGCCGTGAGCCGGAGCGAGGCCGGCGCCCAGGACGGGCCCGCCCGCATCCTGCTGGTGGAGGATTCGGAGACGCAGGCCCTGGAGCTGCGCCTCCTGCTGGAGGCCCACGGCTTCGCGGTGGAGCGCTGCCCCTCGGCCGAGGCCGCCCTCGACCATCTCAACCGCACCCAACCCGACCTCGTGGTGGCCGATTACCACCTGCCCGGCATGGATGGCGACGAGCTGATCCGCCAGATGCGCCTGTCCCTGCGCACCCGGGCCCTGCCGGTGCTGATGCTCACCGGCGGCGGCGGCGGCGAGCGGAAGGGCCTGGAGAGCGGCGCCGACGCCTACCTGCCGAAATCCGCCGACCGCGACCTGATGATCCTGCGCATCCGCGCCCTGCTGCGCGAGCGCCGGCCCTCCGCCGAGGGCGAGGGGCCGGGTGCCGCCGCGTTCCGGCGCGGGCGGATCCTGGTGATCGACGGCAGCCTGACCTACCGGACCTTCCTGGCGGGCCTGCTCGGGCAGGAGGGCCACCATGTCGCCACCGCCGACGGGCCGGAGGCGGCGCTCGCGGCCCTGGACGGGGTCGGCGAGGATGCGTTCGACTGCGTGACCGTGGACCTGCTCGGCCACGCCTATGACGGCCTGACCCTGTGCCGGGCGATCAGCCAGCGCCGCTCGGGCCAGGCGGCCGGTGCCGGCTTCCACCTCGTCGGCATCGCCGGCAGCGATCCGGCCAAGGACTTTCTGGTCGAGGCTTTCGCGGCGGGCGCCGACGACGTGGTCTCGAAGACCGATGCCGAGGTGCTGGCCTTGCGGGTCCGCGGCTTCGTCCGCCGCCGCCTGCTGGAGGAGGATGACCGCCGCATCGCCGGCCAGTTCGGCGAGCGCGAGCGGGCGGTGGAGCGCGCCCGCGCCGAGGCCGAGGCCTCCGAGGCGCGCGCGCGCCTCGCCGACGCCCTGGAACGGGCCAACCGCGACCTCGCCGACGCCAACCGCCAGATCACCGAGGCCCAGGCCAAGCTGGTCCAGGCCGCCAAGATGGCCTCCCTCGGCGAGCTGGTCGCCGGCATCGCCCACGAGATCAACAACCCCCTGGCCTTCATCCTGGCCCACCAGGGCACGGTCGAGCGCCTGCTCAACGAACTGCCCGATGCGGCCCCGGAGGCGGCCGTCCGCGCCCTCGACAAGGCCCGCCAGCGGGTCGGCTCGATGCGGATGGGGCTGACCCGGATCCAGGACCTCGTGCTCAACCTGCGCAAGTTCTCCCGCCTCGACGAGGGCGAGCGGGCGCTCGTCAACGTGCCCGAGGCGATCGAGACCGTGCTGGCGCTGATCCAGCACAAGCTCGGCGACCGGATCGCGGTGGAGCGCAGCTTCGCCGGCCGGGCCGAGATCCACTGCACCCCGGCGCTGCTCAACCAGGTGGTGATGAACATCCTCGGCAACGCCGCCGACGCCATGCCGGAGGGCGGCATGATCCGGATCGACACCGTCTCGAACCCGGAGGTCGACGAGATTCGGATCAGTGATACTGGTCCTGGTATCCCGGAAGACCTGCGCGAGAAGATCTTCGAGCCATTCTTCACGACAAAGCCCGTGGGTTCAGGCACCGGCTTGGGTCTTGCGATTGCCTACAGCGTCGTTCAGGCGCATAGCGGCTCGCTCACCGTGGAGGCGGCGCCGGACGGGGGAGCCTGCTTCGTGATCGGCATTCCGCGGCAGGCGGCCAACGCATGAGTGAAGGCACGGCAATTCGAGCATTCTCCTCCGCGATGGACACCGGTTCGGTGACGGATACGCATTCTCAGAACGGATCTCGGGCCGGGTTCGAGGGCCCCAGCGGGACGATCCTGGCCGTCGACGACGAGCCGGACATCCTGATCGCCCTGGAGGACCTGTTCGAGGAATCCTACCGGGTGCTGACCACCTCGAACCCGAACGAGGCGCTCGAGATCCTGCACGCCGAGCCCGACATCGCCGTGGTGCTGTCGGACCAGCGCATGCCCGGCCTCACCGGCGACGCCCTGCTGGCCGAGGCCCGCGCCTTCCACGACGCCCAGGCGATCCTGCTCACCGGCTACGCCGACATCACCGCGGTGATCGCGGCCCTCAACCGCGGCGGCATCGTCGGCTACGTCACCAAGCCCTGGGACGCGAGCCTGCTGCGCTCCACGGTCCGGCAGGCCTTCGAGCGCCACCGCCTGGGCCGCGACCTCGCCACAGAGCGGGCGCTGCTGCGCGGGCTCCTCGACCACGCCCAGGACGCGATCAGCTTCAAGGACGCGGACGGCCGGTTCGTGCGGCTCAACGCCCGTAAGGCGACCCTACTCGGCCGGGACGTGTTCAACTGCCTCGGGCAGCGCGAGGGCGACCTCCTCGGCGCGCAGGGCGGCGCGGTGGCTGAGGCGGATGCCGCAGCCATCCGCTCCGGGACGGTCGCCGAGAGCCTGACGAGCGAGGGGCCGGTCGGCGCCGAGCAATGGAGCCACGTGACCCGGGTGCCGATCCGCGACGCCGGCGGCGCGGTCAGCCATCTCGCGGTGATCGAGCGGGACGTCACCGAGCAGCGGACCCTGGAGGCGCGGCTGCGCCAATCCGACAAGATGCAGGCGCTCGGCACCCTGGCCGGCGGCATCGCGCATGATTTCAACAACTTGCTGACCGCGATCCTCGGCAGCCTGGAACTCGCCGCCCCCAAGGTCGCCGAACTGCCGCGGGTGCAGCGCCTGATCGAGAACGCCCGCGGCGCGGCCGAGCGCGGCGCCTCCCTGACCAAGCGCCTGCTGAGCTTCAGCCGCGCCCACGACCTCCAAGCCCGGGCCACCGACGTGAACGCCCTGATCGGCGGGATGAGCGACCTGTTCGGCCGCAGCCTCGGCGGGCTGGTCACCGTCCGGACCGAGCTGGGCGACGACCTGGCCGCCGTCCAGGTCGATCCGGATCAGCTCGAACTCGCCGTGCTCAATCTGTGCATCAACGCCCGGGACGTGATGCCGGACGGCGGCACGATCACCGTCGCCACCCGGCGCCTCGACATCGCGGGCGATCCCGAGATCACCGACGGCTCCTATCTCGGCGTCAGCGTCACCGACGAGGGCACCGGCATCCCGGACGAGATCCTGCGCCGGGTCTGCGAACCGTTCTTCACCACCAAGGCGGTGGGCCAGGGGACCGGTCTCGGCCTCGCCATGGTGTTCGGCCTCGCGCAGCAATCCAAGGGGCGGCTCGCCATCGAGAGCGAGGTCGGCCGGGGCACGCGGGTCGAGCTCGCCCTCCCCTTCGCGGCCGAGGCGCCCGAGCAGGCGGCGCGTGCGCCCGGCGACGCCCCTGTTGCGGCCCGGTCGGCGCGGATCCTGGTGGTCGACGACGACCCGCAGGTCCGGCACGTCACGGCCTCGTTCCTCACCGGCTTCGGCCACGACGCCACCGAGGCCGGCGACGGCGAGACCGCGCTCCAATCCTTCGCCCCCGGCCGGTTCGACCTGATCGTCGCCGACCTCGCCATGCCCGGCATGAGCGGCATCGAACTCGCCGCCGCGATCCGCGACCGCGATCCCAGCCTGCCGGTCCTGATCCTCACCGGCCATGCCGAAGCGATGCAGATCCCCGACGACCTCCCGGTCCTGACCAAGCCGTTCCGCTCGGCGGATCTGGCGAGCCGGGTCTCGGATCTTCTGGATGGGGCTGATCCGGGGCGAGGGTGACCTAAACCGTCATTGCAAGCGTAGCGAAGCGACCCAGTGATCCGCTACGGTTTGGGAGCGCGCGCCGCCCTGGGTTGCTTCGCTGCGCTCGCAATGACGGGGCGGATGGGAACCACCCCGTTGCCGGCTCATTGACCCTCCACGGAGCCTCGTGGCTCCGGGTTACGAACGCGGAGGTGAACCATGAGCAATCACGGTATCTTCCCAGGCAGGCGGCGCGATGCCGACCCGGATCAGGACGATCCGCCCAACAAGAATCAGCAGGGATAGGGGTTTCGGAACCGCGACGCGGTCGAGTTCCCGGTCAGTCCGACACTGACCGCCAAGGGCGAGCTCCCGCAACGATCCGAAACGTGGACCCTGCTTCAGACCCGTCGGCGCAAGCCGGCGGGTTCTTTTTTGGCCGCTCTCCAGAACGAAGAAGCCGCCCCGGATGACCCGGGGCGGCTTCTTTCAAACGCAATCTGTTGAGCTGTGGCTCAGGCTGCCTCGGCAACCTCGACCTGGCCCGAATCCTTGCCGCGGGCGTCGACGTCGCGCTCGACGAACTCGATCACGGCGAGCGGGGCGTTGTCGCCCTTGCGGAAGCCGGCCTTCATGATGCGGAGGTAGCCGCCCGGACGACCGGCGTAGCGCGGGCCGATCACGGCGAAGAGCTTCTTGACCATGTCGGCATCGCGTAGCTGCGCCATGGCAAGACGGCGGGTGTGGACGCTGTCGATCCGGCCGAGGGTGACAAGCTTCTCGACCACGGGACGCAGGTCCTTGGCCTTCGGCAGGGTGGTGACGATCTGCTCGTGCTTCAGCAGGGCGACCGACATGTTGGCGAACATCGCCTTGCGATGCTCGGCGGTGCGGTTGAAGCGACGGCCGCGATAACCGTGACGCATGGTGCTGGCTTCCTTCTCTTCTCGGCCGCCGTGCCACGGTACGGCCGGGCGCCCCAACAGCGGGGCCATTCATTCCGCATAACCCCGCGGCGGGATTTTATTTGGCCTTCGCGTCGTGACCGCGAAGTCCCGGATCTGGATCGGCCAAACAGACGGCGCCGATCAGCGCCGCCAAGTCCGGCCCGAGGCGGCTTCGCCTCAGTAGTGCTCTTCGAAGCGCTTAGCGAGATCTTCGATGTTCTCCGGCGGCCAGCCGGGGATGTCCATGCCCAGGTGCAAGCCCATGCCGGCCAGCACTTCCTTGATCTCGTTGAGCGACTTGCGGCCGAAGTTCGGAGTCCGCAGCATCTCGCCTTCGGACTTCTGGATCAGGTCGCCGATGTAGACGATGTTGTCGTTCTTCAGGCAGTTCGCCGAGCGGACCGACAGCTCCAGCTCGTCGACCTTCTTGAGCAGCGCCGGGTTGAAGGGCAGCTGCGGCGCGAGCGGCGCGGCCTCTTCCTTGCGCGGATCCTCGAAGTTCACGAAGACCTGCAGCTGGTCCTGGATGATCCGCGCCGCATAGGCGAGCGCGTCCTCCGGGCCCACGGCGCCGTTGGTCTCGATCGTCATCGTCAGCTTGTCCTTGTCGAGATCCTGGCCCTCACGGGTGGTCTCGACGCGGTAGCTGACCTTGGTGACCGGGGAGAACAGCGAGTCCACCGGGATCAGGCCGATCGGCGCGTCCTCGGGGCGGTTGCGCTCGGCCGGGACGTAGCCCTTGCCGGTGGCGACCGTGAACTCCATGCGGATCTCGGCGCCGTCGTCCAGCGTGCAGATCACCAGTTCCGGGTTCAGGATCTGAATGTCGCCGACCGTGCCGATATCGCCGGCCGTGACGGTGCCCGGGCCGGTCTTGCGCAGGGTCATGCGCTTGGGCGCATCGGTCTGCGACCGGATCGCGATGGTCTTGATGTTCAGGACGATGTCGGTGACGTCCTCGCGGACGCCCGGGATCGAGGAGAACTCGTGCAGCACGCCGTCGATCTGCACCGAGGTCACCGCCGCGCCCTGGAGCGAGGACAGGAGCACGCGCCGCAGGGCGTTGCCGAGCGTGGTGCCGAAGCCGCGCTCAAGCGGCTCGGCCACGACCGTGGCGACCCGCTTCGGGTCGTCGCCGGTCGAGACCTGCAGCTTGTTCGGCTTGATCAGTTCCTGCCAGTTCTTCTGAATGACCACGATCCTACCTCTCGTCCATGCTCGGGATCCGCGACGCCCGTCCCCGCGCTTCGGCCGTCCGGCGCCGCCCCCTGGCGCCCCGAACGGTCCCTGAATGCAAAGTCTATTACTCGCCGCCGACCCAGAGAGCCGGCACGAAGCAGTAGCCCGCCCCATCCCGGTCCACGTAGCCCAGCGCCGGGAATTCGAGATGCGCCCCGGCGATGAAGGTCCGGTCGCTGGCGACCTCGTCCATGATGGTCTTGCGCGTCGCCCGCGCCTGGTCGCCATCGACGTCGAATCCGACACCCGCCTCCGGGTTCTTGAACTGGATCGCGGGCAGGTGCACCACATCCGTCCACATCAGCAGCGACTGTCCACCGGAGACGATGCGGAAACCGCAATGTCCCGGGGTGTGGCCCGGCAGGTGAACGGCCGTGATGCCCGGCAGCACCTCGCCGCCCCGATGCTCGCGCATCCGCTTAGCGTAGGGCGCCACCGCCTTGCGGGCGCCCTCGAAATACGGCTTGGCCTCGTCCGGCGCCCGGGAGAGCGCTTCGTCGGTGAGCCAGTGGGCCGTCTCGTCGGCGTGGACCACGATCTCGGCGTTCGGGAACCGGGCCGCCCCGTTCGTCACCAGACCGCCGACATGGTCGGGATGCAGGTGCGTGACCAGGACGGTCTCGATCTCCTCCGGCTTGACGCCGGTGAGCGCCAGCGCCGTGCTGAACCGTCCCAGGGTCTCCACCGGGGCGAAATCGCCGTAGCCCGTATCGATCAGCACCGGCTTGCGGCCGGCGCCCGTGATCAGGAAGGCGTTCAGCGTGATCTTGGGTTGCTCGGTGCGGAAGCCCGCGACCTGCAGCTTGCCGGCTTCGTCCTTCGGGATCCCCGTGACGAGATCGAGGCTGGCCTGAAACCAGCCGTCATTGAGCGCGGTGACCGTGAGGTCGCCGAGGTTCCAACGCAGCACGCCCGGAAGCGGCTTCGATCCCGTCATGAGCTTCTCCGTCAAACCGGTTGGTTCAGACCCGACGACGCTTGCGCGGACGGCAGCCGTTGTGCGGGATCGAGGTCACGTCGCGGATCGAGGTGACCGTGAAGCCCGCGGCCTGAAGGGCGCGCAGGGCCGACTCACGACCCGAGCCCGGGCCGGACACCTCGACCTCGAGGGTGCGCATGCCGTGCTCAGAGGCCTTGCGGGCTGCGTCCTCGGCGGCCACCTGGGCGGCGTACGGCGTCGACTTGCGCGAGCCCTTGAAGCCCATCGCGCCGGCGGACGACCACGAGATCGTGTTGCCCTGCGCGTCCGTGATGGTGATCATCGTGTTGTTGAACGAGGCGTTCACGTGGGCGACGCCCGACACGATGTTCTTGCGTTCGCGCCGGCGGACGCGTTGCGGTTCCTTAGCCATTCTCGTCTCACTCTTCCTTCAAGCGCGCCCGTAATTCCAGGCGCTCGGGATTCTGTTTGGGACTGGGCCGGCGCGCCCGTGCAGGGCGGTCGAGCCTGCGCCGGGATCCCTGTGGGACACCCAGCGCGACGGAAAGAAGGCCGAGCGAAGCACGGCCTTCCAACGACGAAAAATTATTTCTTCTTGCCGGCGATCGGCTTCGCCTTGCCCTTGCGGGTGCGGGCGTTGGTGTGGGTGCGCTGGCCGCGGACCGGCAGCTGCTTGCGGTGACGCAGGCCGCGATAGGCGCCCAGATCCATCAGGCGCTTGATGTTCATCGAGACTTCGCGGCGCAGGTCGCCCTCGACGATGTAGTCGCGGTCGATCGTCTCGCGGATCTGAAGCACCTCGGCGTCGGTGAGCTGGTTCACCCGGCGCTCGGCGGGGATGTTCACCTTCTGGGTGATCTCCTCGGCCTTCTTGGCGCCGATACCGTGGATGTACTGGAGCGCGATGACGACGCGCTTGTTGGTCGGGATGTTGACGCCTGCGATACGGGCCATGATCACGCTCCATATGAGGCCCGGAAACCGGGCGGTGCTCGCGCGCGTCCGGTGGAGGCCGGCCCCTGCGCGCGCCAAACGACAACGTGGCCCGGGGGCGGCCCTGGACAGGGCACCTCGGACCAGCGATCGATTGGACGAAGGACGGCCTGCTAGCGTGCGCAGGACCATATGTCAACGACCCGTGAACGATCGGCCGTGCCGCCATGCGTCGCGCGCGGACCGGACAGGGATCCACCCAGGAGCACAGATGTCGGTTCTGACCAGCGACGGCGCCACCCTGCGGGCCTTCGCCGATTCGGTCCTCCGGGCGGCCGAGGAGAATGCCGAGGAGGTCACGCCGGTGATCCTGGCGGTGACCGGGGGCATCCTCACCGAGGCCGAGCCCGGCTCGATCGCGTTCCAGGAGGAGGATGACGGCCCCGGCCTGCTCTGGGCCACCTTCGCCGGCCGCCGGATGGTGTTCCGCTACAACGGCATGACCGCGATGGTCGAGCTGCGCGACGGCCGCACCGACGGCAACCCTACCCGCCTCTTCGGCCGCCGGGCGCTGCCGATGGATGTCGTGAACTTCTTCGGGGCGCTGCGGGCGGAACGGCGCGCCGAGCTCTGACGCGGCTCTCTCAGCGGAAGCGCTGGCTCTGGAACCGGCAATAGCCGCCTGTATTCCGGTAGCCCGCCGGGCAGCGGCGAACACAGGCCCCCGCTGCGTACTTGAGCGGCGGCCGACACGCGTTCCGGAAGCGCTTCTCGCCATACACGAAGGATTGCGCCGGGCTCTGCGCGGCAGCCGGGAGCGGTGTCACCACGATGGCGACCAAGAGCAGGCTCACGGGGATGCGGAGGACGGTCATGGAGGGGGATCCCGGTCGGGTCTGCCCCTCAACCTCCGATTTGAACTGAGGTTCACCGATGGATCCGCCGGCAGGCTGCTCGAAGCCGTGCCGTGCCGGCGATCCTGTCAGGACGCGACGCGTTCCGCGTGCGGCTCCAGCAGTCCCATGATCTCGGTGGTCACCGTATCGATCGGCTGCATGCCGTCCACGGTCTGGAGCAGGCCGGTCTTGGCGTAATAGTCGGAGAGCGGCGCCGTCTGGGCCCGGTAGGCCTCCAGGCGCTGCTTGAACACCTCGGGGGTGTCGTCCTTGCGCACCGCCTGGCCGCGGGCTTGGGTCTCGGCGGCACGCTTCTCGATGCGCCCGACCAGCGCGTTCTCATCAACCTTGAACTCGATGACCGCGTCGAGGTCCATGCCCTTGCCGGCCAGCATGGAGCTGAGCGCCTCGGCCTGGGCGACGGTGCGGGGGAAGCCGTCGAGGATGAAGCCGCCCTTCGCGTCGGGCTCCTCGATCCGGTCGGCGACGATGCCGACCACGATCCGGTCGGAGACCAGGCCGCCCGATTCCATCACGGCCTTGGCCTCCAGGCCCACCGGCGTGCCAGCAGCCACCGCGGCGCGCAGCATGTCGCCCGTGGACAGCTGCGGGATGCCGAAGCGCTGTACGATCCGCTCGGATTGCGTCCCCTTCCCCGCGCCGGGGGGGCCGAGCAGAATGATGCGCATGGCGTTGTCCTCGTCCGGCCCGACTCTCTCCGGGCCCAAGCGGCGGGTGGCGAAGCCTCCCCGGCATCGCCCGTCTCATGTTTTTCTATCTGGTCCCGTGCCGGGAGGCATCCGGACCTTTTGGTCAGAGGCAGGCGCGTCGGTGGCTTCGTCCCGCCTCTGTAACAGGGTCAGCGGCGGCGTTGCGTGGTCGAGGCGCCACGCAGCTTGGCCTTCTTCACGAGGCCCTCGTATTGATGGGCCATCAGGTGCCCGTGGATCTGGGCGACCGTATCCATGGTCACCGAGACCACGATCAGCAGCGAGGTGCCGCCGAAGCCGAGGCTCGCCGAGGCGTAGGAGGACAGGATCTCCGGGCACAGGCAGACCAGGGTCAGGTACAGGGCGCCGATCACCGTGATCCGGGTCAGCACCTTGTCGATGAAGGCCGCGGTGCGCTCGCCCGGCCGGATGCCCGGGATGAAGCCGCCATGCTTCTTCAGGTTGTCCGCCGTCTCCTGTGGGTTGAACACCACCGCGGTGTAGAAGAACGTGAAGAAGATGATCAAAGCCGCGTAGAGCGCCATGAAAAGCGGCGTGCCGTGGCCCAGATAGGCGGTGATGGTCCCCAGCCAGCCGGTGCTGCCACCGTTCGCCGAGAAGCTTGCCGCGGTCGCCGGCAGGAGCAGCAGCGACGAGGCGAAGATCGGCGGGATCACGCCCGAGGTGTTGAGCTTGAGCGGCAGGAACGAGGTCTGGCCCTCGTACATGCGATTGCCGACCTGGCGCTTCGGGTAGTTGATCAAGAGCCGGCGCTGGGCGCGCTCCATGAACACGATGAAGTAGACCAGCACCACGGCGGCCACGGCGACGCCCAGGATGATCAGCGGCGAGAGCGCGCCGGTGCGGCCCAGCTCAAGCGCGCCCGCGATTGCCACAGGCAAGTGGGCGACGATGCCGGCGAAGATGATCAGCGACGAGCCGTTGCCGATGCCCCGCGAGGTGATCTGCTCGCCGACCCACATCAGGAACAGGGTGCCGCCGGTGAGCGTGATCACCGTCGAGGCCAGGAAGAACGGGCCGGGATCGATCGCGGCCGACGAGCTCTGCAGGCCGATCGCGATGCCCCAGGACTGCACCAGCGCCAGCACCACCGTGAGGTAGCGGGTGTACTGGTTGATGACCTTGCGGCCGGACTCGCCCTCCTTCTTCAGGGCCTCCAGGCTCGGGATCACCGAGGTGAGCAGCTGAACGATGATCGAGGCCGAGATGTACGGCATGATGTTGAGGGCGAAGATCGCCATGCGCTCGACGGCACCGCCGGAGAACATGTTGAACAGCCCGAGCACGCCGCCAGCCTGCTGCTGAAAGTTGCGGGCGAACTGCTCCGGATCGATGCCGGGAATCGGGATGTAGGTCCCCAGCCGGAACACCACGAGGGCGCCCAAGGTGAACCAGATGCGCTTCTTCAGCTCATCGGCCTTGGCGATCGCCCCGAAGTTGAGGTTGGCGGCAAGCTGCTCGGCTGCTGAGGCCATAAGCGTCGCGTCCTGGGAATGTCGCCGGGCCAAGCGTGCCCGGATGAAATGAAAACGGCGGCCCGCGTGGTCGCAGGGCCGCCGCTCGAAGGATCGGCTTAAAGGCTCCGCGGGGCCCGTGCAACGGGACCCTGCGTCGCTCTTAGGCCGGCCGTCAGGCCGTGGCCTCGGCCTTTGCGCCGCCACGGTGCGAAACACCCGTCGCGAACGCGACGGTGACCGAACCGCCGGCCTTCTCGACCGCCTCGATGGCGGACTTGGAGGCGCGGGTGACCTCGAAGCTGAGCTTCTCGGTCAGCTCGCCGACGCCGAGCAGCTTCACGCCGTCGCGGGGACGGGCGATGATGCCGGCAGCCACCAGGGTCTCGATCGTGACGGTCGCCGCCTTGTCGAGCTTGCCGGCGTCCACCGCCTCCTGGATCCGGCCGAGGTTCACCTCGTTCAGGTCCTGGGCGTAGAGGTTGTTGAAGCCGCGCTTCGGCAGGCGCCGATGCAACGGCATCTGACCGCCCTCGAAGCCCTTGATGGACACGCCGGTCCGGGCCTTCTGACCCTTCACGCCGCGGCCGGCGGTCTTGCCCTTGCCGGAGCCGATGCCCCGGCCGACACGCATCCGGTTCTTGGTAGCGCCGGGATTGTCGCTGATTTCGTTGAGCTTCATCGGTGCCTCCTCACGCCACGTCGCCGTGGACGCGCACGAGGTGCGCAACCTTGCGGATCATGCCGCGCACGGAGGGAGTATCCTCCAGCTCGGACACGCGGTGGAGCTTGTTGAGCTTCAGGCCGATCAGCGTCTGGCGCTGGCTGGCCTCCTGGCGGATCGGCGAACCGATCTGCTCGATACGGACGGTCTTCTGTGCCATCGGACCCTCCCCTTACGCGACCGCAGCTTCGGACTGGTCGGCCGGATCGGCGTCGCGGCGACGGGCCTGGAGGCTCGACACCTTGATGCCGCGGCGGGCCGCCACGGAGCGCGGGCTGTCCTCGTTCTTGAGCGCCTCGAAGGTGGCACGCACGAGGTTGTAGGGGTTGGACGAGCCGAGCGACTTGGCGACGACGTCCTGCATGCCGAGCGTCTCGAACACGGCGCGCATCGGGCCGCCGGCGATGATGCCGGTACCCTGCGGAGCCGCGCGGAGGATCACTTTGCCGGCGCCGTGACGGCCGTTGACGTCGTGGTGGAGGGTCCGGCCCTCACGCAGCGACACCCGGATCAGGCCACGCTTGGCCGCCTCGGTGGCCTTGCGGATCGCCTCAGGCACCTCACGGGCCTTGCCGTGGCCGAAGCCGACGCGGCCCTTCTGGTCGCCGACGACGACGAGGGCTGCGAAGCCGAAGCGACGGCCACCCTTCACCACCTTGGCGACGCGGTTGATGTGGACGAGCTTGTCCACGAATTCGCTGTCGCGCTCCTCGCGCTCATCGCGGCGGCCGCGGCCCCCGCCTTCCCGTTCACGTGCCATGTTGTCTAACCTATCTCACTAGCGCGGATCCTCGGATCCGCTCGCTCGATTCCCCTCGCCGGAAACGGGAGGGAATGGCCGCGCGGGTATCATTCCGCGCGGAGAGAGTTCCTTAGAACTCCAGGCCACCCTCGCGGGCGGCTTCGGCGACGGCCGCGACGCGACCGTGGTAGATGTAGCCGGAGCGGTCGAAGATCACCTTCGTGACGCCCGCGGCCTTGGCGCGCTCGGCCACCAGCTTGCCCACCGCCTTGGCGGCGGCGACGTCGGCGCCGGTCTTGAGTTCACCCTTGAGTGCCTTGTCGATCGACGAGGCGGCGGCCAGCGTCTTGCCGGCGACGTCGTCGATGACCTGCACGTAGATCTGCTTCGACGAGCGGAACACCGAGAGCCGCGGACGGCCGTTGGCGGCCGCCCGCAGCGCGCGACGGACGCGCGCCTTGCGGCGATCGAGGGCTTCGAGCTTGCGAGACATGATGCCCTCCTTACTTCTTCTTGCCTTCCTTGCGGAAGATGAACTCGCCCGCGTACTTCACGCCCTTGCCCTTGTAGGGCTCGGGTCCGCGGTAATCGCGGATCTCGGCGGCGACCTGACCGACTTGCTGGCGGTTGATCCCGGTGATCGTGATCTCGGTGGGCTTCGGGGTAACGATCGTGATCCCGGCGGGGATCGCGTATTCGATGTCGTGGCTGTAGCCGAGCGACAGCTTGAGGGCCTTGCCGGCCATCGCCGCACGATAACCGACGCCCGTGATCTCGAGCTTCTTCTCGAAGCCCTTCGACACGCCCTCGGCGATGTTGGCGATCTGGGCCCGCGACGTGCCCCAGAGGGACCGGGCGGGCTTCGACTGGTTGACCGGCTCGACCGAGATCGCGCCGTCCTTCATCTCCACGCTGACCAGCGTGGGGACGTCGAACTGCAGCTCGCCCTTCGAGCCCTTCATCTTCACCGTCTGACCGGTGACGGTGGCGGTGACGCCGGCCGGCACGGGAACGGGCTTCTTGCCTACGCGAGACATGGGATAACCTCCTCCGTCCCGATCAGAATACGGTGCAGAGCACTTCACCGCCGACGTTGCGCTCGCGCGCCTCGTGGTCGGCCATGACGCCCTGCGGTGTGGAGACGATGGTGACGCCGAGGCCGTCGGCCACGTGCGGCAGATCACCGACAGACGAGTAGACCCGACGGCCGGGCTTCGACACGCGCTTGATCTCGCGGATCACCGGGCGACCGTCGTAGTACTTGAGCTCGATGGCGAACTCGGTGCGGCCGTTGCCGAGGTCGGTCGCCGCGTAGTCGCGGATGTAGCCCTCGGACTTCAGCACGTTCAGGACGTTGGCGCGCAGGCGCGAGCCGGGCGTCTGAACGACGTTGCGACGGCGCAGCTGGCCGTTGCGGATACGGGTGAGCATGTCACCCACGGGATCGTTGACCATGGGGACCTCCTTACCAGCTCGACTTGACCAGGCCGGGGATCAGGCCCCGGTTGCCAAGCTCCCGCAGCGCGATGCGCGAGATGCCCATCTTACGGTAGAACGCGCGCGGACGGCCGGTCATGCCGCACCGGTTCCGGATGCGGGTGGCGGACGAGTTGCGCGGCAGCTCCGCGAGCTTGAGGCGCGCCTCGAAGCGCTCCTCCATCTCGAGGGCATCGTTGTTGGCGATGTCCAGCAGCGCCTTACGCTTGGCCGCGAAACGCTTCACCAGCGTCTTGCGGGCCTCATTCTTCTCGACTGAGCTTTTCTTCGACATGTGGTCTATCTCCGGTGTCCGCGTATGAAGCGCGAAGGCCTCACTGCCGGAACGGGAACTGGAAGGCGGCGAGCAGTGCCTTGGCCTCGGCATCGGTCTGGGCGGTGGTCGCCACGACGATGTCCATGCCCCACATCTGCTCGGCCTTGTCGTAGGAGATCTCCGGGAACACGAGGTGCTCCTTAAGACCCAGGGCGTAGTTGCCGCGGCCGTCGAACGAGCGCGGGTTCAGGCCGCGGAAATCGCGGACGCGCGGCAGCGCGATCGTGATCAGGCGATCCATGAACTCGTACATGCGCTGCTTGCGCAGCGTGACCTTGCAGCCGATCGGCATGCCTTCGCGGACCTTGAAGGTCGCAATGGCCTTGCGGGCCCGGGTGATCACCGGCTTCTGGCCGGCGATGAGCGCGAGGTCGCCGGCCGCCACGGTCGCCTTCTTGGAGTCCGCGGTGGACTCGCCGACGCCCATGTTGATGACGATCTTCTCGATCTGCGGAACCTGCATCGGGTTCTTGTACCCGAACTCCTCGATCAGCTTCTGGCGCACGACTTCGTCGTAGTGCTTGCGCAGGCGCGGGGTGTAGGCGTTCTTGTCGGCCTCAGCCATCGATCTGATCCCCCGTGCTCTTGGCGAATCGGACCTTGCGCCCGTCTTCGAGGATGCGGAAACCCACGCGGGTCGGCTTGCCGTTGGCATCGGCGACCGCGATGTTCGAGAGTTGGATGGCGGCCTCCTTGGAGATGATCCCGCCTTCCTGGTTCTGGGTCTGCTTCTGGTGCTTCTTGACCAGGTTGATGCCGCGCACGAAAGCCCGGCCTTCCTTCGGCAGAACCTGAATGACCTCGCCCGAGCGACCGGAGTCGCGACCGGTGAGTACGACGACCTTGTCGCCCTTCTTGATCTTGGCTGCCATCACAGCACCTCCGGCGCCAGCGAGATGATCTTCATGTGGTTGCGCGCGCGCAGTTCGCGCGGCACCGGTCCGAAGATGCGGGTGCCGATCGGCTCCTTCTGATTGTTGATCAGGACCGCAGCGTTCTTGTCGAAGCGGATCACCGATCCGTCGACGCGCTTCACGGCCTTGGCCGTGCGAACGACGACCGCCTTCATGACGTCGCCCTTCTTGACGCGACCGCGCGGGATCGCCTCCTTGACCGACACGACGATCACATCGCCAACGCCGGCATACTTCCGCTTCGACCCGCCGAGTACCTTGATGCACATCACACGGCGTGCACCAGAGTTGTCGGCGACGTCCAGATTCGTCTGCATCTGGATCACGTGCGTGACTCCTTGTTTCAGGCGGGTTTCCGCACGCGGGCGGTATTGCCCGGCGGACGACGCCTGATGGGGATCTGATGTCCCCGGCTCATGGTATAGACCGCGCTTGCGGCGTCAGAAGACGCCGGCGCGGTCACCGCGTTCACAGGGTGCGAGCACCCATCGGAATGTCGCGAAGGCCGGGCGGATACTACGGGCGGGCCCGGAAGGCAAGCCGATCGCGGCAAATTCGCCGGTCCGGCCGAGAGTTGCCGGGGCGATTCGGGCTCGGGCGTTGCGCGATGTGCGGGCGGGGCCGATCGACGGCTTATCGATGGGCGCTGGCCGAGTCGACGGCGCGTGCGCGCATCGCATTCCGGCGGTGGCTGGGCAGGCAGATGGCGCAGCCGGCGGGTGGGGACGACACAACAGCCATGCCCGCCGCGCAGGCGAGCGCGCCGGGCCGGTTACCTTTTAAGCTCAGGACCTCAGAACGGCTGGCCAGCCGATTCGAACAAAAAATCGTCGAGGCTCGGGATCGTCACGGCGCTGCCGAAGGCCGGCTTCGACAGGCGCCAGGGGCGCTCGGACCGGGCGCGAATCGCCTCGGACGGGCGCAGGCGCCGCATGCCGCCATCCTCGGTGACCTCCTCGATGGTGAGGAAGCCGTAGACCTGGAGGCGCGAGGCGGTGAGCTTGATCTCACGATCCTCGGCGGCGACGATCATGCTGCCGGTGGCGTAGACCGCGTCCATGAGCGAGCGCTGCTCGCTGCGGCGGCGGTTGCGGGCGTCCCGCTCGCCGGCCGCGGAGGCGGGGGCGATCCGCCGGAAGGGGACGACGTTGCTGACCGCGACGCAACCCATACGCAACATCCTCGATACGCACTGAGGCCGGCCCGAAGGCCGCCCGACGATCGGGACATTTCGACGGTTCGCTTTAATCTTCCGTAGACCGTGATGCGAGGCCCCTGCCCCGATCCGGCACGTTGCTGGCTCGGCACGCCCTTGGAGACGGTCGCGCTGTGCCCGCGACGACCAAGCCGACTCAGTTTGAGATGAGGATGGAGGGGCCTCCGTCAGGCCCTGCCCGCGCGCGGCAGGCGACGCGGTCTAGCAACCAGCGCAGCAAACCGATCGACCACCAGGCAGAGGCATCCGTAGACGGCGCCGACAAACAAAAAAATCTCGGCCGGGTAGACCATGGCGCGGTTGTTCACCTGCGTCGCCACGAAGGAGAGTTCGGGCACGCCGATCACGTAGGCGAGCGAGGTGTCCTTGATCAGCGTGGTCCACTGGTTGACGAAGGACGGCGCCATGGCCGGCAGCGCCCGGGGCAAGATGATGACCCGTAGGACCTGCCAGCGGCCGAAGCCCAGGGCCAGGCCGGCCTCCCACTGGCCGCGGCCGATGCTCTCGATTCCGGCCGCCACCGCGTAGGACAGGTAGGCGCCGCCCACCAGCGACAGGGCCGTCACCACGGTGTCGGTCTCCGGGATGGCGAAGCCGAACAGGACCGGCAGCAGGAAGTAGCTCCAGAAGATCAGCATCACGATCGGGACGGCCCGGAACAGCCCGAGCCCCAGGGTCAGGGCGCGCCGTGTCCGTCCGCCGCTCATCGCCAGCGCGATCCCGAGGACGAGCCCCAGGAAAGCCGAGGCGAGGCCGGAGGCGGCCGAGAGAATCATCGTCAGCATCAGCCCGCCCACCGGCCCGTCCGGCCAGGCGCCGGCCAGCAGGTAGCCGAGATTGTCGGCGATGACGGAAACATTCACCGGCGAGCGGCTCCCGCTGGGTCCCGGCGCGCGATGGCGTGGCCGGCCGTCTCGACCGCAGCGACGGCCCCGACATAGAGGAGTGTCGCGATGCCGAAGGCCTGGAAGGCCTGGAACGTCTCGGTCTCCACCTCCCGCGAGGCGTAGGACAGTTCGGCGAGGCCGATGGTCATGGTCAGCGACGTGTTCTTGATGGTGTTGAGGTACTGGCCGACCACCGGCAGCCAGGCGATTCGCAGCGCCTGCGGCAGCGCGATGTGGCGGAAGACCTGGAAGTCGGTCAGGCCGAGGGCGAGCGCGGCTTCCCGCTGGGCGGGCCGGACACCGTTGAGTCCGGCGCGGCATTCCTCGGCGATGTAGGCGGCGGCGTAGAGCGTCAGGCCGAAGAAGCCGGCCAGCGTCTCGTAGGCGGGCCAGCGCAGATCCGCCGGACCCAGAGGAAGGCTGTGCGGGCTGTTCAGCCAAGCGGTGAGCCAGGCCGGCATCAGGGCGGCAGCGCCGAAATACCAGAAGAACAGCTGCACCAGGAGCGGCGTGTTGCGGATGAGGCCCACGCAGGCGGCGGTCCCCGTCTCCGCGAGCCGGCCCCCTGTTTCCCGCAGGCAGCAGAGGGCGAGGCTGAGGATCGTCCCGGCCAAGCACACGGCAGCCGACAGGGCCAGGGTGACCCCAAAACCTTGCAGCAGCCAGATCAAGTAACGCGGCGCCAGGAGATCGCCAAAGAGGCTCACCGGGGGTCTAGCTGTGGTCGCCGATCCGGAACAAGCGCGGCAGCGGCTGGTCCGACTTGGGACCGAACCAGCGGTCATAGATCGCTGCCGCCTTGCCGCTGGCTTCCAGCTCCCGGAGGGTCTCGTTCACGACCTCGCGGAGGCGGGTCTCCCCCTTCGGGATGCCGACGCCGATATAGTCGTTCGAGATCGAGAAGGCCGGAACCTCGTAGTTCTCTTTATCCGGAACCTTCGCCAGCAGGCCCACGAGCTTGGGCCCGTCCTGCGTGATCGCCTGGACGTTGCCGTTACGCAGGGCCGCGAAGGCGAACGGCGTGTCGTCGAAGGCCACCACGGTCGCCTTCGGGAAGTCGCGGCGCAGGACGATCTCGTTGGTGGTGCCCTTGTCGGCGCCGATGCGCAGGCCGTTCAGCTGGTCGGGCGCGGTGAGCGTGCCCTTCTTGGCCAGGAATTGCTGGCCGGAGGCGAAGTACGGGATGCTGAAATCGAGCTGCTTGGCGCGCTCCTCCGTGATCGTGAAGTTTGCCAGCACCAGATCGACCTTGCCGGAGGTCAAGAGCGGGATGCGGTTGGCCGGGTTGGTCGGGCGCAGATCGAGCTTCACGCCGATCTTGTCGGCGATCGCCTTCGCGTAATCGACGTCGAGGCCGGCGATCTGCTTGGTGTTCGGATCGACGAAGCCGAAGGGCGGGTTGCTGTCAAAGGCCGCGACCCGCAGCACGCCGGCCTTCTTGATGTCGTCGAGGCGGTCGGCTTGCGCGGCCCCGACGGAGAGAAGTGTTGCCAGGGCGAAAGTCAGTAGGCGACGCACGGATATCTCCTGGTGTTGAGGCTTCTCAAGGCTCGCCGCGGGTCGAGACCGGCCGCACGAATCATGGTTTCGGGATCGCCCGGACCGACCCCCGTGCCCTCTCCAGGCCGGAGGCAAGAAGTGGGCACTTCGAAGCGGTGCAGTCCTCAGGATTGCGCCTCGGCAGTCCGACGGGGTCGCGACGAAGCCGGCGGCCGACCGTCAGGGCGCTGGGGCTACGGCGATCCATGAGGACCGGCGAAGGCCGGGCCGCGGATCGAGGGCAAATCCCAACATCGAAGTGCCGCAGACATAAGGGTTCCAGAATAAAAGCCCGCGATTCGCAGATGAAGCAAATCAGTTCTTCGGGGCATCTCCAAAGAGAAGCCTCGGAACTTCACGACTCGCACAAAGATGATGGCGCATCTGCGCGGGAGCAATCAACAGCATCCCATTCCGTTTCTCAGCGGCCGGAAAGAAGAAGCTCAGCACGAAGCTTAGCGCTGGACGGAGATTATTTCGGCGCCCTCGGATCAACCCGTGGCGACCGCCACGGCTTCCCATCACGCGCGACACGGCTGGCGATGTAAGGTGTGTCCTGAAACAAGGGCGCGATCGGCGTCAGCTCTGTTGGAAGCCGCGCAGCAGCCAAGGGGGCATCGGACGCCACCAGGGCGCAGGGCTCGTCCCGCGGCGGTCTTTGCCCCACGCCGCGTCCCGGATAAAAGGCCGGACATCACCAGCTTCGCAGTCAGCGGAGCGGCTCAATCGTTCCGCTCCGTGACGGGTCGTTAACCGGTCATGGGGCGCAGTTTTCTGCCGCGACCGCATTGACCTGCGCGTTAACCGCGGCTAGAAGCGCCCCACTTCGGACGGCCCTTGGCTGCCGACGGCCCTTGGGTATGACCCACGGCGCCGCGATCGCTCCGAGCGATCCGAAGGCTCAAATCGCCTGACGCTCTAAGTCAGATCCGTAGGTACGAGCGCGTTCGTTTCGGGCGTGCTCCTCTGCCCACACCGCGCCGAGGGTCTGTGACAGGACCTCCGGCGCATATTCGTTTTGCGGATTGCCTTGGGCAATCCGGCCAAGGTGACCGAGGAAGAGGGCACAGGATGCCGACGATCAACCAGCTGATCGCCCAGCCGCGGAAGATCCAGCGGAGCCGCAACAAGGTTCCGGCGCTTGACGCTTGCCCGCAGAAGCGCGGCGTCTGCACCCGGGTCTACACGACGACCCCGAAGAAGCCGAACTCGGCCCTTCGTAAGGTCGCCAAGGTCCGCTTGACCAACGGCTTCGAGGTGATCGGCTACATCCCGGGTGAGGGTCACAACCTTCAGGAGCACTCGGTCGTCATGATCCGCGGCGGCCGCGTGAAGGATCTTCCGGGTGTGCGCTACCACATCCTGCGCGGCGTGCTCGACACGCAGGGCGTGAAGAACCGCAAGCAGCGCCGGTCCAAGTACGGCGCCAAGCGGCCGAAGTAAGATCGCCGGCCGGAGTTTATCCGGTCGCGCAAAGGCCTTTCCACGGCCTCGTAAGGATGTCGCCGGCTTCATCAAAAGAGCCAAGGCGGCCTGCGCGAGGTGCTTAAGTCAGACTCGTTTGAGAGTTTAAGAGATGTCCCGTCGTCACTCTGCCGAGAAGCGTGAGATCATCCCGGACCCGAAGTACGGGGACGTGGTGCTGACGAAGTTCATGAATTCGATCATGTACGAGGGCAAGAAGTCGACCGCCGAGCGGATCGTCTACGGCGCCTTCGACATCGTCGAGAACCGCGCCCGGGCCAACCCGATCGAGGTGTTCCGCGCCGCGCTCGACAACGTCGCCCCGATGATCGAAGTGCGCTCCCGGCGCGTCGGCGGCGCGACCTACCAGGTCCCCGTCGAGGTTCGGACCGAGCGCCGTCAGGCCCTCGCCATCCGCTGGCTGATCCAGGCCGCCCGGTCGCGCAACGACCGCACCATGATCGAGCGGCTCTCCGCCGAGCTGCTCGACGCCGCGAACAACCGCGGCAACGCCGTCAAGAAGCGGGAAGATACGCACCGGATGGCTGAAGCCAACCGCGCCTTCTCGCACTACCGCTGGTAAGCGGTTCCGCCGTCTCTCAGGAGCAATCCGATGCCCCGCACGCACGCGATCGAGGACTACCGCAACTTCGGCATCATGGCCCACATTGATGCTGGGAAGACCACGACGACGGAGCGGATCCTCTACTACACCGGAAAGTCGCATAAGATCGGCGAAGTCCATGACGGCGCCGCCACCATGGACTGGATGGAGCAGGAGCAGGAGCGCGGCATCACGATCACGTCCGCCGCCACGACGTGCTTCTGGCGCGAGAAGCGCCTGAACATCATCGACACCCCCGGCCACGTCGACTTCACCATCGAGGTCGAGCGCAGCTTGCGTGTGCTCGACGGCGCCGTCTGCGTGCTCGACGGCAACCAGGGCGTCGAGCCCCAGACCGAGACCGTCTGGCGCCAGGCGGACAAGTACGACGTGCCGCGCGTCGTGTTCGTCAACAAAATGGACAAGATCGGCGCCGACTTCTTCAAGTGCGTGGCCGACATCATCGACCGCGTCGCCGGCAAGCCCGTTTGCCTGCAGCTGCCGATCGGCTCGGAGTCGAACTTCAAGGGTGTGATTGACCTCATCAAGATGAAGGCGATCGTCTGGTCCGGCGAGACGCTGGGCGCAGACTTCTCCGAGGTCGAGATCCCTGAGGACCTCAAGGATCAGGCCGTGGAGTACCGCGGCAAGCTGGTCGAGGCCTGCGTCGAGCTCGATGACGAGGCCATGATGGCCTATCTCGACGGCACCGAGCCGGATGCCGCGACGATGCACAAGCTCGTGCGTCGCGCCGTGCAGCTGCGCGCCTTCCATCCGGTGCTCTGCGGCTCGGCCTTCAAGAACAAGGGCGTGCAGCCCCTGCTCGACGCGGTGGTGGATTACCTCCCCTCCCCGGCCGATCGCGGCGACGTCGAAGGCCTCGATTTCAAGACCGAGGAGCCGGTGGTCCGTCACCCGACGGATTCCGATCCCTTCTCCATGCTCGCCTTCAAGATCATGGACGATCCCCACGTCGGCACGATCACGTTCTGCCGCGTGTACTCGGGCAAGATCGAGTCGGGCGCCAATGTCATCAACTCGACGCGCGACAAGAAGGAGCGCGTCGGCCGCATGCTCCTGATGCACGCCAACAACCGTGAGGACGTCAAGGAAGCCTTCGCGGGCGACATCGTCGCGCTGGCCGGCCTCAAGGACACCCGCACCGGCGACACCCTGTGCGATCCGCAGAAGGCCGTGATCCTGGAGCGCATGGAGTTCCCGGAGCCGGTGATCGAGATCGCCGTCGAGCCGAAGTCGAAGGCCGATCAGGAGAAGCTCGGCATCGCGCTCGCCAAGCTCGCCGCCGAGGATCCGTCCTTCCGGGTCTCCACGGACCAGGAATCCGGCCAGACCATCCTCAAGGGGATGGGCGAGCTGCACCTGGACATCAAGGTCGACATCCTGCGCCGGACCTACAAGGTCGACGCGAATATCGGCCAGCCGCAGGTGGCCTACCGTGAGAAGCTGACCCGTCGTCAGGAGATCGACTACACCCACAAGAAGCAGACCGGCGGTACCGGCCAGTTCGCTCGGGTGAAGTTCATCGTCGAGCCGAACGAGCCGGGTGCGGGCTTCTCGTTCGAGTCGAAAGTCGTCGGCGGCTCGGTGCCCAAGGAATACATCCCGGGCGTCGAGAAGGGCCTCAACTCGGTCCTGGGCGCCGGCGTGCTCGCGGGCTTCCCGGTGGTCGACATCAAGGTCGAGCTGATCGACGGCGCCTACCACGACGTCGATTCGTCGGCGCTCGCCTTCGAGATCGCGTCCCGCGCCGCTCTGCGCGAGGCGCTCCAGAAGGGCGGTTCGGTCCTGCTAGAGCCGGTGATGAAGGTCGAGGTCGTCTCGCCGGAAGATTACACCGGCTCGGTCATCGGCGACCTGAACTCCCGCCGTGGCCAGATCCAGGGCCAGGACATGCGCGGCAACGCCAATGTCATCAACGCGATGGTGCCGCTGGCCAACATGTTCGGCTACGTGAACAACCTGCGCTCCATGTCGCAGGGCCGGGCGAACTTTACCATGCAGTTCGACCACTACGAAGAGGTGCCGCGCGGCGAGGCCGACAAGGTCATCGCCAAGTACGCTTAAGGCTACGCCTGAACCACCTCTTCATCCGCAACACGATTTCGAATTCTAGGAGGCTCTGATGGGCAAGGAAAAGTTCGCTCGCACCAAGCCGCACTGCAACATCGGCACGATCGGTCACGTCGACCACGGCAAGACGTCGCTGACGGCGGCGATCACGAAGGTCCTGGCGGAGACGGGCGGGGCGACGTTCACGGCCTACGACCAGATCGACAAGGCGCCG
>NZ_JAKSYO010000102.1 GCF_022829635.1 Methylobacterium sp. E-066
GCGAGCCCCCGCGCCAGGCAATCCGCCTGTTTCTGGTTGTCGCCCTCCAGGCAGACCCGGTCACCGGGGCGGAGCACCGCCTCCAGCAGCTCGATGACGGACCCGGCCGGGACGACCTTGCCGTCGGCATGGGCGCGCCCCGCCTGGATGCGCGCATCGCGGGCCTGCCTCTCGCCGCGCCACTCTGTCATCCGGCTGTCTCCCTCGGTATGTGAGAGGCAGGATATGCCCGCCACCTTGCATTTTCAAAGCCGGTCTTATCACGGTTTCGTATACGGGATTGCTGAAGTGTCAATATCCTGCATACTGGTCAGCAATCAACACAGAACTGATTCGGGAAGGAAACACCCCATGCCGAGCGCGTCGAGACTGGCGTCGCCTTGCGCCGAGACTGGTCCTGCCGGAGGGCGAGGCCGATGATCGTCCTGGGCGTCGCCCTCCTGGCCACGTGCACGCTGCTCGGCGTGTATCTCGGCGATCTCCTCGGCGTCGCGTTGGGGGTGAAGGCCAATGTCGGCGGCGTCGGCATCGCCATGATCCTGCTGATCCTCGCCCGGCTCTGGCTGTCCCGCCGGGGCGGCCTGACCAAGGGCATCCAGTTCGGCGTCGAGTTCTGGGCCGGCATGTACATCCCGATCGTGGTCGCCATGGCGGCCCAGCAGAACGTGGTTGCGGCGGTGAGCGGCGGCCCGATCGTGATCATCGCGGCCACCGGCTCCCTGGTCCTGTGCTTCGGCGCCGTGGCGCTGCTGAGCCGGATCGGCCGGCGCGACCCGGGCAGCCCGGACGTCGAGCATGGCGGATCGGTGATCGGCGGCGAGGCCGATCCGGTGCCCGCCGGGAAGCAGGGGTGAGCGCCATGGAACTCGGACCTTACATCTGGCACGGCATCGAGCACGTCTTCGTCGAGCAGAGCCTGGTGGCGGCCTTCGCTTTGGTCGGCGCCCTGATCCTGGTCTCCAACCTGGCAGCCAAACGCTTCACGAAGGGCCGCGTTCACGGCTCGGCCATCGCGATCGTGCTGGGGCTGGTGCTCGCCTATGTCGGCGGGCTCTACACCGGCGGGAAGAAGGGCATCGCCGACATCCCGGCGCTGGCCGGGATCGGCCTGATGGGCGGGGCGATGCTGCGCGACTTCGCGATCGTCGCCACCGCCTTCGAGGTCGACGTGACCGAGGCCCGCCGGGCCGGGCTGATCGGCGTGCTGGCGCTGGCGCTCGGCACCATCATCCCGTTCCTCGTCGGCACGCTCACGGCGGTCGCGTTCGGCTATCACGACGCGGTCTCGATCACGACCATCGGGGCGGGCGCGATAACCTACATCGTCGGCCCGGTGACCGGGGCGGCGATCGGGGCGGATTCCACCGTCATGGCGCTGTCCATCGCCACCGGGGTGACCAAGGCCGTGATGGTGATGGTCGGCACGCCGCTGGTCGCCAAGCTGATCGGCCTCGACAACCCGCGCTCGGCCATGGCCTATGGCGGGCTGATGGGCACGGTGAGCGGCGTCGCCGGCGGCCTTGCGGCCACCGACCCGAAGCTCGTGCCCTACGGGGCGCTCACCGCCACCTTCCACACCGGTATCGGCTGCCTGGTCGGTCCCTCGATCTTCTACTTGACGGTGCGGGCGCTGGTCGGTTGAGCGTTCCGAAGCGCTCGCCGCCGAAGTGGATACCGGTTCGGCGTCAGCGAGCGCGCCCGATCTGAAGGGGCGCGGGACCAGTTGATGCACGGCGACATCCAGACGATCGACAGTGGTCTGCTCTCGGACCGGATCCGCAACGCGCTGACCGACGCGATCACCTCGGGCGAACTCCCGGCCGGGACGGCCCTGGACGAGCAGAACCTCGCCCAGCGCTACGGCGCCTCGCGCACCCCGGTGCGGGAGGCCCTGCGCCAGCTCGCGGCCTCGGGGCTGGTCGAGATCCGGCCCCGCCGGGGCGTGGTGGTGGCCCGGCTGACGCCCGAGCGCATCGCCGACATGTTCGAGACCACCGCGGAGATCGAGGCGCTCTGCGCCCGGCTCGCGACCTACCGGATGACGCCGCTGGAGCGCGGCCGGCTGATGGACCTCCACGCGGATTCCGCCGCCGCCGTGGAGGCCGGGGATGTGGACGCCTACGACCGGCTCAACCGCGCCTTCCACGAGGCGCTCTACGCGGCGACCCATAACGGCTTCATGGCCGAGCAGGCCCTGGCGATCCGCGAGCGCCTGGCCGCCTTCCGCCGGACCCAGCTCCGCCACGCCGACCGGATCCGCCGGTCTTGGGACGAGCACGGCGAGATTCTGTCGGCCATCGCCGAGGGCGACGGTGAGCTGGCCGCCCGGCGGATGCGGGCGCATATGCTGCGAGCCGCGGCGGCGTTGGGGCGGTTTATTGCGGATACGGTTGGTTGAGGGGAAAGTGGGACGTCAGTGTCCGGTTCTATCCCGATCTGTCCGCCTCAACTGCTGCTATCCGCTGACTGCCGTTTCATTCCAGCGACGCCTTCGCCGCTAACAGGCAATCACTCACGCGCAAACATTAAGAGTGGCTTCGGATATCGCCTGCAGTACAACAGCGCCGGCCAGATTTTGAGTGAGGCGCACGATAGGCATGATTGAAATAAATCAAAATCATTTCTTCCGTGCGGCTGTAGAGATTGGCCAAAGCGGGGAAAACGACACGCTTCCTTACGATATAGATGCAGCGTTTATCAAAGAAAAAGCTGAAGATCTATCAAGTATTTGTGTCAATTTATTTAAGGCAATAGAAAGCGGCGCTGTTGGAAAGCCAACTGTGTTCATGAACGGACTGACTGTCCCGTCAGAGCGACTATTAGTTCCTTCAGGATCGCATGGTTTTCGCATCACCGCAAAAATACATCCATTTTGGAATCTTTATTTAAATGGTCTCGGATTGGCAATCGCAGAGGCTAATGAACGCAATCGAAGCTCGCGCGTACATTCTTACCGACTTGGCGGCGAAGGAGTAGATTTTTTTGATCGCAAAAAATCTTGGCGGACATATAAAGAGGCAACAATAAATGAGAGTATACTGACGGACACCGATGCCATCGTTATTCAAACCGATATCGCGAGTTTCTATGAGCATATCTATCACCACAGGCTTGAAAATGTTATCAGAGATTTGGATTTAGAAAACTCAACAATTGCAATGCAAATCGACCGCATTTTAAGTAAGTTGGCGGCCGGTCGTTCATTTGGCCTACCAGTCGGCGGTCAATGCGCTCGTGTGCTTGCGGAAGTCATGATGACTCCGATAGATCGATCTCTTTCCGATGCCGGCATCATATGGCATCGATATGTAGATGATTTTACTTTAATTTGTAGCTCTCAACAGGATGGCTACAAGGCGTTATCCGTACTGTCGCACGCTCTTGCAGACTATGGATTGTCGTTAAATCGAAGCAAAACAAGTTTTTTAAGTGCTAAGCATTATAAAGATTTCGTTTCGGCTCAGTTAGGCAATGGGGACGACGCAAGCTCTGCTCTTCGTGAATTGGACCTACATTTCGATCCGTACTCTGACAATGCTAGAGCCGAATACACCAAGCTAAAAATGTCATTTAGTTCAATAGATATTTCCTTTTTGTTGGATCTAGAGATTGAGAAATCTCACCCCGATGCTTTTGTTGTAGCGCAAATCGGCCGAGCGCTTAAGTTTCAAGAACCCAAGATAGCAGAGCAACTTTGCGTCACCCTCTTAGATCCAAATAATTTGGATGCGTTCAGAGCATCTTGGTCAAAAATTATGCGTGGAGTTTATGCCGTCCGCTCCAGCTCTGAATTCGAGTCTATTTTTTCAATACTAGATGTGCTGCTTGATGCAATACCAGATCGTGCGGCTCATCTCTTGGTCCCAGAAGCTAATATCCTACACTATTTACGCGCCATTCGGTTTGCGCGGACCGAAATGCGAGGAGCCTTCGTTAGGCAGGCCTATGATCGGACATCATCGCCAGCTGTAAAACGGGCATGCATTGATTGCTGGAGATATTGGAAAGACCGAGCAAGTTTCAATCGATTGCGTAATAAATGGTCCAATTTGGCGCCAGACGAACAGCGAATGTTGTGGCTTGCCGCCGAAGCATTTGGAGACGAAGGCTCGAAGATGAGAGGCCAGTTGCGTGGTTCACTGATCGAATCCTGGCGTCTTGGCATTGAGAAAGACAAAAATCTCAGCTTCGCCTCCTGCTATGAGGACTGGGTTCACAATGCCATTTAGTCGACTTCCAAGGAGAGATCCGCGAACAGTAGCACGAGATATTCCGGGTGTTCTCGATGTTCTATTTCCGAGATTGACTGGTGGTTTGGTCAGATCGCTTAACAAGGAATCTTTTTCGTTTTCTGATATTGAAGCCGTTTCGGATGAACTGATCGGCAAAAGTCGACTTCAGAAAGCCATGCTGTTTGAATTGTCTATGGCTCGCGCCGAAAGTTTATTGCGCGGAGAGGCTCCGAGCGACTGGGACGAATGCCTTCGGATAGCCTCATCGCGTCAGAAGCAGCATTACGATGCTAAAATACCCGATAAATTGAGTCGATATGATATCGAAGTAGCGGACCATGCCGCATCTAACCTAATCGTCATGCTAAAAAGCATACAAATGCAGTGTCCCAATCTACCCTTGGAGCACGGTCCTCTCATTCCAGGTCTTGGATGGATAGCGTCGGGCCGGGGTGACTTCGCAATTGGCTCTATGCTTATTGAAGTCAAACATACAGAAGAGAATTTCAGGTCCGGCGATTTCCGTCAAGTATTAATGTATTGGCTTCTAAAATATGCCAAATCCGTCGAAGACAATGATTCTATTTGGTCGGAAATATTGCTTCTCAATCCGCGTCGAAATTCAGCACTCAGAATTAAATATGAATATTTAATTCGATCTGCTTCGGCAGGATTAAATCGAATTGAGTTGGTCGAACTCTTGCGATCTGCAGCGGTGCAGGAGGTCGCTCGCAGGTGATGCTAGAAAAATTACGAGCAATATTATCGAATATGACTAATATTTTGAAATCGTATTGTTATCGAACGCCTCCAATAGCATCTTTCATGTTGGTAACTATTGATACCGCCAATTGTCCGACGTCCACTGCCAATCCTCCTCACACCACCTCCTGAGCCACCCCACCCTTCCCCACTCCGCTCCCACCCAGCGAATCCGCCAGCTTGCCAATCCGCTCGGCCGCTCGCCCAATCCCATCAGCAGCGCGGGAGGCGTCCTCGGCGCGGCTGCGCTCGGCGGCCTCGGCGGTCTTGCGCAGCTCGGCCGTCTCGGCCTCCAGGGCGGCGAAGCGGGTGCGCAGCTCGGCCAGCTCGTCGGCGATGGTCAGGGCGGCCATCACCTGCAGGCGCATGTCGCCGATCTCGCCAAAGCTCTGGCGCATCTCGCCGATGCGCGTCCCAAAGCTCTCGGCGAGCCCGGTGAGATGGGCCTCCTCGCCGGCGCCGCAGGCCATGCGGTAGAGCTTTCCGTCGATGGTCACGTTGATCTGGGGCAAGGATCGCTCCGAGGGACGGCTTTGCGTGAGGGAGGCGGTCAGGCGCGGCCGAGGACGCCCTGCACCGTCTCGATCGCGCGGTCGAGCCTCTGGCCGACCGCGCCGGTCGTGGCCTCGACATCGGCGAGATGGGCGCTCGCCGCGTCGAGGGCGGCGGCGAGGCGCGCCCGGTCCTCGTCCATCAGCGCCAGCTCGGCATCCCGGTCGTCCGGCTCGGCCTCGGCCTCCAGGCGGCGGGCCACGACCGCGTCCAGGCGGGCCAGCGCGGCGTCGAGCCGGGCGAAGGCGTCGTCGATCGGGCGCGTCGTCTCTGTGCTGTCGTCGGCCATGGGGCTCCGCTCGCCGCACGCATCGTCCCGAAACGGGGTGGCCGGCGTCCGGGCGACGTCGATGCTTCAGGGCTGCAAGTTTCGGCCGGATGGGCCGGGAATGCCAGTCCGAAATGTCGGTGCGCGCGCAATCCCCCGCGGCTCAGCAATCGCCAACGCCCGCATCTATTTATTGGATGTGGGATACCGCCATGTTTGTCACGCGCGTGCGTTTGACAGGTGGAGACGCCATGTTAGACAGCCGCGCGCTCTCGAAAGGGTCCGCAAAAGACATGCCGGATGGCCGGTCCGTGACAGTCCCGAGGCCCCAGCCGCCACCGTCGGACCCGACGCGTGAGGGCAGCGGAGCCCGGCCTCTCCCGGCCCGGTTCATCGCAGGTTCAAACCCGCCCGCCCAGATCCGCCCGGTCGGCCTGGAGGCGGGCCAGCCGAGACCGTTCTGCGGGTCCGGCGCGCGGTGAGCCGCATCAGGAAGGAGTGACGCCGTGACGAAGGTTGCCATCAACGGGTTCGGACGCATCGGCCGCAACGTCCTGCGCGCGATCGCGGAAGCCGGCCGGACCGACATCGAGGTCGTGGCGATCAACGATCTCGGCCCGGTGGAGACCAACGCCCACCTGCTCCGCTTCGATTCCGTGCACGGCCGGTTCCCCGGCGAGGTCGCGGTGGATGGCGAGTTCCTGGCGGTCAACGGCCGGCGCATCAAGGTCACGGCCGTGCGCAACCCGGCCGAGCTGCCGCACCGCGATCTCGGCGTCGACATCGCGCTGGAATGCACCGGCATCTTCACGTCGAAGGACAAGGCCAAGGCCCATCTCGACGCCGGCGCCAAGCGCGTCCTGGTCTCGGCCCCGGCCGACGGCGCCGACCTGACCGTGGTCTACGGCGTCAACCACGACAAGCTCACCGCCGAGCATCTCGTCGTCTCGAACGCCTCCTGCACCACCAACTGCCTGGCGCCTGTCGCCCAGGTGCTGGACGCGGCCGTGGGCATCGAGCGCGGCTTCATGACCACGATCCACTCCTACACCAACGACCAGCCGTCGCTGGACCAGATGCACAAGGATCTCTACCGGGGCCGCGCCGCCGCGCTCTCGATGATCCCGACCTCGACCGGCGCCGCCAAGGCCGTCGGCCTGGTGCTGCCGGAGCTGAAGGGCAAGCTCGACGGCACCGCGATCCGCGTGCCGACCCCGAACGTCTCGGCGGTGGATCTGGTGTTCACGGCCAAGCGCGCCACCTCGGTCCAGGAGATCAACGACGCGATCAAGGCCGCCGCCGCGGGCCCGCTCAAGGGCGTGCTCGGCGTGACCGACCGGCCGAACGTCTCGATCGACTTCAACCACGACCCGCACTCGTCCACCTTCCACCTCGACCAGACCAAGGTCATGGACGGCACCTTCGTGCGCATCCTGTCCTGGTACGACAACGAGTGGGGCTTCTCGAACCGCATGGCCGACACCGCCGTGGCGATGGCCAAGCTCATCTAAAGAACCTGCCGCCCGCCGGCCCTGAGAGGGTCGGCGGGCGTTTCTTCGACCGAACGGCTCAACCTCGAACCAGGGGATCATCCCGGGATGACCGACGCTTCGCAGGGCACGTCGAGCGGACAGGGCGCCATTGTGACGCCCACGCCGAAACCCGTAGCGCCCCCGCCGGCCGCGGCTCCGGTCGCCACGACGCCGTCGCAGGGGCTGCCGGCCAGCCACCTCATCGACCAGCTCGCGCGCATCGAGGACAAGTGCTCGCGGATCGAGGACAAGTACGCCCGCTCCGAAGCTTTGCTGTCGCGGGTCGAGGACAAGGTCGAGATCGCCTCCAACCGGATGAACGAATCCGCCCGGCAATCCGACCTGGCCGCCCTGCGCACCGAGATGCGCGGGCTCGCCGACCGCACCCGGCGGCTGCCCGGAACCGGCGCCCTGGTGCTCACCGCCGTGATCACTGCAATCCTCACCGTCGTGCTGATGGTCGCGGTGCAGCGCCTGAACCTCGATCGCCTGATCCCGGCGCCGCCCGCCACCACCGCCCAGTAATCGCAACAGGACCGCATGAGCGCCTTCCGCACCCTCGACGACGCCGGCGCCCTGACGGGCAAGCGCGTGCTGATGCGCGTCGATCTCAACGTGCCGATGGAGAACGGCCGCGTCACCGACGCGACCCGCATCGCCCGCGTCGTCCCGACGATCCGGGAGGTCGCCGACAAGGGCGCCAAGGTGATCCTGCTGGCCCATTTCGGCCGCCCCAAGGGCAAGCGCGAGCCGAAGGATTCGTTGGAGCCGGTGGTGCCGGCGCTGAGCCAGGCGTTGGGCCGCTCCGTCGCCTTCGCGGCCGACTGCATCGGCGACGACGCGGCCGGGGCCGTGGCGGCCCTGAAGGACGGCGACGTCCTGCTCCTCGAAAACACCCGCTACCACGCTGGCGAAGAGAAGAACGATCCGGCCTTCGCCGACGCGCTCGCGGCCAACGGCGACATCTACGTCAACGAGGCGTTTTCCGCGGCCCACCGCGCCCATGCCTCTACTGAGGGCCTGGCCCACCGCCTGCCGGCCTATGCGGGCCGGGAGATGCAGGCCGAGCTGGAGGCCCTGACCAAGGGCTTGGAGGCGCCGGAGCGCCCGGTGATCGCGCTGGTCGGCGGCGCCAAGGTCTCGTCCAAGATCGACCTCTTGGAAAATCTCGTCGCCAAGGTCGATGCGCTGGTGATCGGCGGCGGCATGGCCAACACCTTCCTGCACGCGCAGGGCAAAGCGGTGGGCAAGTCCCTGTGCGAGAAGGATCTCGCCGAGACCGCCATCCGCATCCTGGCGGCGGCGGACAAAGCCGGCTGCCGGATCATCCTGCCGGTGGACGCGGTGGCGGCGACCGAATTCAAGGCCCAGGCTCCGCACGAGACCGTGCCGGTGGACTCGGTCCCAGAGGGCAGCATGATCCTCGATGCCGGGCCGCGCTCGGTCACCGAGATCAACGCCGCCATCGACGGCGCCAAGACCCTGGTCTGGAACGGCCCGCTCGGCGCCTTCGAGCTCGCCCCGTTCGACGCCGCCACGGTGGCTGCCGCGAAGCACGCGGCCGCGCGCACCAAGGCCGGCCAGCTCGTCTCGGTGGCCGGCGGCGGCGATACGGTGGCGGCCCTCAACCATGCGGGCGTGGCTGGCGACTTCACCTACGTCTCCACCGCGGGCGGCGCCTTCCTCGAGTGGCTCGAGGGCAAGGCCCTGCCGGGCGTCGAGGCGCTGCGGGCCAAGGGCTGACCAGCGCGCCGAAAACCGCACGGCGTAGCCTCGCGTGCGCTCCTCCCACGGCGGCGCGCACCTATCTATACTCCCGGCGTCGGACGGCGGGGGCCCTGAGTCGATGAGTGACAATGTGGAGAACGCGACGATCGAGATCCTGAAGGGCATTCAGGGCAGCATCGCGCAGTTGCGGGCGGACACGACGGCGTTTCGTGCCGAGACGCTCGCGCGCTTCGACAAGCTTGAGGCGAGCCTGCGGAAGGACCGGCGCAACGCCGCCGGCATGCTGGTGATGATGCGCGCGACCGCGGGCGACTTCGATGCCCGCGTCAGCGAGGTCGAAGAGCGTGTCACGGTCCTTGAGAACAGGGCGCGCTGAGCGTCCTTCACCGAACGGATAAGCCGGTCGGCGTTTGACACGATGTACAGGTAAGAACCTCGGCCGACTTGCCTGTGCAAGTCCACTGAGGTTTCCGGCGCCGGCGGCGATCGGGCGGACCACCAGACGGCAAGCGGGAAGACAGACCACCATGGCACGGATCACCCTGAGGCAGCTCCTCGACCACGCGGCCGAGTACGAGTACGGCGTACCGGCCTTCAACCTGAACAATATGGAACAGGGCCTGGCGATCATGGCGGCAGCCGATGCCACCGACTCGCCGGTGATCCTGCAGGCGAGCCGCGGCGCCCGCGCCTACGCCAACGACGTGGTGCTGGCCAAGCTGATCGACGGCCTGGTCGAGATCTACCCGCACATCCCGGTCTGCATGCATCTCGACCACGGGAACAACGAGGCGACCTGCGCCACCGCGATCCAGTACGGTTTCACCTCGGTGATGATGGACGGCTCGTTGAAGGCCGACGGCAAGACCCCGGCCGACTACAACTACAACGTCGAGATCACCCGCAACGTCACCAAGATGGCCCATTGGGCCGGCGTTTCGGTGGAGGGCGAGCTCGGGGTGCTCGGTTCGCTGGAGAGCGGCCAGGGCGAGGCCGAGGACGGCCACGGCGCCGAGGGCACGCTGAGCCACGACCAGCTGCTCACCGACCCGGACGAGGCGGTGAAGTTCGTCGAGGCCACCAAGGTCGACGCCCTCGCGGTCGCCATGGGCACCAGCCACGGCGCCTACAAGTTCACCCGCCAACCTGACGGCGACGTGCTCGCGATGAACGTGATCGAGGAGATCCACCGCCGCCTGCCCACCACCCACCTGGTGATGCACGGTTCGTCGTCGGTGCCGCAGGACCTTCAGGACATCATCAACCAGTATGGCGGCCAGATGAAGCCGACCTGGGGCGTGCCGGTCGAGGAGATCCAGCGCGGCATCAAGCACGGCGTGCGCAAGATCAACATCGACACCGACAACCGCATGGCGATGACCGGCCAGATCCGGAAGGTGCTCACCGAGAACCCGTCCGAGTTCGATCCGCGTAAGTACCTGAAGCCCGCCATGGATGCGATGACGAAGCTGTGCAAGCAGCGCTTCGAGGAGTTCGGCACCGCCGGCAAAGGCTCGAAGATCCGGCCGATCTCCGTCTCCGAGATGGCGAAGCGCTACGCCAGCGGCTCGCTCGATCCGAAGATCGGCGCGCGCTGACACGCCGGGCAGCCGAACCGATGAGCAGCAAGCAGCGCCTCGCCCTCCTGGGGCCCCACGGCCTGGACGCCGACGGCATCGACGCCTTCGCGGCCGCGCTCGGCGCGGCCTGCAAGGTGGGCGATGTCGCGGCCGTGATCCTGCGGCTTGCCGCCACCGACGAGCGCGGGCTCACCGCCCGCGTGAAGCAGGTCGCGCCGATCACGCAAAAGACCGGCGCGGCCCTGGTGGTGGCTTGCCCGGGCTTCACCGGCGACCTCGTCTCGGTGGCGACCCGGGGCGGCGCCGACGGCGTCCATGTCGACAAGCCGCGCGATCTGAAGGACCTGCGCGACCGCCTCCGGGACGGCCGCATCCTCGGGGCTGGCGGCCTGGAGACCAAGCACGGCGCCATGGAGGCGGGCGAGGCCGGCATCGACTACCTGATGTTCGGCGGCCTCTACCCGGACGGCGTCGCCCCCGAGGCCGAGACCGTGCTGGCGCGGGCCGAATGGTGGGTCGAGATCTTCGAGACGCCTTGCGTCGCGGTCGCGGCGGCGGCGGACGAGATCGGCCCGTTGGTCGCGACGGGCGCCGAGTTCATCGGCCTCGAAAGCGCGCTCTGGCTGACCGACGCGGACGCCGTCGCGCGGGCGCAAGCGCTGCTCGAAGGGCAGGCCGCGTGAATCTCCGCGCCTTGAGGCTCGCGGTGCTCCTGGCGGCGGCGTGGCCGCTGCCGACGCTCGCTGCGTCCGGGCCCCTCGACCCGGCGAAGACCGCTGCCCCCTCCGACAAGAAGACGACGCCGGAGCTTCCGAGCCCGTACACGCCGAACTATTCCCGAGGTGCCGTGCCGCCCAATAACGGCCAGCCGGCGGATCTCGCCTACGGCGCCTACCAGCGCGGCCAGTACGTCACGGCCTTCCGGGAGGCGACCAAGCGGATCGAGGCGAATCCGAAGGATGCGGCGGCGATGACGCTGCTGGGCGAGCTGTACAACCAGGGTCTCGGCATCAAGCAGAACCCGGTGAAGGCGGCCGAATGGTACCGGCTCGCGGCCGCCCAGAACGACGCCGCCGCGATGTCTTCGCTCGGGCTGATGGCGCTCGACGGCCGCGGCATGCCGAAGGACCCGAAGGCCGGCCGGCGCTGGCTGGAGCAGGCCACCGCCAACGGCTCGGCTACGGCGGCCTACAATCTCGGCCTGATCCTGATCGGCACCGGTGCCACCGCCGACGAGGCGGCGGCCGCCGCGCAGTTCCGCAAGGCCGCGGATGCCGAGATCGGGCCGGCTCAGCACGATCTGGGCGTTCTTTACCTCCAGGGCCGCGGCGTGCCGAAAGATGCCAGCCAGGCGGCCCAGTGGTTCCGGCGCGGCGCCGATAACGGCGATCTCGCCAGCGAGGTCGAGTACGCGATCCTGCTGTTCAACGGCAACGGCGTGACCAAGGACGAGCGCTCGGCCGCTCGCTACTTCCTGCACGCGGCCTCCCGCGGCAATGCCATCGCGCAGAACCGGGTCGCGCGGCTCTACGCGGTCGGGCGCGGCGTCGCCAAGAACCCGATCGAGGCCGCGGCCTGGAACCTCGCTGCCGCTGCGCAAGGCCTGTCCGATGCCTGGCTCGACCAGACCCTGTCCGGCCTCTCCGGCGACGAGCGCACCCGCGCCGAGCGGCTGGCCAACGAGCGCAGCGAGCAGCGGTAGCGCTGAGGCCGGACGAGCTGGTCCGAACTGGCGGGATCTCTCCCACCCACACCCTCATCCTGAGGTGCCCGGCGATCGAAGAGCGGGGCCTCGAAGGAGGCCTCCAGATGCCTCAGCGATCCCTGGAGGCCTCCTTCGAGGCCTCCGCTTCGCTTCGGCACCTCAGGATGAGGTGTTCGGTTTGGAAGACCGTTCGTCCGGCAGGCGGTCGGCCTCAGTCAGCCTAACGACTGGACCTGAAGCTTACCGCTCCGCCTTCGACCAATCGACCCCGGCCTCGAGCTCCGGCAACAACACCACGCTCTCCTGCTCGTTGGGATCGGTCCGGGCGATCACCGCTGTGACCGGCTCGGTCTGGCTGCGGTTGTAGGGCAGGTGCGGCACGTCGGCGGCGATGTAGACGAACTCGCCGGCCCCGGCGATCACGTGGTGCTCCAGGCGCTCGCCCCAGAAGCAGCCCGAGACCCCGGACAGGACGTGGATCGCGGTCTCGTGCGATTCGTGCTTGTGGGCGTGGGCGCGCTCGCCCGGCGGGATCTCCAGGAGCTGCATGTGCAGGGCCTTGGCGCCCACCGCCTCGGCCGAGATGGCCGGGCGATAGATGTGGCCCTGCTTGCCCCGGAACGGCGCGCTCTCGCGTAGCACCATCAGGCCCGGTTTCCCGGTGTCGGATCCGTCGCTCATGATTCGCCCACCTTGAACGCGGAATCCACGGGGATCTGCATGCCGTTGACCAGGGCGTTGGTCTGGTTGGCCATGCCGACCACCGCCAGGAACTCGCCGTGCTGCTCCGGGGTCAGGCCCTTCGCGCCTGCGGCGGCGGTGTGCGAGTGGATGCAATAGGGGCAGCCATTGGCGATCGAGACCGCGATATAGACCAGTTCCTTGGTGAGCGGATCGAGGCTGCCAGGCCCCATCACCACCTTGAGGCTGGCCCAGGTCCGCTCCAGCAGGCCCGGGTCGTTGGCGAGGCCGCGCCAGAAATTGTTGATGAAATCCGAGCCCCGGGTCGCCCGGATATCGGCGAACACCGCCCGCACCCGCGGGTCGGCCTCCGCCTCGGCATCGCTCCAGAGCTTCACGGTCGCCATCGGTCCCCTCCCCGCCTCAGAGCTTGCACGCGCCCTCGAGCGCCCGGTTCTCGGCCTCGGTGAACAGGCGCGAGCGGATATGGAAGCGCTTCTCGCGGCCGTTTTCCAGCGAGAACATGCCGCCGCGCCCGGGCACCACGTCGAGGATCAGGTGGGTGTGCTTCCAGACCCCGAACTGTGATCGGCTGATGAAGAAGTCGGCGCCGCCGACGGTGCCGAGGTGGACGTCGCCGTCGCTCACCAGGAAGTCGCCGACCGGGTAGCACATCGGCGAGGACCCGTCGCAGCAGCCCCCGGACTGATGGAACATCACCGGCCCATATTCGCCTCGCAACTCGTCGATCAGCGCGAGCGCCATCGGGGTGGCGGTGACCCGCAGCGGCGTGCCGTCGGCCCCGGTCTGCTCCGCGGTGGTGGCTTCTTGCGTGAAAACCGCACTCATGCTGCCCTCCCCTGCTGATCGTTGGATATGCGTGCTGAGATTCGAATTTCTACAGCGCGCAAGATTTGAACTGCTGCCAAATCGGACCATCCCACCCCCGCCCTCATCCTGAGGTGCCGAAGCGTAGCGGAGGCCTCGAAGGAGCCCTCCAGGGATCGCGCGGCTGGCTGGAGGGCTCCTTCGAGGCCCGCTAGCGCGGGCACCTCAGGATGAGGGGATAGGGTTGGATAACCCTGCGGCCCGGGATGACGGCGCGAAACGCATCGGCCCCCAAAGAAAAAACCCCGGCCGTGAGGCCGGGGTGAAATCGGCTCGGGGGATGACCCGGACCAGAGCTCAGAAGAAGCCGAGCTTCTTGGCCGAGTAGCTGACCAGCATGTTCTTGGTCTGCTGGTAGTGATCGAGCATCATCTTATGGGTCTCACGGCCGATGCCGGACTGCTTGTAGCCGCCGAAGGCCGCGTGGGCCGGGTAGGCGTGGTAGCAGTTGGTCCAGACGCGGCCGGCCTGGATCGCCCGGCCGAAGCGGTAGGCGCGGGTGCCGTCGCGGGTCCAGATTCCGGCGCCGAGGCCGTAGAGCGTGTCGTTGGCGATCGCGAGCGCGTCCGCATCGTCCTTGAAGGTCGTGACCGACAGGACCGGCCCGAAGATTTCTTCCTGGAAGATCCGCATCTTGTTGTGGCCGCGGAACACCGTCGGCTGCACGTAGAAGCCCTCGGCCAACTCGCCGTCCTTGACGTTGCGCTCGCCGCCGGTGAGCAGCTGCGCGCCTTCCTGGCGGCCGATATCGATGTAGCTGAGGATTTTTTCCATCTGCTCGCCGGAGGCCTGGGCGCCGATCATCGTGGCGGGGTCGAGGGGCGAGCCCTGGGTGATCGCTTCGACCCGCTTGATCGCCCGCTCCATGAAGCGGTCGTAGATCGACTCGTGCACCAGCGCGCGGCTCGGGCAGGTGCAGACCTCGCCCTGGTTGAGGGCGAACATCGTGAAGCCTTCGAGGGCCTTGTCGAAGAAGTCGTCGTCCTCGTTGGCCACGTCGGCGAAGAAGATGTTCGGCGACTTGCCGCCCAGCTCCAGGGTCACCGGGATCAGGTTCTGCGAGGCGTATTGCATGATCAGGCGGCCGGTGGTCGTCTCACCGGTGAACGCGATCTTGGCGATGCGCGGCGAGGAGGCCAGCGGCTTGCCAGCCTCGAGGCCGAAGCCGTTGACGATGTTGATCACGCCGGGTGGCAGCAGGTCGGCCAGCAGCTCCATCACCACCAGGATCGAGGCGGGGGTCTGCTCGGCGGGCTTCAGCACCACGCAATTGCCCGCCGCGATCGCCGGGGCGAGCTTCCAGACCGCCATCAGGATCGGGAAGTTCCACGGGATGATCTGGCCGACGACGCCGAGCGGCTCGTGGAAGTGATAGGCCACCGTGTCGTGGTCGATCTCCGAGATCGAGCCTTCCTGGGCGCGGACGCAGCCGGCGAAGTAGCGGAAATGGTCGATCGCCAGGGGGATGTCGGCGTTGGTGGTCTCGCGGATCGGCTTGCCGTTGTCCCAGGTCTCGGCGAGCGCGATCAGGTCGAGGTTCTCCTCCATCCGGTCGGCGAGCTTGTTGAGGATGCGGGCGCGCTCGGCCGGGGCGGTGCGGCCCCAGGAGTCCTTGGCCGCGTGGGCGGCGTCCAGCGCCTTGTCGACGTCGGAGGCGTCGGAGCGGGCGACCTCGCAGATCACCTTGCCGGTGATCGGGGACGTGTTCTCGAAATAGCGGCCGGCGGTGGGGGCGACCCACTGGCCGCCGATGAAGTTGTCGTAGCGGGCCGAGAACGGCGACTTGGTCCGGGCGTCGCCCAGAAATTCCGGCTTGTTCATGGCTCTGTTCCCTCCATAGGCCCCGGCCTCGCGAACCGTGGCTCTTGGGCTGAAGCTGGTACGCGGACTGCCGGTTTTCTCGGCTGTGTCCGGTTCGGCTCGGATGGCAGCCAATGACTTTTGGCATGCCGAATCAAGGTGGACTTTTGGCCAGTGCGCGAGCGGGCTGATCCTACGCCCTCCCGATCAGGATCGCGAGAGGACAATTTTCGGTTCGTCCGAACCCACCTGTTGCTGGCGCGGAAACGACGGAAATGCCAAGGGCGATCGACGATTGTTCGACCAACACTTTGACATTTGTCTAATGATAGATTTCTGACCTTGACGGTAAGCGCGGCGACCGGGTCTCAGGCCCCGAGGGCGAAGGGCAGGGCGAGCATCGCCAGCGGCAGCGCCGCCACCGCCGCGGCCCGCAGCCAGGTCGGCCGGTAGGACATCACCGCCACCACCAGGAGCGCCGCCCCGGTGAGGCCGCCGATCCACTGGACCGGCCCAAAATTCCAACCGCTGCAGGCGACTGAGGCGGCGAACGCGACCGCGAGCCCCGACCAGCCGGCGGCGCGCAGGCTCCGGGTCCGATTGCGGGGCGCAGGCACGCGGAACACGGCGCGGTGGTGCCGGTCGAGGCTGAGCGCCAAGGCGGCGAAGCTCGAGAAGCTGAGGCAGAGGCTCAGGACCAGCGCCGAGGCGGTCACGCTTCCACCGCTCGCGACAGGTTCGGCCGGGCCGCCCGGAACCCGCTCGGCCGCCTGGCCGCGAGGCGGGCGCCGAGACCGAGGAGGATGGCGACCGCGAGCATCGCCGCGTCGAAGCCGAGGTACCGCGCCTGGCCCACGGCGAGGGCATCGACCACCGGGATCGCCAGGAAGCCGAAAGACGCGATTCCGAGCGCCACCGGCCAGGCCTTGGCCTTCGGGTAGAAGGCCGCCGCCAGGGCTGACAGGATCCAGGCCGCGAAGAAGCCGCGCACCTCCCAATCTGCCCGCCCGGCAAATTCGAGCGGCAGCAGGCGGTTGGCCAGGAAATAGGCGGCCAGCCCGGTGGGCAGCCCGGCGATGGTGCCGAGGTTCAGCACGCGGACGAAGCGTAGGCCGAACCCGGCCGGATCCGCGCCCTTCGGCGCCCGCGCGACGGTCCAGAGCACAAGGCCGGAGGCGATGGTCGCGGCGCCCATGAGCCCGCAAAGGAAGAATACGATCCGCAGGGGCGCGGCGGCGAAATGCGCCTCGTGCAGGCCGATCATCACGGCGCCGGTGCGGGTCGCCGCGCCGACATCGCCGGTGCGGGACAGTTCGGCGCCGGTATCGCCCGCGTAGACGATCTGCGGATGCAGATGCGCGAGGCCGGGGGGCTCCTCGAAGAACGCCGTGACGCTCGACGCCGCATCGCCCGGCATCGTCACCAACATGGCCTCGGGCGCCTCGCCATGGGACGCGGTGGCTCGGGCAACAATCTCGCCCAACGGCATCAGGGTGCCGGGCTGGCCCGCGGGCTTGCGCGTCGCCGCCATGATCCCGGCTTCGTCGTAATAGGCCAGGATATCGTGCTGATAGGCGGCCTTCACGCCCCAGGGCATCAGCATCGGCCCCAGCTCGATCAGTCCGGTATAGACGATCATCAGGTGGAACGGCAGCGCCAGCACGCCGACGACGTTATGGGCATCGAGCCAGCCGCGCTGCGCCGACCTGTCCCGGCGGAAGGTGAAGAAGTCGGCGAAGATGCGCCGGTGGGTGACGATGCCGCTAATCAGGGAGATCAGCAGGATCATGGCGCAGATGCCGACGATCCAGCGGCCCCAGACCGGCGGCAGGCTCAGCTCGAAATGGAAGCGGTAGAGGAAATCGCCGCCCTTGGTGTCGCGCGCCTGCGACGCCTCACCGGTAGCGGGATCGAGGAGCGCATGGTGATACGGCCCGTCCGGGTTGTTCCACCAATAGACCTCGACCGCGGGGTTCTCCGCCGTCGGAGGCCGGATGGACCAGCCGAAGGCATCCGGCATCTGCCGTCCCAGATAGGCGGCGGCGCGGTTGGTCGCGGCGACCGGATCGACTGCCGGCGCGCTCAGTTCGGGCCGCATCCAGTGCGAGATCTCGGTGCGATAGTAGCTCGCCGTCCCAGTCACGAAGATCGCGAACAGCACCCAGCCGACCACGAGGCCCGACCAGGTGTGCAGCCACGCCATCGACTGCCGGACGTTTTTTGTCGGCGCGCTCACGGGACCACCGCCGGGGAAAACGCACCGGCGAGCCACAGGCCCGCCGCCAGCAGCGCCGCAATCAGCCCGAGGACAAGAGCCGCGCGCCCCAGAGTCCGGGCGGAAAAGACCCAGACCACCGCCCCGGCCATGATCGCGAAGCTCGCCAGGGTCCCGGCGGAGACCGCCTCGGAGCGCGGCATCGGCAGGGCGAGCGCCAGGAGCATCGCCGACAAAGCCGCAACGCCATAGCCGCCGAACGCTGCCAGCACGACGCGTCCGGCCACGGCCAGACGGTAGGTGAATCCCGGCAGGGGGCGGACGCTCATCGCGTTGTCTCCCGGTTTTGTGATCTCATGAGGCGGCCTAGCAGCGGCCGACCGGGACTCGCAACGGCTATGTTCCGGAACGATTCCAGTGTGCCGAGAGCCGCTTAAGAGACGGACGGACCGAGCGACACATATTGCTGCGCGCTTCTCCAACTCTCCACCTCATCCTGAGGCGGCGACCCGGAGCGGCGCCCTCGAAGGAGGGCTCCAGAGATCGCGGAGCTGTCTGGAGGGCTCCTTCGAGGCCCATCGATCTCCGATCGCTAGGCACCTCAGGATGAGGTCATGGGTGGGATGAGGCTCGTCCTTGGCGCAGTCGATTCTGCTTCCGGGCGTCGTCGTGCTGCCGTGCCCTACACTGTCCGGTGCGAGCGGGCCGATCCGCCGCCGAAGCTCCGAGGGTTAGCGCCCAGCCGCAGGAGAGCCTCGGCTTGACCGCTGCAATCCGACGGCGGCGTCGCGCGCGCTCGGGGGCAGATCGGGGCCGGGGCCGGGTCGACCGGGTCCGGCGCCCAGGTCTGTGGCGGGGATCCCGACCGACCGGTCACGCTCTTTGCCCAAAGCATAACCGGCGTTGACGCCAGCGTAGAAGCCGCTGAAATCCTCGGCTCGCACCGGGGCGCTCGCGAGGGCGAGCAGGATGATCGGTCTCAGCAGGCGGCGCATGGGGGTCCCGAAACGCGAAAGGCGGCGACCCCGCGTGGGATCACCGCCTTCCAGCATTCTCACGGATCGCGGCAGCAAGACGGCCGCGGGACCGATCAATCTTCGACGTTGATGCTCGAAGCCTCGCGGCCCTTCTGGCCCTCGACGACGCCGAGGGTGACCTGCTGGCCTTCGGCCAGCGATTCCAGACCGGCACGGGACAGAGCCGAGCGGTGGACGAACACGTCCTTGCCGCCGTCATTGACCGAGACGAAGCCGAAGCCCTTGGCCGGGTCGTACCACTTCACGGTGCCGCTCATCTCGACCGAGGGGCCGGACGACGCAGCCCGGCCACCACCGCCGAAGCCGCCACCGGCACCGCCGCCGTAGCCACCACCACCGCCGGCGCCATAGCTACCGCCGCCGCCACCGCCGAAACGGTCACCGCCGAAGCCGCCGGTGCGCGGGCGCAGCTCACGCCGGGGCGCGGGCGCCTCGGCCGTGGACGTATCGACGCTGGTGACGCTCGTGACCTGCGGGCCCTTCTGACCCTGCGCCGTGGTAACCGTCAGCCGGGTACCCGGCTGCAGGTCAGCGTGGCCGGCAGCCTCGACGGCGCGGATGTGGAGGAAGGCATCGCCCGAGCCGTCGCCGAGTTCGACGAAGCCGAAGCCCTTCTCCTTGTTGAACCACTTGACCGTCGCATCGCGCTCCGGCCCGGTTGCCACCGGCGCAGCGCCCGGACCGCCGCGGGGCGGGCCGCGATCGAAACCGCCACCCCCGAAACCGCCGCCGCCGCCACCGCCACCGAAACCACCACCGCCGTATCCGCCGCTGGGGGGAGCCTGATCAGGCCATCTCGGCTCGCCAGCCTCGTCGAAGCCGCGCTTCTGCGGCCCCCTGAAATCACGACCACGTCCCATCGAAAGCTCGCAAAAACCGTCCGCCGCCCTGGTCTCGAATACCGCGTGCGCGCCATCCCAGACAGCCCACGCCCCGCACTATCATTACCCCCGGTCGCGGTAACCAAGAATAACGCCCCAGTCCTGACGCAATCGGGCCTTGACCGCAAGGACCTTCTTGGCCAAGACGCGCCGGTTTCGTTACTTTCTTGCGGCAAACAACGCAGATCACGGTGCTGGTGATCAGGGCGTTCGCCTTGTGGGCAAGGGCGTTAGCGAAACGCAAAGGCTGTTCGGCTAGACTCGCGTCGCGCCCCGCAACGGCACCCGGCCATGATCGCGACCCCGACTTTCCCCGATCTTTCGGCCCTCGTGGTCGACGAGAGCCTCTATATCCGGCGAATCGTGCGCGACATGCTCATGCGCGTCGGCATCAAGCGCGTGCTGGAAGCACCGGACGGTGCCGAGGCCCTGGGGGTACTAGCCGAGAGCAAGCCGGATATCAGTATTATCGACTGGGATCTGTCGATCCTGTCGGGAGAAGAGTTCATCCGGCTCGCCCGCACGCCGTCGACCTCGCCCTGCCCGACCATCCCGATCATCCTGATGCTCGCCCAGCCGCGCCGGAACGTGGTCGACCGGGCGGTGGCGCTCGGCGTCAACGAGATCATCGCCAAGCCGTTCTCGCCCAAGACTCTGTGGTCGCGCCTCGACGAGGTGATCAACCGGCCCCGCCCCTATTCGCAGGTGAAGAGCCTGCTGCGGCCGATCCCGCGCCGGGCGAGCGCCATGAAGGCCGTCGCTTGAAGGCCTCCGCCTGAGTACGGTCTCGATCCGACGTTGCAGTTCCCGACCGACCCTGTAGGGTCTCTCGTCAAGAATGGCCGAGCGCAACGCTCCCGGCCGACCCGAAGGACCGACGGCCGCGCCGATGAGGGACGAGACCGCTGCGGCCGCGCCGTCCCGCATTTCGCCCGGCGCTGCGCCGCTCCAGCCGACGGCCCCGCTGCCGGGCCGTGACCGTCGTCGCGTCGCCTATGCGGCGCTGGACCTCGGGACCAACAATTGCCGCCTGCTGATCGCCGAGCCGACCTTCAGCGGCTTCCGGGTGATCGACGCCTTCTCCCGTATCGTCCGCCTGGGCGAGGGACTCGGCACCTCCGACCGTCTCAACGACGCCGCGATCGAGCGGACCGTCGAGGCCCTGCGCATCTGCCGGACCAAGATGCAGGCCCGGGGGGTCCGCCGGGCCAAGGTGATCGCCACGGAGGCCTGCCGCCTCGCGGTCAACGGCGCCGCCTTCGTCGAGCGCGTCCGGCGCGGCGTCGGCCTCGACCTGGAGATCGTCGACCGACAGACCGAGGCGTATCTCGCGGTGACCGGCTGCGCGGCGCTGGCCGACCCGGACGCCGAATCCGTGGTGATCTTCGACATCGGCGGCGGTTCCACCGAGATCGCCTGGCTCGACGGCGAAGCCGCCAACCCGTCCACGGACCCGACCCTGCGAATCCGCGCCTGGGATTCCCTGCCGGTGGGCGTCGTGACCCTGGCCGAGCGTCACGGCGGCGCCGAGGTCACCCGGCGGATGTTCGAGGGCATGGTCGAGGAGGTGGCGGAAAAACTGTCCGCCTTCGCGATCCGTGCGGCGGCCGCCGCCACCGCCCCGCATTTCCACCTGCTCGGCACCTCCGGCACGGTGACGACGATCGCCGCCATGCATCTGCGCTTGGCGCGCTATGAGCGGCGGCGGGTCGACGGCCTGTGGATGAGCGACCACGAGGTCTCGACCGCCATCGACGATCTGCTCGACACCCGGCTGGAGCAGCGGGCCGACAATCCCTGCATCGGACGCGACCGGGCGGATCTGGTACTGGCGGGCTGTGCGATCCTGGAGGCGATCCGGCGGGCGTTCCCGTCCGAGCGCCTGCGCATCGCCGACAGGGGCCTGCGCGAAGGGTTGTTGATGAACATGATGCGAGAAGACGGCGTCTGGAACCGGAAAGCGGTTCGATGAGCGACCGGCGCGGCGGCGCAGGCTCCACCGGGGGCGTGCGCGGCGACCTGAAGCAGCGGGTGAAGACAGGCCGCGGCCGGACGCTGTCGCAGAAGCGCTGGCTGGAGCGGCAGCTCAACGATCCCTACGTCGCCCGGGCCAAGCGCGAGGGCTATCGTTCACGCGCAGCCTACAAGCTTATCGAGATCGATGAGCGCTACAAGCTGCTCAAGCCCGGCCAACGGGTGGTCGATCTCGGGGCGGCGCCCGGCGGCTGGTCGCAGGTCGCGGCGCGGATCGTCGGGGCCACGGGGCGCGTCGTCGGCATCGACCTCCTGGAGATCGAGCCGATGCCGGGGGTCGAGTTCATTACCCTCGACTTCTTGGATCCCGAGGCGCCGGCCCAGCTCACCGCGCTGCTCGGCGGGCCGGCCGACATCGTCCTGTCCGACATGGCCGCCAACGCCACCGGCCACAAGAAGACCGACCATTTGCGGATCATCGGGCTCGCCGAGACCGCGGCCGAGTTCGCCCGCGAGATCTTAGGACCGGGCGGCGCCTATCTGGCCAAGGTGCTGCAGGGCGGCACCGAGAACGCTCTGCTGGCCGATCTGAAGCGTGACTTCACGGCGGTGCGCCACGTGAAGCCGGCGGCAAGCCGGTCCGATTCGAGCGAGCTCTACGTGCTGGCCACCGGCTATCGCAGCGCGTCGGCCCGAGCCGCGGCCGCGGACGAGGCCTAAGCCTAAGGTCTCCCCCAATGCTGGTGGAGTGGGTGCTGTCGCTGGTCAATCCCGCGCCGTTGCGCCTGCGCCGGCTCGGCTATGTCCGCCAGAGCGGCCTGCTCCACGCCCGGTCGCGCCGCTGCCGGGCGGCCTGGGCGCCGCACCTCACCCGGGCGCGCGGCGTGATCATCGGCGCCGCCGAGGCGACGGTGCGGCGGAGTTCGGCTGTGGTCCTCGGCTCCGGGCTCCTCGACGACGTGCCGCTCGATGCGCTCGCAGATCTGTTCAATCGGGTGATCCTGGTCGACGCCGTCCATCCGTGGCCGGCGCGGCTCGCCGCACGGCGACACCGCAACGTCGCCCTCGTGACTGCCGAGATCAGCGCCGGGCTGACCGATCCCGGCCTCTCGGAGATCTGCACGGCTGCCGACCTGATCGTGTCGGCCAACCTCCTGTCGCAACTTCCGATCGTGCCGATCGAGGCTTACGAGGCGCGGGGTCGCGAGGCGCCGCCTGAGCTCGGCACGCAGCTCATCGAGACTCATCTGGCGGCCCTGGACCGGCTCGCGGCCGGGACCGGGCGGGTTTGCCTGATTACCGATACGGTTCAGCGCGAGGAAGACCAAACCGGGAGGGTGACGAACAGCCTCGACCTGATGTTCGGCGTGACCTTGCCCCAGCCGGCCGAGGCCTGGGATTGGGAGATCGCGCCCTTCGGCGAGATCGGCCGGCGCCACAGGCTGATCCACCGGGTCCACGCCTATCCGGACTGGCGGGCCGCCCGGGCCTGATGTCATTTTTTCGGGTTGCGGGCCCGCACCGTCATTGCGAGCGTAGCGAAGCAACCCAGTCAGGCGCTACGTCTTGAGATCGCGCGCTGCCCTGGGTGCTTCGCTGCGCTCGCAATGACGGCGAGCGGTGCGTTCAACCCCAAGAAAAAGCCGCCCCGGATTTCCGGGACGGCTTTTGTCGTTTCACGATACCGGAGAACCGCCTTACTCGGTCGGTGCGTCCTCGGTCGGTGCGCGGGCCTCGCCCTCCTCCGGGGCGATCCCTTCGAAGCGCGGCCGGCGACGGCGGCGCGGCTTCACGGGCGCGTCCTCGGCGGCAGCCTCGGGCGCCGGTGCGGATGGCTGCTCGACCGGGGTTGTCGCCGCCACAGGGCGGGGCGGCGTCATCAGGAAGGCCGGCAGGCTCGCCGGATCCTCGGCGGTGACCGGGGCTGCGACCGGTTCCCGGCGGCGCTCGCGACGGGGCGCGGGCTCGGCCTGCCGCGGCGTCTCGGTGCGGGTGACAGCCTCGCCCCGCGGCTCGCTGCGACGCGGCTGACGCTCGTCGGAGCGGCTGTCCTGCCGGGTATCTTGGCGTGGTTCTTGGCGCGCGTCCGGCCGGTTTTCCGGCTGCCGCCCCTCAGGCCGCGATGTCTCGGAGCGCCCGGACTCGTAGCGGTTCTGATCGCCACGGGTATCCTGACGGTTCTCCTGGCGATCCTGCCGGTAATCCTGGCGGTTGTAATCCTGACGACCGTCCTGCCGGTTCTCTTGGCGATTCTCTTGGCGGTTGTCCTGCCGATTTTCCTGGCGATCCTGCCGGTAGTCGGGACGCTGGTAGTCCTGACGCGGGGCATCCTGGCGCTGGTAATCCTGCCGGGGCTGGTCCTGGCGCCGGTAATCCTGCCGGCCGTTATTGTCGAAGCGGCGCTGGTCCCGGTTCTGGTTCTGGAACCTGTCGCGGCCCTGCTGCTGACGGCCGTCCTGCTGGTTCAGGTCCTGGCGCATCTCGTAGGGCTGGGGCTGCTGGCCGGGATCGCCGTCGTCGTAGCCGTTATAGGCGTGGCCGTTCTGGCCCGAGCCGTTGCCCTGACCCTCGTCGTCCCCCTCGTCCATGTCGTCCTCGTAGGAACGACTGGCATAGCCGCCGGTATTGGCCGGGCGGGTCTGCTCTTGGGCGCCGGAGACGATCCGGAAGTAGTGTTCGCCGTGCTGAAAATAGTTTTCCGCTGCAACGGGGTCGCCGGCCGCCTGCGCGTCGCGGGCGAGTTGGGCATACTTGTCGGCGATATGCTGCGCGGTGCCACGGATTTTGACGTCGGGGCCGTTGGATTCGTACGAGCGCGTCAGCGGGTTCGGACCTTTCGGCCGGTTACGGCCGCGCATCCGTCGATTCTGATTTGGTCTCATTGGTCTTCAGTGACCCTCGTTCACGCAAACGACAGTTCTTCGGGGCGTCCGGCGTCGATCATCAGACGCGCTCCGGCCAAATGCACCCGGTGAAGCCGCGCGTTCGACCGCTCCGCGGTCCGCGCGTCTGCCTGACCATCCCTCGCACCGCGCGTCCGGGCCAGACGCCAGAAACCAGTCGATTGTCAGGTTCGAGTGCTGTCGAACCGCCACGCATTCACACGCGCGTTCCAGTTCAACGGTACGGGGGATCAGCGAACCAACCGGCGACCAGAGATCATCGCCGACCTTATAGGAGTCCGTCTTAACGAACCGTTCGCGATCTTCAAGCGGACTCTAGCGTTCCCAACGAGATGCAACAAGCATTTTCTCGACGCATCGATCGTCGGTCCCAAGTTAGGCATCCGTGTGGCCGGAAGAAAGGTCGGGCGAAAGACTGAATCCGAGCACCCGGTCGTGTCCGGCGAGGTCCCGGGTGAGACCGCGATCCGCGAAGCCGGCGGCGCGCGCGAGGTTGCGGACGGGCTCCGCCTGATCGTAGCCGATCTCGAACAGGAGCGTCCCGCCCGGCGTGAGCAGCGCATTCGTGCGTACGCCTTCCAGGATCCGCCGGTAGGCAGCGAGCCCGTCCGGGCCGCCTGCGAGGGCCGCGCGCGGGTCATGCGCACGCACATCCCGGTCGAGGTGCTGGATCAGTCCATCCGCGATGTAGGGCGGGTTCGAGACCACGAGGTCGAAGCCGCCCCGGACGGCATCGCACCAATCCCCCGCCACGAGGGCGGCCCGGTTACCGATCCCGTTCACATCCGCATTGTGGCGGGCCATGCGCAGGGCGCCCAGTGAGCGGTCGAGCCCGATCCCGAAGGCGTGCGGAAGCTCGCTCAGAAGCGCCACCAGGATGCAGCCGGAGCCGGTGCCGAGGTCGAGGCAGCGCAGGGGTGCCCCCCGGTCCGACACGGCGGCCAGCGCCGCTTCCACCAAAATTTCCGTGTCGGGGCGCGGGACCAGCGTCTCCGGCGCCAGCCGGAACGGCAGACCCCAAAACTCCCAGGCGCCGAGGATGCGGGCCACCGGCTCACCCGACAGCCGCCGCGCCAGGGCGGCGTCGAGATTTTTCGCCTCGTCCGCGCCGAGCAGTCTTTCGCCGTCGAGCACAAGGTCTCGGGTCTCTAGGCCGAATAGGCCCAGCATCAGGAAGCGCGCGTCGCCCGCGGCTTCAGCGATGCCGCCCGCGCCCAGCAGGGCGGTGCTCCGGCGCAGGGCCTCCCGGCGCGACAGGCCCTGGCTGGTTTCCGCCATCACGGCGCCGCTCAGGCCATGCCCTCGGAGGCCAGGAGCTCGGCCTGGTGCTCGGTGATCAGGGCGTCGACGACCTCGTCCAGCGCCGTGCCGGCCATCACCTCTTCCAGCTTGTAGAGGGTGAGATTGATGCGGTGATCGGTGACCCGGCCCTGCGGGAAGTTGTAGGTCCGAATCCGCTCGCTGCGATCGCCGGATCCGACCTGCGCCCGCCGGTCGGCGGCACGGGCGGAATCCTTGGCGGTCCGCTCGGCGTCGTAGAGCCGGGCGCGCAGCAGCGACATGGCGCGGGCGCGGTTCTTGTGCTGCGACCGCTCCTCCTGGACGAAGACCACGATGCCGGTCGGCAGGTGGGTGATGCGGATCGCCGACTCGGTCTTGTTGACGTGCTGGCCGCCGGCGCCCTGGGCGCGCATCGTATCGATCTTCAGGTCGGCGTCGTTGACGACGATGTCGACCTCCTCGGCCTCCGGCAGCACCGCCACTGTTGCCGCCGAGGTGTGGATGCGCCCCTGCGTCTCGGTGTTGGGCACCCGCTGCACCCGGTGGGCGCCGCTCTCGAACTTGAGGCGGGCGAACACCCCCTTGCCCTTCACCTCGGCCACGACCTCGCGGAAGCCGCCGACGGTGCCCTCGCTCTCGGAGATCACCTCGACCCGCCAGCCCTTCGACTCGGCGTATTTCGCGTACATCCGGAACAGGTCGCCGGCGAACAGGGCCGCCTCGTCGCCGCCGGTACCGGCGCGGACTTCCAGGATCGCGCTCTTCTCGTCGGCGGCATCCTTGGGCAGCAGCATGAGCTGGAGCGCCCGGTGGGCCTCTTCGAGCCGCTCCTGGGCCTCCGGCTTCTCGTCGGCCGCGAGCGCGCGCATCTCCGAGTCGGTGCCCGGCTCGTCGATCATCGCCTCGAGATCCGCGAGGTTCGCCAGCGCCGCCCGGTAGACGCGGATCGCATCCACCACGGGGTCGAGGTCGGACAGCTCCCGGGAGAGCTGGATCACGGTCTCGGATTCACCCTCGCCGGTGGCGAGCTGTGCGGTGACGAATTCGTGACGCGCCAGGATGGCGTCGAGGCGCTCGGTGGGAAAGGGGATCATCGCCCGTGTTTCTGCAGGTTTTTGCGCACGACGTTCCGGGCCGGGCGGCGTCTCGTCTCAAGGGTTGGAGCGCGGGAGGCCGCAGCGCATCAACCGAAAGCGTCGTGGCTGTGCCGTACAACCCCGGCCGAACCTTCGGCAAGGGTCGCATCGCGGGTTAGATAGGTACGCCGTTGGCGTGTGCGAAGGCGGTGAGGGCCGGGCGCAGGGAATCGCCATCGTGCATCCGGGCCATCTCGGTGTCGATCAGCTCGGTGATGGCGCCGGCATCGAGGCTCAGCACCATCGCCTTGACCGGGCCGATGGCGGCCGGCGACATCGACAGGCTGCGGTAGCCCAGCCCGATCAGCGCCATCGCGTCGAGCGGGCGGCCGCCGATCTCACCGCAGACCGTCACCGGGCAGCCGGCCGCATTGGCCCGCTCGGCGATCAGACGGAACGCCCGCAGGGCCGCGACGCAGAGCGGGTCGAACCGGTCGGCGACCCGGCGGTTCTCCCGGTCGACCGCGAACAGGAACTGCATCAGGTCGTTCGAGCCCACCGAGAGGAAGTCGGCCTCCTTGGCGATCTCGTCGATCTGGAACAGCAGCGAGGGCACCTCGACCATCGCGCCGAGGCGGCATTCGGTCGGCAGCTGGTAGCCGTGACGGCGCAGATAGGCCTTCTCGCGCTCGACGATGCCCCGGGCGCGGACGAACTCGTCCACGGTCGCGACCATCGGGAACATGATCTTGAGCGGGTCGCCGTCGGCGGCCTTCAGCAGCGCGCGGAGCTGCATCCGCAGCAGAGCCGGCCGGTCGAGACCGATGCGGATCGCCCGCCAGCCGAGCGCCGGGTTCTCCTCCTCGAGCTTGGCCATGTAGGGCAGGATCTTGTCGCCGCCGATATCGAGGGTCCGCACCGTCACGGGCTTGCCGGCCGAGGCCGCGAACACCTTGCGGTAGAGCTCCTGCTGCTCTGCCGCCGAGGGCATGCGCTGGGCGACCATGAACTGCAATTCGGTGCGGAACAGGCCGACGCCCTCGGCGCCGGTCTCGTGCAGGTGGCTGAAATCCACCAGCAGGCCGGCATTGAGCTGGAGGCCGACCCGCACCCCGTCCCGGGTCTGGGCCGGCACGTCGCGGAGCGCCCGGTACTGCTCCTGCCGACGGGCGCGCAGCCGCACCATCTCGGCATAGGCGGCCTCGACCTCGGGGCCCGGCCGGACATGGACCTCGCCGGCCACGCCGTCGACGATGATCGCGTCGCCCGCGTCACACAGGGCCGAGGCGTTCTCGACCTCGCCCACCGCCGGGATGCCGAGCGCCCGCGCCACGATGGCGACGTGGCTGGTCGGACCACCCTCCTCAAGGACGATGCCGCGCAGGGTCGAAGAATCGTAGTCGAGGAGCGCCGCCGGCCCCATGGTGCGGGCCACCAGGATGGCGTTCTCGGGCAGCACGACGGTGCCGCCCGCCTCCGGCCCGGTCAGCGTGCGCAGCAGCCGGTTGGCGAGGTCGTCGAGATCGTGCAGGCGCTCGCGCAGATACGGATCCGACTGGCGCATCATCCGGGCGCGGTTGTCCGACTGCACCCGCTCCACCGCCGCCTCGGCGGTGAGGCCGGAGGCCACGGCCTCGCGCATCCGCCGGAGCCAGCCCTTGTCGTGGGCGAACATCCGGACGGTCTCCAGCACCTCACGCGATTCGGCGGTGCCGATCCGGTCGCCGCGCTCGACCAGCGCGTCGATGGCCGAGCGGACCTCCTCGATCGCCGCGTCGAGCCGGGCGACCTCGCGCTCGACATTCTCGGCGATCAGCGTCTTCACCACCACACGGGGCTCGTGCAGCACCACGTGGCCCAGCCCGATGCCGTCGGCGAGCGCGATGCCGCGGGCGACCACCGGGCGGCGGGCAGCGGTGCCGGCATCCGGCGCCAGGCCCTCCAGCTCGCCCGAGGCGATCATCTCCGAGAGCACCATCGCGGTGGTCTGGAGCGCCTCGATCTCCTCTTCGGAATAGACCCGGTAGGTCTGGTTCTGGACGGTGAGCACGCCGAGCGTGTTGCCGGCCCGCAGCAGCGGCACGCCCAGGAAGGCGTGATAGGCCTCTTCCCCGGTCTCGGGCCGGTAGGAGAAGGCCGGATGGTTCTGGGCGTCCGACAGGGAGAGCGGCTCGGCGGTCCGCGCGATCAGGCCGACGAGGCCCTCATCGGCGTGCATCCGCGTCAGGTGAACCGCCTCGCGGTTCAGGCCTTCCGTGGCGAACAATTCGAGGGTGTTGTCGTCCCGCAGGACGTAGACCGAGCAGACCTCGGCCACCACGTTGGCGGCGATCAGGACGACGATGCGGTCGAGGCGCGCCTGGGGACTGACCGGCTCCGCCATCGCTTCGCGGAGGCGGCGCAGCAGCAGGCGCGGGCCTCCGGGCGCAGCGGGCATCGATTCGTCGTTCCAACGTGGCGAGTGGCCTTGGCGTCGACCACCCTGCAACCTTGGCGCCACCATCGCAACGGCCGGCGCCCGATGGACCGAGCCGCATTCCTCCAGAGCACCTCTGGGATCGGCGGAAAGGCCCGTGACTGTTCTAGCTCAAGACACCCGATCCGCTCCCGAAACCTTGCCCGATCGGACACGATTTCGAGCCCTTATCCAAGTCCCTATTTCAGGGCGCGCCCGACCGCCTAACCGGCATCCGTGCAGGCGGCAAACGCTCTAAACTAGGCCCTTTCAGGATCAGGCCTGATCCAGGCCGTATAGCGAGTGGAGCGTGCGCACGGCAAGCTCCGTATAGGCCGCATCGATCAGCACGGAGAACTTGATCTCCGACGTGGTGATTGCGCGGATGTTGATGCCCTTCTCGGCCAGAGCCCGGAAGGCTTTGGCAGCGACGCCCGCGTGGCTGCGCATCCCGACCCCGATCGCCGAGACCTTGACCACGTCGGTGGCGCCCTCGATCTGCGCGTAGCCGATCTGCGGGCTGGCCTGGTCGAGGATCGCCCGGGTGCGCTCGTACTCGGCGGCCGGCACCGTGAAGGTCATGTCGGTGGTCGACTGGTCGCCCGACACGGTCTGGATGATCATGTCGACGTTGATGTTCGCGTCGGCCAGCGGCCCGAAGATGGCGGCGGCCACGCCGGGGCTGTCCTTGACCTTGCGCAGGGTGATCTGCGCCTCGTCCCGGGAAAACGCGATCCCGGTGATGATCTGCTGTTCCACGATGTCGTCCTCGTCGCAGATGAGGGTGCCCGGACGCGCGGCGTCCGGCGGATCGAATGAGGACCGGACCGTGGTCGGCACCCGGTGGACCATGGCGAGTTCCACCGAACGGACCTGCAGCACCTTGGCGCCGAGCGACGCCATCTCCAGCATTTCCTCAAAGGTCACGCGCTCCATGCGCCTAGCCTTCGGCACGATCCGCGGATCGGTGGTGTAGACCCCGTCCACGTCCGTGTAGATGTCGCAGCGCTCGGCCTGGATCGCGGCCGCCACGGCCACCGCCGAGGTGTCCGAGCCGCCGCGCCCGAGGGTGGTCACCCGGCCGGTTTCGGCATGGATGCCCTGGAAGCCGGCGATCACCGCGACCTCGCCCTTGGCGAAGCCCGCTTCGAGGTTCTTCGGGTCGATCTCGGCGATGCGGGCGGACCCATGCGCGTCCGAGGTCACCACGGGGATCTGCCAGCCCTGCCAGGAGCGGGCCTTGATGCCGTCCTTCTGCAGGGCGACCGCCAGGAGGCCCGCGGTGACCAGCTCGCCCGAGGCGACGACGGCGTCGTACTCGCGCGGGTCGTAGAGCGGGTTGGCATCCTTGACCCAGTCGACCAGCTCGTTGGTCTTGCCGGACATGGCCGACACGATCACGGCGACCTCGTAGCCGGCCGCGACTTCGCGGGCGACGTGGCGGGCCACGTTGCGGATGCGCTCGACATTGGCGACGGAGGTGCCGCCGAATTTCATCACCAGACGGGGCATGTTGGTTCTTTGCGGATTCCCGACGTCTGGGAGAGGGACCGCCCTGGCGGGTCCCGGACAGTGCCCGGCGGGTACAAGCGGCTCGGCAGGGTGTCAACAACCGCCCGGGCATGGCTCCGGCGCCGCGGCGACGGCCATAGGACAGGCATGCTATGGCGGCGCAGGACCTGTCCCGCCGGCCCATGAACCCCGATCGCTCAGCGAGCGCCGTGGTTTCCGGCCAGGGGCGGACAGGACCGGAATATCGTCTGGACGGAACGCGCATGGATAGGGCAGCCACGAATGTCGGCACGGACGGCTTCGTCGATCGCGGCGAGGTCGCGCGGTTCGACGCCCTCGCCGCCACCTGGTGGGACGAGGCCGGGCCGATGCGGGTGCTGCACCGGTTCAATCCGGTGCGGCTCGCCTATATCCGCGACGCGCTGTGCCGGCGCTTCGGCCGGGATCCGCAGACGCCGTTTCCGCTGGACGGGCTGACGATCTGCGATGTCGGCTGCGGCGGTGGGGTGCTGTCGGAGCCCCTGGCCCGGCTCGGCGCCAAGGTGACCGGCCTCGATCCCGCGGAGCAGAACATCGCGGTCGCCCGCGCTCATGCTGAGTCGGCCGGCGTGCCGGTGGATTACCGCGGCGAGACCATCGAGGCGGTAGTCGCCGCCGGCCAGAGCTTCGACGCCGTGCTGATCATGGAGGTGGTCGAGCATGTCTCGGATAGGACGGCCTTCGTGCGCACCGCCTGCGCGGCGGTGAAGCCGGGCGGCATGTTGTTCGGGGCGACCCTCAATCGGACGCTGCGCTCCTTCGCGCTGGCTATCGTCGGCGCCGAGTACGTGCTCGGCTGGCTGCCGCGGGGCACCCACGATTGGGCAAAGTTCGTGACGCCGGAGGAGTTCGCCCGCGCGATCCGGGCCGGCGGCCTCGACGTCACCGACACGGTCGGCGTCGCCTACAATCCGCTGACCGATGGGTGGCGCACCAGCCGGGACAAGGCCGTGAACTACATGGTCGCGGCCGAGCGACGAGGCTGAACCGGAGCTGCCGTTCGCGGTTGAGACCGCAGCGGAGGCTTGAACGATGCTGGAAAAGATCCCCCACGTGGTCGGCGAGGCCCTGTCCGGGATCAAGGCCGGGGTCGAGAAGACCGCCTATGACGCGGCCTTCGGGGATGTCCCGGACACGCTGACGCTGACGAGCCCCGCCTTCGCGGATCATGGCGAGATCCCCGCCCGCTTCACCGCCGACGGGCCTGGGCTCTCGCCGCCGCTCGCCTGGAGCGGTTTGCCGACCGGCACCGCGGCGCTGGTCTTGCTGGTCGAAGACGCCGGCAGCCCGACGCCGCAACCGCTCGTTCACCTGATCGTGTGGACTCTCTCGCCCGCCACCGCCGGACTGGACGAGGGCGCACTACCGAGCCCCGACCGGCCGGAGGCCGCCGGGTCGAGCCTTGAGCCGAGCCTTGGCAAGAACAGTTTCCTGCGTCCGGAATGGCTCCCGCCCGATCCGCCGAGCGGCCACGGACGCCACGATTACCATTTCCAGCTCTACGCCATGGGAAGCAGCCTCGATCTTCCCGCGCATCCCGGTCGGGGGGCTCTCCTCGATGCGATGCGTGGGCGGGTGATCGGCAAGGGCCGGCTGGTGGGAGGCTATGCCCGCCCCTGAACCCGCTCATCGATGAACGGGGATGGGATCGCGGCCCTGGGCCGTTTGCGTTGTACGGGCTCCCGCGCCGGGCTACTGAGTCGACCAGATACCGCCTTCGCGGACAAGCACTTCACCTTTTTTGGAGCGGATTCTGTGGGCTTGGATGCGCGCCCGAGGCGGCAGAACAGCGAAATCGTCACGCGCGCCCTCGCCGCCACGAATGTCGGGACCTGGGAATGGCGGTTCGCCGACGATGTCGTGCGCTGCGACTCCGTAGCGGCGACGATGCTGGGCATTCCCCGGGCGGCGACCGGGCGCGGCACCACCTACGCGCTGTTCTTCGATCGGATCCATCCGCAGGATCGTCCGCGTATCGAGTCGATCGTAAAGAATCTCCAGCGCTACGGCGGCCTCTACGTCGCTCAGTACCGCACAGTCCTGGCGCCCGACGACGTGCGCTGGGTCCTGGCGCGCGGCCGCTTCGTCATGGGGCCGGACGGACTGGTGAGCGAGGCGCGCGGCATCGTCATCGACGTCACCGAGAGCAGCCGGGACGGCTATATCGACGAGGCCGCCTTCTGCGCGATCGACGGCCAGCGGAGCGGGATCGACCGCGTGGCCGAACTGGCCCTGGCGCTGTTCACGGCGGCCGAAGGACTGACGGGCTCCGACTTCGAGCGCTTGAAGCCGCTGATGGACGGGCTGCTGCACGAGATCGGTCGGCAACTGGTGGGAACCGCCGCGGTGCCGCAGCTCGACAGCGTGCATTGAGACGCTGCGCCTGCGACGCCTTGCCTTGCGGTGGCGAATCCTGATATGGCGGCGCCATCCCGCGATGCGTGTGCCGTGATCGCTGGACGCGCTCGTCGCGTCCCGCTTCGTGACCACGTTCCCGATCCCCCGTGAATGGACGGCCCCACCCGGGCTCGAGAAACCGATGAAGATCCGTAATTCCCTCAAGTCCCTGCGCGGCCGTCACCGCGACAACCAGCTCGTGCGCCGCAAGGGCCGGGTCTACGTGATCAACAAGACCCAGAAGCGCTTCAAGGCCCGCCAGGGCTGAAGCCTGCCGCTCGGCTTCGGCCGGGTGTATCAACGCGAAAGCAGCCGCACCCGTCCGGGTTGCGGCTGCTTTCGCGTGCGCGGCACCGCGGCACGTTGACGAGGGCCGCACCCGCGCACACTCTGGCGCGATGATGCCGACCCGCCTCCTCGCCGCCCTGGTCTGCCTGCCGGTCCTCGTATCTGGCGCCTCTGCGGCCCCGGATGCCGGACGGTCCGGCCGCACGGCACCCGAGGCGAAGCCGGCGCCCAAGCCCGTGAGCCTCGACGACCTGTTCGCACGCCTGCGCGCCAGCGAGGATCCGGCCGAGGCGAAGGGCATCGCCAAGTTGATCGAGCGCCGCCTCGACACCTCCGGCAGCCCGACTGCGGACCTGCTCACCGACCGCGCCCGGCAGGCCATCGCGGCCCACGACTTCCCCCTGGCCGCCGAGCTGATGGATCGTGTCACTGCCCTGGAGCCGAACTGGCCCGAAGGCTGGAACCGGCGCGCCACGGTGTTCTGGCTCCTGACCGACAAGGACGACGCCATCGCCGATCTGCGCCGTGCCCTGGTGCTGGAGCCGCGCCATTTCGAGGCCTGGGCCGCCATGGGGCGGATCTACGAATCCCTCGACGACAAGGCCCGGGCGCTGGCGGCCTTCCGCCGGGCCAAGGCGCTCTATCCGACGATGGAGAAGATCGGCGAGGCGGTCGACCGCCTGGCGCCGGAGGTTGACGGCCGCGACCTGTGAGCCGGGTGGCCGCACTCCTCATCACGATCCTCGCTCTCCCCTTCGCGATCCTGGGTCTGATCCTCGCGCTCGGCGCGGTGGCGAGCCTCGTCATCGCCCTGCGGGTCGGCGCCGAGAATCCGCCGGCCGGTCCCTTCGTCGAGGTCGCCGGCGGACGGCTGGCGACCATCCAGGCCGGACCGGCCGACGGCCCCCCGCTGATCCTGCTGCACGGGGCCTCGGCCAACGCCTCCGACCCGATGGAGGGCATCGGCCGCCGTCTCGCCGAGAAGGGCTTCCACGTCATCGCCTTCGACCGGCCGGGCTTCGGCTGGAGCGACCGCATCGATGGCAGCGAGGCCGCCGCGCCGGCCGTGCAGGCCCGGATCATCGCGGAGGCGCTCGAAAAAATGGGCGTCGGGCCGGCGGTGGTGTTCGGCCATTCCTGGGCTGGCGCTCTGGGCCTGGCGCTTGCCCTCGATCATCCCGAGCGAGTCTCCGGCCTGGTCCTTGCGGCCCCCGTCGCCATGCCGATGCCGGCGCGGATGCTGGTGCTGCCCTGGTACTGGCGGCTGGCGCTGAAACCGCCGGTGACATGGCTGCTGAGCCGCACCGTCGGACCGCCCCTCGCCCAGTATTATCTCCCTGAGACGGCCAAGCGGGTCTTCCTGCCACAACAGTCGACACCCGGATACGCCGAGGCGGTCCGCGCCGCCCTGGTGCTGCGGCCCGGAACCCTGCTCGCCAACGTGCAGGATCTCGTCGGCCTGCCGGCCGCCTTGGCCGTGCAGAGCCCGCGCTACGGCGACCTCCGCGTCCCGACTCTGGTGATCTCCGGCGAGGCGGACCCGATCGTCCGCAGCGAGACCCAGGCGATCCCGCTGGCGAAGGCGATCCCCGGTGCCCGGCTCGTGCTGCTGCCGGGAATCGGTCACATGCTCCACTTCGTGGCGTCCGAGCGCCTCACCGAAGAGATCGTCCGGTTCGCCGGCGAGCGGCGCGAGGCCGCTCCCCTTCTCAAGGATTAGACCTCACGCCTTCTCGGCGTGTTCCCGGGTGATGAAGGTGAGCCGCACGAGGTTCGTCGCCCCCGGCGTCCCGAAGGGCAGGCCGGCCACCACGATCACCCGGTCGCCCACGGCGGCGAATTTTTCGCGGACCGCGAACTTGGCCGCGCGGAACGACATATCGTCCACGTCGCTGGCATCCTTGGTGACGATCGGGTGCGTGCCCCAGGCGAGCGCCAGGCGCCGAGCGGTCTCGCGCCGTGGCGTCAGGGCGATCACCGTGGCGTTCGGGCGCTCGCGCGACAGGCGCAGGGCGGTCGAGCCGGAATTGGTCCAGGCCATGATCGCGTCGAGGTTCAGGGCGTCGACCATCTGGTGGGCGGCGGCCGCGATCGCGTCGGCGGCGGTCTCGTCCGGGGTCGCGCTCTGCGCCCGGATGATCGACCAGTAGACCGCGTCGCGCTCGACCTGCTCGGCGATGCGGTTCATCGTCTCCACGGCCCCGACCGGGAAGGCACCCGACGCGCTCTCTGCCGACAGCATCACCGCGTCCGCGCCCTCGTAGACGGCGGTCGCCACGTCCGAGACCTCGGCGCGGGTCGGGACCGGCGCCGTGATCATCGATTCGAGCATCTGGGTCGCCACCACCACGGGCTTGCCGAAGCGGCGGGCGCTGCGGGTGATCCGCTTCTGCACGCCAGGCACCTGCTCCAGCGGCATTTCCACACCGAGATCGCCGCGGGCGACCATCAGGCCGTCCGAGATCTCGATGATTTCGTCGAGCCGGGTCAGCGCCTGCGGCTTCTCGATCTTGGCCATCACCAAGGCGCGGCCGGCGCAGACCTTCTTGACCTCGGCCACGTCCTCGGGCCGCTGCACGAAGGACACGGCGATCCAGTCGGCCCCGGCATTCAGGCCGGCATCGAGGTCGGCCCGGTCCTTCTCGGTCATCGCCGGCACCGGGATCACCGTATGGGGCAGCGACACGCCCTTGCGGTTCGAGATCTTTCCGCCGACCTCGACGCGGGTCACGGCGCGGTTCTCCGAGGTCTCGAGAACGGTCAGCCGCAGCTTGCCGTCGTCGAGCAGGATCGCGTGGCCGGCCTCGAGGGCTTCCAAAATCTCCGGATGCGGCAGGTGGCATCGGCCGGCATCGCCGGGTGTCGGGTCGCCGTCGAGCACGAAGGTGGCGCCGGTCTCGATCATCACGGCGCCCTCCGCGAAGGTGCCGAGCCGGAGCTTCGGCCCCTGCAGATCGACCAGGATGCCGATCGGGTGCTTGGCCTCGCGCTCGATCGCCCGGATCACCTCGACCTTCTCGGGCAGTTTTTCGCGGGGGAGATGGCTCATGTTGAGCCGGAACACGTCCACGCCCGCCCGGAACAGGCGTTCGATCATCTCCGGCGAATCCGAGGCCGGCCCGAGGGTGGCGACGATCTTGGTGCGGCGCGAGCGTTTCAAGCGTGATCCTCCGGGTAGTCCGCCGCGTCCGCGCGCGGTCTGCCCGCGACGGCGTCGGTTCGGTTCGTTGGGTGGCGGTGTAGGCATCCCGCCCGGGGCAGCGTCAAGGGCGCAGATGCGCGTTGCCCTGCGAGCCTTGCGTCTGCCAACATACGCGGCGGCCGCACTGAGTCTCGATCGAAACACCCGGCGCAAGGGCGTACGAACGGACCACGTCTGCGGCAACCATTGCCGTTTTCGGCCCGGTCGCTAGAGTGCCTTTCACTGCATCTCGGTCCGGCGCTTAGGGCCGTACCATGCCGACGCTGATGCGTTTCGCGACCTGCAAGATCGCCATGTACGCCGACGATCACCACCCGCCGCATTTTCATATCGAGGGTCGTGGTTGGCGGGTGCTCGTAGAGATCGAGACTCTTCGGATACGGGCGGGGAATGCCCGGCGGGCGGACGAGGCTTTGGCCTGGGCCAGGGATAACACCGCATTGCTCTTGGAGTCATGGAACCGTCTGAACCGGAGGTCATGAGCTGATGGATGTGCCGACTCTGAAAGGTGTTCGCGCCGGGCCGGGGCGGACTTTGCTGGTGACTTGGAAGAACGGAGCAGAGGGCCCGGTCGATGTCGGGGCGCATCTCGACACCTTCGCGGTGTTTGCGCCGCTGCGCGCCGATGCCCGTGCCTTCGCCGCCGTGACGGTCGGGGAATGGGGTCGGAATGTCCATTGGACCGACGAGATGGAGATCGCCGCCGATACTCTGTGGCGGCTCGCCCTGGAACAGGGGGCCGCGTGGTTGCACGCGTGGCGGCTCGGCCGCGTACCGCGGATGACGCAACACGAGGCCGCGCGCGCGCTCGGCGTCAGCGTCCGGATGTGGCGTTACTACGAAGGCGGCACGCACCTGCTCCCCAAGACCGTGCGCCTCGCTGCCATCGGCCTCGACCACGCTGCCGAGGCCGCCTGACGAACACCCTACGGCTTGGCCGGCGCGTCCGCCCGGTTGGGATCGGTGAGCTGGATCGTCCAGCTCTTCTGCTCGCCGGTATCGACCTCGAAGAAGCCGTTCCGGTCGTAGCCGCGGGCGAGGCAATCCTCGACGCCGCGGATCGTGAACTCGGAATCGCGGGTGCACATCAGCGAGCGCCCGCTCCATTCGCCGCCCCGCGTGTAGTCGACGGCGAACACGTAATAGAACCGCGCCGCCAGCGCGCCCTTGAGCAGGGTCTCGCAGGCCTTCGGGGCCAGATCCCACCAGCCCTCCGTCACCCAGCCCTGCGGGTCCCGGTAGCCCAGCGAGATGCCCACCTTGCTGGCGGTCTGGTTGCACAGGCGCAGATCCGCCTTGGCGGGGCTCGTGTAGAGGAGCGCAAACCCGAGTGCGAGTAGGGCTTGAGCCGCCGACGCACGAGCCGACGGGCGCTCTCGGCCTGGACCAGGCGCGACACGCCCCCTCTCCCGTGCGGGAGAGGGTTGGGGTGAGGGACCAGGTCTTTCCGGAAAGCTCGCACCCCTCACCCTGTCCCTCTCCCGCACGGGAGAGGGGACCCGCGCTCCGTTCGGCGGCTGCGTAGCCCGGCCCGGCGTATGGATCCGGTGGACCGCACGGGGGAGTGCGTGCAGCGCGGCTAACGGATCCAACCAAGGCGCGACCTGCGGTTGACGTGCCGTGGACCGTGCCGCGATGCGATCGAGAGCGGTGCTACCCGACGAGGATGATGCGGCAATCGTTGACATTGGTGCGGGTCGGGCCGGGGTTCACGAGGTCGCCAAGGGCCGCGAAGAATGCGGTCGAGTCGTTCTGCGCCAGCATCGCGGCCGGGTCGAGGCCGGCGGCACGGGCGCGTTCCAGGGTGGTCGGGTCGACGAGGCCGCCGGCCGGGTCCGTGGCGAGGCCGCGCCCGCCATCGGTGCCGTCGGTGTCGGCGCTGATCCCGAAGATGCCGGGCTCACCGTCCAGCGCCACGGCGAGCGCCAGGGCGTATTCCTGGTTCGGACCACCATGACCTTCGCCCCGGATGGTGACGGTGAGTTCGCCCCCCGAGATCAGCGCGACGCGCTGGCCGGCGGCCTTGTAGCGCTTGGCCTCGCTGGCATGCACGGCGGCGATTTCCCTTGCCTCGCCTTCGAGGTCGGCGCCGAGCATGATCGGCTCGTAGCCTGCCTCGCGCGCTGCGGCGGCGGCAGCCTCAAGGGCGTCGATCGGTCGGGCAATGATGCGGTACTCGGCGCGGGCGAAGGCGGGATCGCCGGCCTTCGGGGTCTCGTTGTTCGGGTCGTTCAGCAGCCGGACCGCCGTCTCCGGGAGCGGGATGCCCCGGCGCTCGCAGATGGCGCGGGCATCGGCCAGGGTCGAGGGATCGGGCACGGTCGGGCCCGAGGCGATCACCGCCGGATCGTCGAAGGGCACGTCGGAGATCGCGAGCGTCAGGATCCGCCGGGCGTTGCGGGCCGCCACCGCGAGCCGGCCGCCCTTGATCCGCGAGATGTGCTTGCGGACCGTGTTGATCTCGCCGATCGGCGCGCCGGAGCGGAGCATCGCCCGGGTGATCGCCTGCTTCTCAGGCAGCGTCAGCTCACCGGCCGGGGCGATCCAGTTGGCCGAGCCGCCGCCCGAGAGCAGCACCAGCACCTCGTCATCCGGGCCGGCCTCAGTGGCGAGCCGCAGCGCCTCCTGGGTGGCGGCGATGCCGGCCTCGTCGGGGACCGGGTGCCCGGCCTCGACCATGTGGATGCCCGGCGCGTCCTGCCCGTAGCCGTGGCGCGCCACCGCGAGGCCGACGATCCTGTCGTCGCCGAGCCCGTGCTGCTGCCGGTAGAACCGGCTCGCCACCGCGCTCATGCTGCCCGCCGCCTTGCCGGCCGCCAGGATGATCAGGCGGCCCGGGCTCGGCGCCGGCAGGTGCGCCGGCAGGCACAGGTCCGGATGGGCGGCGCGGATGCCGGCATACAGCAGGGTCTCGAGGAGCGCGCGCTGTTGCAGGACGGCGGGGTCGGCGATCGGCGGGACGGTCTCGGGCATGGCGTCGGACGGGCTCCTCACTGTGATTTGCGCGTGCGATCCCCGCCCATTCGTTGGTGGGCGGCGGGCCCGTTTCTTGCCGTGAGCGCACGTTCTTTGATAGGCATCGTGCCTTGTCAGGTGATCTGCCCGAGCCGCCGCCTCACGGCAAGCGCGATCGGCGGTCACACGCACATCCAACCCTCGGAGCCCCGTGACCCGTCCGGAGATAGAAGCGCGCGCCCCGGCCCCGCACCCGTGCGAAATCATCCCGGGCGATCCCGCCTGCGGCCTCGTGATCGCCTGCGACCACGCGTCGAACTTCGTGCCTCCGGATATCGCGCTCGGCGTGCCGGAATCCGAGTTCGGCCGCCACATCGCCTACGATATCGGCGCGGCGGCTGTGACCCGCGGGCTCGCGGCCCGGCTGAACGTGCCGGCGATCCTGACGAACTTTTCTCGCCTGATCATCGACCCGAACCGCGGCCGGTCCGATCCGACCCTGGTGATGCGCCTCTCCGACGGCGCCGTGGTGCCGGGCAACGCTAAGATCGACGAGGCCGGCAAGCAGGCCCGGATCGCGCGCTTCTACGCGCCGTTCGACGCCGCGATCGACGAAGCAGTCGCGGCTGCCCAGGCCGCCGGGCGTCCCCCGGCGATCCTGACCATGCACAGCTTCACGCCCTATTGGCGCGGCATCGCCCGGCCCTGGCAGGTCGGCATCCTGTACGATCGGGACGCGCGCCTCGCCCGGCCGCTGATCGAATCCCTGGAGGCCGATCCGGCCGGGCTCACGGTCGGCGATAATCAGCCCTATGGCGGCGGCCTGCCGGGCGACACGATCGACCGCCACGCCACCGCCCGCGGCCTGCCCAATGCCCTGGTCGAGATCCGCCAGGACCTTATCGCCGGTGAGGCCGGCCAAGAGGAATGGGCCGAGCGCTTCGCCCGCATCCTGCGCCCGCTGATCGCGGCTTGATCGGAACGCGGCCGATCCCGAGATCCGTGCGACCGATCCTCAACCGGAAAGCGTTTCCCACGATGCCCGAGATCGACCCGCAGACCCAGACCGAACTCGAAGCCGCGGTGTTCCGCCGGCTCGTGTCGCATCTGCGCAACCGCACCGACGTGCAGAACATCGACCTGATGAACCTGGCGGGCTTCTGCCGGAACTGCCTGTCGAACTGGCTCAAGGATGCCGCCGACGAGACCGGCGTGCCGCTCACCAAGGACGAGAGCCGCGAGGCGGTCTACGGGATGCCGTATGCCGAGTGGAAAGCTCTGCATCAGGCCGAGGCGAGCCCGGAGCAGCAGGCAGGATTCGCCGCCTCTCAGGCCAAGGATCACTGACCGGGCGAGAGGGGACGCGAGAATCGGCTAAGCTTCCGGTAAGTTCGGCCCGTTAACCACCGGTCCAGGGCGCAACCGCGCCGCGCATCCCGGAGAGCCCCATGAACGCCCATTCGATGCCCAGTGCAGCAGCCCAGCGGCCCGGCGGCGACGTCTCGTCGGCCGAGGGCGTGGCCGCCGACGAGCTGAAGCAGTTCATCGAGCGCCTGGAGCGCCTCGAAGAGGAGAAGGCCGGCATCATGGGCGACATCAAGGAGGTGTTTGCCGAACTGAAGGGCCGGGGCTTCGACGCGAAAGCCGTGCGCACGATCATCCGGATCCGCAAGCAGGATCACAGCGAGCGCCAGGAGCAGGAGGCGATCCTCGAGCTCTACATGCAGGCGCTGGGCATGGCGTAGGGCACACGCCGCCGGACTGACACCAAGTTCGGCGGACGGAGCGAAATCTGAAATGAAAAGGGCCGTACCCCACCGGGTACGGCCCTTCGCTTATTGGTTGGGTGCCTCGGTCGAAGGTCAGTGCCCCCCCGGCGGCATGCGCCTCGTCGATGAGGCCCAAGGTCCGGCCCGGATATCCGGCGGCATCGAAATACCGGGTCTCGCCAACCGTCTGATAGTTCAGCACCGTCACGATGCCGGCGGCATCCGGCTCCGAGCGGCGGACATGCTTCTCGGCCGCGGGCCGGGCGCCGTTGACCATCGCCTCCGTCAGGACCCGGCCGACCAGCTTGCCCTTGTTGGGGATGTCGAGATCCAGGATCCGGGCGATGGTCTTGCCGAGATCGGCGTTGCTCGCCGGGATGTCGCTCTCCAGGCCGCCGCGGAAATCCGGGCCGACCCCGCCCATGACGTTGCGGGTGTCGGAGCGGGCGAAACTGCCGTGCATGCCCTGGCCCTGCTGCAGGGTGGTGTCCGACACCTCGACGCCGCAGGTGCTGGGATCGGCGCAGCCGGTGGAGAAGCTGCGGAAGTTCACCACGATTGCCGGCATCGGGGTCAGCGCCGACCCGTCGAGGGCGATGGACGAGAGCGGCAGGGTCCCGGGGATCGTGCCGAGCGCGTCGCTGACGAACAGGCCGCTGACGTAGTCCTGGCGGGACAGGGCCTCGACCACCTTCCGGGCGAGCGCCTTGTCGCTGCTCGGCACGTAGACGAGGTCCGAGCCGCCATTGGCCGCCACCACCACGTCGGGCTTCACCGGATCGGATCCGATCAGGCCGTTGGCCCGGCTCGGGAAGGTCCCGGCCTCCACCTTCGCGCCCTTCGCGTCCGGGTCGAACAGGGTCAGGCCGAGATCGTGCGCGAGATCGATAGCGAGGAAGCCCGGCGGCAGTTGCCGGGCCGGCACGCCCTTGTAGGAGTCCGACGCGGCGTAGCTCGTGGCACTCTCCTTCGAGATCGTTGAGAAGCCGTGATCCGAGGTGAGGACGACGTCGGTGGTGTCGGCCAGGCCCTGCTCGCGTAGGGCGGTCAGCAGCGCGGCGAGGTTGTCGTCGGCGTTGCGGATGGCGGCGAGGCTCGTCGGCCCGTTGATGCCGGGCACCAGCCGCCCCAGACTGTCGCCGTGATTGTGCTGTGTCCCATCCGGGTCACGCGACCAGAACACCAGCACGAAGGGCTTCTGCCGGGCCTTGAACAGCGGCAGCACCGCCTTGGTCGCGACGGAGGCGAAATAGGCCTGCTGCTCGACATTGGCCGCGACGGTGCCGGGCGTCTCGGCGGTGCCGGCCTGGCCGTTCGCGCCGCGGGTCGGCGCCTGGTCCGGCAGGCTGACCTCCTTCAGGCGCGCGCGGAACGCGTCGCCGAGCGGGATCCCGCCGGCCCGGCCGGTGCTGTCGTCGATGTGGATGTTGTACTGGCCCGAGCGCTCGGTGTGGTCGAAGACCAGGGAGGGCCCGAGCTTGCCGATGCTGGCGGTGGAAAAACCTTTGGCCCGGGCGGCCTTCAGGATCGTCTCCTCGTTGAGGTAGTTGCCGGCGAAATGCTCGTCGACATCGCCGAGCACCGGGTCGCTCTCGAGGAACGGGGTCAGGCTGTCGCCGGCTCCGGGCACCGGGAAGGCCGTGTAGATCGTGTTCCCGAACTGGCCGGTATCGCCGAGCATGTGGCCGGTCGCCATCGCGGTGGCGTTCGGCATGGTGAAGGTCGGGAACATCGAGTGCGTGTTGGTGAAGCGCACGCCGGTCTTCATCAGCCGGTCCATGGTCGGTGCGTTCTGCGCGTTCACCATCCCGGCCCTGAGGCCGTCGGCGACGAACAGGATGACGTTGTGGGGCCGCGTCTCGGCGCGGGCGGCGCTGGAGGCGCACAATCCGACGAGGCAGGCAACGATGACGCGACGCATAAGGAATCTCCGACCGATCCGGGGAGCGGCGTGGCCGGGGAAGATTACAGCGCTGTGACAGGAACGAGCCCTGCGCCGCCGCCGGCCGCGCTGCTTCGCGTCGAATAGACATGCGCGCGACTGCTTGAACGGACGATCAGCGCCTGAAGAACTGCGGCGTAGACGGGCGAAGACATAAGACAGGCCGTCTCAAGCCTATTCACAGACGATCCGATTGCCGGGGACATTCGCGTATGTCTTTTAACCCGCTCCGTCATTGCGAGCGCAGCGAAGCAACCCAGTGCGGCGCGCGATCTCCGACCGTAGCGTATCCCTGGGTCGCTTCGCTGCGCTCGCGATGACGGTGAAGGCTGCTGTGCACTCTCCAACCGGCGATCGTATGAGAGCCTGTTTGACCGGCTTTTCCCATCCTCGGCCTCATCCTGAGGCGACGGAGCGTAGCGGAGGCCTCGAAGGAGCCCTCCAGCCAGCCGCGCGATCCCTGGAGGGCTCCTTCGAGGCTGCTGCGCAGCACCTCAGGATGAGGGGAGCGGTTGGGATCTCCATCAGCAGAGCCATCATTCGACTGCGATCGTGCGGTCAAACAGGCTCTGAAACGAAAACAGCCGCGATCTTCCGATCGCGGCCGCCTCGTATCCTTATGCCGCTCTGTTACGCCGCCTTGGGCTTGGCCCGGTTGAGCAGCTTGCGGTTCACCAGCACCTCGGCGATCTGCACCGTGTTCAGGGCGGCGCCCTTGCGCAGGTTGTCCGACACGCACCAGAAGTTCAGGCCGTTCTCGATGGTCGCGTCCTCGCGGATGCGCGAGATGTAGGTTGCGTCCTCGCCGGCGGCCTCGTGCGGGGTCATGTAGCCGCCGTTCTCGCGCTTATCGATCACCAGAATACCCGGCGCCGAACGCAGGATCTCGGTGGCCCGCTCGGCCGAGAGCGGACGCTCGAACTCGACGTTCACCGCCTCCGCATGCCCGATGAAGACCGGCACGCGGACAGCGGTGGCGGTCAGCTTGATTTTCGGGTCGAGCATCTTCTTGGTCTCGGCGACCATCTTCCACTCTTCCTTCGTGTAGCCATCCTCCATGAACACGTCGATGTGGGGGATGACGTTGAAGGCGATGCGCTTGGTAAACTTGCCGCCTTCCTTGATGTCGCCGGCGGTGAACACGGCGCGGGTCTGGTTGAACAGCTCGTCCATCGCCTCCTTGCCGGCGCCGGAAACCGACTGGTAGGTCGAGACCACGACACGCTTGATCGTGGCCGCCTCGTGCAGGGGCTTCAGGGCGACGACGAGCTGAGCGGTCGAGCAGTTCGGGTTGGCGATGATGTTGCGCTTGGTGAAGCCCACGATCGCGTCGGCATTCACCTCGGGCACGATCAGCGGTACGTCCGCGTCGTAGCGGAACGCCGACGAGTTATCGATCACCACGCAGCCCTGCTGCCCGATCCGGGGCGACCACTCCTTGGAGGTCTCGCCGCCCGCCGACATCAGGCAGATGTCGGTGTCGGAGAAGTCGTAGGTGTCGAGGGCTTTGACCTTGAGCGTTTTGTCGCCGAAGGAGACTTCCTGACCCTGGCTGCGGCGCGAGGCCAGCGCCACGACCTCGTCGGCGGGGAAGGCCCGCTCGGCCAGGATATCCAGCATCTCACGGCCCACGTTGCCCGTGGCGCCTACGATGGCGACCTTGTAACCCATCTCTCGTCTCCGCGCGGAAAGCCCCGACCGAACCGGGTGCCGCGCTCATGCCAGCAAACTCGGCCGAAGGATCGTTCGCGCCGAAGGGGCGCCCGCCAAACGGACGCGGCCGCGAACCCGCACGAGGTGGGGGCGACGGCCTCTGCGAGCAAGGCGCCGAAGGGGCGAGGCTGTCAAGGCCGTCGCAGCCGCGGCAAGGATCGATTCACCCTGTCGCGGGAATGCCGGGCATGACGCCCGGTTGGGGGGTGGTGATCAACCCGGCGCGGTGATGATCGAGCGCGGCCGACACCAGCGGCCGTCCGCACGGGACATTATGCAGAGCGACCATCCGAGTGGTGAGGCGAAGAAAGCGTCCGGCGAACCGGAGGGGCGGCGCACGCTGTCGCTTGCCGGTCTCGGCCTGCGCCTGGTCGTCGCCTCCGCGATGATCGCCGCGCTCTGCCTCTACGCGCGGAAGCCGCCGGGCGTGCCGCAGCAGGCCGTCGCGGAACAGGTCGCGACCCCGTTCGTGCCCGCCACGCCGGCACTCAAGGCCCCTTTAGCGGCGACCCCCGTCCGGTTCGGGCTTGCCGATCCCGGTCTCGATCCGGTCCGGGTCACGGCTGCCCGGATCGACCCGGCCACGGGCCTGCGTGAAGACGCACTGGCGCGCGGTGCCTTCGAGGCGGTCGAGGCCCCGGCGCTTCGCGTAACACTGGCGCGTGGGAACGCTGCGGGCCCGGCGCCCGGCTTGTTCATCCTGCTGGCCCGCCGGGCCGCCACCGACGGACCGGCGCTGGCTGTGACTCGGACCGGCCCAGGCGGTCGGATCGCCACCAAGTTCGGCGCCGTGGAGACCCTGGAGGTCACCCTCGGCGGCGCCACGCGGCGGACCTGCACCGGCTTTGTCAGCCGCGAAACCGCGTTCCGGCTCGACGGCTGGCTCTGCGCACCGCTCGGCCATCCGCCCGAGGCGCGGGCCCTGGGCTGCATGATCGACGCCCTGAGCCTCGACGACCCGGCCGATCCCGACGCGACGGCGGCCTTCCTGGCGCCCCGGACGGACCGTGGATGTTCAGTAACCACGGTCGCGGATGCCACCGAACCGACCGGCTCGATCGGTCGTCGGCGGGCGCACACGAAAAAATGAGGCCAGAATACGGCAAATCGCCGAAGCTCGGCCATTTTCGCGGAACCACAGCCTCACTCAAGCGTCGTTCTATCAAAGGCGGCGAACTGTTAAGCTTCGGTCGCCATACTGATGGCACTCACAGACAAGGTTGGCCATGCGCTCGCTTAAGATCGCTCTTCTCGGCGTCATCGCCGCCACCGGCTTCGGCGCCCTGGCGTCCGTGCCCGCCCAGGCCCAGGATGGTTTCGGCCCGGGTCGCGTCTACAGCGTCAGCCGCCCGCTTCCGATCCGCGTCCGTCCGCGCAGCTGGCTCGACGCCGGCAACGTCCCGCTGACCTCCAACGTCCCGGGTGCCGGCGGTTCGCGGAACCCGGCCCTGAACCCCTACCTGATCGCCGCCTCGAATCAGCTGACCCCGGTCTACGGTCGCAACGACCGCTTCGACAGCGGCCAGCTGCCCGACCCGATCACCAACGGCCCGTTCATCGGCGCGCGCTCCTCGGCGATCCGCAACGTCGACTTGTCCTTCGTCGACCGGATCGACCCGACCTCGCCGCTCTACGGCCGCCCGTACTAAGCGGAACGTCCGTTTCGAGGTTGAGAAGCGCGGGCCCCAGGGTCCGCGTTTTTTCTTTTTTGGGGGACTTTCCCGCTCACCACCTCATCCTGAGGTGTGAGCGAAGCGAGCCTCGAAGGAGCCCTCCAGCCGGCCGCGCGATCCCTGGAGCCCTCCTTCGAGGCCCAGCGATCTTCGATCGCCGGGCACCTCAGGATGAGGGGCGAGACTGGGATATCAGGATGATCGCCGCTGCCTGTATCGTCACTGCGCGATCTACTTAACCTGCACGCTGTCCACGACTTCGCGGAACTTGGCGAGCACGCCCGTGCGCTGATCCTCGCGCACCACCCCGAGGGCCCGCAGGTACCCGTCCGGATTGAACCGGATCGTCTGCGAGACGACCACGGGGACGTTGGTCGGCATGTCGATGGCCCGGGCCACGATCTCGTGCCAATCGACGCCGTTCGAGCGGTAGCTCTGTGCGCGCTCGATGATGAAATCCTTCATGGTCTGGTTCGAGGCCAGGGCCGACCGGGCGAAGCCGTCCCGCTGCTCGGCGGTGGGCGGCTGCTGAACCGCCTGGGCCAGGACCAGGATCGGCTGCTCCAGGTTCTGCATCTGGTCCTTCGGCCCGGCCGTGAGCAGGACGGAGTTGCCGGCCAGCACCCGCACGGGGCGGAAGCCCGCCATGTTGCCGATGCGGAAGGGCAGCGCCTCGACCTGCTGGTCGAGGGTCAGGGCCGGGCGCAGGGTGACGCCGGTCACCAGCTTGCGCATCGTCTCCTCGGTCTCGGCATCCGGGAGCGCCTGAGCGATGATCAGGCCGGTGACGGTGGGCGTGCCGACGACGAGAATCCACTTGCGGATCGCGGGCGCGGAGGCGTTCGGATCGGCAGGCTGCTCGCCGGTGTAGAGCATGCCCTCGTTGTCGCCGACCTTGACCTCCTCACGCTTCTCCACAGCAAAACCCTGACTCAGCAGGTTGGCGTCGGTGAAGCCGCTGACCATCTCGGCGAAGGCGTTCGGCGGCAGCTCGACCACCGACACGGTGGCGCCGCCCTCCTTGCGTTCGAAGCCGGAGAAGCGCCGCGACAGCGCCATGTCGGCGGGCGGCTCGAATCCGAAGCGGGAGCCCGGCGGATAGACCGGCTCGGCGGCATGCGCCGCGGAGCCGAGCCCGGCCATCAGGACGGCCAGGGACAGAACCCGCCCGAGACGCAGCGTCAGGTTACGCACCAGCATCGGAAACCGGTTCTCCTCGGGCCATGGCCCATGCGGCCTCGCCTTGTGCGATGGGTCCGACGGCCGGCTGCCAGTGTCAAGCGCTTGCGAGATCAGGAGATCGGGAGATCCGTCAGCCGGCGCTTACGCCTCGGCGGCGCTGACCCGGCGCAGCGTCAGGTTGCAGCGGCCGCCGGCCGGCAGGTAGCCCGGCAACGGGTTTTCGGCGAGCAGGTCGTTCTCTGCGTAAAGGCGGTCGACCCCGTGGTGGATCAGGCGCGAGGCGCCGCCGATCACCAGGGCATCGCCGGGATGGAGCCGCACCGAGCGAGTCGGATCGGAGCGCTGCAGGCCGCCGTAGCGGAACAGGGCTGCCGCTCCCAGCGACAGGGAGACGACCGGGGCCGAAAAGTCGGCCTCGTCGCGGTCCTGATGCAGGCCCATCCGCGCGTCCGGGGCGTAGAGGTTGATCAGGCAGGCTTCCGGCGGTGCCGGAAACGCAGCCAGCGTGTCCCAGGCCGCCAGGGCGGTCGGCGGGATCGCGGGCCATGGAGCGCCGGTCTCGGGGTGGGTTGGCTGGTAGCGGTAGCCGCTCCGGTCGGACACCCAGCCGAGCGGCCCGGCATTCGACATCCGCACCGAGAACGGCTTTCCGGTGCGTGGCATGCAGGGCGTGACGGGCGGCGCGGACGCGAGCACCGCGGCCACCTCGGCGGCGAGCCGGGCGCGGGCCGCCGGATCCAGGAAGCCCAGATGGTGGATCAGTCCCGGTGCGAGTTCGGTCGCCAATCAACGGCCCGCTTCGCCGTCGCGGGCCAGGATCGCCTTGGAGGCGACCGTGGTGTCGGCGACGAGCCGGTAGACCAGCGGCACGCCGGTCTTGATCTCCAGGCCGGCGATCGTGTCGGGACCCAGATGGTCGAGCACCATCACCAGGGAGCGCAGCGAATTGCCGTGGGCCGCCACCAAGACCCGCTGCCCGGCCATCACCCGGGGCAGGATCGTCTCGATATAGTAGGGCAGGACCCGGGCGGCGGTGTCCTTGAGGCTCTCGCCGCCGGGCGGCCGCACATCGTAGGAGCGCCGCCAGAGATGGACCTGCTCCTCGCCCCATCGGGCGCGGGCGTCGTCCTTGTTGAGGCCGGCGAGGTCGCCGTAATCGCGCTCGTTCAGCGCCTGCGACCGCACGACTTGGAGATCCGAGAGACCCATCTCCTCCAGCGTCAGCGCGCAGGTGCGCTGCGCCCGGACCAGCTCGGAGGTGAAGGCGATGTCGAACCCGTAGCCCGCCCGCTTCAGGGCACGACCGGCCGCCCGCGCCTCGTCGACGCCGCGCTCGGTGAGCCCGGGGTCGCGCCAGCCGGTGAACAGGTTCTTGAGGTTCCACTCGCTCTGGCCATGGCGAGCGAGGACGAGCAGGCGCTCCATCGGCAGATCAGGTCCCCTGGTGAGAGTCTAGAGCCCGAGCACGTCCGCCATGGAGTAGAGCCCCGGCGGCTTCGGGTGCGCCCAGAGCGCGGCCTTGACGGCGCCGGCGGCGAACAGCCCGCGATCGGCGGCGTGGTGGCTAATGGTCAGGGTCTCGCCGGCTCCGGCGAAGATCACGCTGTGGTCCCCGACCACGGAGCCGCCTCGCAGGGTGGCGAAGCCGATATCACCCGGCCGGCGCGCGCCGGTATGCCCGTCCCGGGTCGAGACCCGCACGTCCTTGAGGTCGACGCCGCGCCCCTCCGCGGCGGCCTCGCCGAGCAACAGGGCGGTGCCCGAGGGCGCATCCACCTTCATGCGGTGGTGCATCTCGGCGATCTCGATGTCGAACTCGTCGCCCAGCGCCTTGGCGACCCGGCGCACCAGCTCCGCCATCAGATTGATGCCGAGCGACATGTTGCCGGAGCGCACGATGCGCGCGTGATAGGAAGCCGCCTTGAGCTTGGCGAGATCGTCCTCCGACAGGCCGGTGGTCCCGACCACGTGGACGATGCGGGCCTGGGCGGCCAGCTCGGCGAATTGCACGGTGGCGGCGGGGGCGGTGAAGTCGAGCACGCCGTCGGCGGTAGCGAAGGCCTTCAGCGGGTCGTCGGTCACCGCCACGTCGAGGGTGGGAAGTCCGGCGAGCACGCCGGCATCCTGCCCGAGGACCGGCGAGCCCTCGCGCTCGATCGCCGCCGCCAGGGTGCAGCCTTCAGCCTGGGCCACCGCCCGCACCAGCATCCGCCCCATGCGCCCGTCCGCGCCGACCACCACGAGCCGCATTCACGTTGTCCTGTGTCGTTCCGTCCCCGGCGAGCCTGGCCGAAGTCAGGCGCGCCATCAATGGGCCGGACCGTCTGTTAGGGATGGTCCCGATCGCGGGCTTCCGCATCGTCTCTCAAGGAGCCCGACGCGGAAGCCCGCTATAAGCTCAGTCCTTCTCGGGGGCGATCGCTTCGAGGCCGCCGATATGCTTCTGCGCGTAGAGCGGCAGGCCGATCTGCTTGATCAGCTCGAGCTGGGTCTCGAGGAAGTCGATATGGCCTTCCTCGTCCTCGGCGAGCTGCTCGAACAGATTCTTCGACACGCGCTCGTTGATCGACTCACAGTACTGCGCGGCTTCGAGATAGAGGCTGCGGGCGCCGTTCTCGGCGGCGAGGTCGCACTCGATGATCTCCTGCACGGTCTGGCCGATTCGCAGCGGCTCCAGCTCTTGCAGGTTCGGGAAGCCGTCGAGGAACAGGATCCGGTCGATGAACCGGTCCGCGTGGTTCATCTCCTCGATCGATTCCTTGCGCCAGAACTTGGCGAGATCGATATAGCCCCAGTCATTGAGCATCCGGAAATGCAGCCAGTACTGACTGACCGCAGTCAGCTCACTCTTCAGGCCGCGATTCAGGTACTCGATGACCTTGGTGTCGCCCTTCATGGCCCCCGTACTCCCAACAGCTATTCTGGCGGGGGGGTCGTGGCGTCACGCCGAAATCCCGTCCTCCGCAGTTTGGAATAAAACCAAACTGCAAGCGCTCGCGCAAGCCGTCGAGCATTCATGGCTGCCTTGATCGCCCGCGGCTTCTCCCAGCGCGTTGCGCATGATCTCCCGGATCGTGCGGGCGCAGCGCCCGCATTTCGGGCTGCAGCCGAGGCAGGCGTAGACCTGCGCCGGAGTGCGGGGACAGCCCGGGCCGGGCGACAGGCAGCTGCGCACTGCGCCGTCGGACAGGACGTTGCAAGAACAGACGATCATGCGCGCTGCAGAACCCGTCTTCCTCGGGCCCAACCCGACCGTGTCGAGCAAGGCATTTCGGACCCACCAGATTAGAACGACTGAAAAGTAGAAGACTTTTCAAGGCCTTACTGGTCATCGGGGAGATGGCATCGCTCCGGCTCCGGGTCAAGGCGGCGCAAATCACAGGGAGCCGATCGGATCGCTCACGTCCGATCATCCGGTTCGGCAACTCAGCCTGTCCGGCTTCAGCGGGCGAGTTCGCGCAGTCCCAGCCGAATCAGCACCTTGGCCTCAGCCCCCTCCTCCGCTCCCTTCAGGGCCGCCGCGATGGCGGCGGCGGCCTGCACCTGCGGGTAGCCGAGATTGACCAGGGCCGAGATCGCGTCGGCGACCGGACGCGGCGCGGCGCCCTCCTCGACGGCGCCGGTGAGCGCGATCAGGGCCGGGTCCACCGGTGCGAAGGCGGGCGCCTTGTCCTTCAGCTCGGCGGTCAGCCGCGCCGCCAGCCGCGGCCCGACGCCGGGCGCCCGGCTGATCGAGCCCTTGTCGCCCGTGGCGATGGCGCTCGCCAGGGCGTCGGGCTCCAGCACCGACAGGATCGCCAGCGCCACCCGCGAGCCCACGCCCTGCACGGTCTGGAGCAGCCGGAACCATTCCCGCTCGGCATCGGAGCGGAAGCCGTAGAGCCGGATCATGTCCTCGCGGACATAGGTCTCGATCGACAGCTCCGCGGCCTCGCCGACCTTGGGCAAGCGCTGGAGCGTGCGCGCCGAGCAATGCGCGATGTAGCCGACGCCGGAAACGTCGAGGATCACGAAATCCTCGCCGAACGAATCCACCACGCCCCTGAGCTTGCCGATCATTCTGTGCCCGTCCGCTGTCGGGGCGATGCCTATAGAAGCCCGGGCGCCTCCGCCAGACGCGCTTGAGCCCGGCCGCACTTCGTGAAATCAGGGGTGCCGTCACGGCAAGGCTTGATGGGGATCGAAGTCGGCCGGACGAGCGGGGGAAACGACCATGCGCGCGCCCATACTCGCCCTGATCGGCCTCCTGTGCCTCGACCCGGCCCGGGCGGCGGACGATCCGGCTGCGGCGGCGCCGAGCAAGGATCCGACGCAGGTCCGGCCAGGCGCCTACGTCCTCGATCCGGATCACGGCAAGGTCACGTGGTCGGTGAGCCATCTCGGCTACTCGACCTATTACGGCCAGTTCACCGGCCTGACCGGCAAGCTCGACCTCGACCCGAAGGCGCCGGACAAGAGCCGCCTGGAGGTCAGCGTGCCGCTCGCCGGCATTATCACCGGCAGCGCGCGCCTGAACGAGCATCTGGCGGCGCCGGACTTCTTCGACACGACCAAGTTTCCGAGCGCCACCTTCACGGCCACCGCCGTGGAGCCGACGAGCCCGACCACCGCGCGGATCACCGGCGACCTGACCCTGCGCGGCGTCACCCGGCCGCTGGCGATCGACGCCACCTTCAACCAGGCCGGCATCCACCCGGTGGACCAGCGCTACACCGTCGGCTTCGACGGGCGCGCCGTGGTGAAGCGCTCGGATTTCGGCGTGAACGCCTACCTGCCGGCGTTGGGCGACGAGGTGTCCCTGCGCATCGAAGGTGAGTTCAAGGCAGCTCCTTAGAGCCGCGCGCAAGCGCGTCGGCCCGGCGGCGCGGCGTGATCGAACGGGCTCGGAGATGGCGCGAGCGCCCGTACCGGTATAGGCAGCACCGGCCCCCGCGCCCCCGCTCCGGATCGGTCGCCCGATAGGGTCCAGCCGGTCGCGGGCGGCGCGCCGATCGCTGCCATGGAGGTCTGAGCGTTGCGCGGTGCTTGGCTGATCTCGGTTCTGGTGCTGGCGGGTCCGGCCTCCGCGCAAGCGCCTTCCCCACTCGCGCCCTCCCCGCTCGACAACTATGCCGAGGCGGCGGCGACCACGATCATCGCCGAACAGGCTTGCCCGGGCATCCAGGTGAAGGCCGGACAGCTGACCACCCTGCGGCTCGCCACCAAGGTCGCGGCGGCGCAGGAAGCGATTCTTCAGGAGAAGCTGCGGACCCGGGCCACGCAGGTCCGACAACAGCTCGCCGCCGACGGGCGGGAGGCGTGGTGCGCGCAGGCGCTGGCCGCGTTCGGCCCCCAGGGCAGCGTCGCCAAGGGCATTCTGGCCACCGGCGCGCCGATCCGCTGACCCTGTTCAGGATTGACACGGCGCCACCCCGCCCCTACTGACCCGGCATGGCGCGCGGCCTCCTCGACGAGGTCCGCGCGTTTCGCGTTGTCCGGGTCCGCCCGTGCAATGACTTCAAACAAGAAGCCGGTCCAGGGGCAGCCGCCCCGGAGGCCGTTCGAGAACACGAGAGCAACGATGTTCGCAGTCATCAAGACGGGCGGCAAGCAGTACCGCGTCGCCGCCAACGACACCATCACCATCGCCACCCTGCCGGGCGAGGCCGGTGAAACCGTGACCTTCGGTGAGGTCCTCCTGTTCGCCGACGGTGCGGGCGCGACGCAGGTCGGTGCGCCGACCCTGTCGGGCATCAGCGTCACGGGCGAGATCGTGAGCCACGGCCGCGACAAGAAGGTGATCGCCTTCAAGAAGCGCCGCCGCCAGAACTCGCGCCGCAAGCGCGGTCACCGCCAGCACCACACCGTGGTGCGCATCACCGGCATCTCCGCGTGATCGAGCGCGGGCCCCAGGCGAGGCCCGCGATCCGCGCGACCCACACGCATTCGGAGCAGATCCCATGGCACACAAGAAAGCAGGCGGCTCGTCCCGCAACGGCCGCGACTCGGAAGGCCGGCGCCTCGGCGTCAAGAAGTTCGGCTCGGAAGCCGTGATTCCGGGCAACATCATCGTGCGCCAGCGCGGCACCAAATGGCATCCCGGCAGCAATGTCGGCATGGGCAAGGACCACACGCTGTTCGCGCTGGTACCGGGCCATGTCCGCTTCGAGACGCGCCGCGGGCGCGCCTTCGTGGCCGTAACCCCGCTGGCCCAGGCCGCGGAATAACAGGCGGGCGCCCGAGCGGCGAAGCTGGCGTCCCGCCCGGTGTCCCACACCGGACCGGAGACGTCGATGCCGAGCCCCTGACGGGACGGATCGGACGGAACACCGGGGAGGATGGGGCACCATCCTCCCCTTCGTCGTCTTGAGGCGGTGCCCCGGAGCCGGGAACGCCGCCCTGCGAGGGCACGATGTTCCCCGATCTCACCCGCGACGACGTTTTCCGGATCGAGACGCGCCGGCTGTGGCTGCGCTGGCCGACGGCGAAGGACAAGGACGCAATCCTCCGGCTCGCTGGCGAGCGGGCGGTAGCCGAGATGACCGCCCGGATCCCGCACCCGCTCGACCGGCACACCGTCGATGCGTTCCTGCTCACGACGCGTGGGGCCAACAGCGCCGGCACCGGCCTGACCCTGGCGCTTGCCGAGCGTCAGGCTCCGGCAAACCTGATCGGCCTCGTCGGGATCTCGGGTGGCGGCGGGGCGCCGCATCTCGGTTACTGGCTCGGCCAGCCTTGGTGGGGCAACGGGCTGATGGGCGAGGCGGCGCGGGCCCTGGTCCATGCCTATTTCGCCTATGCGGGCGGGGGGCGGCTCGAAGCCTCGGCGCTGCCGGCGAACCCGGCGTCCCGGCGTGTTCTGGAGAAGGTCGGATTCCGGGTGACCGGGCGCGGCCCGCGCGCCTGCCCGGCCCGCGGCGGCGACCGCGAGGTCGATCTGTTCGGCCTGGACCGGGGCGACTGGGCGGACCGTGCGGGCGCATTCGACCCCACGGCGGACCTCGCGGCGGCGTCCTGAAGCAAGGCGAACCGGCCTCTCCGGACGGAGAGGCCGGGCACCGCGTCGAACTGTCCGGCGCACTCCCTATATCCTTCGACGACTCCCCGGTTGCCGAGGCCAAACAGCGACGAGATGCACCGTGAAATTCCTCGATGAAGCCAAGGTCTATGTCCGCTCCGGCGACGGCGGTCCCGGCTGCGTCGCGTTCCGGCGCGAGAAGTTCATCGAGTTCGGTGGCCCGAACGGTGGCGATGGCGGCCGCGGCGGCGATGTCTGGGTCGAGTGCGTCGAGGGCCTCAACACCCTGATCGACTATCGCTACCAGCAGCACTTCAAGGCCAAGAAGGGCGAGCACGGCATGGGCTCGAACTGCCACGGCGCCAACGGTGCCGACGTGGTGCTGAAGGTGCCGGCCGGCACGCAGATCCTCGCCGAGGACGGCGAAACGCTGGTCGCCGATCTCACGGAGGTCGGCCAGAGAATCCGGCTGGCCAAGGGTGGCAATGGCGGCTTCGGCAACGCCTACTTCACCACCTCGACCAACCGCGCCCCGAAGCACGCCAATCCGGGCCTGGAAGGCCAGGAGATGTGGATCTGGCTGCGCCTCAAGCTGATCGCCGATGCCGGCCTCGTCGGCTTGCCGAATGCCGGCAAGTCGACCTTCCTGGCGAGCGTCACGGCGGCCAAGCCGAAGATCGCCGACTACCCCTTCACGACCCTGCATCCGGGCCTGGGCGTGGTCCGCTCGGACAACCGCGAATTCGTGCTCGCCGACATTCCCGGCCTGATCGAGGGCGCCCACGAGGGCGTCGGCTTGGGCGACAAGTTTTTGGCCCATGTCGAGCGCTGCCGGGTGCTGCTGCACCTCGTCGACGGCACCACCGAGCATGCCGGCAAGACTTACAAGCTGGTCCGCGGTGAAATCGAGGCTTACGGTAACGGCTTGGCCGACAAGCCCGAGATCGTGGCGCTCTCGAAGGCCGACGCGCTGGATTCCGAGACCTTGAAGAGCCAGGTCGCCAAGCTGAAGCGCGCGGCAGGCCGGGCGCCGCTGGTCCTGTCCTCAGCCAGCCGCAAGGGCGTCCCTGAGGCGCTCCGGGCGATCCGGACCGAGATCGATGCGCGCATGGCTGAGGAGGCGAATGCCCAGCCGGTGGTGGCCTGGCAGCCGTGAGTGACGGTGCGGTTCCCACCGGTTAATCTGGTCTCGGAGAGATCCCGATGACGCAGCAGGTGACGATTCGCGACGAGGATTTCGAGCTGGCCCGCGACATCGCCGGACGGCTCGGGATTTCCCTGGATGAGGCAGTCGCGAAAGCGCTGCACGATCTCGACCGCCGTATAGCGCCGGGAAGCGGCCTCGAACCCGGGCAACAGGTCGAACTCGACGCGATCCGCGCCCTGGTAGCCGAGGCCCGCCAGCATATCGTTCCCGGAGCCTTCAACGATCACGGATGGCTCTACGACTGGAACGGCCTGCCGGCATGATTGCGCTGGACAGTTCCGCCCTCGTTGCAATCGCGCTTGATGAGCCTGAGGGGCGAATCTTTGACGCGTTGATCGTGCGGCATCGGGCGATCGTTGGAACTCCGACGCTTCTAGAGACACGAATGGTGCTCGGCTCGCTGATGCCAGCATTCGCCGATGCATTCCTTGATCGTCTCATTGCTACGCCGAGCATACGAACCGTGGATTTTGGCCTGGACGCTTTTCGAGCCGCCGCCGACGCTTTCAACCGTTACGGGAAGGGCCAGGGGCACATCGCCTACCTGAACTTCGGTGATTGCCTGTCCTACGCCGTCGCCAAGGTCCACGCGGTGCCGCTTCTCTTCAAAGGCAACGACTTTATCCACACCGATCTCGTGCCGGCTTACAGTCCGTCGCCTTGAGATTGTCCACGCTGGCCGGCTGGGGCCTTCGCAGAACCGCCGCTGTTCATTCGCGCGGACTTCGTCCAAACCGCACCCGGTAACCCGTCTCTGCGAAACATTATGATCCCGGCCCTCGAAGAATTCCGCCGCGTCGTCATCAAGGTCGGGTCGGCCCTGCTGGTCGATCGCAATGCCGGCCGGCTGCGCCATGCCTGGTTGGCGGCCCTGGCCGAGGACATCGCTGAGTTGCATAGCCGGGGCGTCGACGTGCTGGTCGTGTCCTCGGGCAGCATCGCCCTGGGGCGGACGGTGCTGGGCCTGCCGCCCGGGATCCTGCGGCTGGAGGAGAGCCAGGGCGCGGCCTCGGTCGGTCAGATCACCCTGGCCCGGCACTGGGCCGAGGCGCTCGGGCACCACGGCATCGTGGCGGGGCAGATCCTGGTCACCCCGCAGGACACCGAGGAGCGCCGCCGCTACCTCAACGCCCGGGCCACCGTGCTGAAGCTCCTGGAGATGCGCGCCGTCCCGGTGGTCAACGAGAACGACACGGTGGCGACCTCCGAGATCCGCTATGGCGACAACGACCGGCTGGCCGCCCGGGTCGCCACCATGATCGATGCCGACGTGCTGGTGCTGTTCTCGGATATCGACGGGCTCTACACCGCACCGCCCCAGTCGGACCCGGAGGCGCGCCACCTGCCGGTGGTGGAGCGCATCACCCCGGAGATCGAGGCGATGGCCGGCGGGCCGGCCTCGGAACTGTCCCGGGGCGGCATGCGCACCAAGGTCGAGGCGGCCAAGATCGCGGCCTCCGGGGGCACGCACCTCGTCATCGCGGACGGGCGGGGCAAGAACCCCCTGAAGGCGGTCCGCGAGGGCGCGCGCTGCACCTGGTTCCTGTCGGGCTCGACGCCCACCGCAGCGCGCAAGACCTGGATCGCCGGCTCCCTGGAGCCGCGCGGGACGCTGACCATCGATGCCGGCGCCGCCAAGGCCCTGCTCGGCGGGGCCAGCCTGCTGCCGGTGGGAGTCCGGGCGATCGAGGGCAGCTTCTCCCGGGGCGATGCCGTGATGATCCGAGATGTCGAGGGGCGGGTGCTGGGCCGCGGGCTCGTCGCGTATGACAGCGCCGAGGCCGCGCTGATCATCGGCCATCCGAGCGCCCGCATCCCCGAACTGCTCAACTATCCGGGCCGCGCCTGGATGGTGCATCGGGATGATCTGGCATTGTTTTAGACTAGACTGATTCTGATCGATTATTGTCCAATCGTGAATCGGACGATCTCTGTCACGTTCGGCGGTTCAGCACACTTGTAGGCCCGTCGCCCGATGTGCAAATACGGCCTCACCCCCTGTCGGGCCGGTTCCAGCGGCCCTCGAACACCGAGGACGCCACCGTGCCCGTCCTGAACCTGAGATCCGATCTCGCCGAGGCCGATGCCCTGCCGGAAATGATGGCGGCGATCGGCCGGCGGGCGCGCGTCGCCGGCCGGCGCATGGCGCTCGCCTCGGCCCAGACCAAGGACCGGGCGCTCCGGCTGATCGCCGAGCGCCTGCGGGCCAATGCGGAAGAGATCCTGCGAGAGAACGCCCGCGACGTCGCCGCCGCTCGCCAGGCCGGCCAGAGCGCCGCGCTGATCGACCGGCTCGCCCTCGATGCCGGCCGCCTCGCGGGAATCGCCGACTCCGTCGAGAAGGTCGGCGCGCTGGCCGATCCGGTCGGGCGCCAGCTCGCCGCGATCGAGCGGCCGAACGGCCTGCTGATCGAGCGCATCGCCGTGCCGCTGGGCGTCATCGGCGTCATCTTCGAGAGCCGCCCGAACGTCACCGCGGATGCCGGCGCGCTGTGCCTCAAGGCCGGCAACGCCGCGATCCTGCGCGCCGGCTCGGACAGTCACCGCAGCGCTATGGCGATCGCCAAGGCGATGAGCGAGGGCCTGGCTGAGGCGGGCCTGCCCGCCGACGCGATTCAGCTGGTGCCGACCCGGGACCGCGCCGCGGTCGGGCTGATGCTCGGCGGCCTCGAAGGCTGCATCGACGTCATCGTGCCCCGGGGCGGGCGCGGCTTGGTCGAGCGTGTCCAGGCCGAGGCGCGGGTGCCGGTCTTCGCCCATCTCGACGGCGTCAACCACGTCTACGTGGCGGCGGCGGCCGATCTCGACATGGCGCTGGCCGTGCTGCTCAACAGCAAGATGCGCCGGACCAGCGTCTGCGGCGCCGCAGAGACCCTGCTGGTCGACCGTGCCTGCGCGGCGACCCATCTGGCGCCCCTGGTCCGCACCCTGCTCGATGTCGGCTGCGCCGTGCGCGGCGATGCCGAGACCCAGGCGGTCGATCCCCGGGTGACACCGGTCTCGGAGGACGACTGGCACACCGAATATCTCGACGCGATCATCGCGGTGCGCGTAGTCGACGGGATCGAGGCGGCCATCGAGCACATCGAGACCTACGGCTCGCACCACACCGACGCGATCATCACGGGGGACCGCGCCGAGGCGACCCGCTTCCTCGCGGAGGTCGATTCGGCGATCGTCACCCACAACGCCTCGACCCAGTTCGCCGATGGCGGCGAGTTCGGCTTCGGGGCCGAGATCGGCATCGCCACCGGGCGCATGCATGCCCGCGGCCCGGTGGGCGTCGAGCAGCTGACCACGTTCAAGTACCGCGTCCACGGCAGCGGCCAGATCCGTCCGTGATCCCGCGCGAAGTCCCGGCGTGCGGCTGACCCTGCCGCCGAGCGCCCCCGGCATGCGGATCGGCCTCTACGGCGGGTCCTTCAACCCCGCCCATCACGGCCACCGCCACGTCACCGTGACGGCCCTGCGGCGGCTCGGGCTCGACCGGGTGTGGTGGCTGGTGAGCCCCGGCAACCCGCTCAAGAGCCGGATCGCCCTGCCTTCCGTGGAGGCGCGCTGCGCCCAGGCCCGGGAGATCGCCCGGCACCCGCGCATCGCGGTGACCGGGATCGAGGCGGCGTTGGGCGTGCGCTTCACGATCCAGACCCTGCGCTACCTGACCCGCCGCTGCCCCGGGGTGCAGTTCGTCTGGATCATGGGGGCGGATTCGCTCGGCAATTTCCACCGCTGGAAAGGATTCGCCGAGATCGCCCAATTGGTGCCGATCGCGATCATGGACCGGCCGGGCTTCACCATGACGCCGCTCAGCGCCCGGGCCGCCCATCGGCTCGCCGGAGCCCGGGTCCCGGAGGACGCGGCCCACACCCTGCCGACCCGTCCGCCGCCGGCCTGGGTGTTCCTCCACGGCCCCCGATCGCCCCTGTCCTCCACCGAGATCCGCAACGGCCGGCGGGGTGCCTGAGCCCCTTCGCATGCGACGCAGTTGCAATCGCCGCACGATACAGCCAATTTCATACCGGTCGGCGCGCCCCGAGAGGGCGGCGCGACAACACGAGGAATCAGGACGCTGCCCGAGACCATTCGCACGGAGACCATCCGCACCCATGCCCCCGTCCCGGAAGAGCCCGGGATGGCGCGCTCGGACGACCTGAAGGCGCTCGCCCTGTTCTGCCTCGACGAGATGAAGGCCGAGGAGACGATCGCGATCGACCTCGCGGGCAAGACCTCGCTCGCCGACACGATGATCATCGCCTCCGGCCGGTCGCAGCGCCATGTCGGTTCGATCGCCGACAAGTTCATCCAGGAGATGAAGAGCCGCGGCTACGGCAACGCCCGGGTCGAGGGCATGCCGGCCTGCGACTGGGTGTTGATCGACGCCGGCGACGTGCTCGTCCACATCTTCCGCCCGGAAGTGCGCGGCTTCTACAATCTCGAGAAGATGTGGGGCGCGGACCGCCCGGTCGGCCTGGCGGCGGATTAGCGGTCCGCCGACCCACGCCGTCATTGCGAGCGCAGCGAAGCAACCCAGTGCGCCACCTTCGGCGATCGCGCGCTGCCCTGGGTTGCTTCGCTGCGCTCGCAATGACGGTGAGGCAACATCTGTCCCACCCATCCCCCTCATCCTAAGGTGCGGCGAAGCCGCCTCGAAGGAGCCCTCCAGAGGTCGCTGTGATCTCTGGAACCCTCCTTCGAGGCCCGCTAACGCGGGCACCTCAGGATGAGGGATCGAGTGGGATCGAGCACAGGTCATCCGACCCGACACAGCAAGAGACCCCTCCCCCGTGCGCCTCGTCCTGGCAGCCATCGGCCGGTTGAAGGCCGGCCCGGAGCGTGAGCTCGCGTCACGATACCGCGACCGGGCGGCGCAGCTCGGCCGCGGCCTAGGCTTTTCCGCTTGCGACAGCGTCGAGATCGTGGAGTCCCGGGCCCGCCGGGCGCCGGACCGCTGCGCCGAGGAAGCGACCGCCCTGCTGACGCAACTGCCGCCCGGCGGGGTGCTGGTGGCCTATGACGAGCGCGGGCGCTCGGACATCGCCAGCGAGGCCCTGGCCGAGCGGATCACCGGCTGGCGCGACGCCGGTCGCCCGGCCCTGATGGTGGCGATCGGCGGCCCGGACGGGCTCGATGCCTCAATTCGGACGAAGGCTGAGCTGATCCTGTCCTTCGGGGCCGCCACCCTGCCCCATGGACTCGTGCGCGTGCTCGCCCTCGAACAGATCTATCGCAGTCTGACCATCCTGGCCGGCCACCCGTATCACCGCGGCGAGCCGGGCTGAGGCGCCGTGCGGTTCGATAGCCTCGCCCGTATCGTCCGACAGCGTTCAACCCTCCGCGCGCTCGTGCTGATCGCGCTGGCTTGCGCGGCTGGGCCGTCGCGCGCCGAGGACCCGGCCCCCAATGCCGAGGCCGATAAGATCCAGCGTGCCACCGAGGAGCGCGAGCGGCGAGCCGAGAATCTGAAGCGGGTCCAGGAGGCACTCGCCGCCAGCGCCGGCCAGCGGGCGCAGTTCGAGGGCGAGATCGCGGCGATCGGCTCGGACCGGGCCAAGCTCGACAGCGCGCTCCTCGATGCCGGGCGGCAGGCGCAGGCCACCGAGGACCGGTTGAGCCGCCTGGAAGAGCGCCTGAAGGCGATGACCGAGAGCGAGGCCGCGATCCGGCGCTCGCTCCATGCCCGCCGCGGCATCGTCGCCGAGATCCTGGCGGCGCTCCAGCGGATGGGCCGTCGGCCGCCACCGGCCGTGCTGGTGAGCCCGGAGGACGTTCTGGCGGTGATCCGCACCTCGATGCTGCTCGGCGCCGTGGTGCCGGAGCTGCGCGGCGAGGTCGACACCCTGGCCGCCGATCTCGCCGAGATGATCCGCCTGCGCGGCCTGATCGCGCAGGACAAGGAGGGGCTGGCCAACGACCTCGCCGGCTGGGCACGCGAGCAGCAGCGCCTCCAGGCCCTGGTCACCGCCCGGCGGGCCCGGCAGGCGGATGTGGAGAGCGGCCTGACGGCGGAGCGCAAGCGCGCGGCCGAACTCGGCGCCCAGGCCAAATCCTTCAAGGACCTGCTCGACCGCACCGAGGCCGAGGTCGCTGCATCCAAGCGGTCGGCCGAGGAGGCCAAGGCCGCCGCCGAGCGCGAGGCGCGGGTGACGCAGGAGCGTTTCGCCGCGGCGGGCTTCCGCGATCCGGCCCGTCTGGCCCCGAAAGTGCATTTCGCGGAGGCGCGGGGCGAAGTGCCGCGGCCGGTCAGCGGGCGGCTGGCGCGGGGCTTCAACCAGCCGGACGGCAATGGCGGGACCACCCGCGGCGTCTCCTTCACGACGCGGCCGAAGGCGCTGGTCTCCTCCCCAGCCGATGGTTGGGTCCAGTTCGCGGGGCCGTTCCGGTCCTACGGGCGTCTCTTGATCATCAACGCCGGCGATGGCTACTATCTTCTGCTGGCGGGGATGGATCAGATTAGCGTAGAGGTCGGCCAGTTCGTTCTCGCGGGGGAACCCGTGGGCAGCATGGGCGAGGGTAGCGCGGGCCCGCCCGGGTCCGACGGCGAGCCGACCCTCTACGTCGAGTTCAAGAAGGATGGCGGCTCCGTCGATCCGGAGCCGTGGTGGGCGAAGAGCCCCAGTGACAAGATACTTGGCGAGAAGGTTCGCGGCTGATGCGCAAGACATCCCTGATCATGCTCGGCGCCTTCCTGGGTGCCGGCACCTCCATGGTGGCGACCCAGACCGACTTCCTGTCGGGACCGCGGGCGGTGGCCGCCTCGGCCGAGACCTATCGCCAGCTGAGCCTGTTCGGCGACGTGTTTGAGAAGGTCCGCACCGACTACGTCGAGAAGCCGGACGAGTCGAAGATGATCGAGGCTGCCGTCAACGGCATGCTGACCTCGCTCGACCCGCATTCGAGCTACATGGACGCCAAGGCGTTCCGTGACATGCAGACCACCACCCGCGGTGAGTTCGGCGGGCTGGGCATCGAGGTCACCATGGAGGACGGCCTGATCAAGGTCGTCACCCCGATCGACGATACACCGGCCGCCAAGGCGGGCCTGCTCGCCAACGACATCATCACCCAGATCGACGACGATCAGGTCCAGGGCCTGACCCTGAACCAGGCGGTCGACAAGATGCGCGGCCCGGTGAATTCGGCCGTGAAGCTCAAGATCTCCCGCAAGGAGGCCAAGGAGCCGCTGGACGTCACGCTCACCCGCGACGTGATCAAGATCAAGCCGGTGCGCTCGAAGGTCGAGGGCGGCGACGTCGCCTATATCCGTTTGACCCAGTTCAACGAGCAGACCTTCGACGGCATGCGCGCCGCCATCGACAAGCTGTCGGGCGAGATCGGTGCCGACAAGCTGAAGGGCTACGTGGTCGATCTGCGCAACAACCCGGGCGGCCTGCTCGACCAGGCCGTGATGGTCTCCGACGGCTTCCTCGACCGGGGCGAGATCGTCTCCACCCGCGGCCGCAACCCGGACGAGACCCAGCGGTTCTCGGCCAAGGCCGGCGACCTGACCAAGGGCAAGCCGGTGGTGGTGCTGGTCAACGGCGGCTCGGCTTCGGCCTCCGAGATCGTGGCCGGCGCCCTGCAGGATCACAAGCGCGCGACCATCATGGGCACGCGCTCCTTCGGCAAGGGCTCCGTGCAGTCGATCATCCCGCTCGGCGGTTCGGGCGCCCTGCGGCTGACCACGGCGCGCTACTACACGCCGTCGGGCCGCTCGATCCAGGCGAAGGGCATCGAGCCGGATATCGAGGTGCTGCAGGACGTGCCCGACGAGCTGAAGGGCAAGGACGAGACCAAGGGTGAGGCCGGTCTGAAGGGCCACCTGAAGCAGAAGGATACCGACGAGCGCGGCGGCTCCTCCGCCTACATCCCGCCGGACCCGGCCAAGGACAAGCAGCTCCTCTCGGCGATCGACTTCCTGCATGGCATCCAGAAGGGCGCCGCCAACGGCACCCAGGCGCCGCAGAAGCCGAGCGTGCCTAATTAAAACGCGTCCGCGGACCGCAACCCCAAAAAACCCCGTCCGGCAGATGTGCCGGGCGGGGTTTTTCGTGGCCATTCGAGACGTTAGCGGAAGATTAACCATACCGGCCGGCAATGATCGCCAGGATTCGTGCCGCTGCTATCGGGCGTGGGACGCGACTCCGCATCGAGTGCCGCTTGACCGAACCCACCGACGATATCCTCACGCGCCCCCTCGGGGTGCCGGAGGCGCAGGCGCCGGAGCAGCCCCTGGGCCGGTTCGGGCGCCTCGTCGCGCCGCTGCGCCGGCCCAAGGTGGCCGCGGGCGTGATCGCCGGCGGGTTGCTGGCGGCCTGCGGGCTCGTGCTGGCGCTGGGCGATCCCCAGGGCGGCGAGCCGCGCGTGGAAGTCGCGATCACGATGCGCGAGCCCCCGTCGCGGGCCGCCCCCGCCCCGGTGGCGGCGGCGCCCGAGCCGCAGGGCACGGCGGTGGTCAATGCGGGCGGGGCGCAGCAGCGCAGCGCCGAGGAGATCGAGACCGCCTCCGGCGTGACGGTGGTGCGTCCGCCCGGCTCGGGCCCGAGCGAGGCCGTGGTGATCCGCGTGCCGCCGGCCAACGTGCCCCGGCTCAGCCCCGCGCCGGACCCGCGCATCAGCGAGCAGGGCCGCCACGGCACGATGCCGAAGCTCGGCGAAGGCCGGGTCCGCCCCCTCGACGTCTACGCCCGGGCCGAGGAGCCCGGCACCGGCCCCCGGATCGCGATCCTGGTCACCGGCCTCGGCGTCGGCCAGGCCGCCACCGCCGGCGCGACCGTACGCCTTCCCCAGGCCGTGAGCCTCGCCTTCCTGCCCTACGGCGCCGAGGCCGAGCGCTCGGCCGCTCGCGCCCGGGATGCCGGCCACGAGGTCTTCCTCCAACTGCCCATGGAGCCGTTCGATTATCCCGACAGCGATCCCGGCCCCCAGACCCTGCTCACCGCCCTGAAGGGCCTGGAGAATGCCGACCGCCTCGCCTGGTCGCTCGCCCGCTTCCCGGGCTATGTCGGCGTGGCGAACTTCATGGGCGCCAAGATGATGGCCGACCCGGCCTTCGAGCCTATCCTGCGCGAGATCGGCGCCCGCGGCCTCGGCTACCTTGACGACGGCACCGGCCCAAAACCGGCGTTGACCAACAAGACCCGCACCCCGATCGCCCGGGCCGAGATCGTCCTCGACGCCGTGCCCCGCGCCGACGCCATCGACGCGGCGCTGGCTCAAGCGGAGGCGAAGGCCCGCGCCACCGGCTTCGCCCTGGTCTCGGCCGGCGGCGCGGCCCTCAGCGTCGACCGGATCGCCCGCTGGGCCAAGGATCTCGACACCCGCGGCATCCGCCTGGTCCCGGCGAGCGTCGCCCTGCGCGGGTCCGTGGAGAAGCGGGTCAGCACGGCCAATTGAGCGCGCGCTTTCCGATGCCGGCGCCGTTGCCGCGCGACTTGCCCCTGACCTATGGTCGCCCGCGATGACCACAGATTCCGACTCGGGGGCCGCGCTGCCCTACCGCCCCTGCGTGGGCGTCGCGCTGATCGCGCCCTCGGGCGGCGTCTTCGTCGGGCGCCGGACCAAGGATGCCGGCCCGGAGCACGTCGCCGGCCCGTATATGTGGCAGATGCCCCAGGGCGGCATCGATCCCGGAGAGGATCCGTCGATAGCGGCGCTTCGCGAACTCTACGAGGAGACCAACGTGCCGCCGGACGCGGTCCGCCCGCTCGGCGAGATTCCGGAGTGGCTGACCTATGACCTGCCCCCGGCGGTGGCGAAGCAGGCCTGGAAGGGACGTTATCGCGGCCAAACCCAGAAATGGTTCGCCTACGGCTTCCTCGGCAGCGAGGATCTAATCGACGTGCTGAGCCCCGGCGGCGGCGCACACAAGGCCGAGTTCGACGCCTGGCGCTGGGCGCGCTTCGCCGAGCTTCCGGACTTGATCGTGCCGTTCAAGCGGCCGGTCTACGAGGGCGTGGTGGCGGCCTTCGCGGGGCTTGAAACCTGGGCTTCGCGGCCGTGACGGCTCGGACGGGATCGTAGGGTGGTGCGCTGGCTCGCGATCCCGCTCGCGCTCGCTCTGGCCTGGCTCGCCTTTACGGTGAGCCCGCTCTGGTCGCTCTACGACCTGGCGCAGGCCGTGCGCCGGCACGACGTGGCCTATATCGAAAGCCACGTGAATTTCCGGACGCTGCGGCTGTCCCTGGTCCGCCAGATCACCGGAGCGGTGCGCTCCGCCTCCGACACCGACCTGGACCTCGAACCCCGCGACCGGCAGCGCCTCAATGACGTGGCCTACGGACTGGCTCTGGCGCTGGCCGAGACCCTGGTCACGCCCGAGACAGTGATGGACCTCCTCGACAACGGCTGGCCCGACAAGCTCGACATCGAGCGCCCCGCCGACCTCAAGGCCGAGGGCCTGGCGATCCGCAGCGTCGGTCGGCTCCTGCCCTATTACGCCGCGCTGGAAATGCGCGGCTTCCGGGCCGTCGTGATCCCGATCCCGCCCGAGGCTCCCCGGGCCGAGCGCACCCGAATCCGCCTGCGTCTGAGGGGCCTGAGCTGGCGGCTGGTCGATATCGAGATGGCCGACATCCTGCGCGAGCGGATCGCCGCCAAGCTGGGGCGGGCGCTGGCCCGGGCGAAGCTCGGGGCGAGCGCGGGCGAGGAGCGGTAGGGGATCGCCTCAAGTGTTCGGGGAAGTCTGGACGCGTCGTATCGTGCGCCCTCCCTCCCCCTCTGCGGGCTATCGGCTTCACACATCCCCGGATGTGGCGCGGGTCCCCTCTCCCGTGCGGGAGAGGGACAGGGTGAGGGATGCGCGCTTTCCGGAAAAACCTGGTCCCTCACCCCAACCCTCTCCCACACGGGAGAGGGGGCACGTGGCGGTTTTCGCAAGCCAATGTGTGAATATCGTAGCTCTGCGGGGAAGGAAGAGCCGCGGTGTCTCCAGCGTATCCTGCCGACCCCGATCTCTGGATCCGCTAGCCCGCACGGACGAGGAGACCCGCGCCTTGTCCTCGCCCGTAAGCCTATCCGTGACCGCACCGATTTGCGGCTCATGCGGTCGAAGCGTCACTGATCGAACGACTCACCGCCTCTCAGGATGAGGTGGGTTTTCGGGAAGAACGTCGATCCCGGCTGCGCGAGCTTGCCCCCGCCCTCAATTCGCCTTCGGAGCCGGCGTCTTCCCGGCCGGTGCCTTCTCGTCCGCCGGCGCCTTCGCCTTCGGCTCGCGCGCCTCGACCAGGCTCTCAGCCTCGTCCTCGTCGGTGTTGCCGCCCTGCACGATCGTCTTGTCGGGGTTGGCCAGCAGCGATTTCGCGATACCGAGCAGCACCTCGCACTCGCCGGGGAACTTGTAGGTCTCCAGCACGATCGCCGCGTCGCGCAGCGTGCGCAGGTCGCGCACCGTCTGTTCGTTGGCGTCCTTGCGCAGTTCCGTCTTGGCGGCGATCCCCTCCTCGATCTGGGCGCCCTTCACGTCGCAGGTGGCCGGGGCCGCCAGGGCGGAGGAGGTGAGGGCGAGGACGAGGCCGGTGGCGATCAGCGGGCGCCGCATGGCGGGGTTCCTTGGAAATCCGGGGTCAGGCGTGGTGGTGATGGTGCACGGCGCGCAGCATGTCGTTGGTCAGCGCCACGAGCTGGCTCGGCCGATACGGCTTCGGGACGAACACCGATTCGGAGACGGCATCGGCGGGCGACAGGCAAGCACGGCCGCCGGACGTGTAGATGACGGGCAGATCGGGGCAGACGCTGCGGGCGCGGCGCGCCAGCGCCAAGCCGTTCGTGTTGCGGGCGAGGTCGATATCGGTGAAGAGCATGTCCACGCTCTCCCGCGCCAGGATCGCCTCGGCCTCCCAGGCATCCGCGGCGGTGAGCACCCGATAACCCTCTTCGAGAAGCGCCTCCGCGGCCAGCTCGCAGACGGTCGGCTCGTCCTCGACCACGAGGATGGTCGGGGCGGCCGAATCCAGGGCGGGCATGGACGGGCAGGCGAAGGCGGCGGCGAACGGCATCATGACGCAACTCCCACTCACCCGGCGGGGGCGCGGTAGCCCCGCGCCGGATCGAAGGAGCAACGGGCCCCTGCGCTCCGGCGTTCGCGGTGATTGCATCGAATTGCTCCGACTTGGTGCACGGGCCGTTAACCCCGCCCCGCTGCCGGTGAACGGAGCGTCCGAAATGGTTAACGGTGCGTTACCGGAATGCGGCCGGAGGGCGGATTCGTGAACCGGTCCTGGCAGCTGGGCACCGGCCTGCTTCTCACGGGGCTCGCCGGCTACGTCGATGCGCTCGGCTTCGTGCGGCTGGGCGGGCTCTACACCTCGTTCATGAGCGGCAACACCACGCAGCTCGCGGTGTTCGGCGCCGAGGCGCAGTTCTCCCGCATGGTGCTGCCGGCGATTCTGATCGCGGCCTTCCTCACCGGCTCGGTGCTGGGCAGCGGCCTGGCGATCCTGGTGCCGTCCCGCTGGACCACCCCGGTGGTGCTGGCCTACGAGTCGCTGCTGATCCTCGGCGGCCTGGCTTTGGGACTGGCCTCGCCCGAGCTGGGGCTCGCTGCGTTCTTCGTGGCCGTCGCCATGGGGGCGCAGAACGCAGTGCTGGCGCAGGTGCAGGGGTTCCGTGCCGGCACCACCTTCGTCACCGGAGCTCTGTTCAGCCTGGGCCAGAAGATCGCCAGGGCGCTCACTCGCACGGGTGACCCGTTCGGGTGGATCGGCGACGGGCTGGTCTGGTTGTCCCTGCTGCTGGGCGCCCTCCTGGGGGCGCTGGCCTACGAAGCGTTCGCCCTCTACGCCCTTGTCGCGCCGGCGGCGGTCTCGGGGGTGCTCGCGCTCATCACCGCGGTGCTGGTCCTGCGCGCCGGCCCGCGGGCCAAGAAGGTCGAGTCACCATGAGCGAGTCCGTCAGCCATCCCTCCCTCACCGACCACGTCGCCCCGCTGGAAGCGGGCGCCCACGTGGTCGCGGCGCATTTCCTGAAGGATTCGCCGGCCCTGGCGCTCGGCGACGGCACCGTCGCCCTGGTGCAGGGCGACGATCTCGCGCGCATCGCCGCCCATCCCGACAGCGGGATCCTGGTGGCGGCCGGTAGCTCCGACCGCCTCGTCACCGGCGGTGACGACGGCCGCGTCGTCGAGATCCGGCCCGGGGGCGCGACCCAGGAACTCGGCGTCGCCAAGGGCGGCGCCTGGATCGACGCCATCGCGCTGCACCCGGACGGCGCCGTCGCCTGGTCGGCGGGGCGCGCAGTCGTGGCCCGGGACGCCAAGGGCCGGGAGAAGAGCTTCACGGCCCCGTCCACCGCCCGCGGCCTGGTCTTCGCCCCGAAGGGCTACCGGCTCGGCGTCGCACACTACAACGGCGTCAGTCTATGGTTCCCGAATCTGGAGACCCCCGCCGAGGTCGTGAGCTGGAAGGGCTCGCATATCGATGTCACATGGTCACCCGACGGCCGGTTCGTGGTCTCGACCATGCAGGAGAACGCCCTGCACGGCTGGCGCCTCCAGCCGGATCGCGGCCACATGCGGATGTCGGGCTATCCCGGCAAGGTCCGGTCGGTGTCGTGGTCGTCGGACGGGGATTGGCTCGCCACCGGCGGCGCCGAGGCGGCGATCGTCTGGCCGTTCGACTCCAAGGAAGGCCCCACCGGCAAGGCGCCGCGGGAATGCGGCGTCCGGCCGGCGCGGGTCTCGCGGGTGGCGTTCCACCCAAAGGCGCCGGTCCTGGCGGTCGGCTACGAGGATGGCTGCATCCTGCTGGTCCGCTTCACCGATGCCTCCGAGCTGCTGGTGCGGCGCGCCGTCCAAGGCAGCGGTATCACCGCGCTCGCCTGGGACGCGCGCGGCAACCGGATGCTGTTCGGCTGCGCCGACGGCCAGGCCGGTCTGCTGACCCTGCCGGCCTGATTTTTGGTCCTCGGGCGCCGTCATGCTTTGAGTGTCGTGCCCTGATTCCGAACCGGAGGGTCTGACGTGTTCCGCGTGTTCCGCACTTTCGGCCTCGCCCTCGGCCTGCTCGGCGGCGTGATCGCCGCCCAGGCCCCCGAATTCGCGCAGCAATACGCGCAGCGCCTCGGCGGCGCGGTCGACGAGCTGCGCCGGCAGGTGGCGGTGCTCGAATCCGACGCGCAGGCTTCCGGCACCACCCGCGACGGCGCAGTCGACCGGCTGCGCACGAATCCCGACCAGCTCGTCGCCCGACGCGGCGAGGCCGCCCAGGCCGATATCGCCCGGCTCGCCCGGCTGAGTTCCCAGCAACAGGCCCTGGCCTCGGCGACGAGCCCGCTGGGCCGCGTGGTCGCGATGCTGCGCGACCCGGACGTGCCGGTGGCGCAGGCGGCCTATCAGGATTTCAGCCCCGCCGTCCCGACCAACGCCGATGGCCTGGCGGCGGGGCTGATCGGGTTCCTGGCCGCCTGGGGCGGCTGGCGCGTGCTGTCGGATGTCGGCCTGCGGCTCGTCCGCAGACGCCCCCGGGCGGCCACGCGGGTGGCCTGAACCCGCGGCGCATCGGCGCGCGGACACGGGAGTGTTGCCCAGGGTCTACAGCGGCTTGCGCGGGGCTTGCGTATCGAACGTGATCCGGCCGCCTCGGTCCGGGAGAAGGCACTAGATGCCGCGCGCGTCGAACCCCACCACGATCGATCCGGCGCTCGACGCCGCCGCCCTGCTGCGGCGCATCGGCTTCTTCGGCCTGTTCGTGATCCTGCCGGTGCTGGCGCAGGTCGCCCGCCGGGCCACCGTGATCCTGGCGCCGATCGCCGTGGTGCTGCTGATCATCGCCAGCGCGATCGACCGGCGCCAGCGCCCGGTGCGCCCGGCCGTATCCCGGCTGCTCACCGCGCCGGCCTTCCTGGCCGGCATGCTGGTGGTGCTGTGGTCGGTGCTGTCGCTGACCTGGACGCCGTTCCTCGGGCCGGCGGTGGAGCGGCTCGCCAACCTCGCGGCGACGATCGGGCTGGCTTTGCTCGGCTATTTCGCCCTCCCCGACCGGATGCGCTCGGCCAACCTCTACCTGCTGCCACTTGGGGTCGTGGCCGGTTCCATCGTGGCGATCGTGCTCGGGCTGTTTGGCGCCCACCTGGCGCCTCCCGGCATCGACGACGACGGCGCCCTCGACCGCGGCCTGATCCTGCTGATCCTTCTGGTCTGGCCGGCGCTCGCCTGGCTCCGGTCCCGGCGGCGCGACCGCGAGGCTTTGGGGCTCGCCCTGCTGGTCGCCCTGGCGCTGACGGTCCAGCCGGACGCGACGCAGATCGCCGCGCTGGCGGTGGGGGCGCTGGCCTTCGCAGTGACGAGCTATCGGCCCAAGCTCGGCGTGGTGCTGACCGCGACGATCTCGGCGGCGCTCCTGGCGATAGCACCGCTGCTGCCGTTCCTGGCCCGTCCGATCGGCGCCGCCCTGCTCGGGCCGCTGTCGCCGGCCGTGCTGTCGCTGAAGAGCTGGCAGAAGGTCGTGACCACCGATCCGGTGCGGCTCATCACCGGCCACGGCTTTGAGACGGCGCTCCGCGGGCGCCTCGTCGGAATGCTGCCGCTGAACGCGCCGACCACGGCCCTGTTCGAGTTCTGGTACGAGCTCGGCATCGTCGGCGCGCTGGCAGCTGCCTTCGCGCTCTACGCCTCGATCCGCCGGGGCGGCCGGGACATCCCGGCCCTGATCCCGGGAGCGATGGGCTGCTTCGCCGCCGCCTTCACGGTGGCCTGCCTCGGCGTCGGTCTCACGGCGATCTGGTGGCTGAGCATCATCGCCATCGCCATCGTGGTGTTCGTGGCGGTGGAGCGCGGCCAGTTCCGCACCAGCCGCCCAAAGGTCGCCAAGCTCCACCGGCTGCGCGAGGACTGATCGCGCGGCTACGGCCGCAGGAAGCCGTGGAGCCGGATCCAGGCCAGGAACAGGCCCGGCCAGGCGGCGGCCGGCGTTCCGGGTGCACCCAGCCCGAATCCATGGCCGCCGCGCTCGAACAGGTGCAGCTCCGCCGGGACCCGCGCCTTGCGGAGCGCCGAGAACATCAGCAGCGGATGGTCGGCCACCGCCACCGGATCGTCGAGCGCCTGGACCAGAAAGGTCGGGGGCGTTTCCGGCCCGACCTGAAGGTCCACCGAGTAGGTCTTCATCTCGAACGGGGTGACCTCGTCGCCCACGAGAATCCGCCGCGTCGCAGTCCGGTCGAACGGTTTGCGCATGGTGATCACCGGGTAGATCAGCCCGGCCAGGATCGGCCGTACCGGCTGCGCGTCGGCCTCGTCCACCGGCGCGTAGAGATCGTTGGCGGTGCCGACCGCGGTCTCGCCCATCAGGTGACCGCCCGCGGAGAAGCCGAGCACGCCGACCCGGGCCGGATCGATGCCGTATTCCGCACCCCGAGCCCGCACCAGCCGCAGGGCCCGTTGCGCGTCCTGCCGCGGCGCATCTGGTCCCGCCCCCCAGCCCTCCGCAGGCAGGCGGTAGACCAGCAGGAAGACCGTGATGCCCGCCGCGTTCAGCACGCGCCCGACCGGCACACCCTCGTTGCCCAGCGCGATGAACTGGTAGCCGCCCCCGGCCGCCACGATGATCGCCGCGCCGTTGGGATTGGCCGGCCGCATCGCCAGCAGGCAGGGTTTTGCCACTCGGGTGATGTCGCCCGAAACGCCCTCGACGTAGCGGTAGCCGTCCGAATCGGGCCCTGTGCCGCCCCCCGGCGGCTCGCCGGGCCATAGGTCGATCACCTGGAGATCGGCCCCGGGCAGGGAGCGCGGCAGGGCACGGATCGCCTCGTGCGGCGCCGGCTCCGGCGGTTTGTCTTGGGACTTGGCCGCGCGCAGGCCGAGAGCGGTGCTCAGGCCAGCGAGCAGAAGACGACGGTCGAGGTGCATGAACCGGCCCCGGGCGTCGCTCAGGACCGGGTCCGGACGGCGCAGGGGACGGGTTCGGGCATGACGATCTCCTGACACATCCCTCGCCCAACGTCGCGGGACGGGGGCGTGGTTCCGGAGCGGCGCCGTCTCAGCTGCGCCGGGTGATCACGGAGACGTAGAATCCGTCGGTCCCGGTCCGCAGCGGGGTCATCTGCAGGCCGTGGGCGGTCTGGCGCACGGCGGCTGCCAGGCTCGGCGGTCCCGCCGCCAGCACGGTCTCGGCCGGCACGGCGTCGAAGCGCCCGCGCCAGCGCGACAGCAGGCCGGCCACGGCGGCGTCGTTCTCCGCGGGCAGCAGCGAGCAGGTGATGTAGACGATCCGCCCGCCCGGCCGGACCAGCTTGGCCGCCCGGTCGAGGACCTGGCTCTGCTCGGCGACGCGCAACGCCAGGCTGCCGGGGCGCAGGCGCCACTTGGCGTCCGGGTTTCGCCGCCACGTCCCCGAGCCGGTGCAGGGCGCGTCGACCAGCACCCGGTCGATCGTGCCGTCGAGATCCTCGAGCACGTCGGCCCGAGCCTTGCCGCTGCGCGGGGTGCGCACCTCGACCTCGGCGCCGGACCGGCGCAGGCGCTCGTGGATCGGCGCGAGCCGGCGCGGATCGCCGTCGGTGGCGATCAGGCGGACGCCGTTCCTGGTCTGGGAGGCCAGCGCCAGGGCCTTGCCGCCGCCGCCGGCGCAGAGATCGACGATGGTCTCACCCGGCTGCGGGTCGGCCAGCAGGGCGGCGAGCTGCGAACCCTCGTCCTGGATCTCGTACCAGCCGTCCAGGAACTCGGCCTCGACATGGAGCGCCGGGCCGCGGCCGTCGGCGCCGATCGGGATCCGGACACCCATGGGGGCATGGGGTGTCGGGGCGGCCCCGTGAGCTTCCAGCGCCGGCATCAGGTCGTCGCGGCTGCCGCGCAGGGCGTTGACGCGGATGTCGAGGGGCGCGCGCCGGGCCAGCGCCTTGAGTTCAGGAATCAGGTCGTCGCCGAGAGCGGCCTGAAGCTCGGGCAGCACGAAGGCTGGGGCATCGCCGGCCACCTCGGGCGGGGCCTCCTCCAGCGTCCCGGATTCGAGGCGCGCGCGCTCGTCGTCGCTCAGCGGCTCGGGGGCGAAGCGCTCGCCCGAGAACAGGGCGGCCACGGAGGCCGCGGCGAGGCCCTGCTGCAGCCGCAGGGAGCCGATCAGCACGGCGCGCGGCGCCTCCGAACCCATGATCCAGGCGGCCGATGCCCGCCGACGCAGGGCGTCGTAGACCAGGCTGGCGATCCCGGCCCTGTCGCCGGAGCCGGCGAAGCGGTGGGCGAGGCCCCAATCCTTCAGGGCGTCGGCGGCCGGGCGGCGGCGCTCCGTGATATCGGTCAGGACTTCGATGGCGGCGGAGCAGCGGGCGGCGGGGGTCAGGGTCCGGATCCTTTTGAATGGGTCGAGGCCGACGCGAAACGGCCACGCTTGCCCCATGATGCGGCCACGGTACGGCCGAGCTTCCAGCACGATCCCGGTTCAGACCGGATCGTGGGTGGTCCCGCGACAGGGGCTGGCCCGTGTCGTATGGCATCCTCCCGCCGCGGACCAGTGCGTTCCGCCCCGGGGGCATGGCCGGGAGTGCCTCAGCTCATGTCTTCCGTCGTCCGCGTCACGCTTTCCGGCATCCTTGCCGGCCTCGTCGCCGCCACCCTCGCTGCCTGCGCGAGCGCCCCGGCCGCCGCCCCCGATCTCACCCCGCCGCCGCGCCGGCCGGCGGATGCCAAGACGCAGCTCGAATACGGCAACCCGCCCCCGCCGCCGCCCGGCCGCTACTGAGACCCGGTCAGAGACCTACGCTCATCCCACCTACACCCTCATCCTGAGCAACCGTTATGCGGGCTCGGCCGCGGCACGCCATGGCGTGCCGCGGCCGAGGACGGTGTTGGCGTAGATGAGCAGCTTTCGGGCGCAGGCGATGAGGGCCTGCTTGTGGGTCTTGCCGCGGGCCTGG